>CAIVAU010000160.1 GCA_903903925.1 uncultured cyanobacterium
AAGGAACCGCAGCCCCTACGTTCCCAACCAGGCTTATCCCACCTTCAGCCAGAACTGGAGGCGGTGGTCATGCGGTGTTTACAAAAATCACCTGACCAGCGCTTTGCTTCTGTAGATCAGTTGAAGCGGGCTTTGCAAGCATCTGTGGCGGTGCAACCGAACCCTACACGCAGTTTTGAAGACCCAACCGTTGTGCGAACGTCAACCCTTCCTCCGTCAAAAATTCCTGCTCCCAATGCTTCTGTCAGCCCACCTCCTGCTCAACAGGCTTCTAATAACTCAACTGTTCGTAGACCACTAGTTCCGATTGAGCAAGAACTTCCCAAAGCGATTCTGGCGCTAGAACAAGACTCCTTACTTGAGATTATTGCAGAAATTATTGGACCTATTGCCCCTACTTTGATCCAAGAAGTTTCGGTATATGCACCAGGCATTAAGGAATTAGTCGAGAATTTGATGCTTTACCTGTCTGAGCAACAACGAACTGAGTTTGAGAAGAAGGCAATATCGCTGTACAGGAAAGTTACTCCTAAAACTCAAGCCAAGCCAACTTATTCAGTAAGCTCGAATCATCAAGGAATTGATCCAAGGTTTTTACTTCAATGCAAAGAATGTTTGGCTGAACTCATTGGTCCAATAGCTAATTCGCTTATTCAGGAGGTTTTACAGTCTCATTCACAAATTTCTCCAACGGAATTTGTGAATCTTTTGGCTAGAGAAATTCCCGACCCTAAAATTGCTAGAGAGTTTTCCCAGCGCTTTGTTGAGTTACAATCTTAACACAGGTTATAGTAAGCCTAGCTCGTCTAGTAGACCATTGGCGCTTGACTTTGCAGTGCTCGTAAAGCATTCATACAATATGGGCAGTCGCAGCCAAATAAGGCGATCGCTTTATCACTATCTGCCTCAGTAAAGTTGAGCATGGCAACATTTTTACCTGATGATTGTGCCGAATTTACCTGAGATGCAGGCGTAGCGTGAGACACTCGATCTGCTTGTGTAACTCTCATGCATACAAACTTGTGGTAACTAACGTGTGGATGTCTTATGCACGCCTCACCGTTTTTCATGCGGATAATCGGCGAATAGGCATGGGCAGGATTGACTACTGCTACCATAGACAGCAGAGAGGTAAAAATTGTGGGGCTAGCAAGCAAAGCCAGTTTAAATTTTTTGTTCATTGACAGTTAGAGAATGACTTACTACTTAAGATTAACTGATGAGTTGTGACAGGTCAAGTCATTTCTTGTCAGTACAAATAATAATTTCTTAGGTTTTTTCCTCGACATATCCGTGTAAAATATAACATTAACATATCTAATTTTTCCTCAACCACTAATGTTAAATTCAGAGAGATAAAAATAGCCCTTAATACTTAATTATTTTTCTGATTCTTCTGAGCAATGAGCTTCATAGCTATTTCAAGACTGGACTTCATTCTATTAAAGGATGCGGCTAGAGTCCCAATTTCATCATTAGATTTCTGTTCAAAATCAGAATTTGCTTTGCCAGTGCTGACTGCCTGAGCAATTTTGGACATTTGCATAATTGGCTTGATGACAGCCTTTTTCAGCAAAAAGTTAATGATAATCAGGACTAGAGTAAAAATACTGATTAGTATCCCCATAATTAACAACCAGGACTGATAAGCACTTTGAAGAACTTGATCAGCCGGTACATAAATCATTTGGGCAAAAACGGTTTTATGGAGTTGCCAATTGAAACCATTTTGGGCTCCGTACTTTTCTATCTGGCTCTTAGGAGCTTTATCTGGAGTTGAATGGCATTGAAGACAGCTTGGGTCTTCGATAGTCAAAGGTCGGGCAATGTAAAATGTTTTTCCTGTAGGAAAAGTTCGGAAATCTGATTTCTTTTGGGTAGCTGGTTCTTTACTAAACAGGGTTATCAGGTCGGTTTCAAAACTATCAGCTTTATCTCGTAAATTAGTTGGATCAAGTGCTGCTTCTTTGTAAATGAAGTCTCGATATTTTGGGTTTTTGCGTAGATTATCAAAAACCTCCCGTGCAGAGAAGGCAGCCACCGTTTGAGGAATGAATACTGAGCTAGTTTCCTGTTTAGGTTCTAAAAGAGGGATGATTTCTTGAGTCGTATAGTCTCTCACGGATCTCATTGTTTGAATGAGAATATCTGCACTAGATGTCACCTCTTCTTTTGCTCTCTCCTGAAGTAAGTCTGATAGAATCGTGCCACTGATCAGAACACTACTGAGAAAAATAAGGATCAAAAGTAAATTGAACTTGTTAGCTAGTTTCAGATTTTCTAACAGTGACTTGAACTTGTTACGCAGTTTCATATGACTTATACCATCACAATCAAAATGAGAAAATTAGTCAAAAGTTGAACTTGGCTTTTAACAAGCTAGGATTTGTCAAACAGAACTCAGAACACATCCGTCAGAATTCAGTTGGGTATTCTGTACGACTGGTAGATGAGTCTAGGGGTTTAAGACCCCCGCATTGAGCGGTCTATAATTAGTGGGGGTCTGAATCCAAACACGATTGTGATTCTGAGTTCTGAATTCTGAATTCTGAATTCTTCTTCAAATTAGTACAACTGTAAAACAAACTAGATGTTCTTGACCGAGTTGTAACGAATCATTGTGATTGAGGCGGTATGGAACATTAGGAGAGAGAAGAGTACCATTTATATAAGTTCCATTGCGACTATTATTATCAGTGAGCATGTATGCATTTTGGGACTGGTTCCAGTAAATTCGTGCATGAGAGCGGGAAACTATGCCCTCATTAGGAATACCAGTTAGGTCAATTTCTGGTCGAGCTTTGTTGGTATGAGTTCGCCGACCGATATTACCATCTTCTCCCGGTAAGCAAAATTCTCTACCGGAAGTATGGATCAGCTTCAAAGTTGGTCGAACCAGAATTGGCAGGGAAAAGGGGGTCGGATTTGGTGCAAATGGGGGAGAGGAAGCGGTCGGAGTAGGTTGTTTTACTACCTGAGGAGCCTGATGATTAAGTACTCGAGTAGCGGGAATCATATTGGGCAAAGGCGTGCCACACATAGGGCAGACCTTGGTATTGTTGGGCAAGGTACGATTGAAATATTCGCAGCTGGGGTTAGAGCACCGATTTGCAGTCGTCATGAGATTTCACATATTTCAAGAGATGCAAGCTGTGAAGGAATAAGCTCTACTTTACGGGTAGTTAGAGATTTGCACCCTGCGGGTAGGATACCGTTGTCTTTAGGGTATACCAAAAATAAAAGATAGCCTAGGGTATAGCTTTTAAGGACGTAGCGTGCGGTTGTTTTCTCTTCCCCTAAACCCGGTTCTCGGCCAGTCAATTCATTGCCTTAATTTGCTTATTAGCCGCTTCCTCCGCCCGAAGCATTGCCTGTTGTAGCGGTTGCTGTTTCAGCATTGCACTGACAAACTGATTATCAAAATTGTTCGTAATTGCTGCTGCGTACTTGCCTACTTGCCAAGGTGTGGCGTAATCAACCCCTGCCACAAATGCAGACCGCAAGGGATCTTGGTCATAACCCAACTTCTGAGCAACAGACTTACGAGTTGGCAAAGCAAACCCTGATCTTGTCCACTTTTCCATCCCTTCTTTGCCTGTGAGATAGGAAATGAGTTCCCAAGCTTCAGCTTTGTGTTCTGCTTGTTTATTCATGACGTAGGCGACGGTAAAGAGCATTGTACCTTTTTGATGATTAATTCTAGGGACTTCTGAAGTCGCAAATTCCAGTTGGGGAAATGTCTCTCTTAGGTAGGGAATCGCCCAGTTGCCCTCAATGACCATTGCTACCTTACTTTGACCAAACATTTCACTCCCTGAGTTAGTTCCAACATCAGATTTTTGTGCTGAAGATCGGTCTTTTTGATACTGGTCTACGACCAACTGCAATCCCTGTAAGCTGACGGGATCAGCAAACGTGGCGTAACCATTTTTATCAACGGTTTGTCCACCAAACGCTTTAATTTTATAGGCTTGACGTGCTAACTCAGGGATTTCTCCAAAACCATATTGATCTATTCTCCCATCTTGGTTGCGATCCACTGTCAGCTTCTGTGAGTAAGTGCGTAATTCATCCCAGGTAAATGGAGGACTAGTCAAGCCTGTGGTGGTAAAGGCTTTTGTGTTATAAAACAGGGCAAGGGTAGAAAAGTCTTTAGGAAGACCATAAATATGGTTCTCGTACTTGAAGCTCTCAAGTAAAGTCTTCTCAAAGTCATCTAAGTCAAATTGGGGAGTGAGGTAAGCATCGAGGGGTTCTAGGACATTCTGGCTCATGAGGAAGGGAGCCTCCAGCACATCCAAATAGAAGACATCAGGCGCGGCTTCCCCAATCAAACGAGTCTTAATGACATCCATATATTGATCGGGTATGACCTCATATCTGACTTTGATCAGTGGGTGCTGTGCTTCAAAGTCTTTTAAGACCTCTTGCAAAAGTTTTTGTTCGGTTGGGCTAGATCCCCAACCACTAAGTTTGATTGTAACTAGACCTGGTGCTGTAAAGCTGCTGGGTAAAAGTAGGCTCTGACAACCAACCAACAAAATAGCGATCGCTATAAATACCAATCCCAAAAACTTTAACATGCTTGCTCTGCTCACAGGAAGATGAAAAACCCTTTCACCCTACTTACAATATTTATACTGAGGAGTGATATTTTCTCAACAAAAACTATTATTGAGAATTTTTATTTAGAAAGACGAGGAATTTCCAGCACATCTGAAAAAAATACATAATTTCTTCAGCCACTGGACTCATGCTTGGATGTTTAACCTTTAAAAATAGGTCATGAACTCTATTGAGCTTGGAACGGATACTTCTTTTTCCCCTCAAACATCTCAAACTGCTACTTCCCATTCTACTACAAAATTCCCCGTGCGATTCTCTAAGGATGATATTCGCACCAGCCTCAAAGCGTCAGCAGTAGATGGTTTTTGCATGACGGTTTTCTCAATTACGACGGGCGGCATTTTACTCAGTAATTTCCTAGTGGAATTGGGTGCTAGTCCAATAGTTTTTGCGATCCTGTCTTCTATTCCAACACTGGTGAATTTAATTCAGCCTTTTGGTGCTTACTTATCGGAACGCACAACCAGTCGCTTCCGGTATTCCATTTGGACACACGGTAATTCCCGCATACTTTGGCTAATTCTCATTCTTGGGATCGTAGGTGCATCCTGGGGACGGGTTAATTATCAGCAGTTAAAACTCTTAACGCTTTTCGTTCTTTTGTTAAGCCATTTATTACACGCACTAGGATATGCATCGTGGCTGAGTTGGTTAGCAATGATAGTCCCCCGGCGACTACGAGGGCGATATTTTGCATTCCGCAATAGTGTCGTCAGTTTAACCAATCTCACTTGTATCCCTTTGGCAGGTCTTGCTGTATCAGCTTGGCCTGGTGGCACCCTACAGGGTTACGGAGTTGTTCTGTTGATTGGAGTTCTAGCAGGGATTGCTAGTTTGGTGTGTCAGTATTTCCAGGTGGATGTTAATCCAAATTCACAAAATCTTTATTTTGTCAAGCAGTCTGAAAAAATAGACACACATCTAACGGAAGCATCATCCCACAAAGCAGAGCAAGATGAGGGAAATAGGGAAGTGCTTGCCTTGCCTACCTTAATCGCTATAGAAAACTCCCCAGCCTCTCCTTCTCCTGTAACTCCGTTGCCTGTGTCTAGCAATTTACTACAGCAAAATGTGATTTCTGATCAGCCTTCAGGTGCTGACAAAAGTATACTGAGAAACTCTAATTTTTTAATATTTCTCCTGTATTTCGGTGTATGGCAAGCAGCTATGCACCTCAGCATCCCCTTTTTCAGCTTCTATATGCTGGAGACGTTGAATCTGGATGTCAGCTTGGTAACACTCTACGGCAGTATTCAGGCAGGAGCGAATTTGCTCATGCTGATTGTGTGGGGTAAGTTAGCAGACAGGATGGGTAATCGTCAAATCCTATTTCTGGTGGGTGTATTGGTTATTATTACCCCCGTTTTGTGGCTAGGGATCGGTAACGATGTGATGGACCTTTGGCTGTGGTTACCACTATTACATTTGTTTATTGGTGGCACTTGGGCGGCACTTGACTTATGCAACAACAATCTACAAATAGAGGTAGCACCAATTGAACGACAGTCCATCTATTTCTCGCTTATAGCTGCCGTTGGTGGGGCTAGTGCTGCTTTGGGTACAATTCTAGGAGGGTTCATAGCACAAAATCCCTCCTATGGGGGCATAGCGGGATTGTTTGCCGTTTCTTGTGTGTTCCGATTTGTAGCAATTCTTCCACTCATCTTTATACACGAGCCAGGAAGACAATCTTTTACCCAAATGATACAAGCTTTATGGCAGATTAAGAGGGAGCAAGGCGCAGGGAGCTCTTAGCAGGGGGAATCCCCATAACTAAAATTAGGGAATTTGTACTCTTGACGAGCTCCCTCCCCGAAGGAATATGGTCAGTTGCTTCGCTTCAATTCAAAAGTCACTTGAAAGAAGCGGGGAGTGTGGGAGGTACTGAATTCTCCCCACACTCCCCACACTCCCCACACTCTATTCTTGTTATGCGTCAACAGCACTAGAACTCAAGGCTCTTGTCTCCCACATCACCATACTATGGGTTGTATTTAGTGTAGGTTGTTGGTGTAAGGCAATCAACTGAGTCAAGGTTTGCTTGAGCTGGGTACGAGGTACAATTTCATCCACAAAGCCGTGTTTGAGCAAATCTTCCGCAGTTTGAAAATCCTCTGGCAGTTTTTCCCGCAGGGTTTGCTCAATCACTCGCCTACCGGCAAAACCGATGGTTGCTTTTGGTTCTGCTAAGATGATATCGCCCAACATGGCAAAACTGGCAGTCACACCTCCCGTAGTCGGATTGGTCAAAACTGGAATGTATAATAGTCTCGCTTCCCGATGGAGTTGCAAAGCGGCAGATACTTTTGCCATT
This sequence comes from uncultured cyanobacterium, assembly GCA_903903925.1. Lineage (GTDB taxonomy): Bacteria > Cyanobacteriota > Cyanobacteriia > Cyanobacteriales > Nostocaceae > Stigonema. The sequence goes on from CAIVAU010000160.1 coordinate 6,941, forward strand.
TGCATCAACGAAAGCATCCCTTCTTGCATTCTCGCTCCACCAGAGGTGCAAATAATCACCACAGGATACCGCCGCTGAGTGGCTTGTTCGATTAAGCGAGTGAGTTTTTCTCCCACAACAGAACCCATGCTAGCACCAATGAACCGGAAGTCCATAACCCCAAGGGCTATCGGCAAACCATTGATTTGACCTAACCCCGTTTGGACAGCCTCTACTAAACCAATTTTTTCCTGCATTTCCCGCAGGCGATCTATATAGGGTTTGCGATCGCGAAATTGTAGAGGATCAGTAGGGCGCAAATGCTCATCCATTGGACTCCAAGTCTTAGCATCTGTCAACTGGCGGATGCGTTCATCACTATCGACTCGATTATGATGTCCACACTCCACACAAACCATCTGATTTGCCTTCAGGTCTTTGGTATAGGTTAATACGCTACACTCAGAACATTTATGCCACAGCCCATCAGCAATTTCACGTTCTTGGCGTTCTTGGATGATCGACCCAGATTTCCGTCGATTTGCAAACCAGTCTAACAGGGACTTTAAACCGCGTGATTCTTCGTTGTTCGCCATTTGTATCTTATTTTAGTGTGTAGTATGTCAAAAACACGTAAAGTCCTTAGTCCAATGACTAATTGTTGAAATTTGTCTTCTAACCAATTCAGACATTATTTTGCATCTTCAATTACCAGCTTAATGAAAATACGTAAACCAATTCAAGTCTCTTGTTCGTCTTCTAGAGGACTTAATAGGAGCAATGCAGTCCACTTATCTTGTGAAGGTACTTGCAAAGCTGCGGGAGTGCCAGTTCCCAAGTACGACTTCACCCCCAGATCAACAATTCTTGTTGGTATATCATGAGCAGCAAGCAGCTGTTCCATGAGTTCTGCTTGCCAACGGGTGCTAGTTGTTAAGAGGGTAATCCAAGTCACAAGTAAATCTTATCAAAAGCTCAAAGGTAGATGGGGTAATGAAGTTTACGGTTATTGGGTGATTGTTTGTTGTTGGTTATCGGTTGATCAAAAAAAGAATTGCAGGTAGGTGGACAAAATCGCCTCACCGCTAAACAGAGTTATAACTGCTCCTAAAGCGAGGAATGGACCAAAAGGCATCTTTTGTCCCCATTGTCGTTGTGATAGTATGATTGTAACCCCACCTACTAACGCCCCCACCCCACAAGCAATAAAACCAGCTAGCAATAAAGACTTCCATCCCAACCAAGCTCCCATCATGGCTGCTAGTTTGGCGTCACCTGCACCCATTGCTGCTTTGCCAAAGGTGATAGAGCCAACTATGGCGATCGCATCCAACAGCCATAACCCCAACACAGCTCCTACGACTGCTGTCATCAGATGTTTGACCAATCCCACCAAGCCAGCTTCTAGTGAGTAACCCACAACCATGTGAAACAGGACCCCCAGTACCAACCCTGACTGTGTAAGTGGGTTGGGTAGGGTCATGGTATCTAAGTCGATCAGCGATAGCGCTAATAACCAACTGCAAAAAGCCCAATAGCCAATTGTCAACAGCGAAAATTTAAATATCCAGAAAACCAGCACAAACATAAATGCCGTTACCGCTTCTACCACAGGGTAACGTACAGAAATTTTGCTTTTACAGTAACGACAGCGCCCTTTTAATAACAGCCATCCTAGTACTGGTAAATTATCATAGGCTTTGAGTTGGTTTAAGCAATGGGGACAGCGAGAAGGAGGCCAAAGAATTGACAACCCAGCAGGTAGCCGATAAACCACAACATTAATAAAGCTGCCAATAGATGCACCCAAGGCAAAAACAATGAGACTTGCCGGAATGATCATTTTTGTTAGTTGTTAGTTGTTAGTTGTTATTTTTCCCAATGAACTACTAACAACTAACGACTAACTAATACATATACGATTCAATCTGATTCAACGGCACAAAACATTCTTCCGGCAAGAGAACTGGTTGGTGAGTAAAAATCACCTTACCTCGGTGGTGAATACGATTGATTGCTACTCCTGAAGCTTGCCCAGTAATTTCTGGATGTACCTCGCAGTAGACATGGTATATTTGCCCAGCAGCTCTGATAACGGCAGGGTCAATCAATGCTGGCTGGTTCCTTTGATTGGTATAATTTGCCTGCCCTTGTTTTAAAGCGTATACCACTCGATGAATTTTGTTTGCTAGGTTTGTCTATAGTTTATCTGAAGTTTATCTGAAAGTTTCAGCAACAGTTGCCAAAATTCCCGGCTAAAATGGTGAGATCATTATTCAAGAGCCTGAATCAGAGCCTCACCCATAGCACGGCAACCCAATAAATTCATTCCTTTTGACATGATATCGCCAGTGCGATCGCCTTGCTGTAAAACCTGCAACACTCCCTTTTCAATGTGGTCTGCCGCAGTTGATTGGTTTAAACTGTAGCGGAGCATCATTGCAGCACTTAAAACTTGAGCTAGGGGATTGGCTTTATCCTGTCCAGCTATATCTGGGGCTGAACCGTGAACAGGTTCATAAACTCCTGGGCTAGAAGCACCCAAACTGGCTGAGGGTAACATCCCTATACTGCCAGTCAGCATAGCAGCAGCATCAGAGAGAATATCCCCAAACAAATTGCCTGTGACAATGGTGTCGAATTGTTTAGGATCGCGTAGGAGCTGCATAGCAGCGTTATCTACATACATGTGGGAGAGTTCTACATCTGGATACTCTTGAGCGAGTTCAGTGATGCGAAGTCTCCACAATTGAGAGACTTCTAAAACGTTTGCTTTATCCACCGAACAGAGTTTACCCTGACGTTTCCGTGCAGCTTCAAATGCGACTCGCCCAATACGCTCAATTTCAGATTCCGTGTAAGCCATAGTATTCACACCCCGCTTCTCACCGGTTTCTGTAGCAAAAATGCCCTTGGGTTTGCCAAAGTAAATTCCACCAGTGAGTTCACGCACCACCATAATATCGACGCCTTCCACAACCTCACGCTTTAAGGACGAAGCATCAATCAACTGAGGCAAAATTTTTGCTGGGCGCAAATTGGCAAATAATTCTAACCCAGCACGCAGTCCTAACAAACCCGCTTCTGGGCGTAAATGGGATGGGAGGGAATCCCACTTGTAACCACCAATCGCAGCAAGCAATACGGCATCGCTGTTGCGACACTGATCCAATGTAGCTGATGGCAGGGGTTCACCTGTCGCGTCAATTGCCCTACCACCGATGAGTGCTTCCTGGAATTCAAACTGAATATCAAACTTTTTCCCTACGACTTTGAGCACATCTACCGCCACTGTCATAATTTCGGGTCCAATGCCATCGCCAGGAAGTAAGGTAATGCGGTACTGGGTCATAGTTTTGTTGTGATTGGGTAAGTGTTTAATTATGCAGAAACTCTTGCAGATTTAGTATAATACCGTAAGAATTCAGGAGTCAGGAGTCAGAATTCAGAATTTATCTTTCTTTTGGTATCTGTCTTCAGACTCTTGACGACATCGTATTATCTCCCGATTGTTAAAGAATCAGGAGACAACACTCCGCCGTCTAACAAGAGTAAAGACGGATACCCAACCCTGATGACTCCTGACTCCTGAATTCTTACAAAATTGCATTGCGCCCGATTGAGGTTCCCGTTTAATTTGGATTTTTAGTATTGGTATGGCGAATAATCCAATAACTGACTGCTAAAGCAAAAATGGTAACTCCTAAACCAAGAATATCAGTACCTTTTACTTTGTCTAAGTCGAGGATAATAATCTTTCTAGAAACTGCAATTAAAGAGGTGGCAATGACCAATTCCACTTGAAAAACATGTTTTCGCAAATAAGAGGTGATATTTTCTAAAATTTCTAAGGCAATTAAAACATCCAAAAATAAACCAAAAACATTTAATAAGTTTTCGTTGAATGGTTTAGAGGAATGCATACTAAATAATTCTTTGAAAAGAAAAAATCCTAGATCCGTGATCGCCACTAAAATTACCAGTACCAAAAAAATAGATAGAACTTTAGAAACTAGCACCTCTATGCTTTCAATCATGTGCATAAAGTTTTCATCTTTGGTAGCTGCTGTAATTTGCTTTAGTAGTTTCCTCATTTGTTTTATCCTGGGTTAAAATAAAAAATTAAATGCAAACAGCAAAATCCCCTAGATTTATCTAGGGGATTAAGAAAACGACATTGCTTGATACGGCAAACGCCGCAAATAACTGTCTATTGACAAATTGCTATTTTGCCCTTCGCCTTTGGGGGCAGTTTTTTTCTTTTCTTGCATAGCTACAGCCAGGGGAAACCAGTTCAGGACTATTCCCAGATGTATAGCAGCTTAACATTCTTTGATACTTTGCGGGTTAAAGCCGCGCAACAAGTCTTGCCCGGTTTCAAAATTTTTTGACCACAACACACATGAAGAGTGTTTAAGGTGATGCACCTAATCAACACAAGATTAGCCCTGAATCATCTTCCTTACTTTTTGCTGGAGAGTCGGATCTTGTCTGACTGCGATGAGAATTTGGTTGAAGCGTTCTGGTTGTAGCCCCTCCTTTTGAATTGCCTGCAGCTCCTTTGAATTAGCCTTTTGCTGAATTTCTCTAAGCCTTGCAAAGGTTTTGTCGAATTTCTGCTTTTCTTGCAAGGTAATCGCTGTTGTAGGCTGAGTTGAAGGATTTTTTTTTGCTTGATAAATTTCCCTCAACCGTTGTTCACTCAGACCTGACTGACCGATAGCTTGTGCCATCTCTTGCTTTACCCCCTGTTCAACCACGAGCAACTGTTTTAAGCTGCGGGCAAATTTTTGGAGTTCATCTGGAGTAATTTTGGCTTGGGGTACTACTGGAACTTGAGATTGAGAGGGTGGAGATGTGGGTTGTGGTACTTGTGCTTGAGCCGAAAGGCTGCCGACAAACAACAAAACGAAAACATAACTACCTGTCAGAAGTGGCTTGAGCATATTGAGTTCCTCCTTAGGATAAACTGCCCTACGTGGGTGATTGGGGATTGGGGATTGGGGATTGGGAAACAATAATACAGTAGTGGCCACTGCTAATTGCTAACTGCTCTAGGTATGCACTGTCGTGGTTCAGAATATTATATATGAGCTAAACAATATTATTTCTATCTTCCTGGATGTTTCTTTTTTTTGAGAATTTGCTGGATTCTATTCCTTTTGACTGATGCTATATGTAAATTTTGTGCATAAAAAAGGTGGGCATTGCCCACCCGACTTTGATTCATCCCTTTACACAAACAACTTGTTTGAGTGTCGCCACAACTTCAACTAAATCCGCCTGATTGTTCATCACCTCATCTATAGGTTTATAAGCACCTGGAATTTCATCCAAAACACCCGAATCTTTGCGACATTCTACGCCTTTTGTTTGCTCAATTAAATCGTCAAGTGTATAGACATTTTTTGCCTTATTTCGAGACAGCAAACGTCCTGCACCATGAGAACAGCTGCAAAAACTGGCGTGATTTCCCTTTCCTTTAACAATGTAGGATTTTGCCCCCATTGAACCAGGAATAATGCCAAAGTCTTCTTCTGTTGCGCGTACAGCACCTTTACGAGTGACATACACATCCTCGCCAAAATGTACTTCCTTCTCAGCGTAATTGTGATGGCAATTCACCTCCAATAAAGGCTTACTCGCCCTACCACCTGCCAGATGCTTCTCGACAATGTGCTTAAAACGTGCCATCATCACCTCACGGTTGGAACGTGCATAATCCTGTGCCCACTGCAAATCGTGCCAGTATGCTCGGAATTCTGGTGTCCCAGCCACAAAGTAGGCTAAATCAGGGTCAGGCAATTTATTACCCGCCATCTTTGCCAATTCTTTGGCAGTGCTAATGTGGCATTGAGCAAGATTATTGCCGATGTTGCGCGAACCAGAATGCAGCATCAGCCAAACTTGGTTTTCTGTATCGAGGCAAACCTCGATGAAGTGATTCAATTTGTTACTGATTGCTTGTTAAGCTTAGCTCAGTCTCCATAGTCATTCTGACTCCTGACTCCTGACTCCTGACTTCTGTTGCAATCGACCAAGACATTTCTGCTTGGTTCTATACCTTCTTATTCGGTATAGTTCGGAGCACACCTTCATCCTAAATTAATTTAGGATGCCCAAGTCCCTCTGCTCTCTACAGGGCGTTTTACCGCTTCCCTCGGTATTAGCAAGTAAATCTACCGGAAATTCAACCCTAAGTCTATAAAAGATTTACTATTTCTCAGCCTTCACCGATTTGGACGAGTTTTGATTACTGTATTACTACAATAAGGGGCAATTCTTCACCCCCTCCCAGAGAACCCATTTGTTTCATTGCTTTCCCTTGCAAGTCTTGCACCCCTCGATGCAATTCTTTAAAATCTTGCCAGTTTTGCCAATTAGTGACACTTTTTTCCACGTCTTTATTTTCGTTGAAACCAGTTGGAATTGCTGCTTCAATATCCAATCGGATTTTCTTCAGCTTGCCTTCTAGTTGATCAGCGTGAAATGGTGTTTTGATAGCACACATCCCACAACCCACATCAACACCAACAGCAGCAGGAATAATTGCTTCTTTTGTGGCAATGACAGAACCCACTAAAGCGCCTTTTCCTAGATGGACATCTGGCATTAATGCCAGGTGTTTGAACACAAATGGCAGAGAAGCGACATTCTTTGCCATCTTGGTTTCTTCTGAACCCAAGGGGTGATTTGCCCAAGATAAGATGGGCGATAGTGTTGAAAGTTTTAACTCTTCGTAGGGCATAACGCTTTTTTCTATTTTGGATTGTAAACCTCACCCAAAGGGACTCACCCACGCAGATAGTTATCTAAAATCCATCTGCGGCATGATTTTACCCAGGGAGTAGCAATTCGTGTATTATACTTGTAGCATGATTCTTTCTCAACGTCAACCTGACGACCAATGACTCAACTCAATTTTGACCAAATGTCAGTATATGAGGAAGTGGAAATAAAAGGAATAGAAAGAAAAAACGAGAGTTTACAGGGGTGCATCCCATTTTTGAAAATTCGTAGTGCGAGCATCTTGCTCGCTTATAATACACGTTAGCTTTCCGGCTCACACTACTGATCGTCTTTCTGCAAAACTGGGATGCTCCCGTTTACAGTTGCATCGTACAAAGCAGACTCTTCTATCGTTCGATTTGGTTGATGCGCTAGTTTTTCTGCTAGGACTATAATTTGCTCGTTAGTAACCCTGTCCTCGCAGGGCTACAAGTCCCTAAGTCGTACTCATTCTCTATAATGGCAATTACCCTGTCACTCAATTATAATAATTAATAAGCCAAAATTGAATTCCTATATGGTTAGTACAACCAATAAACTAAGCAATATTCCCCCAGAAACTACCTTAGCAGAACAGCGAGTAGTTTTTCATAACATTAGTTGGCAAGCTTACGAGCAAATTTTAGCAGGACTGGGTGAAAGTCGTTCGGCTCGACTTATCTATGACCAAGGCACTTTAGAAATTACTATGCCTTTAGAAGAACATGAAAGTGCTACGAGATTGATCGAACTATTCATCCGGATTTTGGTGGAGGAAATTGGTCTGAAAATCAAAACGATGGGTTCAACTACTTTAAATCGTCCCGATTTAGAAAGAAGTGCCGAACCTGATAACTGCTATTACATCCAAAATCAACCTAAAGTAGCCGGAAAAAAGGTTAACTTAAATGAAGATCCACCACCAGATTTGATTGTAGAAGTGGATATTACTCATACTGACATCAATAAATTGAATTTTTACGCTAGTATGGGTGTACCGGAATTCTGGCGCTATAACGGTCAAATATTGCGAATTTATCAACTTCAGGATCATCAATATACTGAGGTAGAAAATAGCCCCACATTTTCTTGGACAATCAAAGAACGACTTTATCAATTCCTGCAAGATTGCCAAGTTGATGAAGTTCAATCTAGCAAGGCTTTTCGTACTTGGGTACAACAGCAAGTGCAGAGTCAGAATACCCTTTAAGAAGGAAAAACAATGGTCAGCAGCCTGAAAGAACTGATTGAAGAACCAGGGCTAGCGGGATATCGTTTTCAGTGCCATCACAGTTTGAAGTAAATGTTCTGGGTCAAGTGGCTTTGTAATATACTTTTGATAGCCACTAGTTATGGCTCGCTCGTGATTCTCAATTCTTGCATAGGCAGTTAACGCAATTGCCGGAGTCTGTCCCCCTTTTTCATGGGGTAAAGTCCGGATATATTGGATCAGGGTATAACCATCCATATTTGGCATCCCAAGATCACTCACTAACACATCAGGTTGAAAGGACTCCAGGTTTTCGAGAACTTCAGCCCCAGAGGAAACAATCAAAACTTCTGCTCCATATTGGGTCAACAAGACTTTTAATAACTCGCGAGTATCGGGCTCGTCATCGACTGCGAGGACACGAATCCCAGTAAGGTCGAGAACCTGTTGTCGCAACTCATCGGTCTGCTGAATTTGCAGTGCAACCTTCAGCAGTGGTAACCTTACGGTAAAGGTAGCCCCCAAGCCTTCACCAAGACTATCAGCTATGATAGTGCCGCCGTGAGCTTCAACCAACTGACGCACGATCGCCAACCCTAATCCTAAACCCCCATATTTACGAGTAATAGAAAGATCCTCTTGACGGAATGGCTCAAAAATATGCGGCAGGAAGTTAGGGTTAATGCCAATGCCTGTATCGGTGATCATAATGTGGGCGTGATCGTTAACTTGGTCTAGACGAACTTCTACCCGTCCTCCGTTGGGGGTAAACTTAATCGCGTTGGAAAGTAAGTTCCAAACGACCTGTTGCAGGCGGTTGGCATCTCCAAAAACTTTTCCAATCTTGGACAGCACCGGATGGAGCAAAATTGATTTGGCAATGGCGGCTGTTGTAACGGTATCAATCGCAGATTCAATGATCAATGCCAAATCAACAGGAGCAACATTCATGGTAAGTTTACCACGTAGAATCTTGGAAATATCAAGCAGATCATCAATTAGTTGAGTTTGCACTTTAACGCTGCGTTCAATGATAGCCAAAGCTTCAGTAGTTTTAGCTTGATCTAATCTGCCGGTTTGCAGCAGTTTTGTCCAACCCAAAATCGGATTTAGGGGTGAGCGCAACTCGTGAGATAAAATTGCTAAAAACTCATCTTTGATCTGGTTGGCGCGTTCAGCAGCTTCCCTTGCAGTTCGCTCTAGCTGTAATAGGCGATCGCGTTCCATCTCCAGTTGTTTTTGTGCGTCTATATCCGTTAAGGTGCCGAACCATTTGACAATTTTACCTTGCTGATTCTTTTGGGGAATTGCCTGGTTCAAGTGCCAGAGATACACACCATCTGCTCGCCGTATCCGACCTTCGGCTTGATAGTAAATACCCTGTTGTAGCGCCTCGTTCCAGATTTGAGACACCAAAGGTAAATCTTCTGGATGCACAAGCAGGTTCTTCACGGGTCTGGGAACTTGATCCATAACAAACCCTGTAAATTCCAAAAAGCGATGATTAACATCCAGCAACTCTCCTTCGGGGCTCGCTGTCCAGATGAGTTGGGGAATCAATTCTGCTAAACACCGATAGCGTTCTTCGCTTTGGCGTAATGCTTCTTCTATTTGTTTGCTCTGAGTAATATCGGTGAGAGTACCGATGTAACCAACCACATTACCCTCAGAGTTGATCTCCGGAAGTGCTTGGCATATGTAGTCTATCACACGACCATCCGGACACACAAACCGAGCTTCTTTGTGAAAAAACCCTTGTTCTTCAGCGTTTGCACACCATTCCAGCCATGCTTTGGCGACACCATCCCGGTCGTCGGGATGCACTATTTCCAGCCATCCCATGCCAAATGCTACCTCTGGAGGTTGACCAGTCATTTCGCACCAGCGATGATTGACATAGACACAGTTGTTGTCAGTATTACACTTAAATATGGCAGTTGGAGAGGCTTCTGCGAGGGTGCTAAATTGGCGTTCACGCGCCTGTAAGGCGAACTCTGCTTGGATGCACTGTTGCAGTTGAGTACGTAGATGCACTATTTCAATTGCCTGATTTACTGTCAGGCATAACCTTTGTGGGGTAATTTGCTCTTTGACTAGATAATCCTGTGCCCCTGCTTTCATCGCCTGCATCGCCAGCGCTTCATCACCCTGCCCAGTTACCATGATCACAGGTACGCTCATCTGTTGGGTCAACGATCGCAATTGAGCCAGAAATTCCAGTCCGTCTAGATCACGCAGTCTATAATCGAGCAATACAGCATCAGGTTTATGTTGCTGCCAGAGTTCTAGCCCTTGCTGTCCCAGTGTTGCTTCCATAATAGAGTAGCAATAATCTTGATCGCCCATCAGATAGCGTCGATAAACCTCCCGCTTTTCGGCAGAGTCTTCAACTATTAAGATCGTACGCGATATTCGATTCATGGCTAGTTCTCAGGGTAATCAGGGGATTTCGATAACAGACTTTCCCATTAAGCAATACTAAACATACCGCTTAAAACCATGATTTTTTAGTTGGCTAAAATAGATTTAATTAAAATAGACCAGACTTATTATCTCAGATTTTACACTAGAACTTACGCAATAAAAAAGGCGGATGGCTATTAGGGCAAGCACACCCACTCGAAATGATAAATATCACCCCACACCCCATTCTTGCTCAACTAAACGCTTTCTCCCAAGAGCCAGTACATTCGAGGAACGGTGAATAATCAGGATCAGACCAACGCAAGGGCAAGCTTCCTTCAACTCGATATCCCTCAGCGACATGAAAGCGGAGCAATCGTTCTGCACCCACAAAGGCACGAATTTCATCACTGTCCCAGATCACCTCGGCTGTTCCTGTCAAGTACAGCAGATTGCCTTGCGCAAAGTCAATGAACATTGCTGTATTTCTGGTTTTAAGCAACACCATAATTGGTGTAAGGACGTTTGTAGGGAGGATGCAACCCCAGAATGATATCTTCTTTGGGGACACCCATGGACAATAGTTCTTCACCAACATCGATATCAGTGGTATTTTGCTGAAGCCAAATTCTGCTGTCTTTGATATCGAAGTGTAAGATGATGTAATAGATTCGCTTTAAGCCTTTCCAGCCGATACGCATGAGTTGGTAGCGATCCCGTACTGGGTCAAACAATAGTGCGCTTTCTACATCTTCGTCACGGGATTTATATTGGCTATGCCTTTCCAAGAGGGTTTGGATGCAGGATCGATAATGCTCTAGTTTATCCATTGCACGAGCTCCTCAGTTAAAGGTTTGTAAACAATTAGTTTGAGTTGATATCTCTGTTTTACCACTTGAGCAAATTGGCTTTGAAAGAAAGTATCATAGGTTTCTAGCGGTATTGCAAGATAAAGTTGGCGATCAGGTTCTTTTGCTTCCAGCATAATGCGGTAGTTCAGAAATTGCCCTAAAGCTGTATGAAAGTCGCTAATTGTTGAAGTCCCAATAAAGCTTTTAACCTCCACAGCGATTTTTTCTTCTCCCCGCTTTGCTGCAATCAGCCGTTCAGCCGCTAGATCGATTTTGACTTTGACTTCTTCCCATTCCAATTCTAAGGGATCGTCAGTGATCGTCCATTGGTCTTTCTCTAGACCCCGTTTTACAGCTTCATGGAATAGGTCTTTTTTGGACATATGAGTGCGATCGCCGAAGGGACTAGAATCAGTGACTACGCGGTAGTACTCAATTTCTTCTAAAGGAGTGAGGTTTTGAATGTCGGCTGCTATTTTTTCCTGGACTTGCTCTTTAAACTTTAAGCAGTCAAAATCTTTTTCAAATTTCGTTTGATTCATCGACAAAAACCTCACCATCACTTAACAGTAGTAAAGATCTGTTCAGCCGTGATCTGTAACGAGTTGAATGTAGGGGAGATAATGCGTTCCCCGGAGGAGTTGCCGCAGGCATCGCTTAAGCGAAATTGAGCAGGCTTTTGGTAGTGATTTCCACTAGCTGCCAACAGGTAAACCGATATTGTCGGTTGCTTTGGATTGCCAATATAATCCCGACCCCCTAAGCCCAAGTAATCCACGATCCAGTACTCTGGGATACCTATTGTTCTGTGGCCTCCTGTGTTTGAATGAATTCATTGATTACCCAGAAACTGTTGAAGGCTATTGGGGCAAGAACACCCGCTCGAAAGGTTTTTTCCGATAACGCCGATAAACATCAAAATCACGATCTAAAGTCGCGATAGCAGCAATATCTAGGCGCTCGGAAATGACGATTAGGGATAAGTCAGCAAAATCTCCTGGTAAGTCAAAGTAAGTGGCATTCAGTTGAGCAATGCGCGAAAAATCTTCAGCTAAAATCTGCTCACACTCGTAGAGTCCTTTAGCAACGTCTAGAAGAAACTCGTTCTGTGTGCGCCAATCAGAACTGAGTAACCACATAACTTCTGCGATGCAGATAGGTGTAGTTACTAACTCAGAGGTGCAGCTTTCAAAGAAACGACGTACTTGTTGGTGATGTTGATCTCTGGCGCTGTAGTAGGCAAATAAAAACCCACTGTCTGCGAGTATAAGCGGATGGTAAGTCATGAATGGCGCTGTTTTAGATATTCCGAGATCGCCTTCTTCCGGTTTGCTCGTTCGGATAAATCGCTGGGTGCATCTTGCAGGAGGTGTTGAGGGTGTCCACCTCGCCGATCAACCAAAGTCCTATCTGCTTGCAGGGTAAGCCAGCGTTCAGCAATCAAGCGTCGGATCAACTCACTCTTGTCTGTTCTTTCGTGAGCTAAGATATCGGCTAGCTGGCGTTGTGTTTCTTCGTCTAGTCTAACTGTGAGCATGGCGAACGTCATACTTGTATTGCGCTTACGACAAGTATAACAGAGGGGGGAGAAGCTAGTACCGCTTCGCGAAAGTCAAAAGTCAAAAGTAATATATATCAAGGCTTTTGCCTGTTTGAAATGGTTGCTTTATTTCCGCCGCGTTGTACTAGTGTGTTAATTTTGGAGATCTTTCAGCGAGTACTGAAGCATTTACCAGACATATTTCTCAAGCCGTGAACAGGAGTTAGGAGTTAAGAGTACTCCTAACTTTGCTGTGGTGACCATCACTTAATAGCTTGTCGCCAAACAACACAACGGGCTAATTTAAGAATTAGATTGCGCTTCAACCAGACATACTTATTAGAAATAAACGAAGCTATAGTAATCACAGACAATCAGTTGGAATTTCTTGATTATCCTTACCATTAGACATAGTCGTGAAAATTAATTATGTGTTCGCTGAAATCCTTGGTAGGGGCGTATTGCAATACGCCCCTACATGATTCCTGGAGATGTCTATTTTCAAGATCAACGAAATTGCCTGGGTTTTCGTTATAATAGTATACTTCACTGTAGCTCCTGTCATAGAAAACCGGTTTCTGGGCTGGTACTTAAAGGTAGATGCACTGTAAGAGCATTTTAGGGTGATAGAAAAGATTGCCTAGAACATACTCTTAAAATGGAGCATCAGGTCGGAGAATAATTAAGTGGTGACGAGCGCGAGAAGCACCTACATACAGCAAATTTTTCAGATTTGGAACTCTGTTCAACTCAATCTCCACGATAATGACTATCGGGCTTTCAAGTCCTTTGAAGTAATGAATTGTGTTACAACGAATTTCATTATTACTCAAGTCGGGTTCTGCTTTAACTCGAAAGCGACCTAAAATTTGGTTTTGCAGCGCTTGTTTCCGTCTGGTTGTTAAAATGACAATATCTTTGGTAGCAATTTTCTCGTTGTCAACTAAATGATGAAGAATCCGACTCAGAGTATTCTTTAATTCGCGATCATTTGTGTAATAGTGAATTTCTACATCCCGTCCTAGTGGTCCTGGAGCCGTTGTAGAATGACTCGGTGGGTAAAATTGACGAACATAGGAGTGTATTTTCTGGGTGTTGCGACAGTTTTCAGTTAAGGAAAAAGGCGCTTCCTCTAACGGAGGTTTCCAGCCATGACCAAAAATGTTCTGATTATTATCGTGAAAAAAGTAGAAGATGCCATCATCAGGATCGTGCAATAGCAACTTGAGTGCAAGCCACCAATCTTCACAGAAATCCTGTCCTTCATCCACAATGATTGCATCAACCCGCCAATTGAGCTGATCAGCAGCCTTACTGAGTAAATTAGGATAAATTTCCTTGAAGAGTCGGTCTTGAGATATTTGGTCGTTATTTGGTGCTACAAGACCAGCTTGATGAAATAGTTTTTCACAAAGACCGTGAAAGGTGTAAATGTGCAGATTTTGTTGGCGACTTAGGCGCTGGCGTAGCAACTGCGCTAAAGCTTTGTTGTAACAGGTGAGTAAGACGCTGAATCCTTGTTCGTTTAGACGACGCGCCTTCTCAAGTGCTAATAAGGTTTTGCCTGAACCAGCACAACCACTGATAGCTACACGACGATGCTTGGCTAAAAAATCTAAGATCTGGAATTGTTTATCAACTAGGTTTCTAAACTTGCACTCATCATTCTCAAAAGGGAGTAGTACACAATCGACTATTGAGGGACGGAGGATTTTGACGAGTTGTTCAACTCCACTGCGATCGAGATTATGATCTGGATTCTGACCGCGCCAATGGTTCATGACTGCTTGTACCCAAGCTGATAAATCAGTCACTTGGCTACCATCTAATATGATTTCACCAGGAGCATGCAGAGGTAACCTACCCTTAAGTTTGACATCAGGGAAGGCGACTGCGTAACCGATGGGAATCCAACGTGTTCTCCAGAAAGGCTTCTCTTTAAGCAGACTTAGCAGATTATGCTTGCTTTCACATGCTTGTTTAAAGGGGTCTTTGATCGCGTGATGATTGCTGTACCACTGATCCGCCTCGCCGTCGTAACTGATTTTGCCACCTTTGACCTCCAGTACCAAGATGCCTAGATTGGGACAAGCAATCACAAAGTCAGTTTCCCCATCTTTTGCACCATTGTTGAGATTTTGTACTTGCCAGGAAACCGAATGAAAGACAATAAACTTATCTGACAACTGTTCCTTAAGTGCCTGATATAAACGTTTTTCTGCACTACTTTTAGTATCACAACGTAGTTGATCAGGAAACATCTTTGCCATAACATACCTTAAAAGGACTTAGTTATAAAATTCCCACTCCATCTATACTTGGTAACATCAGGTTGATTCTCCTACTCTTCCAGGCTAGACATCATGTATCAAACTGACCCCCGCGTTCCGCCAAGGAAGTCTTACCCACCATGTATGACCTCCCCAGTGAAAATCCACAGCAGCCAGGATTACCGGACGAGTTTCATCTCTTCCAACCTCAGCTATTACGAGAAACCTTTTTACCTCCCAACTACCCAGAGGATCAAGTCTTCGTTGCCAGTGATTTAAATCTCTACTACGATGTGCATCATCCCCTGTGGTACAAAGGTGTTAATCAGCCTGTTGCCACTAAAGCTTCCACCTATCATACTGCCTTTGACCTTGACAATTTACTGGGAGAAAGTTGTGGTGATTTCGACTAATGCCTCACCTGTTCGTAAAAGCTCTAGTGCTTCTGGCAAGGTTGAACTCAAAATTTCTCGCAACCGAGCATTTGAAGTTTTACCACAAGTCAACCAGATAATTTGTGGTGGTGAGCCAAGACGATTAACCAGATCAACAAAGTCGCTATCTTTTGTCATGAAGATAACTCCTTGAGCCTTTGCTGCTTCAAATATTTCAGGGTCTTCAGCATCTCTCAAACCAAGATCACGTAAAGCTAATGCTGTTATCCCAAAGGTACTAGTGATCCAGATTGCGATCGCAGGTCCTTCATGATTTATTGGATTTTGCAATCGCGCTTCAGGGTAGATGCTAAGATCCTGTTGTACTTTTTCACACTGCGAATCCCGACTCAAGCTTCAAAAGTCCAAGTCTGACTACCAATCTTGATGACGTTTCCTGGATTCAGCGACACAGGTTGGTTAGGGACAACTCGCTGTCCACCGACAAAAGTGCCATTGGAACTACCTAGATCAATGAGCTGGTAGCGGACTGTACCCTGAGGGTCTGTGACTTTAATAACTTGGGCATGGTGACGTGAACACAGGTTATCATCGAGAATGAGGGTGTTGCTTGGTTCCCGTCCAATGGTAAAGGGGCTAGTTGACAACAGAGCGATCGCACCTGAAGAGTTATTGACCAAACGTGCGATCTGCTCTCCCCTGGAATTTAGGTCAATCACGGTCGGAGCAAGCGTTAGGTGATCACGAGTTGGTAAACCTTCAAGGGCAATGCCATTAGCTTCTACGGTACCACCAACAGCAGGGTTACTTGAGTTCGGGTCGCGACCGGAGATAATGTTGACCTGCTGTACGGGCGGCGGGAGTATTTGTGGGCGACCAGCCTGAGCAATCTGCGCTTTTAACGCTGCTTCGTATTCGGCTTCTTCTCTAGCACTCATGCCTTCAACTTGACGAATTATCCCCTGACCCTGAGGGAAGCTGATGTCGTTTACCCGCACATCTTCTAAAGCAAAGCCTAAAGAATAAGAAACGTCTGTCTTGTCTAGGATGTATTGCCGGATGTGCGCCCTCCCTTGAGTTGTCAACTGTTGAACACGCAACTGACCAATTGCCGCCCCCAGAGTATCTTTGACCGCACTGACAAGGGCTGCGATCGGCTCAGATAATTCCAACGCTACTCGTTGCGGGTCTACTACCTGATACATCACATTCAGGGAAACATTAATCAGATATTGATCTTGTGATAAAAAGTCTCCATGTGATATAATTTCCAGGTTGCGAATCTTAGTGTCTACTAGAATCAGATCACATTGTTCTAGCAACGGTAGGGCGAAGCTGAAATGACGCCCTGGTTGCAATTTCCGCACGAGACGACCATTTTTGATTAACAACCCTGTATAGCCTGCCTCAATAAAGTCCATGCTCCACCCAACCCAGCGCTCTGGGATAAACGTTTCGATCAAAGGAGGAGAGTTGGTGGACATGAGACGATACCTAGAGGAGTCAGGAGTCAGGAGTCAGGAGTCAGGAGTCAGGAGTCAGGAGTGAAAAGGGCTTAGAGTCTGCCTTTTAGACCTCAGTACTGTACTTCATTTACTTGCAATATGCTGTAACGGAGTAATTCATGATATCTGTGTTTTCTTTACTTCCAGATTAGCAAAGAATCGTGAAGTTTGTACCTAACAGAAAGAACTCAGGAGTCAGGAGTCAGGAGTCAGGGGTCAGCTTGGGAATTCTGTGCGACTGGCGGAGGAGTGAAGGGGTTTAAATCCCTATTTAATTGATTCTGACGGATGTATTCTGAATTCTTCTTTCTAAAGATTTTCTCAATCTATATATTTAGCTAGATGCAGTTTATTAAAAAATTAGGATAGCCTCAAAGTCCTTTAAGAAAGTTGCACAAGAGCTTTCGCAAGTTTTCTAGAGACAATCAGGTTTGTGATAATTTTTAACTCAAATTTAAATATTATTTATTAATTAAGCACAGAAAACTTATGTTAAATAAATTTAAATAAAAATATAGGTAAAAAAATAGAAAATGAACGTAAGAGAACCAGTTATTACTAAGAAGCCGAATGCTACCTTTGTTGTTCTAATCGCGGGTGCTGCGGCACTGGGTGGTTTTTTATTTGGTTTTGATACTGCTGTGATTAACGGAGCTGTTTCAGCTTTGTCAAAAGCGTTTCATGCTGATAGTGTGATGACAGGTTTTGCGGTAGCCTGTGCGTTACTAGGGTCTGCTTTGGGGGCCTTCGTTGCTGGACCGATCGCAGATAGGCAAGGTCGCCTCAGAACAATGATGATCGCTGCGATTTTATTTATCCTGGGTGGCATTGGTTCTGGAATTGCATTTGGTATTTGGGACTTCATCTTCTGGCGGATATTAGGTGGAGTTGCCGTTGGGATGGCGAGTGTGATTGCACCAGCCTACATTGCAGAAGTTGCACCAGCTCAATTACGAGGGAGACTTGGTTCCCTACAACAACTTGCAATTGTCACAGGGATTTTCATTGCCCTACTTTGTGACTACTTCATTGCATTGGGTGCAGGTGGATCAGCAGAAGCACCATTTTGGTTTGGAATTTCGGCGTGGCGTTGGATGTTCTTCACAGAAGTCCCTCCGGCAATTGTCTATGGGGTTTCGGCTTTGCTGATTCCTGAATCACCTCGATACCTAATTGCACAAAGACGGTATCAAGATGCAGCAAATGTTCTAGAAAAAGTTGAAGGGGGTGACGTCCAAGCAAAAGTGGAAGAGATTCGCCTAACTGTTCTCACAGAACGCAAGCCCAGATTCTCCGATCTTTTGAGTCGTAGTGGAGGGTTACTACCGATAGTCTGGATTGGTATGGGATTATCTGTTCTGCAACAGTTCGTTGGTATCAACGTTATTTTCTACTACAGCAGTGTTTTGTGGCAAGCAGTTGGATTCTCGGAAAAGGATTCTCTGCTGATTACCGTGATTACTGGAATTGTCAACATTGTGACTACGTTTATTGCGATCGCCTTTGTTGACAAATTTGGTCGAAAGCCTCTACTCATGCTAGGTTCAATCGGTATGACCATAACTCTGGGCACTTTGACAGTTGTGTTCGGACATGCGGGGATTAATCCTGCTACAGGAACCCCTAGTCTCCCCGGTTCATTGGGAATTATTGCACTTATCGCCGCAAACCTGTATGTTGTCTGTTTTGGATTTTCCTGGGGACCAATTGTCTGGGTACTATTAGGAGAAATGTTCAACAACAGGATTCGAGGCGCTGCCCTTTCTGTAGCGGCTGCGGTTCAATGGATCGCCAACTTTCTTGTTTCCACTACATTTCCTCCCTTACTTAAGTCCTTTGGTCTAGGTTCTGCCTATGGTATCTACACAGTCGCATCAGCAATTTCCATCTTTTTTGTTGCTTTTCTAGTCAGAGAAACAAAGGGGAAGGAATTAGAACAAATGTAAGCGATCGTTTTTTGTCTTACCCGTAAACTTGTAATGAAATTATCTGATTTAATAATGATTGTCCAAACTCTAAAGTTCAAAAGCTGGTGAGCATAGCCTAATATAAATGTCCCTTTTGTCGTCAGAAAAAGCTCGTCTACCGTGCATAACTCTAGTATTATCAATCATTAAAATATCTCCTGTTTTCCAAGAAATATCTGTTGTTATCCTTTCAGCAATTTCATCTAGTTCTGTAAGCACATCATTAGGAATTTCCGAATCATCATCAAAATTTATAATTTCTGGGTTTAACTGTTTGGTTGGTAAAAGACTATTGATGAAAACTTGATAATTGCCACATTTACTAGGAATAATTGCAGAGCAAATGTATTCAAGATCAATAGATTTATCCACATTGATTTTCAGAGATATATCGTTATCGATACATATCTCCTGTAATTTACCCAAATCATCAATTCTGTATTTTGCTTGCCATTGATCTTTAGATTGATGTACAGAAAATTTCAGTTTATTTCTGCTAAATAAATTTTTAGTTGAACCACTAAGGGTTTCAAAAAAATACTTGCCATCACATATTGTTGTTTCTCCTCCTTGTGATGCTGGATTAGCACAAAAAAACCACAACATCAGTGGTTTTCTTTTCTGATAATACATTTCTCCATGCAACTTAATTGCAAATTGATGATCGTTGACGCTTAAAACAGTCTTATCGCCATCAATCACTCTTCTTGTAAAAGCCCCGCCAGTATAGTCAAGAAAATCTATACTTAATAAATTGCTAAATTGCTTAAAAATATTAGTATTAGTTTCAAATCCTCTAAAAAGCAGCACGCCATAGGATTTGAATAAATTGGTAATTTCTTCCAAGTTTAATTCTAAAATACTAACACTATCATTCTTCGTAATTTGTAGACCGATGTTTTTAGATAATGGTTGTAACTTAATATCCATAGAGTTAAATAAAGATTGAATGAATTCAAAGTTTTTATTTTGACTCAGATCTTGGATCAACGTCTTATATAGACTAGCATCATAAATAAGGGTAATATTTAAATCTATCACTAAAGTTGCCTGAATTCCAGTGCTTTCATCGCTTAGTGCTACCCTATTCATAGGTTTCTAGTATTCCTTCACACATCCTTGTCAGTAACTTGACTTTTGAATTGAAGCGTACCCCTTCTCCCAGGGGGAGACGCTACGCGCAGCGTCTCCGCCAGGAGAGGCGACTCACGCCCTGCCAAAGGCGTCTCAATTCGTAATCCCCTCTGTCATCCTTGGTCAGTCATTGTATACTAAAAATTAATGAGTCTTTGCGGTGAAAGGTAAGCAGTGTGCCAGCCAGAGATATCTATCATGATAGTTTCAAAAACTCGCTCATCAAGGATGGTTGGAAAATCACCCATGACCCTTATATGGTGAAATGGGGTCTGAAAGATTTGTACATTGATTTAGGTGCGCGGCAGCTTTTGGCGGCTGAAAAGATAGAAAAAAAGATTGCTGTTGAAATTAAAAGTTTTGTTAGTCCATCGGAAGTTGAAGATTTAAAAAACGCTGTTGGTCAGTTTATTCTTTATAACGACATTTTAGCCCGTACAGAACCTGACCGTGTGCTGTATCTTGGTATCCGGGAAGCAGTTTTTGTTGACATCTTTGAAGAGCCAATTGGTCAAGTTTTACTGGAGAATCAGCGGGTAAGACTAATTGTTTTTGAACCAGAAATGGAGGTAATTGTCAGATGGATATTTTAGACAGATATCGACAAATTATCCAAATTATCCTAACAAAATATGTCCAGATTCAGTATGCTAACGGAGATATTCATAATGAAACAATTTTTGACCGTGATCGTGATAGGTATCTAGTGATGTCTTTAGGATGGCAAAGGGTTAAACGGATTCACGGTTGTCTCATCCACATCGATATTATTGATGGTAAGGTGTGGATTCAGAGAGATGGAACTGAAGATGGAATTGCGAATGAACTGGTAGAGGCTGGTATCCCAAAAGAGCATATTGTGCTTGGCTTTCATGAGCCTAATGTACGACAACATACGGGGTTTGCTGTGGCGTGAAAGCGATCGCAACATCAAAAACTGTCAAAATATTGTCTCCGCGTTTTTTGCGTTTTGCCTTCCTAAAGACTAGAAAATGCTTGAGTCCCTCAACCCCCCTTCTTAACGGCGAAACTCATTTTTATAACTTTACCTCAACGTAAATTTCTCGTGCCTGTTGCCTGAATTCATCATCAAGAGAATATAGAGAGTTACGGATTGCTTGACGTAGTCTCCGGGCTGGTTCCAAACAATCACGCTGATAGTCCATTAATGTTAATTTCAAATGAGGGTAGAGAATTTTCAGAAACCCTGATGCTGACTTAATGATGGCATTTTGATCACGAACAGTTGCGTTTTTATCAAATTGAGTATGCTGCTGTGCATAGGACATGAAGCGATTATCTTGGCGTAGAGACAGTAATGCTTCACCAAAGAAATCCATTTTTAGACCAACTTGAGAAAGCGTTCTACAATTTCTGTGCTGATACTACATTCAGTTAAATTTAGTACTGGTATTTGTGCTAAAGGTTCAGGAATGACTCTTCCTCCGGATTCTAATTTGATTCGTACCTGCAGGAGGGCAATAAGTTTTCTCACTTCCCCTTGAGTCAAATCAAAAATGATTTCGTTGCGGTCATCTTTACGGGGAAATACTTGTTTGACAAAATTATTGACTTTTTCTAATTCTATGGCTGTGAGTGGTCCGGAACCGGGCACAATTTTATCAAGTAGCCATTCAGCAACAAAGCTTGGCACACCAACAGAAGTTAGTCCACTCGATGGCAATCGGGTTTTATCAATGCTGAGATTGCCAAAAACATCACGAACTAAATCATTATTGTAGGCTATTGCTTCACAAGAACTCATCTATATTAAACCCACTATTAAATATTTGCTTGATGGTCATTATTGAATCAGAAGCGAGGTTGGTACTTCCAGCTTCAGCATAAGCAAATTGAAAGGTTAATTCGCCGGATAGGGATAGGCGATCGCCCCCATAAGTAGAAGGCAATTGAGGTACTTCGGGAATCGTGACCTTGAAAATGTTATCGCATTGCTGACACCGTGTTTCTAGATTTTGCAATCTTTCTAAGTCATCCGTCAAAAGTAGGATTTGTTCCTTTATATCGTGATGAAGAGCAATAAACTGTTCATCCTGATTTATTCTTTGTAGCAAATTTTCTCTGTAGTTGACCAAATGCGCGTTGTTGTGTAAAGCGACAAGCCTAATTTGAGCTTCGTTAGGCGTGTCCCAAAGGATCAGATGAATTCGGTCATCAGGTCTAGCATCCCGCAGCATGATTCTACTAATCTCTGTCATACGCCTTCTCCAGAAGTGCCAGTGGTTTATCCCAACGCGGAATAACCTGGAAGGGAGGCACTGTACGTCGCTGTTCGATAATACCGTAAGCTTCCAGGGTATTGAGTTGTTCTTGTAGCGCTTCTGCCTTCACCCCTAACATTGGAGCCAGCCCCATTTTTTGGTTTAAAATAGATTCAGTAAGGACAGATCCAGCGCCTTGAAAATCACGTTCCCATAGTTTTGCCAGGAAATATCCCACCAAATAAGGGTTAGATAAGCGGGCATGTCCAGCAAAATATTGGTCTTTTTCTTGGGTAAGAAACTTACAAGATGCTAAAGCATGAGTATCAGTATATGCCCGCAAAACAAATTTTATTCTTGAACCGACAATCTTGGTTTCTTCTTGGAATTCTGAACTAATATTATACAGCAATTCCTCACTAGAAAAAATGCTGTGCTGCGGTAAAAAAGTGTAAATAAAGTAAGACCATCCACCCCAATCAGCAGGTTTGTCAGGTGGTTTCTGTAGTCCATTATCTCCGAAACTTAAATGAAAGTGCATCAGCCAGTTTGTAATATTTGACTCAAAGTAACGGTCAAGTCGCCAAACAATTTCCCCTTCAGGACTAGGGCGCATGTCCTGAATTAAACCAGCACGAATTGCCCAACTTTTGATTCGTCCGACTTTCGCATTTCCTAAACTTGTTCTGTTCATCAAGTTTTGAAGACTATCATTTAAGCCTTTTTCTTCTGTCGAAACTTGGAGTATTCTGCTCACTTCTTCTTTTTTTAAGGGAAAATTTCCGTTAAAATGTAGTTGTAATTTAGCCATAGAGGTCATTGATAAAGTAAACATTAAATTACGCATAGGGTGCGGGATAGCGCGTTCTCAAGTATCATTTTTGACATATTTGCCAGTTTTTGCGCCATAACGCACCGCTATTAATGGTGCGTTACACTACGTTAACGCACCCTACTTGTTGAATATGACTAAGAACGAGGTATGGGGCAAGATAAAATCACCACACCCTGTTAGGGGGAAAGCGCCCGTACATTTATGTATGGGGTTCCCCACACCCACAAGAGCCACCCCCTACACCCTTTTCATTATTCTGCTCTCAATCGTTATGCCACTAACACTGAATAATTAAGCTTAAGTGAGGCGTGTAAAAGTGAAAGTGCCGCTTTAGATCATCCTTGTTTCAACTAGAGCTAACCGTCTAAAATTTCCTTAATAATATAATGTCATCATATTGACAAAGTTTCCTTCTCAGGGATCTTCTCGCTCCTGTTTAAAGGTTTCTTGTGCTGCTGCTAGAAATTGTGCTTGGCTTTCATGAGCCTAATGTTACTCTGAACTAATGCATATCGAGTTCTCAACCTTGAGCAAATGACGTGTACTGTCTAAGTTCAGGCGCTTGGTACTCTAAAACAATGTCCCATTGAGGAATCCCTTTCTCGATCAGAATATTGGCAATTCCCTCTTCAGTCGGATCGCTGTAGATGTAAACTTTTTCATTCTGAATTGACAGATGCAAACAAGTATAAATTCTACGATGACGACTATCCCATCCAGTCTGAATTACTTGATAGTGGCGCGAGGCTGGATCGACAATGCAGAAAGTTTGAGCATCTTGCATTTGCAGATACAGATTATAGAACTCGTGGATAGTTTGTTGAACGATTTGTGTATATTGCTCTACTCGATCCATTGTTCAATCTCCGGAGGTTCAGCACTATATACTAAAATTTTAATTCCATAAGTCTGGATACTGTCCTCAAAGAGCGGTTTATGAAATTCTGCTGCATAAATTCCTGATGGAACAGCCAGATACAGTTTTCGCTTCCACCCATTGTAGTTAAATCCAAGTTGATAGTGCAAGTACTGTCCAACCGCTGCATGAAAATCATTCACCACACTAGCATCCAGAAAACTTTTGATCTCGATCGCAATTTCTTCCAGATTGCGCTGAGCCGCGATGATTCGTTCTGCGCCCAGATCGACTCTCAGGTTCGTCGGTCCATATCGCACAAGCAATGGATCATCCGTAATGCGCCAACCCTCTTGAATAAGAGCTTGCTTAACCACGCTGTGAAATCGATCTCTTGCACTCATACACTCCCACTTTGGAATGTCCTCTGCTGCCGATAGACCAATCTCAGCAACATGAACTGTATCAATACCAACTTCGGACAACAAAGCAGCAGCAGAACTTGGTAAACCTTGATCAAGCAGCAGTTTCATTATTTGGAGATAGCTCTACAATGCGATCATCCATATAGGTAGAAGCATAAATTAAAGCTTGCCTGATATCTTCTTCTTCTAGTTCAGGAAACTCTCGATACAGTTCTTGCCGATCAGGGTAGGTAGCTAGCAACTCGATTACCCGACGAACTGTAAGGCGAAGATTGCAGATGCACGGCTGTCCGTTCATGCGAGTTTGATTGCTAGTGATCCGGTCTAATTTCATGTTCGTCTACTTTATTTACTGTTACTCCCCTTTTTGACAGGGGTTGGCTATCATAGCACGGTCAAATTACCCCGTCAAACTCACGTTACAGAAGGGGTACTCGCGCAGTACATGAGACTCATTCCCGTCAGCTTTATTGAGCTTACCCCTGTTTAACACTCTTGAATTACTTGGTCAAGAAAATAATCAACGCAAAACGATGAAAGCTAGATTGGGTGCCCAGGTTGGCGATCGACAACCTGGGACACCTCAAAACAACGCCTGATCGGTCGAACCATTTGTGGACAAAGGGGCTTTATTTTCTCTGGTAGAAGTAATTAAACAGCGTGAGCAATCTGAAATTCTAGAAAAGATTTTGGGAAGTATTAAGTAAAGACTATTTTACTCAACAGCCCTAACTATCACAAATATGTTGCAACCTAATGAAGTTATTGGTGGACGCTACAGTATTGTTCAAGAATTGGGAAAAGGGAGCTATGGTGAAACTTATCGAGCGAAGGATCTACACTTACCAGGGGAGCCTATTTGTGTTGTAAAGAAGTTCTCACCCCAAAACAGTAGCCACCGTAACCTTGAGGTAGGTCTCAGGCTATTCAAGGAAGAAGCTGACACTTTATATCGTCTGGGTAAACATGAGCAAATTCCCCAATTATTAGCATATTTTTTCAATGATGATGATTCTAATTATTATTTAGTTCAAGAATTTATAGAAGGTCAAGATTTAACTGAAGAGATTAAGAATGGACTTGAAGAAGCGAAAGCAATTCAACTTCTTAGAGATATTTTGGAGGTCTTGAAATATATACATGACGAAAATGTTATTCACCGAGATATCAAGCCTTCAAACATCAGACGTAGGATTGATGAGAAAATAGTTATCATAGATTTTGGTGCTGTTAAACGAGTTAGTTTTATTGAAGATGAACATGGGCAGGTTTCATATACAGTTGCAATTGGCACACATGGATACAGACCTAGCGAACAGGCAAATGGTAGACCAAGATTTTCTAGTGATATATATGCTGTAGGTATGATTGCTATTCAAGCACTTACTAAAGTTGATCCAAAAGATTTACAAGAAGATCCTCAAACAGGTGAAATCCTATGGCGAAAACACACAGCCATAAGCAATAATTTAGCAGAAATCATCAATAAAATGGTTCGTTATCATTTCAGCCAGAGATATCAATCAATATCAGAAGTATTGTCTGAGCTAAATCAACTACAAAGTCGAACTATTGATTTAGTAGCAAAAACTAGAGAATCTTTGAATTCTTTAAAAGATGATATCCGTATAATCAGTGGAGGTATTGTCTTACCAGAGATACGCATGTTTTTAACTAAAAGAATAGAAAATTTTGAAAATATTTATATAGAGTATGCTGATTCTTTGGAAGACAAGAAATTATCAACTTTTTTGCAATATATCTGTAAAGATTCAGATTTTGAAGTTGATCCAGTTCATCCTGCAAAATTAGTTCTTAAGAAGATTGTACATCCCAAGAAAAATATTCATTCAGAAGAGATTTATAGGGAAATACTTATGAACGGTCATCGAAAGTTTAAGTTGGCTTCACCTCAACATTTAATTGAAGTTGCGACACAAATTAGTAAGGAGTCAATAGTTAAAAAAAGCTTTACAGAAACCTTAGAATCTATATCCAAAAAACTGCCTAATATTGATTCAGAAATTATCAACAATTCGTTGTTGGCTTTTTGGTCAGCAGGGTGCTTTGAAACTGAACCTGAAATTGGCTTACCTTGGAAAAGAATATGGACTTTAAAGCCTGGTTTTAAACAATCAGAGCGATCAGCAGAGGATCTGCTCAAAGCTCTGCGAGATAGTGTAAAAAGTAAATTGGCAGAAGCTCTCATAGAAATTGATGAGGAAGTAGATGATAAAATCACAAAGAGGATACTGCCTTGATGATTGGAAAAATCTTTGACTCCACCTACATTTAGCTCAGTTTTCGAGAACCGCTAAACTAACCGTGAGTCGGAAAATTAGCTAATTTTCGCTGACGTAAATCTGCTGTAAGAGAAGCTGGATCAAGACCATTATCCCGATACGCCTGCATAGCGCGTTCTCGCCATTCCAAGTTAGCCTCACCAGGAAAACTACGTCTGAGGTTACGGACAACAGAAACTGCATTTTCTGCCCATGTTTGAAATTCTTTTTGATTCCAGTAACAAACATCTGAGGTATGAGGCATGGCACCATTCTCTATGATATTACAGGGTGTGACCAAGACCGTGATAATCACTGCATCGCGACGAAGCTGAATATTAGCTTTAATCCAATTAGGATGCGAGGCTGCTTGTCTAACCTTATTTGCCCCAAGTGGTGTTTGTTGGCTATTAACTGAATGGTCTTCAAAGACAATACAAAAATCATCACCAGCAATCCACCAGGGGTCTGGAGCAGCATTGGCTTCAGAATTTGCTGCTTGATAGCCTAGTAGACGACCTAATCTTTCATGTCCATCTTCAAAGGCTTTAGAATCTTCTTCTCTCACTTTACTAAGATTTTCAAGAATTTTTTTCTCCTCCGCATCAAACTTCCTATCATTTGCAGTACCAAGTGCTAACAGTTGTGTTTCTAGTCCTTCAATCACAGCAGCCAGCCTAAAAACATCAGCTTGGTTTTCTCGCGGATTTTCAATATATAAACGAGAGAGTTCATAAAGCCATCGAATTTCAGTAGTCTCAGCCGCTCGCTTGAAGAAATCGCGTGTCACGCTTTCCATAGAAGAAATTCCATCTTTTGCAGCTATCCAAGCTGCACTGCCGGCAAGATAGTACCAAAAGGCTCTATAGCCTTTAACATCATCTCCACTAAGTGAAGTCAAGACAGAACGGCACTCTGCAACCGCTTTTTCATAATCACCATTCCAAAGAGCGTATTGATACCTTACTTCATGAACAACAGCGTTCTTTAATTTATCTATGCCTGGGAGTTGACGTTGTTGCAGTGTGTCTCTAAAAGAGATTATTTCTTCTTCTGCCTGATTCCATTCTTCCTTATGTTCTAGAAAGATACGTAGGTTGTCAAAAAAATCCTCTGCTTCAACATCCTTAGATTGTTGATTTCCAAACTCAAGTTCTGCTTGAATTTCTGGATGGAAAAATGGTCTCTTATCTTTATCCAGCAAAAATTTATTCAATTCTTCTCCCAGTACTATTACAGCTGCATAATCGTTAGCTGCTCTTGTGCAGCGTCCGACTGCCTGCACAATTCGAGTAAAAATTCTTTCATTGAAAAGAATACTAGCAGGCATTCGGGTTACCAAAAATTTTTCTTGCAAATTTGTTGCTCGTTGCAGTCCCTTGACGATTAGAAGGCGGCATTCATCGCCCACAAAATCAATGCCATCATAACGGTTTGCCACTACTGCAATAGCTTTTTCTGCTGATGTAAAAGGCTGCTTTGACTGTTCTATCTGACCTGCATCAAATATTTTGTAACCAGTTCCTTTAGGTATTTTGTCTTTGAATCCAGTAGCTGTACGTTCATCTGGAACAAGGACAAGTGACCTTGGTGTTGCCTTCATCATATTAATAGCAAGGTTGAGTGCTTCTTCCTCATCCAGACATCTTTCTGGAAAGAAAAACAATCTACGACCAATACCTTGCTTATCCCATCCTTCTGGAACAGATAAAGACACTATTTTTTCTACGCCTGCCACTCTTTCTAGTTCTCCTCCTTCTCCTAATGTTGCAGACATATAAATACGTTGTTTTGCATTAGAAAATGGCTGATGAGTACGAGTAGGTGGTAAAAAAGGACGGATTAAAATAGAGTTATAGCTGCTGTATATATGACATGACAATAAGTGATTTCGCAAAACAGACCAAGAATACTGTAGGTCACTTTTATTATTAATATGCTCATCAAGTATTGCAGTTATCTCTGTGAGTCTATCATAAAGGTAAGGGGTTGCAATTTTTTCAAACCATTGAGTATCTCTAATATCATCACATTCGCCAATCAATCGGCGGTAGTGCTCATGAGGCACAATTCCATGTATAGCGGAAACAAAAGCTTTAAAAAGGACGCTATGTTCAGGGTTATTTCGCTCTATTAAAAGCGACCAATATTTTGCTACATAGTTTTCAGCAGCGTGGGCATCATCAAGAATTATTAGGTCTGCATCCTCTAAAAAAGGATGTGTGTTAAATAACCCGCTATACGTTGTAATGGCAAGTGTTTCTGCATTTCTATACTCAGCCTTTATTACAGGAGAGTATTCTGATTGTTTACTAATAAAAGCATTTGCCTTGATTCCATATTTGCTTAATGATTGTTCAACTACTTGATTGACAAGTTGACGCGTAGGACATAAATATACGGCTCTCTCATTAAAGCGGCGACGACGCCATTCTCCAATCAGAAGCCCTACGAGGGTCTTTCCACTACCAGTAGGAAGCTGTAGCGCAACATCTGATGCATCAAGAATTTCCTGCTTGCAGTATTCTCTAAGTATGTCGGCTTGGTGGGAAAGTAGCCCTTCAACTTCTCGGTTTCTTAAATCTCGGAAAAGTGCTTCAGGAGTTTCGCCAGAAATGCTAGAGTGATGTATTTTTTTGAATGCCATATTTTTATATCTTTGTAACTACAGGAATATTTCAAATAGCATTTTTGTCATGATTTCAATCGTCATGCCACCCACACCGGATGATTAATACGCAAGGCGCATGAAAGTGCCGCGTCCAGATCATTTGACATCTTGCACCAAGAAAGATTGATATGATTTGCACACTCAGTACAAAGCTTGAGTACCCTATTTTAACGATTAAAATCAATAAAATCAATGTAACTTTATTGCGTTGCTCTGGAAAAATCCTGAGATTGTACGTAGAGATGCAAGATCTGAATCATCCGCCTCGAGAGCGGGCATTTCTTCCAATACAGTACAAATTTACTATTGAAATCACGCTGGTAAGCAGAAGTTATTTTTCCTACTCCTTCCCAAAGCGGCATATTATGACACCATAATGGAAATATCAGCAGTTTCCCTACTGGATTCAGTAAACAAGATGAGTCTGCAACTGTCCATTCCCGATTCTGTCCTTGAGGCTATCCGGTTACCAGAAAAGCGGGTGGAACAAGAACTATTCACTGAATTAGCTATTGCTCTTTACACCCAAGAGCTTTTATCCTTTGGCAAGGCAAGAGAACTAGTTCGGATGGAAAAGTATGAATTTGCTAAGTTATTAGGAGAGCGAGGTATCGACAGGCACTATGGAGCAGCGGAACTTGAGGATGACTTAAACTATGCCCGTAGTGAGTAACACTTCACCAGGATATGTCAGCTAAAGATAGATTTCACGATGTAGTAAAAACGTCACTCCAAAAAGAAGGGTGGGTGATTACTGATGACCCGCTACGAATTCGTGTAGACCGCATCACCAATATATTTATTGACCTAGCAGCAGAAAAACTCATTGTGGCAGACAGAGAAGGAAAAAAGATTGCCGTTGAAGTAAAAAGTTTTTTGAGTCCTTCCACTATCTCAGAATTTCACACAGCGTTAGGACAGTTTATCAATTATCGCTATGCATTAGCAGACTATCAGCCTGAGCGTGTTTTATATTTAGCAGTACCAGTGATCATCTATGAAGACTTCTTCACCACACCATTTATTCAGTCAGTCATTGAACGTAGTCACATCAATCTACTCATCTTCAATCCAGTAAAGGAGGAGATTGTCAAAT
The DNA here is from genome assembly GCA_903903925.1 of uncultured cyanobacterium. Taxonomy (GTDB): domain Bacteria; phylum Cyanobacteriota; class Cyanobacteriia; order Cyanobacteriales; family Nostocaceae; genus Stigonema. Next base: position 37,350 of record CAIVAU010000160.1, read on the forward strand.
GGCAAAGCTAGAAGAATATCGGGAACAGATCCAGCGTGTACTGACAGACTATGCTAAACGTCGAACATCCCATAACCAGGATGATGAATTGGAGATGCAAACCATTTTTGATACAGTGCGTGACCACTATCAGCTGATCTATGTTGGCTGGGATAAGGGACACCGGGTTTATGGCCCTGTAATGCATCTAGATATAAAAAATGGCAAAATTTGGATTCAGTGGAATGGTACGGAAGATGATATTGCTGCTGAATTAATGGAGTTGGGGGTGTTAAAGCAAGATATTGTCCTAGGATTCCATACGCCCTTTATGCGTCAGTTTACTGATTTTGCCGTTGGGTAGTATAACTCCCTGACGTAAAAGCCAACTCTATAAAAAATCAAAGTCCAGATAGATGCTGGTGTTACGGGAAACAGCGACAATAGAGTATATCCATTTTTTGCTCTTCATTCTTCCCAAAAGCCATGACATTTGACTACGACCTGTTTGTCATTGGTGCTGGTCCTGGAGGGCTAGCAGCAGCCAAAAAAGCAGCTAGCTACGGTGCCCGTGTTGCTATTGCCGAACAAGAAGCTATCGGTGGTACTTGTGTAAATCGCGGCTGCGTTCCCAAAAAACTTATTGTCCACGCCGCTGACGTCGCCTTGCAAAATCAAATGGCGTATAGCTATGGGTGGAGTGATTATCAAACTACCTTTGACTGGACAAAATTCATCAGGTCAGTCCACAAGCATATCGAAAGCATAAACCGTTCATCTAGCAAACAGTTGCAAAATGCTGGAATTGAACTCATTCGGAGTCAAGCCACTTTCACCAACACTCACACTCTTGAGGTTCATGGACGCAAAGTGACAGCCGACAAGATTTTAATTGCGGTAGGGGCAAAACCGATCCTGCCAGAAATCTCAGGCATAGAATTCGCGATCACCTCCCGCGAGATGTTTCACCTACCCTACCTGCCCAAAAGGTTGGCAATTGTTGGTGGCGGCTACATTGGTGTAGAATTTTCTAGCATGATGAATGCTTTCGGTTGTGAGGTCACAATTATTGATCAAGATGAGATGATTTTATCAGGGTTTGATGATGATATCCGCCGTGGTGTTCAAGAAGGTTTGACCAAACGGAAAATTCGTTTTATCGGCAACAGAACCGCTCAAGAAATCAAATACTCAGAAGAGAATTTGCTGTTGACCATGAGTGGCGATTCCCAAAACATCATTACAGCAGACACCATCCTCATGGCTACAGGTCGCGCCCCAAACACCAAAAATCTTGGTTTGGAAAAAGCTGGAGTTGAACTTGGCGAAAAAGGCGCAATCAAGGTAGATGAATACAGCCGCACAACGCAGGAAAATATTTTTGCCGTTGGTGATTGCACCAACCGGTTGCCCTTGACACCAGTTGCCAGATCAGAAGCTGCGGCTTTTGCCAATACAGTGTTTGGCAAAAAGCAGCAAAAAGTAAATTACGATTATGTCCCCTCTGCAGTTTTTGCCCGTCCAGAAGCAGCAAGTGTCGGAATGACTGAGGCAAAAGCACGGGAAAAATTTGGTGAATCTGTCAAATGCTATCGCGATCGCTTTCAACCACTTTTTTCACAAATGACGAAAGAAGGCGATCAAGCTACGATCAAGTTAGTGGTTGAAGGTGAATCTGAGCGCATTTTAGGCGTTCATATGGTAGGTGAACACGCAGCCGACATCATTCAAAGTCTCACCGTTGCTATTCGTAAGGGTATCACGAAGCAAGACTTGGATGAAACAATTGGTATTCACCCAACAACAGCAGAGGAGTTTTATCTGTTTGGATCCCAATAAGGGAGTTAGTCATTAGTCATTAGTCATTAGTCAGGAGTTAGGGAGCTACAATTCAGAAAATATAAGAGTTTGATGTCATTAGCACAGCGAGATAACACTCCTACTTATGTCCGGACTTCTTAAGAATTCTGACTCCTGACTCCTGACTCCTGACTCCTGACTCCTGACTCCTGACTCCTGACTCCTGACTCCTGACTCATTAATTTTTTTGTAAGGAAAACCTAAGTTTATGACCTATGATTACGATCTATTCGTCATTGGTGCCGGTTCTGGGGGTTTGGCAGCTTCCAAACGCGCTGCTAGCTACGGGGCAAAAGTGGTGATCGCTGAAGACGACTTAGTTGGTGGCACTTGTGTGATTCGCGGCTGCATTCCCAAAAAACTTATGGTCTACGGATCTCACTTTCCGGCATTGTTTCATGATGCAGCAGGCTATGGCTGGAAGGTTGGTGAAGCTGAATTGGACTGGGAATATTTAATGACAGTGATCGACCAAGAAGTCCGCCGACTATCGCAACTCCATATTAACTTCCTCAACAAAGCAGGGGTGGAACTTATTCAGAGTCGCGCTACGCTGTTAGATCCACACACTGTAGAAGTTGATGGACGTAAAGTTACAGCAGATAAAATTCTAATTGCTGTTGGGGGACGTCCCTTTAAACCAGATATTCCTGGGATGGAATATTCCATTACCTCCAACGAAATGTTTCACTTAAAAACACAACCGAAGCACGTTGTCATTATTGGTTCTGGTTATATTGGGACAGAATTTGCCTGTATCATGCGTGGTTTGGGTTGTGAGGTGACGCAGTTGATCCGTAAAAACCTGATTTTGACGGGGTTTGATGAAGATATTCGCACCGAAGTTCAGGAAGGGATGACAAATTACGGCATCCGGGTGATTCAGAATACACAGATGAAACAAGCGGAACGTGTACCAGAAGGTTTGAAGCTGACGTTGTCGTCTGGAGAATCTGAGGAAACAGTCATTGGCGATGTGCTTCTCATGGCTACTGGTCGGGTTCCCAATGTAGAAGGACTTGGTCTGGAAAATGCTGGAATAAATGTCGTTCCTAGTACCATGGAAGGACATGGATACGGCACCATGAATGCGATCGCTGTTAACGAATACAGTCAAAGTTCTCAACCAAATATCTTTGCTGTAGGTGATGTCACTGACAGAATGAATTTAACCCCCGTAGCTATAGGTGAAGGTCGTGCTTTTGCCGATAGTGAATTCGGCAACAGTCGCCGTGTATTTAGTCACGACACTATCCCGACAGCTCTATTTTCCACACCCGAAGCGGCTACGGTGGGTTTAACCGAAGCCGAAGCTAGAGAAAAACTTGGAGACGATAGGGTAAAAATCTATCGTTCTCGCTTCCGCCCTTTATTCCATAGTTTGACGGGTGCCCCAAATAAAACAATGATGAAGTTGGTGGTGGATAGCGACACCGACAAAGTTCTGGGTGCTCACATGGTGGGAGAAAGCGCAGCGGAAATTATTCAAGGCGTGGCGATCGCTGTGAAGATGGGCGCTACCAAAAAAGACTTTGACGCTACTGTTGGTGTTCACCCCTCAGCGGCGGAAGAATTTGTCACGATGCGCTAACAACTAACACCTCACAACTCACAAACAACTCACTATGCTACCCTTTGTCCGAAAAGATTTAGTTGATTTTGCAGCTTACAAACCGCATCCTGGTGGTGGAGATAAGAGTGATGGGGTTTCTACTACCCAGGTTGATCGCCTAGATACAAATGAAAGTCCCTATGATTTGCCACCTGAGTTAAAAGAAAAGCTTGCTTGGACTTATCAGCGGCTCATTGAAACGAACCGTTATCCTGATGGTGGACACCAGACACTCAGGGATGCGATCGCCGAGTACGTGAATGAGTCAGCTAGAGGGTTACCATCCTTATTCACTGCTGCCAATATGACTGTAGGTAACGGTTCGGATGAAATCATCCGCTCGTTATTAATCGCCAGCTGCTTGGGAGAAGGTTCTATTTTAGTGGCCCAACCCACTTTTTCTATGTACGCCATTTTAGCGCAAACTCTTGGCATCCCAGTGGTGAAAGTGGGTAGAAATGAAGAAAATTTTGAAATTGACTTACAAGCTGCTCAATTAGCGCTAGAAAAAACTCAAAATCCACCTATTAGGGCAGTTTTTGTAGTTCATCCCAATTCTCCTACTGCCAATCCCTTGACTGCGGCAGAGTTAACATGGTTAAGAAGTCTGAGTGAGCAAATTTTAGTTGTGATTGATGAAGCTTACTTTGAATTTAGTCAGACTACCCTAGTTAACGAATTACTCCAGCACTCCAACTGGGTAGTGCTACGCACATTTTCTAAAGCTTTCCGTTTGGCTGCAATGCGTGTTGGCTATTGCATTGCCCATCCTGAGTTAATTACCATCCTAGAAAAAGTTCGCTTACCCTACAATATCCCTAGCTTCTCTATCGCAGCGGCATTAGTGGCTTTGCAAAACCGCAAACTCTTACTACAGTCGATTTCCCAAACACTAAGTGAACGTACAAAAATCATCCACGCTTTATCTCAAAACCCAGTATTCCAAGTCGCACCAAGCGCTGCTAACTTTATTTTCTTGCGTCTCAAACCAACCGACTCTCTCTCAAAAGACGCTGCTATAAAAAGTCTTCACCAAAAACTCAAAGCTTCTGGTACTCTTGTACGGGAAGTAGGAGGAGGATTACGAATTACCGTAGGGACTATCGAGGAAAACGACCGCACGCTGAATCATCTAAATCTCTGTTAGGCATTAATACATCATCACTCTGCCAGAGGAGGCAAATCAAACCGTCACGCCCCTGCGGGGAAGTCAAAAGTCAAAATTTCAGCTTCAAGATCAACTTCATATAACTCAGTCATCAAACCTGCCATCTATATCGCTGTCTAAACGACGTACTATTCCCACTGTTTGTGGGAGGACACCTACTAAAAGAGCAAAGGCAATATCGGGTAGTTGAGCCACTATTTCCGGTGGAAAGTACTGCTCAAATTGATCGAGAATCTTCTGGACTCGTTGCCCCGATACTGGGTTTTCTGTAATTTGTTTGATTAATCTAATCCACTGTCGTCTGATCAAATAAGCTTTTTGACGCTCTTCATGAGATTCGGGAGTTAATAAAGAAAGATTTCCTATAGGTAACACCCCTTGGCAATTGAGATCGTAATCACCACCTACCGCTGCTCCTGGTCCAGCAAACTCCGCATGATAGCCTTTGAACAGTATTAACCCATTCCGCCTACGACTGTTAACTATAAAAACCTTTCCACTGAGCAGCGTTGTCAGGAGATCCGAGCTATGTGATCGCTCAGTTACATCTGGCATGACAAAATAGTCAAGGAAACTGGTGTTAGGGTAATAAGTTGATAACATAGCAGTCTGATAGCGTTGGCGCTTTTCGCTATCCATGTTTTCTGAAAGTTTGGATGAATTTGGTAATAGTCTGCACTGCGATAGAGAATTTGCTGTTAAATCTACTTTTTTATTTTTCCTGATTATCAAGTCAATATTTTTTGCTATTTAACTTGAAATTAAGAATCAATAGGCGTTGCTCAGTAATTAAGTAATCATATTCTATGAAATTTCATTGCATTTGTCTTCAAAACAACAACCAGTTTTTTTAAAGTTTTTATAAAGATGAATATAAATAATACAAAGTTATTGTAAGGAATTTAGTGATTAATTAGCGTAAATTTACTGATACGACAAGAAGGATTAACATTTTGAGCATAAACAACATACTTAAAGTCGTGAATTCATTTCATATAAATAGCTATTAAATAATTAAAATCTTCATGAAAATGCAAGATGGCTTTAATAGTTATTGAACAATTTTGGCTAAAAAATCTTAAAAAATTCTTATTTTCTTCAGAAAAAGAAGTCCGCCAATCCAAAATTATTCCTGAAATTGAAGAAAACCGATTCTACAGGAGTCAGAATTGTTAAACAATTGGGAGATAACAGGATGTCTCAAGAGCCTGAAGACAGATACCACTCATAAAGATAAATTCTGACTCCCGACTCCTGAGTCCTGAATTATGAGGGCAATGTGGAGTGAACACCGAGGTGCTTATGTAAAAATATCTGACGAGATCGTCTCACAAGAAATGTATTCCAGTGAGATTCAACTTCATGTATCTGATATCCCAGCTTGAAATAAAGCTGCCGTGCCTGATGGTTATCTTCCAAAACATGGAGGTATAAGTCCTGAAATCCCCAACTCAGGGCGACTTTGTCACAAGCGACAAGCAACTCCGAGGCAGCACCTTGCCTACGGTATTTTGAATCGACAGCTAAATTAGACAGGTAAGGAAAACTCCTACCAACCTGTGTCCAAGCGTCACTGAAACGCACACCAAGTTCTACAGTTCCAACTAGGTTATTTGCTACATTAGTGGTATCAACAGCAACCAAACAAACTTGATGGGGAGCAGGTGATGCCAAACGTTGTCTTAAGTCTTCATAAATACCTAAACGTATTAACGGGAAAGCCCATCCCCAGATACCATTTTGGGAGTGAAAACTTTCAGCAATAATTTGTGCAACACCAGTCAAATCAGCAGATGTAGCCGGACGGATTTGGAATTGGCACGAAGCCTGATTGGTGGCATCTGTGACTGACTTTTGGTGAGATGGGTGAAAAAACCAGGGTATCAAGGCTAGCAAGCGTGTTGATTCTGTGCAACAAAAATCTTCTTCAATATCCTAAAACACCATTAAGTAGGTTGGCGCAAATAAAGCTGACTAGGGAGACAGCGCTATTTTGAGGGTTTACTGACCCAGGCGATCGCGTTACCCGTCCTTTGTTATTTAACATTTAAAAGGATTTCATCAGTTTTTACAATCCTTAATAGGGCAATGTCTCTTAAAAACGCCCCACAAACAGCACACCACCTGCTATGAATGTAAGAAACACTCCCAATCGCCAATCCCCGTGTTTCTTAAACCTTAGAGCAGGAACTATCTACAATTCACAACCAATAGCGGTTTGATTGTCATAATTGCTAAATTAGAAATAGTCATCTGTCTAATAGTATACTTTCTCCATAATAGTTGTCATATTTCTGACTTTACCATGACTGCCCTAAATAAAATTAATCTAAAAGTGTTAGCGCCAGTGCTGCAGTGGGAAAACTGAATATACAGCCTTAGCTGGATGATTCAGCCTCAGCTTAGTGAGGTAAATATGAGTAAACGGTTCTCATGGGGAGGTGAAGCTAGATTTGGCAACTCAGCATCTTTTTTGCAAGACTACAACTGATCAACTGAATTGGGGTGTACCAGAGCAAATGGTAGTCGGCATAAGCTATTGAGGCAAACAACCGTGAGGAAACGCTCTTCCATGCAGCACACGCGAATTGTAAACAACCTTCTCGCTCGAAATGCTCTGCTCTTAACTGACAAGAGAAAAATCTCTACCTGATCAGATTATTCTTTATCCGACTGCCATTGCAGCAGGAAAGCGGTGCATGAAATCTCAAGCAAACAGTAAGCCGAAAATTTTGGTTGTCGATGACGAACCTGACAATCTTGACTTGCTTTACCGCACCTTTTATCGCGACTACAAAGTCCTCAGGGCAAGTTCAGGTCCAGCTGCACTGGATTTGCTAGCACTCGAAGGGGATGTATCGGTCATCATCTCCGATCAGCGGATGCCGATGATGAGCGGTACAGAATTTTTGAGCCTAACAGCTACTCAATATCCAGATATCATCCGAATTATTTTAACTGGCTACACTGATGTCGAAGACCTAGTGGAGGCAATCAACGCTGGGAAAGTATTCAAATATGTTACTAAACCGTGGGAAGCAGAGGAACTCAAAACAGTGGTACGCCAAGCTCTGGATACCCATAATGTCCTGAAAGCCCGCACCCGCGAACTAACCCGCACACTCCGTCAGGAATCGCTGCTGAACACCGTCACAAATACGATTCGCAGCGCCTTAGACTATCGGCAAATTCTCCAAACAATAGTAGATACCGTTGGTCATATGCTAGAGGTCGATGTTTGCCTCTTGCGTCCTTTTCAAGATCACAAGTTGGTGGATGAAGGGTTTATTTATCAGAAGACAAGTGAGAATGGGAGAGTGGGAGATCCCTCACCCTCTTACCCCCTCATCCCCAGTGGAGACACCGAGTCCCCACTTACCCCCTACGCAAGTTCCTCCTCCTCCGCCCTGCTGGCTCAAACAGTGTGGGAAACTCGCGAAGTCCAGGTCATCAACGATGTCACAAGCGACACGCGAATTCAGGGTAATAATCCAGATCTGAACAGTCGTATTGCTGCTTTCGTCACAGCTAACATCTGTTCCAGCTTGGTAGTACCACTGATTTGCCGACAGGAACTGATGGCAGTATTAGCACTACACCAGTGCAACCAGCCTCGCTTCTGGGGTGAAGATGAGGTGCAACTGGTGATGATGGTGGCAGATCAGGCAGCTCTTGCTTTGTCCCAAGCCTATGCTTATGAACAAGTACGTGCCCTTGCCAAGCGGGAAGCTCTGATTAATACAATTACCAGTGCCATTCGCTCCAGTCTAGATCCTCAAGATATATTTGCGGCAATCACTCAACAACTCGGACAAGCCTTACAAGTGGATGGCTGTGTTTTGTCTTTATGGACAGAGGAAGATGAGTTTGTCCAGTGCGTCGGCTTGTATGACGGATCTCAAAACCTAGAAACTGAAAACAAGAGCGCCCAGCACCTTAGCGATCTCACTCTACCCCAGTCTGTGTCACCAATTCATGAAAATCCGATTTTAAAGGAAATATTGGAAACACAGATGCCTGTGGAAATCACGGACATGAATCAGGCTTCCTTAGAAGTTAAGGGGTTTGATTTACCTTTAAAAATGCCAGCGCGATCGCTCATGATAGTCCCCTTGCTAGCTGATGGCAAAATTATAGGTAGCATTACCCTGCGTGAAGGAAGCTGTGCACGTCAGTGGCTCCCATCTGAGATCGAGTTAGCTCAAGCAGTCGCATCTCAAGCAGCGATCGCCGTGCAGCAGTCCCACCTTTACCAAAAAACCCGCGAGCAAGCTGAGCGCTTACTAGAATTAGATAAACAAAAAACTGAATTTTTCCAAAATATCTCCCATGAGTTCCGTACTCCCATAACCTTAATTCAAGGCCCTTTAGAGTCGGCAGTCACGACAAAAGAAGGGTTGTCCTATGCCCAATCGATGATTGCTCTCCGTAACTCCCGTCGTCTGCTACGACTGGTCAATCAATTACTGGATTTGCAGCGCTTAGATGCTGGCAAGATGCAGCCTAGTTTTCGGCTATGCGACTTAGTAGAATTTGTGAGCCAAATTGTTGAGTCGTTTCGTCCCTACTGTGACAGAAAGGGACTGGATCTAGTCACCCAAATGGCTGAATGTCCTTCGGTGTACTTGGATATGGAAAAATTCGATAAGGTGGTTTACAACCTCTTGTCGAATGCGATGAAGTTTACGGACGTAGGCGGTAGTATTAGTGTCACTGTGCAACCAGTAGGTGGTAATTGTATCCTTCAAGTCAAAGACACAGGAATTGGCATTGTTAAGGAACAACTTACCCATCTATTTGAACGCTTTCGCCAAGCTGAAGGTTCGGAAAACCGCTCCTATGAAGGTAGTGGTTTGGGTTTAGCTTTAGTCAAAGAGTTAGTAGAGCTTCACGGCGGTAGAGTCACCGTAGAATCAGTTTACGGTGAAGGGACTACTTTCACTGTCTGGCTTGTCAGCGGAACCGCCCACTTACCGCCGAAGCAAATACTAGAGGCCAAGAGTGAACTAAACATCAGTCGTGCTAGCGTGGAATTAGCCGATTTAGAATTGTTAGAAGCTGAAGCAGAGGAAACTAGTGAAAATAGTGATATTCTCATAAATCACACCCTCACAGCCTCAGAGTCTCACACCCCCATCCTGGTTGTAGACGACAATCCAGATCTACGAGCTTATGTGTCTGGGATTCTACGTGGTAACGGCTATCAAGTGCAGACGGCTCGTAACGGTTTAGAAGGTTTCGAGATCGCTAAAGAAATGGTACCCAGCTTAATTGTCAGCGATTTGATGATGCCTTTGGTCTCAGGACTAGAGATGATTCGCTCAATTCGCAATGAAGATAAGTTGAAAGGAACACCAATCATTTTGCTGACAGCGAAAGTTGATGAAGAAGCTCGCATTGAAGGTACAGAACGTGGCGCAGATGCTTATCTTGCTAAACCATTTAATGACCGGGAACTTCTAGCAGAGGTACGCAATCTCTTAGCCTTGAAAGAAAACGAACGGCGGGTTGTGGAGTTAAATACTTATTTAACAGAGTCTGTACTCAAGCGATTTTTGCCACCTGCTTTGGTGCAAAAAGCCGCAGTAGGAGATTTAGTCTTGGATTTGCGACCAGAACCACGCTTAATTACAGTCTTATTTAGTGACATTGTCGGTTTTACCCAACTGGCAAATACCCTGAGATCCCGGCGAGTCGCAGAGTTACTGAATCAATACTTAGAAGAAATGACACGAGCAGTGTTCGATAATGGTGGCACAGTCGATAAGTTCATGGGAGATGCGATCTTAGCCCTGTTTGGAGCGCCAGAAGAACTAACCCCTAATGAACAGGTTCGACGCGCCATTGGTACAGCAAGAGGTATGCTGCGATCGCTTGAGCTGTTGAACCAACGCTGGAAAAAGCAAGGTCTATTTGATACTGAGCAAAGCACCGGCGTACAGTTTCGCTGTGGTATTCACCAAGGTACAGCAGTTGTAGGCATGTTTGGCGGTGCCGAACGAGCCGACTACACAGCCATTGGACCTAGTGTGAATATTGCAGCCCGGTTGCAACAAGCCGCTTCCCCAGGCACTATACTTGTTTCTGCTGCCGTAGCAGATTATTTACAAGAACATGAAATTATTAAACGTAGTCCCCTAGAACTTAAAGGGGTAGATGAAACAGTTCTTACCTTCTCTGTTACCTCAGGGACTTAGGAATGGGGGAGGGAGTTAGGAGTTAGGAGTTAGGAAGACAACCAACAACTAATGACCAATGACTAATGACTAATGACTAACAAAATGTATGACACAATTGGTTACAGACAATAAGACATGGAGGCGACACACCGATCCACCAGGTTTGTGGGTTATTGTCATGATGGGTTCAGTTGTTCTGCACTTATTGCTGTTCTGGCTGATACGCTCATCTGAGTTCGCAAGATCGCAGCAGCAATCTTCAGATGCTGTCCCAATTGAATTTATTGAGACTACTCCAAAAGCACGAGCAAAAACTAGACCACATTCAACAGCAAAACTAGTTTCACCAAATCGACAATCTACACATCGACAATCTGTCTCAACTCGTTTACCAAAGCGAGTTACACAACAGAGTTTTACAGCAAAAACTTCTTCTAGCACTAAAGATAGCAACACAATTGCTTTTCCTAACACTAAAGAACCGAGTGCTTTGTACTCAAAGACTCAAGTTGTACCCGAAAAACCTTTGAAAAAACTGACTGGCGTACAAAAAACAGTATTACCGAAGACCAAATCTAGGATAAAGCCTGAACCCCTTAAACCAGAGCCAACGCGGGAGATTGCTGACAACACAGAGCAAAATTTTACACGCTCACCAGATACTCATTTCTCTAACAATTCACGGCCAACACTACCGCCAATAAACTCAGTCAGTAAAGATTTAAGCAGATCGGACGACCAAGACCTCGCACCGAGACCTCCCAATACTCCAGAATCCACATCATCTCGACAACGCAATTTATCTAGTGGTGATACTAAGGTAGGCTCCGAAACACCGTTAAGTCAAGGAGGAGGAATAGCACTTGCAACTTTGACAGTAGAACCAGGTGGAATAAAACACGATATCCCTGACAACCCAGCCAGAGTTAAACCATCTCAAGCTCAAATACTGTGGAAATGTCCGGCACTGGAGACAGAATCTAATTCTAAGCTTCCAAATTTCCGAGTTTATTTCCATATTAATAATAAGCTTGGTAAAGTTGACTGGGTAAAAATCTATCCAGATGATTTAGCCAATCTATCACTAGAACAACAAAAGCAATACACAAAATGTGCTGACGACAATCTTTTAGGTCGGGAATTATTTACTCAAGCAACCAACAAGGGTATAGCACCACCCGGCACTGAACAAAGTTTACGCATTATAATAAAGCAGCATCCTTAGCTTGATTTTTTTTGTAAGCTGTGTTATTGTGTTTCTAGTGCGGATTTGCGGGCGTAGTTTAGTGGTAAAACTCCAGCCTTCCAAGCTGATCATGCGGGTTCGATTCCCGCCGCCCGCTTTGAACAGAAAGAAGTCAGAAGTCAGGATTTACCCTGGCTGTTCTGTGCGATCACCGGATAGCCCAGCGTTAGCGAGGGACGAGCTTCTCGCTACTGTTACCAGGATTTCAACGCTTCTTCTAGGTTAGGTGTCTAGTCCATTGTAACCACGTATTTAAACTTCGTCCGGGTTGATACCAAGAGCCCGCAGTCGTTCTGCCAGTCGTTCTGCTCGTTGGCGTTCAATTTCTCTCCCTTCTGCGCCGGTGGGAATGACTCGACCTTCGCGATCGCACCACCGCAACCACAACCGCGTGACTTCTTCTTCAAATTGTCCTTCCCACAACGTCAAACCAATGCTCGCTGCATTCAGCCAAACCGACTGCCCGAGTTCGCGAATGCCAGGAGGTGCAGTCAGTTCAGGGTAGCCGTCCGGTGAAATCGACCAGACCCGCAGCAATGCCCCATCCATCTGATCCGCGCCCTGAATCTGCCTCAGGGGGTCAAAGACAACGTAGTAGCGTACCCCAATTTGGGCGTAAAGTTCCTTCTTAGCCATCGTCTTGCCTTTCAACCGCGATTTCTTGCTCAGCAGCAACTCGTCGCCTTCAAGGTTCGACACAATTTCGATGCAAACTTCTGGCAGCTTGCCAAATTCCCACACAAAGTAGGAGCGATTTTGGCGTTGGGAAAAGTCATCAGGACGCTGCACTCCTAAGCTCAGCCAGACATCAGGTACAATTGGATCGCCTTTGAGCTTATAGAACAATCCCACATTTGCCGCTGCCAGGAAGGGCATCGGTATTGCCTTGGAACTGTAGAGTGGTTCCACCAATAACCGTTGCTGCTCTTCGGATTGAAAGTTATCCACTGGGATATCGTCCTCAATCACCAAATGGCTAATATCAAGCTGGGTGACGATTTCTTCATTGTTGAGAAGTTGTCCAGTCATGGGCAGTAACCAAAGCTGATTGCTTTATTATCATCCAAATTTCCCACTAACGTATTCCTTAGTAGCTTCCTGCTGAGGATCTTGGAAAATTCTCTCTGTGCGATCGTACTCGACTAAGTATCCGGATCGACCTGCTTCTTCTGTGGTCTGGACGTTAAAAAAGGCAGTCATATCGGACACCCGTGATGCTTGTTGCATATTGTGAGTGACGATTAAGATTGTGTACTGTTCTTTTAATTCGTGCAACAGGTCTTCAACCCGGAGAGTGGAAATCGGGTCAAGGGCGGAGCAAGGTTCATCCATTAAAATAACGTCAGGTTGGGTGGCGATCGCACGTGCAATACACAAACGTTGCTGTTGTCCACCAGAGAGAGACAAACCGCTTTGCCGCAGTTTATCTTTCGCTTCATCCCACAAAGCAGCTTGTCTGAGCGATCGCTCTACCAACTCCTCCATATCACCTTTGTAGCCATTGAGTCTTGGCCCAAAAGCAACATTTTCATAAATTGATTTAGGAAATGGATTTGGTCTTTGAAAAACCATCCCAATCCGACGGCGCACTTCTACAGGGTCAACGGTGGGTGCATAGAGGTTTTCATCATAATAATAAACTTTACCTTCGGCACGAAATGATTCAATCAGGTCGTTGAGACGGTTATAACACCGCAGTAAGGTACTTTTACCACAGCCAGAGGGCCCAATAAAGGCTGTTACCCGATTTTTTGGGATATTTAGCCAAATATCACGTAATGCCAAAAATTTACCGTAGTAAACGTTTAGACCTTCTGTTCGTAAAACCGTATCGGTTTGATTAGTATCTTCAATGTGAGTCGTCATAAATTGTTATGTTGAATGTTATCGTTTCAAATTTTTTTCTTAATAAGCCTTACGACTAGTTGCCCAACGAGCGACGACACTAGTTAGTAGAACGAGAAACACCAAAATTAGAGACGCCGCCCAAGCCAGTGACTGTTGGTTTTTAAACGGAGAAGTTGCAAAGTTGTAAACTAAAACCGCAAGGGAAGCAGTGGGTGCGAATAGGGTATTAGTCCAGTTCTGGGAGAATAGAGCCGTAAAAAGTAGAGGTGCTGTTTCTCCAGATGCACGGGCGATCGCTAAAGTTGTTCCAGTGACAATTGCTGGTAAGGCTGCTGGCAAAACCACCTGTGCAACTGTTTGAAAGTTAGTTGCCCCTAGCCCCACAGAGGCTTGTCGCAAATCTTGTGAGACTAATTGCAAGGCTTCGTCAGTGGTTCGGACAATAATCGGCAACATCAAAATTGATAGTGCGGCTCCCCCAGCTAGAGCTGAGTATGTATGTGTTGTAGCGACTACAATACCGTAAGCAAAGACCCCAGCAATGATCGAGGGCACCCCGCTGAGAACGTTAGTCGCAAAGCGAATTCCCCGTGATAAACTACCAGAGCTAAATTCCGTTAAATAAATTGCAGCTAACACTCCCACAGGAATGCTAATAACAGCACCTAGTCCTACCATGATCACAGTTCCAATGATCGCATTGGCAAAGCCTCCTCCTTTTACTAAAGGCGGCGGTGGCAATTCAGTAAACAGATTTAGGCTAAGGCTGCTGAAACCTTGAAGGATGACGTAGGAAAGAACTGCCAATAAAGGCAAAAGAGCCAATATTCCGCAGACAAAAGCCAAAATTGTCATCGCCGTGCTAAACAGCGTCCGGGGAGACGTAGAAGAGCGATTCAAACTGCCACGTACAAATCCAGTAGAGGGCTGGTCTGGAGAAGCATTCGTCATAATTGAAACACCAAAATTTTATTTACAGTCGCTTCACTCGCAGAACGATTAACTCTGCCAAAACGTTCACTATCAGAGTTAAAACAAACAGCACTAAAGCTGAGTACATCAAAGCACTGACTTGCAAACCACTCGCTTCTGAGAATTGACTTGCTAATAGAGAGGCGATCGTATTGGAAGGTGCAAATATCGAAATACTAATGTGGTTGGAATTACCAATCAACATCGTTACAGCCATTGTTTCTCCCATTGCCCGACCAAGGGCAAGCATGACAGCACTTACAATGCCAGAAAAGGCAGATGGGATGAGAACTTGAAAAATTGTTTCCCACCGAGTTGCTCCCAATCCAAAAGCTGCTTGACGTAAACTAGGTGGTACAGAGATCAAAGCATCGCGGGAGATGGCTGTGATAATTGGCAAAGTCATAATTGCTAAGATGATCCCTGCCGGAAACAACCCTGGTCCTGTGGGAGGGGTGTTAAAAATCGGCAGCCTGCCCAAATAAGCATTAAGCCATTGTCCCACCGGTGTGATCAAGGGAATCAAAACAAAAATCCCCCAGACTCCGTACACAACGCTAGGAATGGCTGCTAACAGTTCTATCAAAAAAACCAGTACCATCTGCACAGATTTTGGTAGCAAATTTTCGCTTAGCAAAAGAGCAGTGCCAACGCCAATTGGTACTGCTATTAACAGACCAATCAAAGCACTTACTAAAGTCCCATAAACTTGCGGTAGTACGCCGTAATCATTATCTACCGGGTTCCAAGCACTTGTTATTAAAAAGCTAGGACCAAATTTTAAAATGGCTGGCCCTGCTTGAACGGCAACTTGAATCGCTATCCATAATAAGATGCCAGCGACGGAGAGTGCAAAAATCCGAGTCAGCAGAATAAAGCCACGATCAAGTGACTTTTCTGTTGGAGTGAGAGGTCTAACAATTATTGGTAGATGATTCTGGGCTTGGGTACTCATGAATGACTTTACTCATCAACGGTCAAAAAAGTGGGAGCGAACCAAAATATGAGTCATTGGTCATTAGTCAGTGTAAAAAATAACTAACAACTCGCGATACTACTTGCTTGCTACATTGATTTTGTAGTCTGGGCTGATTTGCTGAGCTGCATCTGCCACTTTCTGAACCACACTTTGGGGTAGAGGAACATACCCTAGTTGTGAACTGACTTTCTGACCGTCAGTCAAGCCGTACTCAATCGTCGCTTCGATCGCCTTGGCTTTTGCCTTATCAGGATATTGCTTGTGAACCAAAAGCCAAGTGTAGGTAACAATCGGATAGGAATCTTTGCCGTCTGGATCTGTAATGAAAGCACGGAGATCTGGTGGTAACGTTACTGATGCCAGAGTTTTAGATGCCGATTGTTCGTCAGCTGCAACAAATTGACCTGCTTTATTTTGCAAAGTGGCAAACTTGAGGTTCTGATTTTTGGCGTATCCGTATTCAACGTAACCCAAAGATCCTTGAGTTTGTGTGACTTGGGCGGTAACACCTTCATTACCCTTAGCACCCACTCCCACGGGCCAGTTCACAGTTTTACCACTGCCGACTTTGGTTTTCCATTGCGGACTAATCGCCGCAAGGTGTCCCGTAAACACAGCTGTGGTGCCACTACCATCAGAACGATGCACAACAGTGATTGGTGTTTTAGGAAGATTAACGCCAGGGTTCGCCTTAGCAATTTTGGGGTCGTCCCAAGACTTGATATTGCCCAAGAAAATGTTTGTATAAACATCCCGTGGCAAGTTTAGTGGCTGCTGAACGCTGGGTAGATTGTAAGCTAGTACAATTGCACCAGCGGTCATGGGTAGTAAAATCACATTCCCTTTTGCCTTCTGGATTTCTTGATCAGTCATAGCAACGTCGCTGGCACCAAAGTCTACAGTACCTGCGGTAAATTGCTGAACTCCCGCACCGCTTCCAACTGACTGGTAGTTAACTTGGAGATTAGGATATTTCTGTTTTAAAGCTTGAAACCAAGTCTGGTACAGTGGTGCTGGGAAAGATGCTCCTGCACCAGTTAACGATACATTGCCACCAAGATCCAGCTTTCCTGGATTAGAAGCAGTAGTATTAGAAGCGGCACTAGTAGCAGCACTAGGAGATGCCTCGGTTGTGCTAGCAGCATTGTTTTCACCTTGCTGCCCACCACCGCAAGCAGCTAAGCTGACTGTTAGTGCTAGTACTGAAATTGCTCTTGTGATCTGAGCAGGATTAGTTACACGGGAACGCAGAACCATAGATTTGTAATTCTATAAATTTTTCCGATTCGCGTATATACTATATATCCTGATAGTAAAGAGAAGGTTAACATTGTCCTCAAAATCTTTTCTTGGCTTAAAATATTAAAAAAATTAGAGAAAAATTCAGGAGTCAGAAACAAAAAAGTCTCTATGTCTGGCTTTTAGACATCAGCCTTGTACCTTACTTACAATGTGCTGTAATTCTTCACAATTGGGAAAGCAGAGGTTGCTCTGAGTACAAATTATACAATAAGTACATGTGTATCACAGCAAAGAGCAAAAACTGATGATACCTTTAGTCGTTTTATTCGTTAACAATAAAAAAAAGAATTTAACAGTTGAGAATTTTTTATATGAGTACTTTATAAATGTTAGCTGCATCCAATCAACTACTATGGTCTATGATTGGCTTACTGCTAACTATGGGTGGTACATTCTTAGAAGTCTATGTCACCACCTTGCCTTGGAGTTGGAGTAAGCTTGGAATTCATGCTTTTTCCCTAGGTGTCACCTATCAAATTGGCGGGGTGTTGCTCGTTGGTTGTTTAGGTGGCAAAAATGCTGGTGCGCTCTCGCAAATTGCCTATTTAGTTATGGGTTTAACTTTGTTACCTGTGTTTGCTGACGGTGGCGGTATCGGTTATATCAAGCTGTCGCAATTTGGCTACTTGCTAGGCTTTATTCCTGGCGCATGGATTTGTGGATTCTTTGCCTTTAAAGCTAGACCTAGACTGGAGACTTTGGCGTTTAGTGGTTTCTGTGGTTTGTTAACTGTCCACATTTGCGGTATTACTTACTTAATTATCAGCTATATTTTTCCGTGGAAAGGCACAGAAACTCTACCCTTAATGCAAGCAATTCTCAGATATTCCTGGTTTGCTCTACCAGGGCAACTAGCTGTAGTTTGTGCTGTTACCGTAATAGCATATGTACTACGACATCTTATGTTTTATTAGTTACAGAAGAGGGAGCAGGGAGCTTTCTAAGAGGGAGCAGGGAGCAGGGAGCAGGGAAGAGGGAAGAGGGAGCTTTCTAAGAGGGAGCAGGGAGCAGGGAGCAGGGAGCAGGGAGCAGGGAGCTTTCTAAGAGGGAGCAGGGAAGAGGGAAGAGGGAGCAGGGAAGAGGGAGCAGAGAATGCAACTCTGTTCCGTATTAATAATGACTAATAACTAAATTCTGTATGTATTTAAAAAATCGCCTTTTCTGGATAGGTAGCTTAATTGTTTTTTTCTTAGACCAACTGACAAAATACTGGGTGGTGCAAACCTTTAAATTGGGACAGACGCAACCACTCTTACCAGGAGTGTTTCACTTAACCTATGTCACAAACACGGGTGCAGCTTTTAGTTTGTTAGCAGGGAAGGTGGAGTGGCTAAAGTGGATGTCTTTAGCCGTAAGTTTGGGGTTGATTGCACTGGCATCCTTTGGTCCGGTCTTAAGTCGTTGGGATCAGTTAGGCTACGGCTTTATTTTAGGTGGAGCGATCGGTAATGGTATAGATCGTTTTATCTTAGGCAAAGTTGTTGATTTTCTTGATTTTCGATTGATTAACTTTGCAGTATTTAATTTCGCAGATGCATTTATCAATATCGGCATTGTTTGTCTGCTGATTTCTACCTTCCAAAAAACACCGAATTCACGTCACAGACTTAGATAATTAGATGGGCAGGGGAGCAGGGGAGCAGGGGAGCAGGGGGGATTATCAGTCTTCCATTGCCCAATCCCCAATCCCCAATCCCCAATCCCCAATCCCCAATCCCTGTACTAACGAGTTGTTCCTGAACCTGCGCCGGGAACTTGAGTGGGGGAAGTGCCACCAGGAGTGTTGGAGTCAGGAGGCGGGGTTGGTTGACTACCGCTGTCTGGGGTCATTTTTTGAGTACCACTACCAGAGTTACCTCCTCCTGGTGTGGTGTTGTCAGAATTACCGCCACTAGGTGGGGGGGTTACCTGAGTACCACTGCCTTCACTTGAGCTTCCGCTTCCTGATGAATTGTTATCAGGAGTACCTCCTGGCGCGGGCGATACAGAGTCTGGGGAAGCACCTTTACCGGTGCCAGGGGTGCCTGTATTAGAAGGTGCTTGACCTGGTGTTGCATTGTCAGAATTTTTCTTTGTGTCAGACGGCTTGGTGTCTGATGTGCTGCTACTTGCTGAGCCACCTTGACAGCGAGAATTGAGCGGGAAGTCCTGACACAAAATTTTTAATACGTCCGCACGCAACTTGTGTTCCGTAGCTGGGGTACCAGTAGCATCGCTAATCTTTTCACCGGTGGACGCTTGGACAGGCTGTCCAGCGGACTCGTTCAACTGCTGGACACGGAATTTACTTGCTTGGGCATGAGCAACATTGCTAGTTAGTGCCAGAGTCAGGGCTGCACCGATCAGGGTCAGATATTTTCCCTTCATATTACTTAACCTCAACACCTTACAGGGAGTACTTCCGCTCATTAAATCAGACAAAAGAATTTAGAAAATCTGCCTAAATGAGGATGTATATTTTCCCGTTTTAACATGTAACTGTTTAGCCGGAGTTAAATTAAAAATTTTTGTCGATTAGTGAGAAAGTTATAAAAATATCAAATCAAAAACGCTGTTTTTCCTGATTAAGCAGTCAAGAGAGCGTTTTTGTATATAAATATATCACAATGATAAGAATTATAAAGGATATTTAATACATGCAAATGTGTCAAATTCAACAACACAAGTTCAATTTACATATGATTAAGTTTGAGTCAGCTAGAGTGGGGGAAGAATTTCACCAGAGCTAATGTCCCCATCACCTTATGAGTACAATGGTGGAATATTAGCATCTCCGGAAAGCAGTTCGCCCAATTTTTCAGTAATAACCGTGGTGTGAATAGCCGATGAGCTCCCCCCAACCTCCTCAAAAGCCACAAACTTTGCTTGGTCAGCTAACTCAAGCAGTACATACAATCCAAGCTAGGGTTGATTTTTCCAAACTGGCGCTCAAACCTAATGCCAGAGTACCAGAACTCTGGGTACAGGATGCGGGGGCGGATAAGGCAGAGGTATATCCGCTGTTGGGCGATCGCTACATGTTAGGTCGCAGTTCCAAATCCTGTGATATAGTCGTCCGCAACCCAGTTGTTAGCCAAATACACCTCTCACTGTCACGGGATTCCACTCAGCGGAGCCCTGTTTTCTTCATCAAAGATGAAAGCTCTACAAACGGAATTTATCGTGGTAAGCGTCGGGTAACGTCCCTAGAATTACGTCACGGCGATGTCCTCACTCTTGGAC
This sequence comes from uncultured cyanobacterium, assembly GCA_903903925.1. Taxonomy (GTDB): domain Bacteria; phylum Cyanobacteriota; class Cyanobacteriia; order Cyanobacteriales; family Nostocaceae; genus Stigonema. The sequence continues at coordinate 57,717 of CAIVAU010000160.1, forward strand.
CACCAGAACTCGCTGCTTCAGTGCGGTTGCAATATATAGATCCGCCACCTTTATATGTCAAAGCAGCAACCTGGGTTGCTTATGGCGTCGGTAGTGCCAGCGCTCTGATAGTATTAATCATTGGTGCTGAATCGTTAAAATTTTCAGTCAGACCCCTACCAGGAGCTACCCGATCACCAGTAGTTGTTTATGCCCGCGATGGCGTGACGCCGTTACGTGAGCCTCGGACAACTGCTCACGTAGACAAAAAGCGGTTGCAAGACTTTGGACCTTATTTGCCAGAAGCAATAGTAGCCTCAGAGGATACCCGTTATTACTGGCACTTCGGTGTTGACCCCCTAGGAATTTTGCGAGCAGTCTTCGTCAATACGAAAAGCGGTGATGTCCAACAAGGTGCCAGCACTGTGACTCAGCAAGTCGCACGTAGTTTGTTCCGCGATTATGTCGGTAGACAGGACTCCCTTGGTCGAAAATTCCGAGAAGCAGTTGTCGCCATGAAGTTAGAAACTTTCTATAGCAAAGACGAGATTTTGCTGACTTACTTAAATCGGGTTTTCTTGGGAGCAGATACCTATGGCTTTGAAGATGCTGCCAAGTATTACTTTGATAAATCAGCAAGCGAGTTAACGCTCTCGGAAGCAGCAACATTAGTAGCAATTTTACCTGCTCCTAACGGCTTCGACTTTTGTGGTGGGGATAAACAGAATAAACTCAGAACCATTGAATACCGTAATCGCGTGTTGCGGCGGATGCTGGAAATGGGCAAAATCAAACAAGATGATTATAGCCGCGCTAGGCGATCGCCCCTTGACATTAGCCGCAAAGTTTGCGAACAGCAAGCCAAGACAATTGCTCCTTATTTTTACAATTATGTCTTCCAAGAACTCGAATCGATCTTAGGAAAAGAACTGGCACAGGAAGGCAACTTTATCATTGAAACGCAGCTAGATCCAGCGATTCAAGCCCAAGCAGAAGCGGCGTTAAGTCGGCAAATCAAACAAGAGGGGAAAGCTAATCATTTTTCTAATGGGGCACTCGTTACCCTTGATGAAAGCACTGGCGGGATTCTGGCAATGGTAGGTGGCATCGATTACAAAAGCAGCCAGTTCAATCGTGCAGTCCAAGCCCAAAGACAACCCGGTTCCACCTTCAAACTGTTTACTTACACCGCCGCCATAGAACAGGGGATTTCACCAGATACAACCTATTCCTGCGATTCTTTGCGTTGGGAAGGCTTTACCTACAAACCCTGTCGGACTGGGGCTAGCGAGTTAAGTCTCGCTACTGGACTTGCCCAATCGGAAAACCCAATTGCTCTGCGCATTGCCAAGCAGATCGGGCTCTCTAAAGTGGTACAGATGGCACAGCGCTTGGGAGTCAAGTCTCCCCTACAGGAAGTTCCAGGCTTAGTCATTGGTCAAAGTGTCGTCAATGTCCTAGAAATGACAGGTGCTTTCGGGACTATTGGTAACGGTGGTGTGTGGAATCATCCCCATGCAATTAGCCGGATTCTGGACAGCAGTGATTGCCGCGATCGCAACGACTTAAAGACTTGCCGCGTGATCTACTCCTTTGACCAAGATCCTGGGGCAAACAAGCGAGTCCTGAAAACTGGCGTAGCCGATACAATGACTCGTTTGCTGCGCGGGGTAATCACAAACGGCACCGGTCGCAGTGCTGCCCTTGGACTAGGGGAAGCTGGTAAAACCGGTACCACCAATAAAAACGTAGACTTGTGGTTCATTGGCTTTATCCCCAGTCGGCGACTAGTGACCGGTATCTGGCTGGGAAACGACAACGATTCCCCCACATCTGGTAGCAGTGGTCAAGCTGCCCAATTATGGGGAAGTTATATGGGGAAAATTGTTAAATAGGGAGCAGGGAGCAGGGAGCAGGGAGCAGGGAGCAGGGAGCAGGGAGCAGGGAGCAGGGAGCAGGGAGCAGGGAGCAGGGGAGCAGGGGAGCAGGGAGCAGGGAGCAGGGAGCAGGGAGCAGGGGAGCAGGGGGAATTCTCAGTCTTCCAATGACTCCTGACTCCTGACTCCTGACTCCTGACTCCTGACTCCTGACTCCTGACTCCTGACTAATCACCTATACCCCTGCCAAGGATTAACTTCCAGTGCGCCGTTGGGCTTGAATACGACTTGGAAGTGGGCAAGAGGTTCTTTATTATTGGGAGCGGCTACGGTTGATCCGTAAACTGATTGGAACATTTTAGGCAGGGGTGTTTCCCGGAAATAGTCAAAGGCGACTTGGTTGAGTGGTTCGTAGTCAGCAATTACGCCATCTTTATTTACCGCTACTCGATACTTCAAATCCCTTGTAAAGGTGGGAGTTCCGCCCGAGTTTTGGCGTAGCGTTTCATAAAGCTTCTGATTTAAATTCTTGATTGTGTTAGGGTCAGAAATTTTTACTCCGACAACATCTGGTGTTCTAGCGTATCCTCGCCAAGGGCTAATTTCCAGCACGCCAGTTTTTTTAAACACGACTCTAAATTGAGCAATTGGTTCATTAGCGATGGAACTACGGTTAGCAGGATTATAAAGTAGGTTAGGTAGGGGAATTTTCGCCACTTCGTCATTCGCCACTTTATTCACTGCTTTATAACCTACAATTGCTCCATCAGCAGCCACACCTAAGCGGTAGACTAACTCATCTTTCAAGTCTGAGCGATTTTTCCAGGCAGAATTAATTTGGTTGTAGACTTGGCGATTCAATGCACGTAGCTGAGATGCATCGGTAATTTCGGGAACTGTATTTAACAGGGCTTCTAAATCCTTAACAACAGGTGATGCAGTCGGTGTGGGGGTAAATGTGGGAGTTGCCGCAATTGTTTCATTGGGGGAGGGTGTGGCGATCGCATTCGTCGTTGTCGGATTGACACTCTTGGTTGCAGTAGGAGATCCCTGTGTTTTGGGCTGTGGTGGACGTGCTTGTGGAATTGGAACCAAACCGAGGGCGATCGCCGCAACTGCCAAACTCGAAACTCCCACACCAGCTGGTACGGCCTGTTTAAGTAAGGCTTGGCTAGCACCACCATAGCGTCTGCCAACTGGCTGTAGTTGTAGTGACAACTCTGGTAAGGTTTGGCTGTCAGCAAAAAATTGATCTACCGCTTCCACCAAATCAAATAACTGCACTGTGTTCAAATCGACTTCAATGGGTGGTTTGGTAGAGTGATGACTAGATTCAGAATCTGAGGGCGCAGTTTCTAAATTCACCACCAACCTGTGTCGATTGGTATCAATTTTCTGCAACTGCACTAACTCCGATTCCTGATTCTGTGCTTGAGGGTTAGGTACATTGCTCAAAAATTCCTGGGCGTAGGCACTCACTGCCCTCACCAAACTTTCAAAAAATTCCCGTCCTCCCATGAGTGGCTGACTGTAGCCTGATAAATAGCATTCTGCATTTACCAATATGGATAATTCCGGACGCAGTTCCTGAAAGTGTGCAGATCTTGAAGCATCACTTAAACCTTCTAACAGAAGCGTGCAATTAGGTAAACTATATTTACGTTGAATATTCATTCTGCTTCACCGTCAAAAAGACTAATCCAAAACCGCTGCATTCCAGCCGTACCTGTACAAAATAGTAATTTTTCCAACAAATTTATCGCTAGATCATCTAATTTTTCATCAGAATTTAATCCCATAACACCAGAACGTCGAGGATGCATCCGGCTTTTAAAATGTGCCCTAAACCGTTCTAGGTAATTAGACAGCCGCAAATTCTGTTCTAGCGGAATCTGTTTTTCGCTCATTTGTTGATAGAGTGCTAGCAGCTGACGGATGACAACGGTCAATCGCCGCGCCATGTAGCAAGCAATGACGACTAAGGCTTTTGCCTCAGTGACGGATAATGGGCGGCGAATGTTTGCCCGTCGTAAGGGGTTAGTACTACGTATCCGCCATAGATTGACCCGATTTTTTATAATTGCTTTCAATTCCAACTCTTCAGCAACTGTCAAGATGGTTTCAGAGCCACCAAGCTCTAGAGCCTCGATAGCCAGTAAAATCAGATCTATTTGCAACCGGGTTTTACGGGGACATCCCTGTCCCTCAACCGCCGGATCGGGTAAAGAATCCAGAACCATCGGCACTGTCTGAGGAGTTGGACTGTTGAACGGCGTTACACTAGCAGAGACATTCATTATAAATACCTTTACGGCTGCGACAAACTAAGTAAAACTAATTTAAGATTTAACCAAACAAGAAATAAGACCAGCGTCTTAGTCACAAGACAAGTGCCTGCTATATACATTACCTACTCTTGCTACTGAAAGATTTACGCATAATAAAATCGTAATTTTCAACGCCTAAGTTTACCCAAGTGAGTCAGTAGCGCCATAACTAACATCCCTAGCTTCATGTAGATTCTAATAATCGTCAATCCATCGGGAAACTAGAGCGCTGATCCCAAGGGTATGACATTATAGTGTACGATTTTTCAGGATCTGCCCACTTTCCAACGGTCAGCTTCCATCTGAAACAGGCGTGATCTGCTACAGATCTTGAAATTAAATCACCACTATCCTTTTTTTTATGGATTTGAAGTCTCTTATTCGCGACATTCCAGATTTCCCCAAACCCGGAATTTTATTTCGAGATATCACTACACTGCTAAGCGATCCAGAAGGACTACGCTATAGTATCGACCTATTGACGCAAAAGTGCATTGACGCTAATTTCCAAGCGGAATACGTGGTAGGAATGGAGTCGCGAGGCTTCATTTTTGGCTCACTGCTGGCTTATAAGTTAGGAGTTGGTTTTATTCCCGTTCGCAAAAAAGGAAAGTTACCAGCACCAGTTTACTCGATAGAATATGCACTCGAGTATGGTACTGATTGTTTGGAAGTTCATCAAGATGCGTTACACCCAGGTAGCCGAATTCTAATTGTAGACGACCTGATCGCCACAGGTGGAACTGCAAGTGCAACAGCTAAGTTGGTGCTTGATGTTGGCTGCAAACTAGTGGGGTTTGGGTTTATCATCGAACTACAAGATTTGCAAGGTCGGAAAAATCTGCCGGATGTGCCGATTATCACTCTTGTACAATACTAGATAATGGGCATGGGGCAATGGAAGACTGAATTCCCCATGCCCCATGCCCCATGCCCCATGCCCTATAACTATGACTACAACAAGAATTTCCATGGAGACAGGTCGTGATTGGCTCCAACAGCTGATCACGAGCGAGACATTTGTTTATCTGATAAAGCGACTCTTGCAAGCGCTGTTAACTTTGTTATTGGCCTCAGCGTTGTCGTTTCTAATCATTCAAATGGCTCCGGGAGATTATGTAGACACGCTACGACAAAACCCAAAAATTTCTCCAGAAAGAATTGAGGAGCTAAAGCGACAGTTTGGTCTTGATCGCTCTTGGCCAGAGCAATATGGACTCTGGCTTTGGCGTGTCTTGACTAAGGGAGATTTTGGCACGAGTTTTGTTTACCAACGCTCAGTCTCGTCCCTGTTGTGGGAGCGGGTACCGGCAACACTGCTGTTAGCGATCACTTCTTTAGTTATGACCTGGGCGATCGCCATTCCCTTAGGAATCATCGCCGCCGTTCAGCAAAATCGATCTTCTGATCGAATTTTACAAGTATTGAGCTATGCCGGACAAGGATTTCCCAGTTTCATCACCGCCCTATTACTGCTGATTTTCGCCCAAAACGCCTCACCTCTATTTCCAGTGGGCAGTATGACTAGCATCGATCACAACGAACTCTCGTGGTTTGGTCAAGCCCTCGATATCGGTTGGCATATGATTTTACCTACTATCGCTTTAAGTATCACAAGCTTTGCTGGTTTGCAGCGCTTTACTCGGGGTCAATTGTTAGATGTACTACGTGAAGATTACATCCAAACAGCTCGTGCCAAAGGACTACCAGAAAACCGCGTGATCTACGTTCATGCTCTCCGGAATGCGATCAATCCCCTAATAACCTTGTTGGGTTTTGAGTTAGCTGGTTTATTAAGCGGTGCGTTTATTGCTGAATTTTTCTTCAACTGGCCCGGTTTAGGGAGATTAACCATACAAGCCGTGCAATCTCAAGATTTGTATTTACTCATGGCAAGTTTGATGATGGGAGCAGTGCTGTTAATAATTGGTAACTTGCTAGCAGACTTAATGCTAAAAGCAGCAGATCCTCGCATTAGCTTGGAAAATTTGAATTAGACATAGCCGTGAAAATTCATGATGCATTCGCTTAAATCCTTGGTAGTAGGGGCGTATTGCAATACGCCCCTACATGATTCCTGGAGATGTCTATTAGTTAGTTCTTAGTTGGTAAAACGCAGACGAAGACGGATAAAGGCGCGTCTACATCTGCGGTTAAAATTCCTAAAGCACGACTTTTTCTAACATCAACTTAGAACGTTTGATCTGTTCAGGAATGGAAACGGGGTAATCTCCAGTAAAGCAGGCAGAACAGAAGCTTTCAGGATCTTCTCGCGTTGCTTCCAGCATTCCCAGCCAACTAAGATAGGCAAGGGAGTCTACCCCAAGTTGCTTGGCAATCTCTTCCACTGACTTAGTAGCAGCAATGAGCTGATCTTGACTATCGGTATCAATACCATAGAAGCAAGGGTGAGTTACCGGAGGAGAGGAAATTCGCATATGTACTTCCGCTGCGCCCGTCTCAAGTAAAGTTTCGACTAGTTTGCGGCTGGTATTACCCCGAACAATAGAGTCATCCACGATCACCACTCGTTTACCATAAAGCACATCCTTGAGGGGGTTGAGTTTCATGCGGATGCCTATCTCACGCATAGTGTGTGTAGGCTGAATAAACGTGCGCCCGACGTAGCGATTTTTAATCAACCCTTCCACATAGGGAATGCCAGAACTTTGGGAATAACCAATAGCAGCGGGAATACCAGAATCAGGAACACCAAAAACAATATCAGCATCAACAGGAGATTCTTCAGCTAGTTTCCGCCCTAACCGCATTCGGTAGCTGTATAAACTCTCGTGGTGCATGACACTGTCAGGGCGAGCAAAGTAAATCATCTCGAAGATGCACAACTTTCGCTCTTGCTTTTGACTCCATTGGAAGGAAGCCAAACCCTCTTCTGTGATCCAAACTAACTCACCTGGTTCAACCTCTCGCAGGTAATCAGCACCAATGATATCTAAACCACAAGTTTCTGAGGCGAGAACGTAACGGACTGGACTGTCACCCAATGTGCCAATCACAAGGGGGCGGATGCCGTTGGGATCGCGAATGCCCATAATCCCTAACTCAGTGCCAATGACTAAACTAAAGGCTCCTTGACAACGTTGCAAGGCACGAATCGTCCCTTCTAACCAATCGTTACCAGCATTAACTTCTTGGGCGATCGCCATTGCAATCATTTCTGAGTCAGTTGTTGTCACTAAGTTACATTTCTGCTCTAACAACTCCTCTCGCAGCTGCACAGTATTGACTAAATTACCATTGTGTGCTAGAGCAATTTTCCCTAATGAAGTTTCCACAACAGCAGGCTGGGCATTCACTTTGCGGCTAGAACCTGTAGTTGAGTAACGAGTATGACCAACAGCTATGTTACCAGTTAAATCCTTTAAGATTGTTTCATTAAAGACTTGGGACACCAACCCCATGTCTTTGTGTAAGTGTACTTGTTCACCTTCAAATGTAGCAATGCCAGCTGATTCTTGACCCCGGTGCTGGAGGGCATATAATCCAAAGTAGGTAAGTTTGGCGACATCTTCTCCAGGTGCGTAGATCCCAAAAACACCACAAGCTTCTTCCGGCTTATCATGAAAAGTCTCACCTGCTTCGATTGAGTTATTAGCCTGCTGGAATTGGTCATCCAAACTGGCGGGATGGTTGAGAATCATAGTAGCTTTGCTCCTGATCTGATCAAGTCACTGAGAATCATGTAAACGGATAGTTAAAAAAATATTAATAAATTGTTAACTATCTAATGAAACAAACTAAAACTCCATCGCAATAATGAAGAGTGAGGAATTTATCACTCCTCACTCCTCACTCCTTGGTAGGGGTAGTGGTGTAGACAAACGCTTTTCTATTGCGTGAGAGTAGGGATCGCTCATATCCTTTATCCTAACCTGGATTAAAGCTTGGTTATCAGATGTTAAAACCCGCAGACCCACTTCGGGATTCCGGACTTTACCGAGTTTTTGCCACACTTGACCAAGATGCTCCTGTAAGTATGATTCCCAAATTTCTTGTTTTCCTAGCTCTACAGAAACTAAAATTCGTGCACCTCCCTCACCAAACAGCACTTCATCCCAACGTGAGGTAGGCATATTACCTGCGACCCCCAAGATGATTTCTGCACCAAGATTGCCAGTGATGCAACATTCTGCCAAGGCTACAGCGACTCCACCCTCAGCACAATCATGAGCCGAACACACCCACCCTTGACGAATTCCCTCACGGCAAACTTGCTGCACACGGCGTTCCAAATCAAAATCTACTCGTGGCGGTTTTCCTGCAACAGTATCGTGGATAGTAGCTAAATATTCCGAACCACCTAAGGTGATTTTGGATTCTGAATTTTGAGCAATTTTGGATTCTATTGGTAATCCCAAAAGATAAATCACATTGCCTTCTGCGTGCCAACCTTGACCACAAATCTTGGTTACATCAGGAATTAACCCTACCATCCCTACAACTGGAGTGGGGTAGATTGGTTGAGGGTTGCCTTGGGAATCAAAAGTTTCGTTGTATAGAGACACATTCCCACCAGTGACTGGAGTTGCCAATTCTCGACAACCATCAGCCAACCCACGACAAGCTTCAGCTAATTGCCAGTAACCAATAGGTTTTTCTGGACTGCCAAAATTCAAGTTATCTGTCACCGCCAGAGGTTCTGCTCCCACACAACTAAGATTGCGAGCAGCTTCTGCCACAACCGCCTTAGCTCCCTCATAGGGATCAAGGTAAACATAACGAGAATTGCAATCAACTGTAGCAGCAACACCGGGTTGGGGTGTGGGAATTTTCTTTCCCTCTGCCCCTTGGTCACGTACTCGGATAATAGCTGCATCTGCACCGCCTGGGAGAATCACAGTATTGTTCTGCACTTGATGGTCATACTGACGATAGACCCAACGTTTAGAAGCAATAGTAGGAGTATCAAGTAAAGTCAGCAGGATGTTATTCCAACTGTGCTGGTGTCCTTTGATTTCGATGCCAGCAGTTGTGCTCAAAGGTAAAGAATCAGGTGTCCAGTCCCAAGCTTTCCGAGCATATTCTGGTGGTTCTGTCAATACTTCCCGATGATACAGTGGCGTGTTTTCTGCCAAAGCAACAGCCGGGATTTCTGCTGCTACAACTCCGTTGAACCAAATCCGCACGATAGGTTCGGTAATCACAGTACCAGCAACCACTGCGTGCAGTCCCCAACGATGGAAAATATCAATTAACTCTTGTTCGCGTCCCTTTTGGGCGACAAACAACATCCGTTCTTGAGATTCAGAAAGCAGGTATTCATAAGGAACCATCCCCACTTCCCTGACAGGAATCTTGTCTAAATCCAGTTCAATTCCCACACCGCCTTTTGCCGCCATTTCCGATGTAGAACAGGTAATGCCAGCAGCACCCATATCCTGTGCTGCTACAACTGCACCAGTTTTAAACGCCTCTAAGCAAGCTTCAATCAACAACTTTTCCAGAAATGGGTCGCCCACCTGCACCGCCGGACGGTCATCTACTGACTGATCACTGAGTTCTGCACTGGCAAAACTCGCTCCTCCCATACCATCTCGTCCAGTGGTTGAACCTACATACAGAACAGGGTTTCCAATGCCAGATGCTCCAGATTTGACGATTTCTGGCGTTTCCATCAATCCCAAAGCCATGACATTTACCAAGGGGTTGTGGTTGTAAGCGGAGTCAAAGTAGACTTCGCCGCCGACAGTGGGTACCCCAACGCAATTACCATAATGGGCTATCCCAGCTACCACACCACTAAAAAGCCGTTGGGTTTTGGTCTCTTCTAAGGAACCGAAGCGGAGAGAATTTAAGACAGCAATAGGACGCGCACCCATTGTAAATATATCCCGGAGAATACCTCCTACTCCCGTTGCAGCTCCTTGGAGGGGTTCGATCGCTGAAGGATGGTTATGCGATTCAATCTTAAACGCGAGTTGCAGTCCATCACCTAAGTCTACAACACCAGCATTTTCACCTGGCCCTACAAGAATACGCGGTCCTGTTGTCGGAAATTGTTTTAGTAAAGGTCGAGAATTTTTATAACAGCAATGTTCCGACCACATCACCCCAAACATTCCCAATTCAGCTTTGTTAGGATGACGCCCTAGTCGCCGGACAATTTCTTCGTATTCTTGTGGCTTCAAACCTTCAGCAGCAATTTCTTCTGGAGAAAAGGGAGATTGAAGAGTGGCGGTCATGGAAGTACTGCACCAAAAGGATAGATCCCCATTTTACTCACTTCTTAATAAAACTTACCGATTGTTGTCTAAACTTAGGATAATGGAACTGCTTCATTTAACACACGATCTCGAATGCGATCGCGTAATCCCTTTTCTGTGACTAAATCTACATCACAACCCAGTAGCTCTTGTAAGTCCATCAGCAGTCCTCCAAGGTCAAACAGACTGCGTCCTGGCTGCATTTCTACATCGCTGTTCACATCAGCCTCTTGACATGCCACTGAGCCAAATATTCGGATGTTATATGCACCGTATTTTGCAGCAGTTCGGAGGATATCTTCTCGCTTGGCTTGCAAAAGCTCGTAAATATTCATTATCTATATATTTTAGCAATGGGCAATGGGCATTGTCCGTCTGTAAGGGCGGGGAGACCCAGCCCTTACAGGAGTCGAGGTGTTTCTGACCTTCATAGGGGGTGGTGTACCGCCCGTGGGGTGTTCTTAAAGAAGAATACATCTGTCAGGAATCATAATTCATCGGATGGGGTCTTCAATCTCCAACAAGATTGAAGACACCGTGTAGACAGTAGGGATTTAAAGCCCTTTACTCATCTGCCACTCACACAGAATTCCCAAGCTGACTCCTGACTCCTGACTCCTGATCAAGACATTGCTTGAATGATGTAATCAAAGTAAGGTGCTGCCTCAGAGGCATCTTCTGCTTGCAGTAAGTTAAGGGAGGCTTTTTTCAAACTGGTAATGGCTTCTACCATCCCAGGGACAGGAACGCCCAGAGAGTTGTACATTTCCCGCACACCAATCAAACCAATTTTTTCAATTGGTCCCTTGTCACCAGCAAGCACGCCATAAGTAATTAGGCGCAAGTACCAGCCAAAGTCACGGATACACAAAGCACGCTGGCGTTCTCCGTAAGCATTGCCTCCTGGTGAGATAAAGTCAGGACGCTTCTGCCAAAGCTGTTTAGTTGCTTCTTGAACTATCTTTTTTTCATTTTCAGCTAGGGTAGTGGCAATCCGTACCCGCTGTTCGCCAGTTTGCAAAAAGTCTTTGATATTAGTGAGTTCGCTACTGCTGGGATAACGCAGTTCGTCGTCGGCTTGGAGAATAACTTGGCTTACTACAGTCATGATTATCGTAATGGCATGAAATATTATCGTTATTTGCTAGTCTAACTAGTCTTGTAGACACAAGTGAAGAGGGGAAGAGAAATTGACAAATGACTGAAACATTGTGGCAACAAGGTAAATCAATTGAAATTACAATTACAGACCTAAGTGACACAGGAGATGGTGTGGGGCGTTGGGATGAACGGGTGGTATTTGTACCGGATACTGTACCTGGGGATCGCGTTGTTGTCCGCCTAATACACGTCAAACCCAAATACGCCCATGGTAACCTAACACGTCTGGTGCAGTCATCTCCAAGGCGCATTCAACCGAGTTGCATTGTGGCTGATAAGTGTGGTGGTTGCCAGTGGCAACATATTAATTATGAGTACCAACTAGAAGCCAAACGAAATCAAGTTGTTCAAGCTTTGGAACGTATTGGTGGTTTCGTGCAACCGCCAGTAGATCCAGTTTTGGCTGCTTCCTCACCTTTAGGCTACCGCAACAAAGCGACCTACCCTTTAGGCAGATCTCGTAGTGGACAGGTACAAGCTGGTTACTACCAAAAAGGTAGCCACCAATTAATTAACTTGAATCAATGCCCAGTGCAAGATGCACAATTAAATCCACTATTAGCCGAAGTCAAATTAGATATCCAGAAACGAGGTTGGCAAATTTACAACGAACAGGATCACAGCGGGCAAGTGCGCCATCTTAGTTTACGCATTGGTCGCCGCACAGGGGAAATGTTGCTGACTTTGGTCGTGAAGGATTGGAATTTACACCTCATTAAAGATCAAGCGAATCTATGGTTAAAACGCTATCCCCAGTTGGTGGGAGTATCTTTAAACCACAACCCAGATCGAACCAATGTTATTTTTGGTTCTCAAACCCTTTGCATTGCTGGACTTCCTTACTTAAGAGAACAATTCGCCGGACTGGAATTTCAGGTGCGACCAGATACGTTTTTCCAAGTTTATACGGAGACCGCAGAGGCATTGTTAAAAGTTATTCAGTCTGAACTGAATTTACAGGGAAATGAGGTATTACTTGATACTTACTGTGGAATCGGGACATTAACTTTGCCACTGGCAAAACAAGTTTATCTTGCCACAGGGTTAGAAGTGCAACCAGAGGCAGTAGAACAGGCAACGTTAAATGCTAAGTTAAATAAAATTAATAATGTAAATTTTATCACTGGTGCTGTAGAGAAATTACTTCCCACAATGGAGATCACAGCAGACGTTGTTTTACTTGATCCACCACGTAAAGGATGCGATCGCGCCGTCATTGACACCTTATTGCTATTCAAACCACCTCGGATAGTTTACGTTAGCTGTAAAGTAGCAACCCTTGCCCGTGACTTGAAATTACTTTGTCAAAACGGTGTATATACCATTACACGCATACAACCTGCCGATTTTTTTCCCGAAACTGCTCATGTGGAAACTGCCGCCTTTCTTGTGCTATCACAATAGGGAGTTAGTCCTAACTCCTGACTCCTGAACGGCAGTCGCTTCAAGTCGGCAAAGCCGCCCAACGCGCTGCCTCCTCCTGACTCCTGACTCCTTTACAAAAACTCAAATTTGAAATTTCTAGTCGGGTGCATAATAAAAATGCTAGACTTGAACTAAGCTAAAAATATAATTCCTTTTGGTTACAAAAATTTCAGTTGCATGGGCTACTCAACAACTTGAACTGGGTTGCTTCAATCGCAAATCGGCACACAAGAGAGTACCACAACACTCTTAATTAAAAGCCAAAGCATCTTCTTTTAGTTGCTAACTGCTTGGGCAGTTTCATCTTCGCCGTTTTACACGTAAAAAACCCAATCTCAAATAGAGAGTCGGTGCTCCCTAGCATTTTCAAAACTTAGTTGTAAAGACGCAAGTTTGAAGGCAACATGACCACCTCAGTTTTCATCAGGGTGCCTGTGACAACAAACTGATGTCTAGCTAACTCTGAAAGCTACGGGGTTTCTCTTGTGATTACTATTTCGCTTCGTCCTGTGGGACGCAATTGGGGGACAATTAGTTTTGCCTCCACTCTATATCTATGTCCAATATTAGATTTATTGTTGGCAGAGATTCCAGGAAAATTGCAAGCAGAACTGCGACTAGGACTTCAAGAAGCCTTAGTAAACGCAGCTAAACATGGCAATAATCTTGATCCTAGTAAAACAGTTGTAGTTCGTTTCTCCTTAATAGACACTCAGTATTGGTGGATAATATCAGACCAAGGCGGTGGTTTTATTCCTTCACCGACTTGCGATGACGATCCCGCAGAATGCCTCCCACCAGATGAGGCAGAAAGCGGACGCGGTTTAAGTATTCTCCATCAAATTTTTGATCAGGTTGAATGGAATAGAAAAGGCACAGAGTTAAGACTTTGTAAACAACTAGAGCATCGACCTCGACTGGCCCTGAGACGGTGAGGGGAGCAGGGGAGCAAGAATTATCGGCAATGAGTTCTTTTCACCTCTGCCCCTCTGCCCCTCTGCCCCACTCCCTACTCTCCCCTATTTCCATGAGTTGGACAGGGTGGCGCAGAAATAGAGCGATCTAACCAACCAGTTGCTTGCTGGAGTCTTGGTAAGGCTTCTTGTGGTTCGTCTTTAAGAAGAAACACAAGAGCTGCTGCTGCTTGTTCACAAGCACGAACTTTGCGGTTAGACTTGAGACGATGCCAATCGCTAGGAGAAATGCTCAGCTTTTCCATCAAAGCTTGGGCGAGTTCGAGGGTACTAAATTCATTCAGTTGACTGGTTTTAGGTAGCTGAGTTGATTGAGACATGATATTCAGTCCTTCTTGGCTGAGCTATTGGTCGTTTGTTTAATACTAATCACCAATGACCAGCAAAGAGGCGATTATTGGCAGACCAATATTTTATCTTAGGTTACAACTTGTGAATGAAGCCGCCTAAACAACCCTTTGAGTCATCTCATGCAGAAAATCAGGAACAAGATTTTGAACAAGAATTAATGACAGCAGAGCGATCGCTTCTGTCATTGAAAGAACGTTACACTCAAGTGCAAGCTGACAAGTCTGGTCAAGCAGAATTACAAAAACGTCTCAAAAAGCTACGTTACAATAAATCACCAGAAATGAAAGCCGAGTTAAGGCAAATTAAACAGCAGTTGGAAGTGCTAGAACTTAACTTAGAAAGTCAGTTGTTTTCTTGGGGTAGCCTCAAGGAGCCATTCTGGCAAGCCATCCGCTTTGGAGGATTGGGCGTTATCATAGGCTGGATATTAAAGTCTTTAGCTGGATAGTATGGTAAGTCGAAGGATTGCAGAAGTATTGCGAAATGGTCAACCGGATGAGTCGTTGATAGTTCAAGGCTGGGTTCGGACAAAACGGGAGTTGAAAGGGTTTGCTTTTATTGAAGTCAACGACGGCTCATCCTTGGGTAGTTTGCAAGTGGTACTCAATCAGGATTTACTAGACTACAACAAGATCTTAAAACAGTTAAATACAGGTGCTGCACTGGAAGTAACTGGGGTACTGGTAGCATCCGTTGGTAAAGGACAGCGAATCGAGTTGCAAGCCGAGAAGGTGAAAGTCCACGGTGAAGCTGATCCCGAAACCTATCCTCTGCAAAAGAAACGCCATTCCTTTGAATTTTTGCGGACAATTGGACATTTACGAGCACGTACTAATTCCTTTGGTGCAGTTTTCCGCGTGAGAAACGCTGTAGCGGTAGCTATTCACCAGTTCTTCCAAGAAAGAGGCTTTTTGTGGATACATACCCCCATCATCACAGCAAGCGACTGTGAAGGCGCGGGTGAACTTTTTAGCGTGACTAGTTTGGATCTCAAGAACATCCCACGCACAGAAACTCAGTCTGTAGATTATGGCAAAGATTTTTTTGGGAGACCGACATACTTAACAGTAAGCGGTCAGTTAGAAGCAGAAATCATGGCGATGGCGTTTAGTAACGTCTACACATTTGGGCCTACATTCCGTGCGGAAAATTCTAACACTTCCCGCCACTTAGCAGAGTTTTGGATGATAGAGCCAGAAATGGCTTTTTGTGATATCGAAGGAGATATGGATTTAGCTGAGGCATTTCTCAAGCATATTTTCAAATATGTGATGGAAACGTGCCCCGAGGATATGGAATTTTTCAATCAGCGGATTGATAATACTGTACTGACAACGGCAGAAAACATTATC
This sequence comes from uncultured cyanobacterium, assembly GCA_903903925.1. Classification (GTDB taxonomy): domain Bacteria; phylum Cyanobacteriota; class Cyanobacteriia; order Cyanobacteriales; family Nostocaceae; genus Stigonema. The sequence continues at coordinate 73,387 of CAIVAU010000160.1, forward strand.
AATCATGAATTTGAGCGTATAACCTATACACAGGCGATCGCTCTTTTAGAAAAAGCTGATGTCCAGTTTGAGTATCCCGTGAGTTGGGGCTTAGATTTGCAATCAGAACACGAACGTTATCTTTGTGAACAGCTGTTTCACAAGCCAGTCATCGTCACTCATTACCCAGCGAAAATCAAAGCATTTTATATGCGCTTAGACGACGATGAAGAAACCGTCGCCGCAATGGATATCCTCGCACCAAAAATTGGCGAAATTATTGGCGGTTCTCAGCGAGAAGAACGCCTAGAAGTTTTGGAAAGCCGCATCCAAGCCCAAGGTATGAAGTTAGAAGATTTGTGGTGGTATATCGATTTGCGTCGCTACGGTAGTGTCCCCCACGCTGGGTTTGGACTGGGTTTTGAACGACTCGTGCAATTTATGACAGGGATGGGAAATATCCGCGATGTGATCCCCTTCCCACGCACACCAGAAAACGCCGATTTTTAAAAAAAATTATGAATTATGAATTAATTCATAATTCATAATTCATAACTGTTAAGCCATCTGGTTTTCTATCGCCCACCGCGCTAGTTCAGTGCGGTTGTGGAGATTGGTTTTGCCCAACATATTAGACACATGGCTTTCAACCGTGCGCTGACTGACGTTTAATTCTTCGGCAATTTCTCGGTTAGCTAAACCTCTTGCCACGAATTGCACTACTTTCAGTTCGGTTGGGGTTAACTGCACATCGAAAGGAACTTGGATGCGGGAACCGTTTTCGCCTCCTTTTGCTTGGTGTTCTTTCCAGCGAATGGTTTGCTTGAGAGAAGATTCTACTTGCGCTACCAATTCTTCTGGCTCAAAGGGTTTGACCATATAGACATCAGCACCTTTATTGAGACCTTTAACTCGGTCTGCGCTTTGTCCCTTAGCTGAAAGGAAGAGAACAGGAATCCAGCTGGTGCGCTCGTTTTGCCGGACTTGTTCTACAAAAGTATATCCGTCCATTTCCGGCATCATCACGTCGCAGATAATCATGTCTGGAATATCCTGCTCTAAAATTTCCAGTGCTTCTCGACCGTTTTCAGCGGTAATAACTTCATAACCCCGAAATTCCAAATAATCCTTCACCAGCAAAATGAGGTTGGGGTCATCATCAATGAGTAGAAGTCGTTTGTAGTCTTTCATGCTGGGTTCTTTCATAGCAGTGGCACTAGTCGCGCTTTTATCCATCTAGGTTTTGAATAGTTATCCTCTATGGTGAATTATTGAGATGTTGTGCTTTTTTTCCTCTTAACCTGCCTTTGCTTTATGAAACTCTTAAAAGTGGTTATGACTTTTAAGAAATTACTGGATCAACGGCAAAAGTTTAGTAAGGGTACGTAGAGCAGTAGTATCTATAATGCGTTATTATATATTGCTTTGAAAGTAGCGGGCGAAAAAACACCGATTAAATAATAATCCCTTAAGTTAACAAATAATTGGTGGCTTTAGATGCTCCTGGCTTAAAGTAACCCGCACTTTCTGAAGCTTACTGCTTTTCCATATCCTTCAAACGTTAAGCTTCAATAAGTTGTTTAAAGAAGCTAGGGAAGTTTTTCTGGCAAAGGATGGATAAAAAACGCATATTCTTCCACTACCTTATTGCCGATCAAGTGTTCTTGGATAACCTTTGCTTCAGACTTCCGGAGTTGCTTGGCTTTTGCCTAACAGCATCCGGATAAACCACCATTATCGGTCTAGAGCAACAAACTCGCAAGGTATTGGCTTGAAATCTAAAGATGTCCTCTTGTACAGAATCTAGTTTTAGCTCGCCAATTCGCTTTTTTAAGTATTCCCAAGATTCAAGCCCTGCTCTTTTTGGATAGCACCTTGCAGCTGTTGGGTCAACACTGCAAAAAAGATCTTGCTGCATTTTTGCCAGTCCTAAAGTTTCTTGGCAATGACTTAGGGCTTTATTCCCTGGATGTTTGGAGGTTTTTGGGATTGAAAGGGTGGACTCGATCACGTGATTTTTACTCATTTTGCGGCTCCCTGATTACTGTTCTATAACAATTTCTCAGCTTTGCAAATAAATTTGACTATACACAAATATTTGTAACTTTCGGCACAAAACCAGTATAGTTAAGATTTGTTGAGTATTTTTACTTAAGTATACCTCCGCTGTCTGAGTTCGGAAACCCGTACAAAGAAAAACGTTGCCATGATAGGCTATGGTTAAGTAAATTAGCACTCAGGAGTAGAGAGTGCTAACTCTGGAGAAATTTCGTATGGCTGCTGTATCTCTGAGCGTTTCCACAGTAAAACCGTTAGGCGATCGCGTATTTGTAAAAGTGAGCGCCTCTGAAGAAAAGACCGCAGGTGGTTTGTATTTGCCCGACACCGCGAAAGAAAAGCCCCAAGTGGGCGAAATAGTTGCTGTCGGTGACGGCAAGATCAAAGACGACGGTGCCCGTCAGCCGTTGGACGTAAAGGTAGGGGACAAAGTTCTCTACTCAAAATACGCCGGCACTGACATCAAACTCGGCACAGACGAATACGTGTTGCTTTCTGAAAAAGACATTTTAGCAGTCGTTAGCTAATCACTAACGGCTCGCTGTTGGCTGTCAACAGTGAACAGTCAACAGTCAACAATTAGCAAATACCAATTAGCACCAATCGTCGAAAACTATGGCAAAGCGCATTATATACAACGAAAACGCCCGTCGTGCCCTGGAAAGGGGCATGGACATCCTAGCTGAGGCTGTAGCTGTTACCCTTGGTCCCAAAGGTCGTAACGTAGTACTAGAGAAAAAGTTTGGCGCACCACAAATCATCAATGATGGTGTGACGATCGCCAAAGAAATTGAACTAGAGGATCACGTAGAAAACACTGGCGTGGCTTTGATTCGTCAAGCCGCTTCCAAGACTAACGATGCTGCTGGTGATGGCACCACCACTGCGACCGTGTTAGCTCACGCAATGGTGAAAGAAGGCTTGCGCAACGTTGCAGCTGGTGCGAATGCGATTTCGCTGAAGCGCGGTATTGATAAAGCTATCAACTTCCTGGTAGAGAAAATCAAAGAGCACGCTAGTCCAGTAGAAGATTCCAAAGCCATTGCTCAAGTTGGTGCAATTTCATCTGGTAACGACGAAGAAGTCGGTCAGATGATTGCCCAAGCAATGGATAAGGTAGGTAAAGAAGGCGTGATTTCCTTGGAAGAAGGAAAATCCATGACCACCGAATTAGAGATCACCGAAGGGATGCGCTTTGACAAAGGCTACATCTCGCCTTACTTCGCCACTGATCCTGAGCGGATGGAAGCAAATTTCGATGAGCCCTTCATCCTGCTAACCGATAAGAAAATCGCCCTGGTACAAGACCTCGTACCAGTGCTAGAGCAAGTTGCTCGTGCTGGTCGTCCTTTGGTGATTATCGCCGAAGACATTGAAAAAGAAGCTTTGGCAACCCTGGTCGTTAACCGCCTGCGCGGTGTGCTGAATGTGGCTGCTGTCAAAGCTCCTGGGTTTGGCGATCGCCGCAAAGCCATGCTAGAAGACATCGCTATCCTCACTGGTGGTCAACTCATCACCGAAGATGCTGGTCTAAAGCTGGACAACACCAAACTGGATGCCCTGGGTAAAGCTCGCCGCATCACCATCACCAAAGACAACACCACGATTGTTGCCGAAGGTAACGAAGTTGCTGTCAAAGCTCGTGTCGAGCAAATTCGCCGTCAAATGGACGAAACCGAATCTTCCTACGACAAAGAGAAGCTACAAGAGCGTCTTGCTAAGCTAGCTGGTGGTGTCGCAGTGATCAAAGTAGGTGCTGCTACCGAAACCGAAATGAAGGACAAGAAGCTGCGCCTAGAAGACGCGATCAACGCTACCAAAGCTGCTGTAGAAGAAGGTATCGTTCCTGGCGGTGGTACAACTCTCGCTCACCTAGCACCTCAGCTTGAAGAATGGGCAGCTGCCAACCTCAAAGAGGAAGAGTTGATTGGTGCGCTGATTGTAGCTCGTGCCTTACCAGCTCCTCTCAAGCGGATTGCTGAAAACGCCGGTCAGAATGGTGCTGTTATTGCTGAGCGCGTGAAAGAGAAAGACTTCAATACTGGCTACAATGCTGCGACCAATGAATTCGTCGATTTGTTGGCGGCTGGCATTGTTGACCCTGCCAAAGTGACCCGTTCAGCTCTACAAAATGCTGCTTCCATCGCTGGTATGGTGTTGACAACCGAATGTATCGTAGTTGACAAGCCTGAGCCTAAGGATAACGCTCCAGCAGGTGCTGGCGCTGGTATGGGCGGCGACTTCGACTATTAAGACTCTGTAGGTAGGGCTTTAGCCCACCTATTTGTGAAAACAGCTGCTTCCTTTGGGAGGCGGCTGTTTTTTTTACGAACTGCCCGAGCGAAGCATGCCCGAAGGGCTTTAGACGCTAAGAACGCGAGAGTTTACAAAAAGATTCAAATAAAATAGAGGGTTGGGTGGTTTCAGAACAAGGATGGACTGTGCCTGAGGCGGCGCGTGATAAAATACCCAAAGATTGGGGTTCGGGACAACCCAATAAAAAGAAGCCAGGGTGGCGCTGGCAAGATCCAACAAATCAAGGAAATGGTGTCAGAATCGATCAAGGGAATCCAAATAACAGCCACCCATCACAACAAGTTGATCATGTAGTTGTGAGAAGAAATGGTCAAGTTATTGGGAGGAATGGACAGCCAATTAGAGGAAGTATCAGAACTAACCCTACAGAAGCTCACATTTCCTTAAATGAGTGGCTGCAATGGAATACCTGGTATGAACCCTAGCAGAGGAGATTTTTTATGGTGCAATATCCCAGCATGAGAGCAGAACTGTTAGAAACCCTTCGCTGTTTAGCAGATAGGGAATATCAACAAAGAGCCTGGGTTGACCATAATTATCCACCAGGGGTTCTAGATGATAGCTTTGATGAAGCGGTGCATTTTCTGTTTGATGATACAATTTTGGCAGAAAACTCTAATGCGACAATTGGGGTAATAGTTGAAGACGAAAAAGAAGCCGGTTTGATTGCAGCAGTTTGTAGAGCTATAGAGCAAGTTTTCGAGGCGTCAGGGACAGAATTATCAGATCAAGAGTATATCAATTCCTCTGAGTGGATGAATGTTGTGGAGGCGGCGTCTTTCGCTTTGCAGATGATAACAAAAGAACAACTAAGTAGTCCAGTTTAGGGAGCAATGCTACTTTCTGTGAGGGACTTCCAATTTAAAAAATATCGAATATTGTAGGGTGCGTTAGGACGGATGTCCGTAACGCACCGCTACTACAGATGAAGCGGTGCTACCATTTTTTGGATAATTTATTTTTTGGAATTCCCTCAGAGTTGCGCTAAAGGATAGTTTCGTGTTCTTGAACAAGCGTGAGCCTACGCACTTCTGACATTTGTACTTATGCTTCACTTTTCACCTGATCAACTTGAACCCCAAAAACCTGTGTTCCTAATTCAAAGGCTTCTTTTTTCTCTTCATCACTTAAATAACGATTATCAGTGGGACGACGAGGATCGCCACCTGCTTCTAGATATCGCTGTCGAGCTCGTGCAAAAATTTCCCCAAGTCTTTGATATTTTAGCTTTAAAATTGCTGTTGATTCTTTCACAGTTCTAACGCCTTTGATCCCACTATTGCTGTAATTTCCTGTAATATGTCGTTTTGTTCCTGTCTAATTGCTTCTAGTCTGGTTATTAGCTTTGCCAGTTGTGGTTTGTGCTTTTGACTGATTGAATCGGCAATGGAAGTATCTAAAGCTAGATCCTTCGATTTGGATTGCTTGATTTTCAATGCACTAAACGCGAATTTAGCCAATGCTTTAAAGCTTAGGTTTAAAAAGGACTGACCGAACTTGAGAGGAAATTTCAGTGTGAATAACAAACCTTGCTCAAGAAAGCGACTGAATGCTGTAAATAATTTCCATAGAATAAAGGCGGCTAAAAGTATGATGACTATGCTAGAAATTGGATGATTAATTGCCCAAAGTAGTGCTTTGATTACCCAAGCGGTTGCTGGATGAGCATTAATCCAAGCGTTAACAGCGTCCAGCCGATGATTAATGAAATCATTGATAGCCTTTTCAATCGCTGTAGAGGCAGCGGTACTCAGATGTTCTGCTTTTTCAAGTGAATCTTCTAGAGAAGTCTTAGTTTTTTCAAATGTTTCTAGGATCGAATCTTCCACCTGATTTGCAGTTTCAGTTATGGTATTGACGGCTTTACCAGTCGCTACGCTAACATTATCTACTGCCTTCGCTGTGGTTTGAGTCAAGGAATATTTTGCCTGATCAGCCGTTTGTGTAACTGTAGAAACAGCTTTGCTAGTCTTTTCAGCAACCACTTCAGATGCTTTGGCAACTGTTTCATGTAAGGAACCTTTAGTCTTCTGCGTAACTTCAGTAAGTGCGTCAACAGCTTGACTGCTAGCCGCAGTTACTTGATTAACTGCGTTGGTAGTAGCTGCGGTCAGAGAGTGTTTTGCCTGTTCTGCAGTTGTAGAAACTGTATCCACGGCTCTTCCAACAGTTTCATTCCAAGAACTGGTTGCTTTTTGAGTTCTTTCAGAGATACTAGCAAAAGATCTATTAGTTGCTTCAGTCAGGGTATTAACGGTTTTACCAGTCGTTTCATTCAAAAAATCTTTTGCCTGCTGGAAACGACTAGAAACGTCCTCAGATAGAGCTATTTCTATGGATAGCTTGTTGCCATCCACTACATTAGTTGCCACGATACTCACACCTACAGGTTCTTAAATTACTACAGGTTATCATCAAGAAAAAACAATCAGGCTCAGAATAGACACGTAAATTTCCCGCTCAATCTTCTTAAATTCAGAGATATATACGTAGTTAAGTGATTTAATTATGTATATGTCTTTATATTTCGGCACAATCTAGTACACGCAGGCATAAATAAACCACCCATTCCAAATTAATGAAACGCTTGCAGTATAGGAGTTGCGAATTCCAAGGCAGCAGTACTTTAAAAAAATTTTTACCCAACACCCATGACCCAAACCAACCCCACCCCCCTACACACACTGAACCCTCTCACCCGCTTTTCCGATAGAGCAACAGATTACGTAAAATACCGACCAACGTACCCAGCAGCAGCAATTGACATTATCCTAGAAGGACTAGCACCACCATTGCAACTTGTAGCAGCAGATATTGGTGCAGGTACGGGAATTTCCTCACGATTATTAGCTGAACGGGGGGTGCATGTAGTCGCTATTGAACCAAACTCGGCGATGAGAGAAGTTGCTGAACCATCACCAAACATAGAATTTCGAGACGGGACAGCGGAAGGAACTCACCTATCAGACGGATCGGTTGATTTAGTCACTTGTTTTCAAGCCTTTCACTGGTTCAAACCAGAACCAACCTTATTAGAATTCCACCGCATTCTCAAACCATCGGGACGCTTAGCTGTTGTCTGGAATATCCGGGATAAAAAGGACGAGTTTACCGCTGAATATAGCGAACTAGTACGCATAGCATCAAATAACCATCCAGGAGAGTCACGGATGAAATCGGAGGAACCACTGCTAGTGAGTCGGCATTTTGTTAAGGTTCGTGAATATACTTTTGTTAACAAGCATGAATTAGATCTCACTGGACTTATTGGTCGTGCTCAGAGTGCTTCCTACATCCCTCGTGAAGGAGTGGCGTATGAGCAACTGATTTCTGGTTTACAGGAGTTACATCAACGCTTTTGCAATCAGCATGGTTGTGTCTATATGGCTTATCTGACTAGCGTATATCTTGCCGAACCATCAGGAGTGTAACCCAATAATTTCAAGTAGGGTGCGTTAGGCGCATTTTTTTTGTGCGTTTTCCCAACACAGAAGTCTCTGCGCCGTAACGCACCTTGAGAGAGGGGTGCGTTACACTGCGTTAACGCACCCTACAAATTTAAGATCGCTTGAACAATAGGAATCCTAAATCATTTGTGAAAAATTTATATGAAGGTTATTGTGAAGGAACTTCAACCAAATTAGTTCGAGAAGAGTTTGGAGATATCAAGGTTTATACCCATAATGTAAAATCACTACTCAACAAAGCAACTGGTTTTATTGCTGCTTATGATTTTACCCTGAATCCTTATCGGGGTTGCCAATATGGATGTAGTTATTGCTATGCAGCTGCATTCAGCCCTGATCCAAACATGCGTCAGGACTGGGGTAAATGGGTCATTATCAAGGAAAATGCTGCTGAAATTTTAGAGAAAGAGTTGGACAAATGGCGCGAGAAAAATCCTCATCAGCCTCCGACTATTTACATGAGTAGTGTTACAGATCCTTATCAACCCATTGAGTCTAAATATCAGTTGACTCGCAGGTTATTAGAAGTGATGCTTGACTATCGCCCTACGCTGGTGATTCAAACTCGCAGTCCCATAATTACGAGAGATATTGAGATTTTACAGCGGTTTCAGCGATTACGGATTAATATGAGTATTCCGACTGGAAGCGAATTGGTGAGAAAGGATTTTGAGCCGCGATCGCCCAGCATCAAATCTAGACTTAATGCGATCGCCAAAATCAAACAAAATATTCATCCTTTAAAAGGATTTCTTCCCAAAATTTCTATCACCATTACACCCCTGCTTCCCACTTTTCCTGATAACGAAGTTGCTTTTATTGACAAACTAAAAATTGCAGATAGGGTTGTAATTCAGGACTTTCACCCTAGCCATAATCGTTCTCTGGTGGCGTCAACTCGGGAAGAAGTGCAAAATATTAAGCAAAAATACGCTTGGTGGTATGACAAACAGCAGTTAAGCTATATGAGATTTAAGGAAATATTAATGACCCGGCTTCCTGGTGTAGAAATCAAGGAAGGTAAAGACGGATTTGGTTATGATTAAAAAGATTGCTAATTGGTGGAGAAGTCAGAAATTTAAATCAGCTATTAGGCGAGGTGATACCAGGCTTGCAGTAAAATTGCTGCAAGAAATTCAAAAATCGGGTGCAAGATTCTCATGGTTGGAAAAGCTATTTAGAGATAAGCTTCAGATTGAACGTTATTCACAGCAATACAAACAAGAAGCAGAAACTTTAAGTCGAAAACTCAACGAAGAATTACAGCAGCAAGAAAATCGATATCTAGATTATTTAACCGGGTTTAAATTAGCTCAACATCAAGAATTTATTGACTTTGTACATGAGCATTTTAAATTAATAGAACATGACGAACACAAATTCCAATGTACTGGAATAGATGAGCGAATATTTGATGATTTTGAAGCTAAGCTAGTTGAATATCTCCGAGAAGAATTTACTAGGATACCTGATAAAAAACTAGTAGTCAAACTTCAAGATGCCCTTGAAGATATTAATAGCTTAAAAAATGGAAAAGACCCAGACTATGGGTTTCATCTGACTCCCTATGTCTATTTTATGAAGTATTTTCTAGAAAATGTATATTGCGTTTATTTAGCTTGGTTTTTTATTTATCAAGCTGATTTACTATCAACTAAAGTTAATATACTTGATATTGCAGCAGGTCCAGGAACAGTTGCTTATGGTCTAGCTTTGTTTGTCCAAAGTATCAGCGGCTTTTTATCTACGCTGCAAATGGACATATCCTACTACTCTCTGGAACAGCAAGATGCATTTCAATTTCGAGGTTTACAGTTTTGGAGACGATATATAGAATCTCGTAAAACTCCCGTAAATGCTTACTTTCGGTTTGTGACTACCGACATATTGACCTGGAATGAGCAATCTAGTAATATACCGAAAGATTTTTTTGATTTTATCGTAGTTTCCCACTGTTTCTTTTCAGATGTGGAGAAAAGATTTCAAGCAAATAATATTTACAAGCAGATATTTGCAAGTTATTTAAAGAAACAAGGCTATGTACTCCTAATTGTGCAAGACAAAAAGTTATTTAAAATCTATGATACCTACCAAGTTGAAAATCATGAAAATGAAAAAAAGGTTGTAGGCACATTAGTTGCAGAGCTTGGATTGGAATTAGTATGGTATAAATATCTAACATCAACTAGTTTAAGAACACCGCTTGGAGGTGCTGAGTTTGCCAAATTTGCCCGAGAACAATTACCTAAACAACTCTATATGAGCCCAATGATTCAAAAGTATTTTGGTCAGACATATGAGTCTAGTTATACATTGGATGATTACGTAATTTTGGCAAAAACATCTGAAGAATTTAGGAGTCAGGAGTCAGAATTTATAAAGGTTCGGTATCTGTCTTCACATTGAGCTTAACCAGAAGCGCACTTGATATGCTTTCCTCAAAGGACGCGTATACAAGTAACTCATATCCTGCATCCACATTTTTCTCCGCCTAGAAATTTATTTCTAGGCTCAAAGCTCAAGTCTGCTTAAGCAGACTAGTACTCTGTGTCATTAATTCTCACGGGTTGAGAAGTTCGTAGTAAGGACTTTAGTCCTTGACTCAGGTAGAATTAAGCTAACTCAAGACCCTTTGCAGTATCAGCAGTAAATTAGGTATGAGTAGCGTTGAAACAGCCTTTAATTTTGCGATCGCCTGCTGTATCCAAGTACATGTTAATTTGGCTAAACTATTTCTAGATAATTAGGACACCATAAATTATGTTGACAAAATACATACAAGCTGCTATGCATCAAGCAAAGTATAAAATTTTGTTGGATGATGACACTTTTTATGGGGAAATTCCGGGTTTTCAAGGCGTTTGGGCTAATGCAGGTACGTTAGAAGTTTGTAGAGAAGAATTGGCAGAGGTTTTGGAAGAGTGGATTTTGTTACGGCTTTCTTGGAATCTACCGTTACCCGTTGTTGATGGCATTGAATTATCTATTAAGGAAGTAGCATAATGCCGACTTTTGGGTCAATAAAACGTATCGAGTTAATCCGCTATTTGAAACAATGAGGGTTTGAAGGACCTTTTTCTGGGAGCAAGCATCAGTATATGCGCAAGGGCGACATCTCGGTACGACTACCAAACCCTCATGGAAGCGATATTGGTAAGGGGCTTTTGGCCGAGGTATTACGACAGGCTGGGATTGAGAAGGACGAGTGGGAACAGTTGTGATGTTTTGCGGGGTGAGTGCTTCTTCTCCCAAACGCTAACACTTCCACATCATTACTCTGTTATCCTCATGTTTTCTTTAGTCTCTGCAAATCGCGATCGCCAAGTGCCATTTGTTCTCAGATAATTTGTGATTGATTCATCATCAAAAACCTGATTTGCTAATTCTAGAAACTCTTTTCTCTCATCTTTAGTAAGAGTATCGTTATTGTTAAGACTGCCTACTGACAGATGAGGATTACCTTCAGCGTTTAGGTGTCGTTGCCTTGCAATGTGTCCAAGTTCTACCATTCGACGCACTTGCTGTTGTTTGCTTTTATCGTTAGTTGTTGTCATCACCTTGAACCCACTCTAAAGGAAGTAGTATGATTGACTGTGGAGAGTGATTAGGACTTCAATATAGGGAGTGATCGTTGGGAGCATCCCAGTTTTGCAAAAAGACGGTCAGTAGTGTGAGCATCTTGCTCACGTGTACTAAAAGCGAGCAAGATGCTCGCACTACAAATTTACGAAAATGGGATGCACGCGTGCTCGTTCTTCTTAAGGTGATGATGCTTCTATTGTATGACAGAACAACCATAAGCTTAAGCAACAACGGCAGATCGATTGGGGCGAGTAGTCAGGATTAAAGTTCCCTGATGCTATTAGTGGAAATTAGCGACTTGAACGTTACATTTAAAGTAGTAAATTTATGCTATCTTTTCATAAAAAAATTGTGACTGATGAAGCAATGCGTCCCGTTGCGGTTTTGATTGATTATCAGGACTGGCAGAAAATAGAGCAAATATTAGAGGCTCATGAATTACAGCAAAAAGAAGAGTTTAATATAAATAATTATGCAGGTAAAATTAAGCTAACTCAAGATCCTTTGCAGTACCAGCAGCAAATTAGGGATGAGTGACGTTGAAACAGCCTTTAATTTTGTTAGATACAAATGTAGTCTTGTATTTATTGGGTGGACGCTTGGCAAACCCGTTACCATCAGGAGAATATTTTGTATCAGTGATTAGTGAAATTGAATTGCTATCTTATCCAAGTCTTAGTTTAGAAGAAGAGATCGAGATTGTACATGAGCGCAGGTCAATAAGTGCCCTTCAGGTGAGATAATAAAGCCTGTACCCCGGATTTCACCTTCAGGAGTTGAGATCGCCCTAGTACAAGCTTTAACCAAATCCCAACTCATGACAATTTGTTACTTGTTTTCTTCTGAAGCCAAGTTCCACGTTATTTTCACCTTAAGGGATGCCTGCCCAGAAGATTCCACTATATAGACCGTGCCTTTGGCAGTAAAATTCACTCCAAACTCAACTTCTCCGCTCATCGGTTGAGATTCTTGCTGCAGAGTTTTAAATGCCTTTGTAATTGGACGACACCCACTAATAATCAAATCCTTAACTGCGTCAAAGCTACGATCTAATTTTTCTACTGGCAAGTCACCTGGGGCGGATACACGACCTACTGACGTTTCCGGTACCTCAATTGCGACTAAAATCGTACCGCCATCCCCTGTATCCAGTTCTAGAAATTTACGAGCCATAATTTAATTAGTGAGTGATTTCAAGTAGTGTGAGCCGGAAAGCTCACGTAGGCTACAAGCGAGCAAGATGCTCGCACTACAAATTTACCAAAACGGGATGCACCCCATTCAGGATATACATCAAAAAAAATGATACTAATCAAGTATTTTTTATAACACGTTACTCTTACTATATACCTCCTGGCTCCATGACTTCCCCATCTTCTCAATCTGACAAAATTCTCGTTGTAGATGATTCTCCAGATAATGTGTTTTTAATCAGAACCATTCTGGAGGAGGAAGGCTACACAGTAAGCACAGCAGAGAATGGTGCTATCGCCTTGGAAAAAATTGCCCATTCTCCTTGTGACTTAGTTTTGCTAGATCTCATGATGCCAGGAATGGATGGTTACGAAGTTACACAGTGTATGCGGCAAAATACTGAATTGCCTTTTATCCCAATTCTGCTAATTACCGCCTATGACTCACCTAATGTCGCTCAAGGATTAGACTTGGGTGCTGATGATTTTATCCGCAAACCTGTCACAGTTGACGAACTGCTGGCACGAGTGCGATCGCTCCTCCGCCTCAAGCATAGTATCGATGAACGTGATGAAATCGCCCGTCAACGCCAAGATTTTGTCTCTCGCCTGACTCACGACTTACGCACTCCCTTAGTAGCGGCTGATCGGATACTGACGCTGTTTCAAGAGGGGGCTTTAGGAACCCTCTCACCGCAAATGGAGGAAGTGATTACCATTATGGCTCGCAGCAACAGCAACCTCCTGCAAATGGTCAATACTTTGCTGGAAGTTTATCGTTTTGAAGCTGGTCGTAAAACCTTAGCGTTTCAACCAGTTAATCTACGCCAGTTGCTAGAAGAGGTTGCTAAAGAATTGTCTCCTTTAGCCGAGGAAAAGCGACTCTTAGTCAAGCTAGATTTTGGTGAGGAAAGCACTCTCAGCACAGTTATGGGCGATCGCCTAGATTTGCATCGGCTATTTACCAATCTCGTAGGTAATGCGATTAAATTTACTGATCTTGGTTCAGTTACCATCCGTCTGACTCCCTCAACCGCCTCAGAAGACAGCGTGACAATTGAGGTAGCTGACACAGGTCCTGGAATCCCCCTTGAAGAGCAAGACACTTTATTTGAACGATTTCGCCAAGGAAGCCATAAGCGTTCTGGTAGTGGCTTGGGACTGTACCTTTCTCACCGAATTGTTGCAGCACATCAAGGTAGCATTCAGGTAAATTCAGAGGTAGATAAAGGTAGTATATTTACTGTACGTTTATTCAGGAGTTAGGAGTTAGGAGAAAATATGATGACTCAAGTGTCTATTGCGGAAATTGTCAGCAAACAACGTGATTTTTTTAAAACTGGTAACACAAAGGATGTTCATTTTCGACTGCAAAAACTAAAAACTTTAAAACAAGCAATTATTGAGTATGAACAAGCAATTGCTCAGGCTGTAAAAGCAGATTTACACAAGCCTGCCGAAGAGACTTTTATGACTGAAACAGTCTTAATTTTAAAAGAAATTGACTATGCTGTTAAAAATCTGAAAGCTTGGACTAAGCCTAAAAAAGTACCAGTTCCATTCCAAATATTACCAGCTTCGGCAAGAATTCATCCAGAACCTTTGGGGATAATTTTAATTATTGGACCTTGGAACTATCCGATTCAGCTAATTCTTGCACCCCTTGTAGCGGCGATCGCAGCCGGAAACTGTTCAATTCTCAAGCCTTCAGAGCTAGCTCCTCACTCATCTCATATTATATATGAGATGCTCGAAAAATATTTTGAACCAGAGTATATTGCAGTAGCAGAAGGAGGCGTGGAGACTAGTCAGCAACTACTAGCAGAAAAGTTTGACCACATCTTTTTTACTGGTGGCACAGTTGTGGGCAAAATAGTTATGGAAGCAGCGGCAAAACATCTTACGCCTGTCACTCTAGAATTGGGCGGGAAATCTCCTTGCATCGTAGATTCCCACATCAATGTTGAATACACTGCAAGACGTATTACTTGGGGGAAATTTACTAATGCTGGACAAACTTGTGTTGCGCCTGACTATCTTTTAGTCAATAAAAGTATTAAGGAAAATTTGTTAAATGCTATTGAAAAATGTATCCAAGAATTTTATAGCCATAATCCAGCAAAAAGTCCTGATTATGGCAGGATTATTCATCAAAAACATTTTGATCGGTTGGTTAATTTGTTAAAAGATGGCAGAATCCTGATTGGCGGAGATACTAACTCTGTAGACCGTTACATTGCCCCCACAGTGATTGATAATATCTCCTTGACAGACCCCGTCATGCAGGAAGAAATTTTTGGTCCGATTCTGCCTGTCATTGAATATACTGACATCACAGAAGCGATCGCCTTGATTAACTCTAGACCAAAACCCTTAGCTTTGTACGTATTTTCTGAAAACAAAAACCTGCAACAGCAAGTGTGTCGTGAAACCTCTTCCGGTGGAGTGGGAATCAACAATACACTGATGCACCTTAGTGTCTCATCTCTACCATTTGGGGGTGTGGGTGACAGCGGTATGGGTAGCTATCATGGTAAAGCTGGGTTTGACACCTTTTCCCATCACAAAAGTGTCTTACACAAACCTTTCCTGGTAGACGTTAAATTGTTATACCCTCCATATGAGGGCAAATTGCCTTGGCTGAAACGACTTCTTCCTTAAGAATGGGCATTGGGGAGTAGAGACTTCCCTACTCTCTACTTCCCATTAGACATCTCCAGAAATGATGTAGGGGCGTATTGCAATACGCCCCTACCAAGGGTTTTAACGAACGCATAATTAATTTTCACGCCTATGTCTATTACTTCACTTTTTATATAGTAATCGGTTGTAGGTCATCACAGAGTGAAGAGTTATCAGTTAAGAGTTGTTTATTCCTAACTCCTAACTCCTAACTCCTAACTCCTAACTAGAGATTATTCCTCTTCTTCCTCTTCTGCAGATGGATAGACAAATGTAGAACGTCCAGTCAGAATGGACTTACCTAGAGAGAGAGCTTTCTGAGCCTGAACGGTTGCTTTGTGTCTCCAGGTGGCGCGGCGTTTATCTCGTTTGGACTTGGATGTTTTCTTCTTTGGAACAGCCATAATAAAGCTTACTGCAATTTTTCACAACCGTACCATTTTAACTCCATAACCTATATTAAGTTATAGAGTTAAAAGAGATCCCGTTAAAATCAATGTTTGCATGGCTATTTTGCCCAAGGAGCCATAGGTTTAGAAAGCCGTATAACTGGCAGAACGTAAAAATGGCCCCACAGGCGGCTCACCACACCTCTCCTACGCATGGACAATGCCCAATGCCCTATTTCTTCGTCCCATTGGGAACTGGAGTTGGTGGTTGTGGTAATACTATTGGGGTTGTTAAATTTTGTTTAAAAAATAGTAGTGATCGCGCAGTTTTGAAGTACTTTGACCAACGTTGCGGATCGGGGTGAGTGCGCCATTGTGGACGACTGACTGCTAATCCCAAAACTGGTGCGATCGATCCCTGATTTTGTACGGAAACGATGATTGAAACATCTGTTACCAAGATATCTCGATCAAAGCTCCTCTGAGCAGCAGATCTTGCGGCTGATTCCGCTCTTCGCAGTAAGGTTTCGTAGTTTTCGTCTGGCAAGCCGTCAATAGAAAGGTCTACTCTATCGGTGTAAGCTTGCACAATCTGGGGCGAGATCGCTTCCGTTAATATCCATAATGGAAGCCCAGCGCTGAGCAAAAATAAAGCAGAACCTATCCGGATTTTGTGGCTAATTAATGGCATAAATTGAATGAGCGTCTTTGATAGACTTCTAACTTGAAAGGGAATGACGCATGTTTGACCAGCACAACTCCTCCTCATAACCTCTTAGCTCCTCACTGTGAAAAATCAATTGGAATTAGGTAAAAGTATTTTCTCGCTTGGTGAAAGTTATAAAAGATACATCTTATCTTGGTGTGAGATGGGATTCATCTAGACTATTAGGGACTTCCGAATAAAAAAGCATCCAATTCCTGCAGTTGACTGTTAAGCGTCAACTGTTAACCTTCAACAACCACAAGACGGGTGATAATTTATTCTTGGAGTCCCCTTAGACATAGGTTAGCTTTGTTTTTTCAGCAAAGCCAACGACCGTTACAAGGCATACAAACAAAAACTAACAAAAAGTGCGATGGCAAATAACTGGGCGATCGCTATCGGCATCAATCAATATCACTTTTTTCAACCTTTAGGTTGTGCCCAAGCTGATGCCGAGGCGCTGAAGGATTTTTTGGTGACAGAAGGCGGTTTTTTGCCGCAAAAGTGTCTTCTGCTAACGGATAGTTCTTCTCCGTTAGGAGATCGACCGACAATTCCTACTAAGGAAAATATTCTCCTTTTGCTGGAGGATTTAGCAGCTGCTTGTTGGCAACCACAAGACAGACTGTGGTTTTTCTTTAGCGGTTATGGTGTCAACTATAATGGACGAGATTACTTGATGCCAGTGGAAGGAAGTCCTGACCAAGTTGAAGAAACTGGCATAGAATTGCGACGAGTCTTGGAAATTCTGCAAGTTTCTGCCCTGAATGCATTGGTATTGCTTGATATCAACCGCGCTTTTGGCACCCAAGCATCTACATTTGTTGGGCAAGAAACGATAGAACTAGCCCGACTGCTAAAAGTTCCTACAATTCTTTCTTGCCAACCAGAGCAATTTTCTCACGAAAGTAGCGATCTGGGTCACGGATTCTTTACGGCAGCGCTTTTAGAAGCTCTGCGTTCTGGTAATGGCAGTACTTTGGTGGATCTAGAAAAATACCTCAGCATTTGCACCCCAGAATTATGTCAACACCACTGGCGTCCTACACAAAACCCTGTCACTGTGGCATCTAAGGAGCAAGTTATCTTACCGCAATTAGAGGTAAAAACCGATTGGGAAGATATATCCCTTCTTAGTTTAGAAGAAATACTACCGCCTGCCATTGCAGATCCCCAGGTTCAATCTTCTCATGCAGGGAAGTCGGGGGCGGTAGGGGGAGATCACCAAGCAACATCCCTTTCATCTTCCTCATCTCCCCCCACTCTCCATTACCCCTTATCTACACCAGGGACCCCGATTTCTCCAATCTCTACTCCCCCCATAGCAAATAACTTTCAATACAAGGGAACAGATAACTCCCCATATTGGCAAATGTTTCTCTTGTGGGGTGCAACTACTATGCTGCTCCTATGCTTAATTTCCGTAGTTTTGTTCGGCAATAAGGCAGGACTCAGAGTTCAGGAGATCCCAGCATCACCCAAGACTACCACTAGCGAGATAAAGCTTGACAAGCCTTTACCAGTAGCTAAATTCGCACCGTTACAAAATCGCCAATCAACTAGCGAGCTTCAAGCTTCTAGTGAAGCGCCACAGCAGAACCAAGCACTGTTAGACTTGGAAAAAATGTCCTTGAAACCAAATCAAGCTAGTGATTTAGGCTTGGCGATCGCCACAGCCGGAAGAGTTAAACCAGGCGAACCTTTTTATAAACAAGCTCAGGAAGACATTAAAATTTGGAGCCGCATGATCTTAGATTTGGCACAGGTTCGTGCCAAGCAAGGACAGTATGAAAATGCCATAGCTGCGGCTCAGTTAATTCGCCAAGAGGATGCACTATATCCAAAAGCACAAGCATCGCTTAACCAGTGGCGGCTAGAAACAAAGAAGTATATGAGCAACGAAACACTTTTGGATGCTGCTAATGCTTTGATTCAACCAGGACAGGCATTTACCTATAACCGAGCAATCATTGTAGCCAAGAAAGTACCACCAGATGAACCAGGCTTTGATAATGCTCAAAAATTGATTAATCAATGGAGTCAAAATATTTTAGATGTCTCTACTCGTCGCGCTGCTCAAGGAGAATTCAAAGCGGCAATTGAAACTGCTGCGCTAGTTCCTGAAGGAACAAATGCCTATAAACAAGCTCAAGAAGCGATTCAAAAATGGCAGAAAAAATAGTTGTTAGTTGTTAGTTGTTAGTTGTTAGTTGTTAGTTGTTAGTTGTCAAAAGGTGCTACCAACCACTAACCACTAACTCATTAACAGTACTGTGTTACATCCTCACCACATTCATCGGCTAGATAGCACAAAGCTCGGAAGCGTAAGCCAACCAATTCTTCATATAAGGGGTTGAGCTTGCACATCGGCGGAATATGAAAAAGGGTCTTACTAAATAACTTCACATCGCGCTCAAAGGGACACTGAGCAGGAATGAGCTTGCACAAACGGTGCGCTAGTTGGCGATCGCTGATTTGAATACCGTCCATCCACTGACGTAAGGGTTGGAGAATATCACCTTTAAGCGGGGAGGAGAGATGGTGCAATCGGTTTACGTGAGCGTCACTGGTTTGTGCTTGGTTTAGCGATACCCAGCTGGCGAGAAAAATTTTCTTAGTGGTATTATTAAATACCTTCATGGTTCACTCCTCTGTTCTAGTGAGGGTCTTCACCTGTCCGAAGAAGATATACAACCTGACAGTGGGCTTTCCCGGAAGAATTATATTTTGACTTTTGTGACTCAAGTGGCGACTTTAATCACAACCTGTTTAATATTACGCCAAGTTAAGACCAATTTGCTCTGAATCAGATGTGTGATTATGACATCTTGTTTATAATTTGATTTATATAAATTTTTCAAGAAGTCATCTATCTTAGGATATATTTTAATGTAAAAGAGGGAGCAGGGAGAGAGGGGTGAGATGGGGGACAATACTGCTCGGATAAGCAGGGGAAGCAGGGGAGGCAAAACTCTTCCCCTGCTCTTATACTGCTTGCCTCAACCAAGAAATTCCAAAACCTACGCAGTATTGAGATGGGGGAGTGATGTCTTCCTTTCCTCTCACACCAAGGTTCGTGAGAAATTTCGGATTTCTCCCCACACTTCCCACACTCTCCACACTCCCTCTTCCCTACGATGCTACTTGAGCAGCGGTACGGGTGCGACGCCTTCTACCGTCGGCGACTTTCACAGGCTCATCGGGGATTTGCATCAACAAGGTTACGGATGGTTGACACTGTAGTTCCCGTTTTATGGAGCGCATCAGTTCCCGTTCTAAATTCTCTTGCAATCCACCCCAATCTATCATCTCGGCTTGTCCACTATCTAAAGACTGGGCAAATTCTGGCCAGCGTTGGTTGAGGAGGTTTTCAATCCGCTGTTGTACCCACTTTTGGAGTAGCGATCGCTCAATGCTGGTCACCACACCCCGCAGGTGAATTTCTGGCTTTGCCATCAGCTTGCCATTCCAATCGATGGCTGCTGCAATTGTGATAATCCCTTCTTCTGCCATGCGTCGGCGTTCTTGCAGTACCGTACCGCTGACCATGCCAGAACTTGAAGTGTCTACCAGTTCAATCCCAGATGGCACTTTACCGGCGACACGGATTGACTCTTCAGTTAGTTCTACGACATTGCCATTCTGAATAATGACCATGTTTTCTGCCGGAATGCCCATACTTTGGGCTGTCTGGGAATGCTTCACCAGCATTCGGTGTTCACCGTGAACTGGCAAAAAGAACTTGGGTCGAGTCAAGGCAATCATCAGCTTTTGGTCTTCCTGACATCCATGTCCTGAGACGTGAATTCCTTTGTCCCGACCATAAATGACATTTGCTCCCTGCATCATCAACTTATCGATGACGTTGACCACCGCGATCGTATTTCCCGGAATGGGGTTAGCGGAAAATACAACAGTATCTCCTTCCCGGATTCTCACATGGGGATGTTCTTTGTTAGCAATCCGCGTCATTGCTGACATTGGCTCACCCTGAGAACCTGTGGTCAAAACCAGCACCTTCTCTGGTGGCATATTGCGGACGACATGCAAAGGCTGAAGCAGATTATCATCACACTTGATATATCCTAGATTGCGGGCATGGGCGATCAGATTCAGCATAGAACGCCCCACTACTGTGACGACTCGGTTGTACTGCTGCGCCAACTGCAAAATCATGTTGATGCGATGCACGCTGGAAGCGAAGGTTGTCACAAACAGTCGCCCAGTGGTTTGGATAAAAATCCGTTCCAGGTTCGGATATACTGAACGTTCTGAAGGCGTGAATCCTGGTACTTCCGAGTTAGTTGAGTCGGATAAGAGGCAAAGTATGCCTTTTTCACCATGTTCCGCTAGCCGTTGCAAGTCAAAGTGTTCGCCATCCACTGGGGTATGGTCAAATTTAAAATCTCCTGTATGGATGACCACACCGATGGGAGTATGAATTGCTACGGTAAAGCTATCGGCGATAGAGTGGGTGTTGCGAATATACTCAACAAAAAAATGTTTGCCAATTCGTACCACATCACGAGGAAGGACAGTTCTGATTTCAGTGCGATCGCGCACTCCTGCTTCTTCCAACTTGCCTTCTAGCATTGCCATTGCAAGTCTCGGACCATGAATTATGGGAATTTCCAATTGCTTTAAGTGAAAGGCAATTCCGCCAATATGGTCTTCATGACCGTGGGTTACGATCATGCCTTTGATTTTGTGGCGATTTTCCCGCAGATAAGTCATGTCTGGCAAGACAATATTGACTCCGTGCATTCCGTCTGTAGGAAAAGCTAACCCTGCATCCAGCAGAATAATTTCGTCTTCGTACTCGAAAACACAGGTATTCTTACCAATTTCATGCAGACCGCCTAATGGAATAATTTTTAGGGTGTTGTCTATTTCGGGTTTAACCATTTTCTCCTGAGATTGTTTTTTTGGTAGTTAATAAAGCAGAAAGTTAGCGCACTTGTATAACAAGACACACCGACTAGCTATAAAGAAAGTCAGTTTGAAAACAACAGAGTTTTAATCAGATTTTCAACTGCGATGGGCTAATGGATGAGGTTTACACTTTTATGACTCGCACTATATTTGTCTGTCGTAGCACAGGCATTTTTCCTGTAAAACTGTAAAATTACGCACAATATTTATATGTATCTTCAACTACGTATCATCTAAGTTCTCACAAAGTTCCTAGCTTAATTAAATTAAGTTCTTTCAGAACCATCTCTAATTTCTGATTGACAAATGATGTCTCTTCGCATAGTGGTAATCTAGTCGAACCTACCTCCCAACCTTGAAGTTTTAATGCATTCTTGATTGGGATAGGACTTGTAGTTGCAAACAAAGCTTTAAACAACGGGAAGAGTTGGAGATGAATCTGTATTGCAACTTGAACTTGACCAGAATCAAAGGCTTGGATCATTTGCTGGAGTTGGTGTCCTACAAGATGAGACGCCACACTCACTACACCGTTTGCCCCGATCGCTAACAAGGGCAAAGTCATGTAATCATCACCAGAGTAAATCCAAAACTCCTTTGGGGTCAAGCGACGAATTTCACTTACCTGGTCCATATTGCCTGTAGATTCTTTGATCCCGACAATGTTCTCAACTTCGGCTAACCTGGCAACTGTCTCTGGCTGGAGGTTTTGACCGGTACGACCAGGCACGTTGTATAACAACAACGGCAGGTCTGGACAGGCTTGGGCTATTGCCTGAAAGTGTTGGTAGAGTCCCGCTTGCGGCGGTTTGTTGTAGTAGGGAACTACTTGTAGAGTTCCATGTATTCCTATCTTAGCTGCTTTTTCGGTAGCTGCGATCGCTTCTTTAGTTGAATTTGATCCACATCCAGCCACCACAGAAGCTTTTCCCTTTACAGCCTCCAGCACCACGACAAACAATTGGTATTCCTCCTCCCACGTTAGGGTAGGGGATTCCCCAGTCGTTCCACAAACTACCAGTGTATCTGTCCCGTTGTTAGCTAAATATGCTGCTAGTTTTGCTGCCATATCATAGTTAACACTACCGTCCTCTTTAAACGGTGTAATCATCGCGGTTAAAACTCTACCGAAATCTACCACCCTCTTTTCTCTCCTAAATTACCCTATGCTATTTTCTAAGAATTCAGGAGTCAGGAGTCAGAATCTTTACTTTTGGTATCTGTCTTCAGACTCTTGACGACGTCCTATTATCGCCCGATTGTTTAACAATTCTGACTCCCGTATTCTTATACTTTCGGTGGTTTGTTCTTGCGATCACCCATCTGCTTAGTTAGTTGTTAGTTGTTACTTGTTTTTATTTACTCCTAACTCCTAACTCCTAACACTTGCCAATGAGCCTTTTAGCAGATTTTTTTCTACCAACAACTCGGCTATTTGTACAGCATTTAAAGCTGCACCTTTGCGTATTTGGTCGCCACACAGCCACAGTTCTAAGCTGCACGGATGAGAAATATCCTGACGGATTCTTCCCACTAAAACTTCATCCTTTCCAGTTGCTTCAATTGGCATTGGAAAATGATTCGTCTTCCAATCTTCTACCAATTTTACTCCAGGAGATTGACTTAAAATTTCTCTCGCCTCCTTTAGATCTAAAGGCGTTTCAAATTCTAGATTAATTGCTTCTGAATGAGCTCGTAGTACGGGAACCCGTACACAAGTCGCAGTAATTCTTATCTTTTGGTTTCCGAAAATTTTGCGGGTTTCGTTAACCATTTTCATTTCTTCCTCGCAATAGCCCAAATCATTTAATGGTGAATTGTGCGGGAATAAATTAAATGCCAATGGGTAAGGAAATATTTCGGCAACAGGTTGTTTGCCTGATAAAATCGCGCTGGCTTGGGTTTTCATTTCTTCCATCGCCTTCGCACCAGCCCCACTCGCAGATTGGTAGGTTGCAGCAATAATACGTTGGACTGGTCTGACTTTATGCAATGGCCACACTACGACTGTCATCAAAATTGTTGTGCAATTGGGATTGGCAATAATGCCTTTATGGTTAGCTGCAGCTTCGGGGTTCACCTCTGGAACGACTAAGGGAACTTCTGGATTCATGCGGAAGGCACTAGAGTTATCAATCACCACTGCACCTGAACGGACAGCTTTTGGTGCCCAAGTTTTGGATGCTGAACCACCCGCACTAGCCAATACTAAGTCCACATGCTCAAAGGAGCGATCGCCTACTGGCTCTACTGGTAAATTTTCTCCACCAAACGGTAACCTCCTCCCGACACTACGCTCTGATGCCAACAACTTTAAATCAGCTATAGGAAAATTACGACCCTCTAGTAATTCCAGCAACTCTTTGCCAACAGCACCAGTCGCACCCAAAACAGCTACTCGATAGGATTTAGACAATCTCGCTTCCTCCTTACATAAACATTATGTCTAATTTTCCAGAAAACTCTACATTCTACCTCTATTTCAATCGCCTTAGCACAGATTCTATCAATTTGAATATTTATATTTATTTGCCCTAATTCAATGTATTTCTTACATCTAATATATTTATTTTATCAATTCACGACCTTTCTCTGTTGCAGTTTACAACAATTAATTGTGGAACACCAAACAAATTTTAATGACTTGACAATATAGGGCATGGAGCACCGATTATATCTAAATCAATAATAATATGCAATTTTTCCGGTGAACATGGAAACTGGGAAATGGAGATATCTGCGCTCAAGCGTAGAAACTTGTCCGACAAGTAAGGTGCTTTGTCTGGACAATTGATGTAGTATTATTCAAATGGTTTTAAACCAGCAAGACAACAAACGAATCTATTCCTCAAGACCGGAGTGAAGCAGTAGCTAGGCTCAGTATCCCAAGGTAACCCTAATTGTACATACAACTTTGCATGGAGTACAAACATCTGGATGAAAACCAGGATATCACGGTATTAGCCCTCTGACCACTCCCCACTCCCTGCCATAATTGGTAAAAATAAATTTCCGCAAACAAGAGAAGAAGCATGAAAGTCATCCAGGAGAAACTTCCCGCCAGTCAAATCGGTCTGGAAATAGAGATTACGCCAGAAAAGACCAAGCACACTTACGAAAAAGTGATTAACAACTTTGCCAGTACTGCAAATATTCCTGGGTTTCGTAAGGGCAAAGTCCCCCGGCAAATACTGCTGCAGCGCCTTGGGGCCAATCGGGTCAAGGCAGCAGCACTGGAAGAACTCATTCAAGATGGTATTGAGCAAGCGCTAAAGCAAGAAGAAATCCAGGTACTGGGACAACCACAATTGCGCTCCTCGTTTGAGGAATTAATTAAGAATTATGAACCAGGGAAACCTTTAATATTTTCTGCTGCCGTCGATGTGGAACCAGAACTAAGTCTGGGTGAGTACACAGGCTTGCAAGTTGTGGCAGAGTTAGTCAAGTACGATCCACAGCAAGTGGAGAACGTTTTGGAAAGCAAACGCCAACAGGTAGCAACGTTAATTCCTGTGGAAGGACGCCCAGCGCAAATAGGCGACATTGCAGTAGTGGATTTCAAAGGGTTTCTGGCAAAAAGTGAAGGTGAAGATGAAACAGCAGAACTCCAGCCATTACCTGGTGGGGAAGGAACTGATTTTCAAGTAGAGTTGCAAGAAGACCGATTTATCCCCGGCTTTGTTACGGGTATAGTGGGGATGAATCCGGAAGAGACCAAAGAAATTACAGCCCAGTTTCCTGTGCCTTATGTAAACGAGGGATTGGCAGGAAAAGGGGCTATTTTCACGGTGACGCTTAAAGATCTCAAAGAAAAAGAACTACCGGAGTTGAATGATGACTTTGCCCAAGAAGTCAGTGATTACGAAACTTTGGCAGAATTGCGCAGTTCTTTGGAAGAGCGCTTTATGAAAGAAGCTGAGGAGAAGACTGCATCAAATAAGCAGCAAGCCTTGTTGAGTGAACTGCTTAAGCAAGTGGAAGTTGATTTTCCAGAAACCCTTGTTCAGCAGGAAGTGGATACAATATTGACACAGACAGCAATCCAGCTTTCTCAACAGGGGGTGGATGTCAAGCAGTTTTTTACCCAGGATATGATTACTCAGTTGCGGCGGCGTTCCCGTGGTGAAGCCGTTGATCGCTTAAAGCAATCGCTTACCCTACAGGAAATTACCAAGCGCGAGTCCATAGTCGTCTCTAGGGAGGAAATCGAAGCCAAATTTCTAGAATTAAAGCAAGAGTACTCTGGGCAAGAGTTTGATGCTGAAAGACTGCGAACAGCCGTAGAAACCGAGCTGTTAACTGGCAAAATCATCAATTGGCTGTTAGAACACTCCACGATTGAACTTGTACCTGAAGGATCTTTGAGCGCTACAGATGCTACAGATGAAGTGGCAACCCTGGAAGGTGTAACAGTAGAAGAAACTGCACCTTCCTTATCCCAAACAGAGGCGCAACCAACTGAAGTTAGTGAGGAAACTTCAGTCGCAGATCCAGAGTCAACAGCAGGAGAATAAAAGCGTGTCAGCCATCAGTGGTTAGCGAAAAGCTGATAACCGATGGCTGTTAATTTTAGAATGCGCCATAATGAAGACAATAAGAGCGTTGCACCTCACACTTAATCAACCTTGCAAGTTGTCCGAAAGGAGTACTTTGCTCTCAACAACATCATGTGATGAAAGCATACAAGTGTTAAATGAGGCATAATGGAAACACAAAGCTAAGATAAGAATTAAATCTCCACATCCGAAAGGCAGCAGTAGCTGCATAATCTGTCCTAACGAGTTGTTAAACGTTCTTTTATGCTTGTATCGCAGTCGGGAAATTACCAACCTAACAGTTTGAGTAACAAACAAATGAACTCCCCTAGTAGTCCTAGCAGCGTCATCCCGATGGTGGTAGAACAATCTGGTGTCGGAGAAAGAGCCTTCGACATCTACTCCCGCTTACTGCGAGAACGGATCGTATTTTTGGGAACCACAATAGACGATGATGTAGCCAACTCAATTGTTGCCCAGTTGTTATTTCTAGACGCTGAAGATTCAGAAAAAGATATTCAACTGTACATTAACTCTCGTGGCATTGCTCCTGGCGGCTTCGTCACCCCAGCTATGGCGATTTATGATACAATCCAACAAATTCGTCCTAGTGTGGTTACTATATGTTTTGGAGCAGCTGCAGGCATGGGGGCACTTTTGCTATCAGCAGGAGCTAAAGGTAAGCGGATGTCTCTACCTGATTCTCGGATACTCATTCACCAACCATTGGGAGGTGCCCAGGGGCAAGCTGCCGACATTGAGATCCGAGCTAAAGAAATTATCTATCATAAGTCTATGTTGAATCAGTTACTGGCTGATCATACTGGTCAACCGTTAGAAAGAATTGAGGCCGATTCTGAACGAGACTTTTTTATGTCGGCAGACGAAGCGAAAAACTATGGCTTGATCGATCAGGTGATCCTCAGGCAAAATCTTCCCGCAGCAGGGGAAAACGTCACCATTCTGAAATAAGAGGCTGCTATGTCTAAGTACGACTCCCATTTAAAATGTTCGTTTTGTGGCAAGTCTCAGGAGCAGGTGCGTAAGCTCATCGCTGGTCCGGGAGTGTACATCTGTGATGAATGCGTAGACTTGTGTAATGAAATACTAGATGAGGAGTTACTAGATACTAATGGGGCTGCCCCGTCACAGCCAACACCCAAGTCAGAGCCACCTCAGAAACGCCGTGCCCGTTCAGCTAATATCTCGTTGAATCAAATACCGAAACCACGAGAGATTAAAAAGTATTTAGATGAACACGTCATTGGTCAGGAAGAAGCCAAAAAAGTACTTTCAGTCGCGGTTTACAATCACTACAAACGGCTGGCACTAGTTCAGTCGAAAGCCAGTGGCAAAGGTTCGGGGGAAGACTCAGTCGAACTGCAAAAATCTAACATTCTGCTGATTGGTCCTACAGGCTGCGGCAAAACTCTTCTAGCACAAACTCTGGCAAAAATTCTGGATGTCCCCTTTGCTGTCGCTGATGCCACCACCCTCACAGAAGCAGGGTACGTGGGAGAAGATGTAGAAAATATCTTGCTGCGACTGTTACAGGTAGCCGACTTGGATGTAGAAGAAGCACAACGGGGAATCATCTACATCGACGAAATAGACAAGATTGCTCGCAAGAGCGAAAACCCCTCGATTACACGGGATGTTTCCGGCGAAGGCGTACAGCAAGCGTTGTTGAAAATGTTGGAAGGGACAGTTGCCAACGTACCACCCCAAGGAGGACGGAAGCACCCCTATCAAGATTGTATCCAAATTGATACAAGCAACATCCTATTTGTCTGTGGCGGTGCTTTCGTTGGTTTAGAGAAGGTTGTAGAGCAGAGAACAGGCAAAAAGTCAATAGGCTTTGTTCAACCAGGAGAAGTTCAGACAAAGGACAAGCGAACAGCGGACACTCTCCGGCATTTAGAACCGGATGACCTAGTGAAATTTGGCATGATTCCAGAATTTATTGGACGAGTGCCAATGGTAGCAGTGGTAGATCCGCTAGACGAAGAAGCACTCATGGCGATTTTGACTCAACCACGCAGTGCTCTAGTGAAGCAGTACCAAAAATTACTGAAGATGGATAACGTCCAACTAGAGTTTAAACCAGATGCATTACGGGCGATCGCCCAAGAAGCCTATCGCCGCAAAACTGGTGCCAGAGCATTGCGAGGTATTGTAGAAGAACTGATGCTGGATGTAATGTACGAATTGCCCTCTCGTAAGGATGTCACTCGCTGTATGGTGACACGGGAGATGGTAGAGAAGCGATCAACCGCCGAACTGATCGTACACCCATCCTCACTACCCAAACCAGAATCGGCGTAGAATGATGCCTTATATCAATATCCGTGGCGTTGAGCATTACTACGAGTGGATCAAAAAACCGTCGGCTGGTCAGGTTAAGCCAGTGATGGTTTTTGTCCACGGTTGGGCTGGTTCGGCTAGATACTGGCACAGCACTGCTCATGCTTTATCAGATGCATTTGATTGTTTGCTCTACGATTTGCGGGGATTTGGGCGTTCTCGTGGGCGACCAACTGTAGCTAAAGCAGGCGAATCTTTTGTCGAATCGCGATCGCTACAGGAAGAATCTGAAGCAATTAGAGAGTTAACCTATGAGTTAGAGGAATATGCTGAAGATTTAGCAGCTTTGCTAGATGGGTTGCAGCTGCAGAGTGTTTATCTCAATTCTCATTCCATGGGCGCGTCAATTGCCACGTTGTTTCTCAACCTCTACCCCCATCGCGTTGAACGAGCAATTTTGACATGCAGCGGCATTTTTGAGTACGACGAAAAAGCATTTGCAGCCTTTTACAAATTTGGTGGCTACGTTGTCAAATTTCGACCCAAATGGCTAGGGATGCTACCGTTTGTTGACAGAATGTTTATAGCGCGATTTTTACATCGCCCCATCCCAGCAAAGGAACGTCAGGAATTCTTAAAAGATTTTCTCGTAGCAGATTACGATGCAGCATTAGGAACAATTTTTACTTCTGTAAGCAAAACTGCAACCGAGGTAATGCCACAGGAATTTGCCAAGTTGACAGTATCGACACTGCTAGTAGCCGGAGAGTATGACAAGATTATTCCCGCCGAGATGGGACGTCAAGCAGCAGCATTAAACGACAAAGTTGAGTTTGTCGTCATCCCCAATACATCTCACCTCCCCATGTTAGAGGATTCCGCAACTTACCTCACACAAGTGAAAAAGTTTTTAGGAATTATGAATTATGAATTATGAATTATGAATGTTCTTTTTCGTTATGAATGCAGGGTAAGCGCATTTAATTTTGTAGCTAAAAATACATGTGTGAGTGAACCGGATTTGAGCATTAAATACGTTAATTAGGTATCCCCTCAATACTTCGGGGTAAGCAATGATTCTGATTGCCACGACCAACTAATGCCAAGTTATCGTTCCAGTGACAGTCATGGTGGTGATGATGCAGAGGGTTTTCAAACTCCTGTTCCACAACTTCTGCACGCTGATTCAACCTCTGAGGGTTTGTCAACACCGCTTCAATCCCTTCTAAACGTTTTATCTCACTAGTTTGGACTGCGACGCTCACAGATTAGGGCAAGCTATCCGCCTCCATTGGACTTTAGATGTTACGTTTAATGAAGACGCTTGCCGTGTCCGTACTAGTCATGCTCCGCAAAATTTGTCATTGCTGCTGCGAATTGCACTTAACACATTGAATTTGGAGCAACCGTTAAAGCGCAATTCAAATTCATAATTCATAATTCATACCAAGCCTAGTTCTCGCTTGAGCAAGTTTATTGACTGAATACCGATGTAGTTTTCGCAGCGGATCAGCTTGGGTGGACGAATAATGTCTTCTTGGGCGATTTGCACTGCTGCTTGCACGGCTGAAAAACTCACTTGTTCGGTGCTAAAAATGACCTGTGCTCTTTTGACGATCGCCTGAAGTTTGTAGGGGTCTTTTGGTTGTGAAGTCATCACGAGGAGTTCATCCCCTCTCTGACCGTGGATGATCACTTCTGTGGCGCGTAGAATGCCAGGACTGAGGCTGATTATGCCAACACAGCTATCTTTTGGTAGGTTTTTAACGAGGTTGAGTTCTTTAGCGTAGTCATTGATATCAAGGGGAATTACGCGCACTGCTTTGGGTGCGGCGATCGCTTCTACATCCCCAATAAAGTAACGACTTGTGACTACTGTAGCTGAGGTTGTTTGATCTAGTACAGCAGCTAATTCTTCCATGGCTACCAACTGTACTGGTATTTTGAGGGCTTCTTCTAATTCATAGACCATCACTTCCCCAACACCAATATCTTGAGCTGTAGCTGTCACTAGTACCCGCGCACTACAACGCAAACGCCAGTCAATTTCTGCTAAAAATAGCTCACGTGCTTGATTCAGCGAACAGCCTTGATTCAGCAAATCATCAAGTGCTTGCTGGACAATTTTGTATGCTTCAGGATGTTGTTTGAGAATGGGTGATTGCAGCTTGCTACCACTCTCATGACCTTGGGCACGGACGTAAATTCCTGAACCAGCAAGACTTTCGACAAATCCGTCGTCCTCTAACTGGCGGTAAACCTTGCTGATGGTATTGCGGTGCAGCCCAGTTTGCATTGCCAGGGCCCTTGTAGAAGGCAATTTGTATCCTGGGGGATATTGCCGAGAAGCGATCGCATATCGGATTTGATTTGAGAGTTGGGTTGATGCGGGAATTTCGCTGTCCGGCTGAATACGGAACTGAATCATCACTCTTACTCCTATGTGCTAGCGGCGTGTAACCAGCTGGAGATGCGACTACTCAAATATTTTTTTATACATTGAGTTTCTCTGATGGAAATTTTTCCTTGACGTGCTGCTAGTAATTGATAATTTGGTTGAAGATAGCCTTGAGCTATTGGCATTGCTATGCCCATTCTTCCCACAACACTGGTAGCAACTATTATGACAGACAGAGCTATCGATACCAAAATAGTTAACCTTTTGCAAGGTGATCTACAAATCCCGGCTTACGTAGCAAAGCCAAAAGATGCTGGTTCGTATCCAGGAATTGTCGTCTTACAGGAAATTTTTGGGATCAACGTTCATATTCGGGACGTGACAGAACGTATTGCCCGCGAGGGTTATGTGGCGATCGCACCTGCACTTTTCCAACGAGTCGCCCCTGATTTTGAAACTGGTTACACCTCCCAAGACATAGAAATTGGCAGAAACTACGCGATGCAAACAAAAGCATCGGAGTTATTGAGCGATATTCAGCTTAGCATTAATTACCTCAAAACCCTAAAAGAAGTCAAAAAAGATGGCTTTGGCTGTATTGGCTTCTGTTTTGGGGGTCATGTGGCATATCTTGCCGCTACTCTACCAGATATCAAAGCGACTGCTTCTTTCTACGGTGCTGGTATTACCACCCGCACTTTTGGCGGAGGCGACCCTACCATCACTCGCACCCCGGAAATTCAGGGCACTCTCAATGCATTTTTTGGTATGGAAGACAACAGCATTCCTGCTGAACAAATAGATGAAATTGATGCCGAGTTAGAAAAATATAAAGTTACGCATCGTGTGTTTCGCTACGATGGAGCTGATCACGGATTTTTCTGCGACCGTCGTGCCAGCTATAATCCTAAAGCAGCTGCCGATGCTTGGGAGCAGGTGAAGCAACTGTTTGGACAGGAACTCAGCAAGTCAGTAGTCTAGAAACATCCATTCAAACGGCTAATGGCTAATGAAAAAAATAATTAGCAGTTAGCCGTTAGCAAATAACAACTTAATCTTCAAAAGTCATGAATTCCGAAGTGAAACTTTCTCAAGAAGCCAATTCGTCTTTTACAATGGATGATTTTGCCAAGGCACTGGAAAAACACGACTACCAATTTCAAAAAGGACAAGTCGTACATGGCAAAGTCTTCCAACTAGACCCAGATGGTGCCTATGTTGATATTGGTGGCAAAGCTTCAGCTTTTGTCCCCCGCGATGAGGCTTCTTTGAGAGCAATAACAGATTTATCGGAGGTGTTGCCCTTAAACGAGGACCTAGAATTTTTAATCATCAAAGATCAGGATGCAGAAGGTCAAGTCACCCTTTCACGACGACAATTAGAAATTAAGCACATTTGGGATCGAATGGCGCAAATGCAGGACGATGCCCAGACCGTTCAAGTGCGAGTCTTAAATGTGAATAAGGGTGGTGTTACCGTCGAGATCCAGGGTTTGCGGGGATTTGTGCCGCGATCGCATTTGGTTGAACGAAATAACTTAGAAGCACTCAAAGGTCACACTCTGACGACTAGCTTTTTAGAAGTCGATCGCAACAACAACAAACTCATACTTTCCCAGCGCTTGGCGACTCGTTCTGCCAGCTTCAGTACCCTGGAACTAGGTCAGCTAGTGCAAGGTCAAGTCACTGGTATTAAGCCATTTGGCGTGTTCGTGGATTTAGAAGGGATCAATGCCTTACTCCATATTAAGCAGGTGAGCCAGAAATTTATCGACAATCTGGAAAAGGTCTTTCAAAATGGTCAGATAATTAAAGCTCTCATCATAGACCTGGATGAAGGTAAAGGTCGAGTTGCTCTTTCCACCAGAGTTTTGGAAAACTTTCCCGGCGAAATACTAGAAAATATGGACGAGGTGATGGCATCAGCCGAAGCGCGTGCAGAACGAGTGAAGAATAAGCCGGCTGAATAGTTGTTGACAGTTGACAGTTGACAGTTAACCTTCAACTGTCAACTTTAGGAATTCGATATTTTTTCATATGTTCTTTCCTAACGTCTTCTGTTAGTAGTTTCCCCTCTCCCCACACTCCCCACACTCCCCACACCCCCCACACTCCTATTCCCCAATGTCTCTCTTCGGTGGGCGTTTGTAGGTAAATGTGAACGTGTCGCCGCTGGCGATGACCCGTCGCATTTCTTCATACATTGGGTAATTGCCTACACCACTCAGACTTGACCAACCCCGCGCCCTGGTTAAGGCGACAAATAATTGATTACGGAAATTCACATCACTTTCATTCCGCGCCACATGATCAAAGCCGACGACATAGACGATATCAGCTTCGTGTCCCTTGGCGCGGTTGGTGCGAGACACTGTGACTCCTTCTTCGTGCCAGAAACGGTCGGGCTGATGGTTGGGCCATTGGGGAGTTAAATCATTTAATTTCAAAGCTGTAGGGATATAAATATCAATATCCTGATCGATTAAGAAACTAGCAACTTCCGTTTCTAACTTGAGGGCTTCGGAATTAGAGCCTAGAATGACTACTAAAATATCATGGCTGGGATTGAGACCGTCATGGGCAATGTTATGCTTAATATTCTCAGCTAATGCCCTCATTTCTTCTTGACGAGAACTATAAGTTTGAAATTTTAAGACAGGTTGACCCCACAGTTCAGAAATGGGATTTGGTGAATAGTACGGCGGTCGATGTACGGTTATGGGCATACCAGCACGCCGAAAGTCTCCCTTAACTTCGTAACCGATTTTGTTCCAATCTTCTTTGTTAGTAATGCCTGCAAGTATTCCCTCTGAACGGAGTAAACCCATACCAATTGCATGGGCAGCTGTGAGAATTGGTCCAGGAGTACGGTAACAACGGCGCATAACTTCAGAACGTTTAATCCCGCCAGGGTATTGTGGTTGTTTATTTAAAAGATTGCTCAGTTGTTCGCCGAAGACTTCTTTAGCCTTTGGGACTGCTAGACTGTCGAGGCTTTGTGCTTCATCGTAAGCCCAAATTAGGCGTCGTTCCTCTGGTTGTTCCTGACTGACAGGTCGCAAAGCTTGATAAGCTAACCAGTAGATAGCCTGCTTATCTTCATATTTCAAATCATCTTCAGCGACTAAATCCTGACCTTCATCAATCAAGAGAGCATCAAACATCGGTTCAATTTTGATCTCTTCCTGTAACCGTTTACAGAGTTCTGCTAAACTGCGGTTAGGTTGTTTTTCCTTTGTGTCTGCAACGGTTCCACGCCTTCTGCCGTGGAAGTCACAAACTGTGCCGTAGAAACCTGGTTGTTCTTTTGCTCCCCAGGCATGTAGCACTTGCAACTTGAGGTTTGTCTTGGGGTCGTAGTTTAACTCATCGCCACTGAAGCGGCGTATCCACTGATCCAGTAGCCCAATCATCAAATTGTAGAGCGATCGCGTGAAAAACACCAAGGCAATATCCCAGTCTGGATGCTTGAGGTGCATATGAGCAGCTTTTTGGCACAACAGCACTGTTTTCCCTGACCCAGCAATACCGCGTATTCTTTGGGGTCCAGGGGGGATTTCTTTGCCGATATGTTCTTGCTGCAAGTCAATTTCGTAGAGTCTTTGGCGCAAACTGTCCATAATGCTGGCGCGGGTTTTGCCTGTTGAGACTGTAGTGTTCTTAGCTTTGCGAAGCACAGGTGTCCCACTAATAACTGACAGCAGCAATCCCCAGTCTTTATCATCTAAGTTTTCGCCTGGAATTAAGGGAGGGGTTTGTTGGATGCGTTCTAGCAAGCCAACTTTGCCTAAATGGTCTTGGAAAATGAGAGGAGGACAGTTGGGTAGTTGGTCAAAGCCCTTCTGCTGCCATTGTTCTTGGGTAATGATAGGGAGTGCAACTATTGCTCTCGCGGTAACTTTGTGGTGAATTGCAGGCTCGCGATCGCTGTATGCTATTAATGCTCGGATCTGATGGTGTAGAGACTGAAGATGCAACGTTTCTACATTGGTATCCTGATTTTGCAATTGCCAATGATCATCATGAATGGCAACAATTTGGTCAATTGCGATCGGCATAACCTCAATCACCACTAAACCGAATTCTCGATCAGCAACGAGAATATCAGGTTCTTTCCAAATTTCCCCTACCTTCGAGAAAATCGGATAGCGCCAGTAGCCGATACAATTTCTTTCCGAAAACGCGCTTCTAACAGCATCCCAAACTTTCTGTTCACCTTCTTCACCACTCACATTCAGCGGTTCAGTTGTAATAAACTTGCTACTTTGTTCTTCATTACCAACAGCCATTGAGTACCTGCCTGTAATAGTAAAAATTATGACATGGCAGTAGCATCCTGATTGATTATGCAGCAAAGCTAGCATTGCGCCTATACAGCTATCTAGAGAGGATATACGGATTGTAAATGGCTGAATAAATTACGAGTTTATACTGTGTTTATTTTGTAAAAGTAATGATATTTTTACCCTAAACCATTAACGTTAAAACAATACCCTCCCAAAATTAACAGCGAGGGCTTTAAAATCTTTTCTACAGATAAAAACTAACTTTGCGTTTCTTCAGTGAATAAATGAGACACACCTAGCTTCCCGCCAACTTCTGGGCTTTTGAAAAGATTGTCCCAATCCTTATATATGGCAAACGGCTAATAGGTAGACTTTTGCGTGGTTTGTAGTGAGGACTTCAGTCCTCACAAATGCGACCACTCAAGACTACATACAAACAAATCTCACTCGAATCGCGTAAAGGAAAATTGCCATTTGCGGGAAGCCTTTCAGTCTACAAAATGTCGCAAAAGCAAAATCCTTGTCAACCCAAATGAGAGAAACTTGGGAAATAGCATCACTTGTTCACGAGAGTTAATTTAACACAAGAGAGAATCCCAATGGTCAACAATTCAAGTCAATTGCGACTGCGTGTTTGGCGACCTTCTCGCTGGAAGCGAGAGTACTTGGACACAAACAAGAATGGTTTAGCAGATGTGACATCATTTCAGGAATGCGTCTATTCATGGGAACCCTTTGGAGATCCCTTTGGTTCAGTAACCAGCAGTGAACAAACCCAACGATTACAAGAGGTATTAATGGAGAATTTTGCACTAGAACGACCATGCCATGAACGTGGAATCGAGAATCTTAGGGAAGCCATACAGGTGATGGACGAGATATTATCTGGCAAATATGACTCATTATGGGGTGATTCAGAAGAGTTTGGACGTTTATCCAACGGCGAGAACGTAAACCTTCGTCAACATCAGCTTCTGGCGTTGCGCCAACACATTCAGTGGGTGTGTGATACGTTTGCTAGTGTTCCAGGGGTCAACGTATCGCTTCATTAAGGGGGGAAGTACATGGAATTAAGATTGCTTAGTAAAGAGGAAGCACTTCAACTCATTGCCCAAATAGGTAAGCACGGGAAACCTTTTGAACTATTTCTTGGAGAAGATATCTGTTTCGGGCATGAAAACTGGGTCAATGTCGGGACTTTATCGTTACAACCTGGAGGACAAGTTCCCGAAACCGAGACTCAGTACGATGAGTTTTGCGCTGCAAAATTTGGTGGGTTTGAATGGCAGTTACCAACCTCGGACAAACTCAAGGATAATATTTCTAATTCCCTTGGTCATAATTCACAATACCAGGAAAGTGTCCAAAAGGCTTTTCGGGAAGGGTTGCAGGACGTTATCAGACGGACATTGCTACTTATGCCTGTTTTCGATATCGATACGATTCTCAGAATTCCTTTACGGAGACCAATGACAATCGTTCCAGATACGTCAGCAGTTCACCAAGGAGGACTTGATTTTGTATGTCGGTTTCTCACCCCTTGGGCAAGAATAAAAGTACCAGCTATAGTTCATATGGAAATTGCCACTCAAGTTGATAATTACCTGTCTAAAATCCGCTGGAGCAGTGACAATAAGAATAAGCATCAACTCCGTCCTGCAGCACTTCGTCAGCATCTTCTCAGTCAAGGTGGACAAAGAGCTTTGCTTCGGATCGAGTTGCACTCGGAGGCAGAAATGGAGCGTGGTGATTTGGGAGCTGATCCCTTACGTGGAATTGTAACACCTAGTAGCGATTCTGAAGACAAAGCTCTTGGTCTACAAAATGTTACCAGAAGTTTTGCGGATCGTCTGATTGTAGAAACGGCTCGTCGCTTTCAAACAGAAGTTCGTCCGGCTCATCCCCTTGCTCTTCTTACCAGTGATCAGGGAATGGCTCGAATGGCAATGGCTGAGGGAATAGATGTATTATTTTTTCAAGCTCGTTCTGTTCCTAAATTTGAAGGCAGAATACTTACTGGAACTCTTTTTCACCCCTTTGAGCCAAAACTTTATACTGTTCCGCTAACGGATGTACTCTGGGAGTTGGCAGTAGCTTTTGGTTGCCTTCGTCTGCATAACACTGAGAGTAATGCCTCAATTGAGATCTGGGGAATCCCTAGCTCTGAAGAAGTAACTTGGCAGCCTATTCATGTTAAAGATGATCTTCTATGGGGCAAGTTCGATCCTGGACGAGCAGATTTATCTGCCTCAGTTACGCCAAATACTTTCTCTGCTTCCCTTTCAAACCCAATAGTAAATACAGATCAGGTCACTTCTGCTTCTTCCCAAAAAACAGCACCGTTTACTAAAGGGTATGCATTCAGCCCGGATAGAATGTTCTTGCTGATTAAAAGCTTAGTAGAAACAGGAGAGTTAACTAATCAACAAGCACAAGAAACAATAGGTTTAACACATCAAGATCGTTACAATTTGTATAAAAATTTCCTCAGAAGTGGTTTATTGATTGAGGTTCAAGGAAACAAAATTATATCTACCAGAAATCTCAAATTATTTTGGCAAAGTCTACTTAATAAAGATAGTCTAGAAATCTTAACGTTTTTGAAAAAAATCCCGTCATTTGAGGTTGTTTATAACTATGTGAATCAACAGAGGTTAGTTGAAGATAAAAATGGCACATTGCCCATTAATAATAAAGCCAAATCAGCTTACCTTAGACTCGGCGAAGCGGCTTGTGCTTGGCTGAAAATACAAAATAGAGGAATTGTCGCTACTGACAATATCCCTAGTTTAACAGATTTTGCTACTTTAGCAGTAGATGTTTATAAATATATTCGCTTTCAGGGAGAAACAGAATGGATACTAACTGGTCACTGGTTAGAAGAACTGGCTCTTCAACATTCTATTCATCCGATATTTGCTAGAACGCTCTTAGAAAAAGTGCTAGATCAGAAGTTATTAAATGTCTATACTGAAGGATCTACGCCGGATACTCGCTTTGAACAGCACGATTTGTGGATTCTGAAGACAATTGATGGATTTCCTTGCTTAGCCAAAGTTTTCCTGTATCATGGTGATTTTCTAATGCCTGGTACAGCAGCAGTACGTATTAAGGTAGAAGGAGATAAAGATGCCTCTTGAAAATCTATTTACAGATGAGGCGACTGTTAACGCACCAGAAGATCGACAAAAATTGCTATATAACAAGTTTGGTGTGTTGAGCAACCCTTTTCCAAGCGCTGGACAGACAAACGGTCATCCCCATATGCTAACAGATGCCGACAAGCAGGTTGATGCTGCGGTAAAGACATTTTATTCAGATCGTAAGTCTCATGTAATTTCAATCACTGCTAGCCAGGGAATTGGAAAAACGAATCTTCTGAACGCTTATGAGATTGCTTTGCGAGAAAAACTTAGTCCCCTAGGCTTTTTTATAATTCGATATGTAGCAGATCCGGAACCATCTTTCGACCCACTTATTAGGTCTATTTTTGAAAACCTTGGAGAAGATTACTTACGTCGCTCAATTAATGTACTAGCAGAAAAACAAGATAGATGTGATGTTGATGAATTATTAA
This sequence comes from uncultured cyanobacterium, assembly GCA_903903925.1. Taxonomy (GTDB): domain Bacteria; phylum Cyanobacteriota; class Cyanobacteriia; order Cyanobacteriales; family Nostocaceae; genus Stigonema. The sequence goes on from CAIVAU010000160.1 coordinate 111,791, forward strand.
AATTTGTTAGAACAAGTGAAATTAAGACAATGCTTAAAGCATTACTAGAAGCTAAAAATGATTCTGAAAATAAGCTAGATTTTCGCTTGTCTTTAGCCTATCAGTGGCTTCTAGGACTCCCTGTCAGAAAGTCTCATCAAAATGAGTTGAATGTAAATTTTCGTTTGGACACTGTGGAGGCAAAAACAAGAGCATTACGCGATATAGTTTATTTGGGCTGGGAAATGAAGACGTTAGAAGGAATTTTTATTCTTCTTGACGAATTAGAGAAACAAGACTTTAGCCTTTCTAAAACTGTAGTTTTAAGATATTTATCAGCTTTGCGTGCTTTAATTGATGCACTGCCAAAATATCTTTTCCTCATGGTTGCCTTAACGACAGATGCTCTTAATCGTTATCGGGAAATGCTTCCAGCTATTAGGGGTCGCCTTGCTAACGAAGTTCAACTGTCACCCCTTAGCCATGAAGAAGAGGCTGTGAAATTGTTTGAATTCTACCTTGAACATGGACAGAGAGAAGCAAAAAATTTTGCCCAAGATAAACAATGGCAAATGGGTAGTGATGTACTACTGAACGAAGATTCTGCACGGCTGTTGTTTTATCAATTGTCGAAGCGTAGTAACATTCAAGGAGTTCGTCAACGTGACTACCTTCATGCCCTGTACGAGAAAGCAAACGAGTCTATAACTGCATCCCTTTAGTTAAATATTTCCAGTTAGCGTTTTGCACGGACATACTTCCAGAGAGTGTTAGCACACTCAATATAAAACAGGTCAGGTACAAAAATTTCTGTTTGTGGATTTGATTTCATAAATGAATTGGAGAAAAAGACAATGCAAAGTAGAAAATTACGCTCACAAGTGGGGAAAGATGGAATCTTGCATCTTGATATCCCTGTAGGTGTGACAGACTTTGAAATAGAAGTCATGGTGATTTATCAGATCATAGAACCATCAGTACAAGCAAAAACACCAGAAGAGTTAGGTTGGCCTCCCGGTTTTTTTGACCAGACTGCGGGTTCTTTACAGGATGACCCAATAGTGAGATATCCCCAAGGTGAATATGAACAACGGGAGTCATTAGAGTGATTTATCTGTTAGATACGAATGCCTGCATCGTTTATCTAAATCGCCCTATATCTGGTGTACGACGACGATTACAATCGCTATCACCACAGAATGTGGCTATATGTTCAGTCGTGAAAGCTGAACTATTTTATGGTGCGATGAGAAGTAACAATTCTGCACGCACGCTGGCTAAACAAGAAGCTTTTATGAATAATTTTATTTCTTTGCCTTTTGATGATGTAGCTGCCACAATCTTTAGTAGAATTCGTGCAGAACTGACTAGCTTAGGGACTCCCATTGGTCCGTATGATTTGCAGATTGCTGCTATTGCCTTAGTGCATCAATTAATATTGGTAACACATAATACGAGAGAGTTTGCCAGAGTGAAGGGGTTACAGATTGAGGATTGGGAAGAAGAGGGTTGATCTAGTACTGATAATCATAATATTAACCAAGTTAATCGTTACAGATTGAGGATTGGGAAGAAGAGGGTTGATGGCATTGCGTTTCTTCAGTGAATAAATGAGACACACCTAGTTTCCCGCCAACTTCTGGGCTTTTGAAAAGATTTTCCCACTCTACACCTTAATGGAGTAACATTATTAGCTTCTGAGTTGGGCTTATCTAATTAACCGCAGAGGCGCAGAGGGCACAGAGAATAGACAAAGGTTATTCTTTTGAAGAAGGCAACGCGGCAAATGGTCTTGATTTTCCAGGCTTGAATGTGGATATGAAGGTTACGAGCATTAAGCAACCGCAGTCATCTTGTCCATTCCGTTCCATTAGACAAAAGGTTTATGGTCTTGGCTACTCTCTAATCATATTTGTATATGATAAAACGGATGATGAAATAACCAGAACGGCAACCCTACGTATTACCGATACCATGTATGTGGATGCCTACCGAACGGCTGACTTTCAGATGACAAAAGGACTGTTGGAAATTTTAGATATGGAGGGAAACCAGGACGACTTAATGTCTTTTATGAGTTCAAGGCATCTGACAGCAGATGAAATCGAATTGAATACGCTTGCCGCGCATGTTCTTCAAAACCGTCCAATACAAGGTTTTCTCACAATATCACCTGCATTGCAATGGCGATTACAATACAAGCGTGTTATCGATAAAGCAGGTAGTGTTGAGGGGATAGACTCTGTTTATAAAGGGGGTCTAACGTGAATGAAAACCGCAAGCGACAAATTGAATTTGGCGATTTCCAAACACCTGATGATTTAGCTCTCAATGTTTGCCAGCGGCTTGCAGGGCTAGGGATTTGCCCTGACATTGTGATTGAGCCTACATGCGGTATTGGATCATTTATTGTCGCAGCGTGTCAAACTTTTCCACAAGCAAATGAAATCTATGGTTTTGAAATTAATCATAATTATTTAGATGTACTCCGTGCAAGGCTAACTTATATAGAAAATGCAGAACGTGTGCGATTGAAACAGACCGATTTTTTTGCAACTGATTGGCACACGACGATAGGAAAATTAAATGGTTCTGTGCTAGTCATTGGCAATTTTCCATGGGTAACAAACTCAACACAAAGCATTATTGGTGCAAATAATTTACCAGAGAAAACAAATTTTCAAGGACATAATGGATTCGAGGCTATTAGTGGAAAAGCAAATTTTGATATTTCAGAATGGATGTTGTTAGAGGTTCTACGCTGGTTTAAAGGGCGAGTAGGAAATGTAGCAATGCTAATAAAGACTGCCGTTGCACGAAAAATTTTGGCACATGCTGAACGGCAAGGAACGGCAGTTCAAGATGCTTTTATGATTAGCATTGATGCAAAAAAACATTTTGGCGCGGCTGTCGAAGCGTGTTTGTTAGTGATGTGCTTTACAGATAATACTCAGAAACCTAATCATGATTACATGATCTTTGATAGTTTATACGACGAGAAGGGGCGGCGTGTAGGTCATCGAGGAGGACTAATAGTAGGAGATTTAGCTACTTTCAGTGAGTGTGCATTTCTGGTTGGACAAAGCCCACAAAAATGGCGTTCTGGGGTGAAACATGATGCATCGGCGGTAATGGAGTTTACTCATACAGCACACGGCTTAAAAAATGGATTTGGGGAAGTTGTCGAAATTGAAAGTGATTATCTTTTTCCCTTGCTCAAAGGTTCTGACATTGGCGGATCGCTATCTGTGGGCTTTATAAAGCACTACGTTTCCGATTGGTAAAGCCCATGGACGGAAAGCCTGTCATGTTTGATGATACAGTTTATTATTTATCGTTTGATACAGAAGAAGCGGCAATAGATACTTTGGAAAAATTAAATTCTAAAGCAGCGCTAAACCTTTTATCATCATTGATATTCTGGGATGAGAAAAGACCTATCAAGACCAGTATTCTAAACGTGCTTGATTGGTCGCGCCTTGTACAAGGTATACAAGGATAATTTAAGTCATACGAAATAGCGAAATTTAGCAACTGAATTTATAGTAAACATGGTAGTGATTATGACCTAGTTTTACTCCCAAATTTCTTGCATCACTTTGACACAGACACCGAAGTTGCTATTTGTGAAAGATTCCGCTACTATTTCTACACTTGAGAGCGAGTGGGCTTGTATAAACTCTAACTAGCATCTGTCTAGAGGAGTAAAATTTTGTGCAAGATTAAAGGCTTTTCAATTTTGAATCAGTTATGCGACTTATTTTAGTTGAAGATGAACCAGATTTAGGCACAGCAGTTAAAGAAGTGCTGCGTCATGAGGCTTATGTAGTTGACTGGTTTCTAGATGGGGATCAAGCATGGCAATACTTGGAAAGTGGATGGACTCAGTATAAAATAGCGATTTTTGATTGGATGCTACCGGGACTTTCTGGTTTAGATTTGTGTAAAAAACTGCGATCGCAAAACAATCCTATGCCTGTGTTGATGTTGACAGCAAAAGACCGGATGGAAGAAAAAATTATCGGACTAGATAGCGGCGCAGATGACTATTTGGTGAAGCCGTTTGATATGCCAGAATTGCTAGCAAGATTACGGGCATTACAACGGCGATGTCCTCAAATTCAATGCCGCCACCTTCAATTAGGTTCCATTACCCTTAACTACAGCACCCATGAAGTGACTCGCCAGTATCCCAATGGCAATAAGTTGGTAAACTCATTAACCATCAAGGAATTTCAATTGCTGGAACATTTGATGAAGCATCCCAACCAGATTGTCACTCGAAACCAACTCATAAATCAGCTTTGGGAAATTGGTGCAGAACCCATGAGTAATGTAGTAGCAGCACAAATTCGCTTACTGAGACGTAAACTGGGAGAAGATAACAGCGAGTCTTTGATTGAAACCATTTACGGTGTAGGGTATCGGCTTAATGTATGAAAAGGTATTGAGATTGAGGAGTTAGGAGTTATTCTCCCCCTACCTCCTCATCTCCCCAGTCACCAGTCCCCAGTCCCCAATCCCCAATCCCCAGTCCCCAGTCCCCAGTCCCCAGTCCCCAATCCCCAATCCCCAATCCCTTGGAACGTAATGAACTCTTCTATCTAACTCGCCTCCGATTGGCAGCTTGGTATGCGCTGGTGATGGGCTGCATCTTAGGTGTGTCTGGACTAGGAGTTTATCAAGTTGTTGCTTATGCCTATCACGAAACCATAGACCAGGGTTTGGAGTCAGTAACGAAGGCACTATATAAAAGCATTGAACCAGTCTGGGGAGAACCCAAACAATTAAAGCAACTGGCGAAACAACTTTCCTTAAATGTTTGCTTGACTCAGGTAGATTGTCTCTTATCTCAAGCAGCAGGAATCAAACAGCCACTCACTGAGGTGACAGATCCGGTTAATTACTATCTACGCTTGTTGGATGAGTCAGAAAGACCGCTTACCATAGCAGGAGTGCAACTTAAACAATTACCGATCGCAACACCTGCAATTCGTCGGCAAACGCTAATAGACACATCGGGAATTCGATATCGTCAAATAAGTTTAATACTACGTACTCAATATCAACTTACAGGCTATATCCAAGTGGGTCGTAGCTTGAAAGACCTAGACCAGCATCTTGCTGCCTTGAGATTAGCTTTATTCTTGGGTTGGCTTATAAGTATGATTGTCATCGCCATTTCCAGTTGGTATTTAGCAGGGCTAGCAATGCAGCCTGTTTATCGCTCTTATCAACAAATGGAACAGTTTACAGCCGATGCAGCTCACGAATTTCGTACTCCCTTAGCAGCAATGCACTCTACTATTGATGCTGTTTTTCAGTTGTATGGACAATCAGGATCAGAGTTATTATCTGAGCCAGTGAGTAGAACTTTGCAAGTCATTAAGCGGCAAAATGCTAGGCTGTCTAAATTGGTGGGAGATTTACTGTTATTGGCTAGACTAGACCAGCATCAATTGGCAGGGGAACATCACTTATGTTGTCTGAATGATGTAATTAATGACCTAGTTGAAGAACTGGCATTTCTAGCGATTGAAGCTCAAGTCAAGTTAGTACAACAGCTGCAAACACCGAAAAAACTGTGCATTTTAGGCAATGAAGAACAACTTTATCGCTTAATTTCCAACTTGATTATTAATGGTATTCAAGCCATACCCAATGGTGGACAAGTCACAGTGACTCTAGAAAGTGGCGATCGCTGCGCCTTCATCATTGTACAAGATACCGGAATCGGTATTGCTCCAGAGCATCAAGGTCGAATTTTTGGTCGCTTCTACCGCATCAATAAAGACCGTTCTCGTGCCAATGGTGGGTCTGGATTAGGATTAGCGCTTGCTTGTGCGATCGCTAGAGCGCATAAAGGTAGTATTCAAGTACAAAGTCAGGTAAACAAAGGCAGTACCTTTACAGTCAAACTTCCTTTGCAAAACTAAGCTAACAGTTACCGATTTTATCACTTACATTCAACGTGAGTTAGATAAACATATCCATGTATTCTTCCAGAAAAGCTCTACTAGCAAAACCCCGACATACAGCATCTATCTTTGGGTAGAGAAGAATTTCATTTTTATTTCATTTTTTAGCGGAAAGCTGATGAATAGGAAAATAGATTTCAAGTTGATGGGATGACCACCCAGAAAAAATTGTCTCGCTCAACACAATTATCTCCTAAAAATGTCTTATGTCTATTACTCTCGACAAATTAAACCATACCAAAATAATTTTTGAAAAGTTACTGGAAAACAAAAAATTCCAGAAGCTAACTCCCTGGATTTTACCTATTTCAGTAATACTGCTTTGGGAACTTGCTTCAAGAACTGGTATACTCCCAACTAGAATTTTACCAGCACCGAGCAGTGTAATTTTTACAGGAATTAAATTAGCCTCAACAGGAGAACTATTCGTTAATCTAGGAATTAGTGCTGGACGTGCAATAACTGGTTTTATAGTTGGTGGCAGTCTTGGCTTTAGTTTCGGATTGCTTAATGGATTTTTCCGAGTAGCAGAAAAGTTATTTGATAGTTCACTGCAAATGTTACGCACAATTCCTCATTTAGCATTGATTCCACTGGTAATTTTGTGGTTTGGGATTGGCGATCAAGCTAGATTATTTCTTGTATCATTGGGAGTCTTTTTCCCGATGTATCTCAATACCTTTCATGGAATTCGCAGTGTCGATCCTGGACTAATTGAGATGGGAAGAGTTTATGGATTAAAAACACCGCAGCTTTTGTGGAAGATCATTTTTCCAGGAGCATTATCTTCCATTCTTGTTGGTGTCCGTTATTCTTTAGGGATTATGTGGCTGTCGCTGATTGTGGCAGAAACCATTGCCGCAGATTCCGGTATTGGTTATATGGCAATGAATGCTCGTGAATTTATGCAAACAGATGTTGTCGTGTTGAGCATTTTTATCTATTCCTTATTGGGTAAATTGGCAGATACTGCTGCTAAAACATTGGAAGAAAAATTCCTGGAGTGGAATCCCAATTATCGGCGTGCCTAAATACCCAAGCCAAAAGTCAAAATATATTCTTCCATTTTGACTTTTTCATCCCAGCTTTTACACACAAACTCTGAATTTTACCAGCAATTAAATTTTAACTACATCTGTGGCTGTGGGCTTTATAAAGCACTACATTTCCGACTAGTAGAGCCCAGTATCCACCACGCATCTAAGAAGATCTATCATCTATCACGGTCTTCTTGGATGAGAGTAGTACTATCGGGTAATCCGAAATCGGTAGGATTCACACGGCGACGAAGGCGCATTTCTGCCAAGGTTTCTGTGATAAATTTGGTTGTTTCGCTTTTAGCTTGCTGTATCTGGAGTGGCAAGGCTTGTTCTAGTATGGTGAGGACTTGGGCGCTAATTGAACGGTGCTGAGATGAGGCTAACTCTCGCAGCCGTTCATACAAATCATCAGGTATATTTCGCACATAAAGGGTAGGCATCGCTCAATTTCTAAGCAAAACTTCCCATCATGCTAGCATAATGGCAGCAGATAGAGGTTGAGGCGGTGATCGTTTCCAGTGGATGCTCACACTGGTATCCACTACGCACCAAAGAGGAGTAGTGTTAATTGCGATTACTAAAATTGATCATCAAGGTTTCCTATGTCCAACGACTCGAAAGCACCATCACCTGCACTATTTTTAAATACAGTCAAAGCTTACCAGCGCACAGCGGCAATTAGCGCTGCAATTGAACTTCAGATTTTTACTACCATTAGTGAAGGAATTGAGTCCGTTGAATCACTGGCACAAAAATGCCAAACCTCCGAGCGAGGAATGCGAATTTTATGCGATTACTTAGTTATCATGGGCTTTCTAGCTAAGGAAGCCCAAAGCTATAGACTCACGCCGGATTCAGCTATGTTCTTGGATCGACGTAGCAAAGCTTACATCGGAGATGGAATTGAGTTTTTATTGTCTCCCTTAATCACTCATGGGTTCAATGACCTTGCTGCTTCCGTTCGCCGGGGTGGAACTGTCATGTCCTCCGAAGGAACTCTATCGCCCGAAAATCCAGTATGGGTAAAATTTGCTAAAACCATATCACCGATGATGGCAATGCCAGCACAATTAATTGCTCAAATGGTGAATGGTGATTCTCAACAACCGATAAAAGTGCTGGATATTTCCGCAAGTCACGGTTTGTTTGGGATCGCTTTTGCTCAACAAAACCCTAGTGCTGAAATTTATGCGGTTGATTGGGCACCAGTTTTAGAAGTTGCTCAAGAAAACGCACAGGCAAAAGGTGTGGGCGATCGCTACCACACAATTTCAGGCAGCGCGTTTGAGGTAGATTATGGTAGTGATTATGACCTAGTTTTACTCCCAAATTTCTTGCATCACTTTGACACAGAGGCGTGTGAAAAGCTTTTAAGAAAAATTCATCACAGCTTGACTGTTGCTGGAAGAATCATCGTGTTTGCATTCATTCCCAACTCTGACCGGATTACACCATCTGATGCTGCTGCTTTCGCTTTAACAATGTTAGCGACAACACCAAGTGGTGATGCCTATACCTTTGCAGAATACGAACGTATGTTTAACAATGCAGGTTTTTCTCATTGCCAACTCCATTCACTTCCACCTACTGAAGATCAGGTAATTATTGCAAGCTTTTAGCGCGAGGTGACACTCCTGATTGTTAGGGTTCTACACCGTTGGAACACTGGCAGGACTGTTTCCAATCGCTAATCCAAAGCATTGCTAAGATTTTATTGTCACAAAAAAAGTCGAGCAACATCTGTAATGTGATCGCCACCGTATCCAAGGGCGATCGCATCCAAATAAATATTGCGTTCTTTGGCAGAGCCTGGAAGGCAGGGCAAGACTTTTAGCGTAAATCCTAGACGGTTTAAATTTTAGAAATATTTTTTATGTAGATTGTTTTGTACGATATCCTTGGTCTGGATGAGTTGGTTTGTCAGAGTATCGTAATTCCAGTTGACCTGTTTTTTGCATCTTGCTAAGGTAGCCAAGCCGTAGCGTATTATGGGAGCGACCCAACAGTTCTTGAAGCTGTTTATGGTTCAAAAACCTGCCTTGACAGAGTTTGAGAATCGTTGTCTCCAGCACCTCAGTTGACACCTTACCCTTATTTCTGACAGCAGCAGCAATTGCTTTTAGTGATTCCCAATCATCGGAGCTTAACTCCAAATCATCGGAGCTTGGCTCCAAATCATCGGAGCTTGGCTCCAAATCATCGGAGGTCATTTCATTTAGTGTTAGTTCTGAGAACAAATCTTCTGGACTGGTTTGTTCTGCTAACCTAGAGCTTTGAGCAACCAGATCAACTTCAACAGATGGTGGCTCGGCTTATGAATGTTTTAGAAAACGGAGAGGGTGAGATTCGAACTCACGGATACTTTCGCATCACTCGATTTCAAGTCGAGCGCATTCGACCACTCTGCCACCTCTCCAATTCATTTGTCAGCGGTCAAATAAAAGCACGCTGACCGAGTATATAGTATATCACATCCTTTACGCAGTTTGCACTACTTTATCGGATTGTTGATACAAAATTTCCTCAGATGTAACTGTGAAATCCTTGCCTACCCAAATGAGGGAGACTTGGGAGATCGCATCCCCTTCCATGAGAACAATTGAGAAGCTACGCCGCTTCTCTTTGCCATCTTTCACAATCCTTGGCACACTTGCTGCATTTAAGTAGATTGTACCCTCTGGATTTCTAAAAATTCGCTTCCTCTGTATCTTCTTGGTGTGTCGTAGGCTATGGTGCATATGACCAAAGGCAACGAGGGGAATGGTTTTACCAGCAGTGAGAGTCCGAGAAATCGCCTCGGCAAAGTCTGGATCGCCAAAGTCTCCACCAAGTGGAATCCAGTCTCTGCCACAGGGGTCTTCAGGACGATCGCCTAACCCAGTAGGTCCATTATGACCCAAAAAGATAATTGTCTGGTAAGCTGCACTGTTGGCGGCTGCTAAGATCCGGGCTGTAGACTCATCAAAACTCCTCACCCCAAACCTATTCTCGTAGAAATCGGCATATTTCCACTCTGATCCACCCCAACTAAAGGGACGACCTCCGACAACCGTTAAATTAAAATCAGGAAAATCGAGTTTACCATAACCTACATGAGTTTCACCCAATAAATCCAGTTGTTCTTCTACCCAGTCTTCTTTAGTGCGATCGTATGGGCACTTCTTCCGTCCCCACTCGGTGGCAGTATACCAAGCATCATGGTTGCCTAACACCGAAGATGAGGGAATGTCGAGGGATGCGATCGCTCTGACCACTTCCACCGACTCATTCCCAAAATCCCCCACAAACAGCACTAAATCAACGCCCAGATGCTTGAGTGCAATGCCATCTTCTTCTTCCCACTGGTCGTGAACATCTCCTACTACAGCAATTTTCAATGTTTTTGAGTTCGTTTTCTGACTGGCCATGCCACTTTCCTAGCATATATGTTTCCAGCATAGGAAACTCCGGGGGATTTTGACACCAATCAGGTTAGAGACTTCCAAATTGGAGAGGGGGGAGTGTGGGAGGTGTGGGAGGTGTGGGATGTAGAGAAGGGGAAAAAGGTGAAAAAGACGTTACTCCCTTATCTTCCCCATCTCCCCTCTCCCCTCTCTCCCCACACTCTCCCCTAAGGGAGGATGACCCCCCACCTATTTTTGGTAGAAACTACTATAATTGAATGCACAAGGTAATAATTTACAATTATACGCAACCTCTACTGTGTTTACAACTACACTTGTTCAACGAGACAAAACCAGCCTGGATCATCTACCACTAGATTTATTCACAGCGATTGAGAGTCTCAAAAAAGAACTCAACGCCGTTATCCTGGCGCATTACTATCAAGAGCCTGATATTCAGGACATCGCAGATTGTATTGGGGATTCACTACAACTAGCAAAAGCAGCAGCTAACACCAATGCAGACGTGATCGTCTTTGCTGGTGTCCACTTTATGGCAGAGACGGCAAAGATTCTCAATCCTGACAAATTGGTTCTTTTACCAGATTTAAATGCTGGTTGTTCTTTAGCCGACACCTGTCCACCAAAAGAGTTTGCAGCTTTTAAGTCAGCACACCCAAATCATCTGGTGATTTCTTACATCAACTGCTCTGCTGAAATTAAGGCAATGAGCGATATTATTTGCACTAGTTCCAACGCTGTCAAAATTGTGGAGAGCCTCCCACAGGATCAGCAAATTATTTTTGCCCCTGATCGCAATTTGGGACGGTATGTCATGGAAAAGACTGGACGAGATTTGGTGCTATGGCAAGGGAGTTGTGTTGTCCACGAAACTTTTTCCGAAAAGAAAATTGCACAGTTAAAAATTGCATATCCAGAGGCTGAGGCGATCGCCCACCCGGAATGTGAAACTTCAGTATTGCGCCACGCGAGTTTCATTGGCTCTACAGCCGCTTTACTCAAGTATTGTCAAGAAAGCCCCACCAAGGAATTTATTGTTGCTACAGAGCCAGGAATCATTCACCAAATGCAAAAACAAGCACCGCACAAGCACTTTATTCCTGCACCACCATTGAATAATTGTGCTTGTAACGAGTGTCCTTTTATGCGGTTAAATACTCTAGAAAAGCTCTACTGGGCAATGAAAAATCGCACTCCCGAAATCACTATGTCAGAGGATATTCGCCTAGCTGCCCTGCAACCAATTCAAAGGATGTTAGAGATGAGTGCTTAAATAGAGATGGAGTTTTTTTTGCTTCTTGTTCAGCAGCTTCTCTATATTTCCTATATAGTCTAGTGCGAATCTGAGCTTCCTGATAGCGGCTATGGCTTGGTGGCACGGTATTCATCAACTCTGATGCCCGTTGCCACCTAGCAGCTAAATCCAACCACTGAGCTGATGTTTTGGCTGTTTTACCAGATGCGGAAGCGTAGTTGGCAACTCTCACTGCCGCTGCAAACGGATCTTCTAATAATGAGGAAGAACTTTGGTTAGGAGCGACAGATTCTGGCTTTTCTGGTTGAATTGGGTTTTTCAGTTTACCCCCTAGCAATACATAAATTGTTCCAAAAAGCAATAGTAAAACAACGCAGAAAGTAGATACTTGTAACATACTTTGCCAAGAGGAAATTCTTACTTTATTCGTGTTCGTAAACAGAGAAAAAGTAGAGGAGCCAGATTTAGGTAAATTTGACTTTCCTGGCTCCGTTTTGTGCTCTCTGATATCTGTAATAAGTTGTTGAAAAACATTAGGTTTGGCTAATGCAATTTCCTGTGACCATAGCAATTGATTCTCTGACTCACGAGTAATTTCCTCTAACCACAGTAATTGCTGCTCTCGAACAATTCGACTGTTGATATTAACTCGCCGAACATTGCGCGGTCCTATTGACTCAAGAATCTGCTGGATTTGCTTCACTAGGCTCGATTGCTCAAGTTTATCTACTGTACTAGCCTCACAAAGAATTTGTAAGACACCATTGGCAAAAATAGCTCTAGTTCTAACACCATAATTAGCTAGCCTTTCATTCAATATTTGAATAATCGCAGCAACGCTACCTTGGTGAGCTTGCCAAGCGATGTCGTTTATTCGATCTACCATCTGTGGACTAGTAATAGCTTTTCAACCCTGAATTTTCAACAGACCAATAAATTTACAGCTTTCGTTCGATGAAAGCCTCGTTTTCGATTGTATGAGTAAAAATATGACCTTGCCAAATGAAATCCTCAAATCAAGCCTCCTCCTAGGTTTGTGAAGAAGGCTATACTTAGTTTTATCTTCAAATACCAACTGAGTCCTACCTCTAACTCACCAGTGAAGGCGGGTTAACACAACTACTATACTGAATAAACACACAAGTTAAATTCCAGTATATCACTTGTAGGTGATCAAGCGATACACAGGCGGTCATAAAAGTTAGCCAAATCTTTGATACCGCAGGATTTATGTTTAATCAACCCAAGCTACAAGCTCATGAATCGAAACTTTGTTTTTACTATAGGACTCGTACTTAATTTTTGACCGACACGTAGGGTGGGTAGTGCCTACCAAAACTTGGATGTAGTCAGCAAAATACATAACTGTCGGTAGTGGAGTTAGTATTGCAGCGATCGCGACTACAATAGTCACAATGGTTACTGCTGGAGCTAGTTTTGAAGCAATATCAGCAGCACTTGGAAGTCACATAACTGTAGTTACCAATTTCCTAGGAATACTTACTCAATTGGTGTCTTCTATTTCTAGTATTTTGGGATGCTAGTAGAAATTAGAGACAAGATTGGTGGTACAGAGTAAGGTGAGCGGTTGTAGGTTGGATTGAACGAAGTGAAGCCCAACAAATAGAGGCTTCTGTTATGTTGCACTTTGCTTAACCAACTTATAATATCATTGATAACTTTGAGTCCCTAACTATCTTCACTCAAAAACTTTTCAAACTCGCGTACAGCAACGCTTGATCCAACCTGCCAGCTTCGATTAACATATTGTGGTATGAGTTTTTTCAAATCAAAATCAGGAAAACTATAACTATTTTGGCTATCCTGATATTTTTGACCATCGAAATGATAGATAAGCAAATTACTCTGGCGATAAATCCAGAGTTCTGTGGGGGCGATCGCTTGATAATCTTCCGCTTTGGTAGTAGAGGTCAGGTCAACTTCAATCACCAAATCAGGAGGTGGATCAACTTCAAAATCAATGCGTTCCTTTCCTAAAATACGCTCTCGATTTTGAATATAGAAACAGTAGTCTGGTTCTACTCCCTGTTGATTTACTTTTTTTAGAGTAATTGGTGTGAATGCCTCCCAGTCTTTACCTTGATGTCGGAGCAAAGCCTTCACCAAGTCTGCTAATATATCAGTATTTTTGCCATGGCCCGGCAAAGGTGACATAATTCTAATTTCTTGCGTAACGCTGCTATATCTAATTTTCAGTGCCGCTTTCTCCTGCCGACAAGCAAGCAAATCTTCATAGTCATCCCAAGTTCTAAATCGCAGGATTAACTCATCTCCTGGAGCAAGGTCTATTGTGTCTTTGGTGATGGTCGGTAATGTCATGAAATAAGTCTACCGCATAATACTTGTGTTTCCTACCCTGATTCTAGGTCATGCTTAAAGTACATAGAAGCAAAAGCCCCCTTCTAGTACAGAAGGGGGCTTTTGTTTGACATAAATTACCTGGCATCGAGCTATTTTTGCAGGAAGCTACCCTCCAACTATCGTCGCCGCAACAGCGTTTCACCTCTGAGTTCGGGATGGGA
>CAIVAU010000161.1 GCA_903903925.1 uncultured cyanobacterium
GTTAATAATTATTGATTTTTCTCTGGTTTTACAAAATATCATATTTTGGAATCATATTAATAGTAATCCACAAAAGTTATTTTTTAAAAATGAAATGATTTCACCTTCCACATTATGTTGAAAATCTTGTATTAAAATTTCATTCTTTTCAGCTATTTTTTTTATTTTTTGAGTTATATCAATTAATGTTTCTTTTCCGTAAATATGTACTTGCCTTTTCCCTAATATTCCAAGGTTAGGTCCGTTAATAAAGAGCGCTATTTTCATTTTAATGCCTATTTATATTATGAAATTTTTTATGTATGATTTTTTCTTCGATTTTATCAAGTAGTTGAGTCAAGGCTTCTATTTTTCTTAATCTAATTTGTTTGTGTTTAATTTTTCAAAAATATCAGTAATATAATTCACATCTGCGGAATGTGGGTTATAATGACATCCTTACCTTTTCGGAGTGCCAATAGCGCTAACAACTGGTGTGAATAAAGTTGAGTAATGCCATTTCTCTGAAGTGCTGCTATTAATTCAGGAGGTAAGTTATCTGGCATTGGTTGTTGATCGGGGAGCTTATGAGGGACGGTTTCTTGCCAAAGAATGCTCTCTGCTAAAAAATCAGTGACGTCCCCTTCAACTTCCTTTTTCGTGTTGTCTTCGACGCTTTCAGTCAGTGTCGGACTACTCCAGAAACTTCGGAGTAGGGCATTGTAGTCTGGTTTATTCATGGGCAGTGGTTTAAATCCTACTACCCTTACCGCGCGCTCGCGCGGAGAGAAAACTGACCAAGAACGGGGTGTAGGGTGTGGGGTGTAGGGTGTAGGGGAAGAAAATAGGCCCACACCTCATAGGGTACAAGCCCCTACATTTATGTATGAAAGAAAAGAACTATGGATGATCGATGAATGCGTAGCGCTCTTAAATACGACGTCCGGTTCGTGAAACCCCTGCATTTATGATGCAGGGGTTTCCCCACACCCTACACCCTTTTCATTAATTTGATTGTAGGGATGTGCAGGCGATGCGGAAGCCGCCGTTACGCGATCGCCACCCTCAAGCTACGAATGAGCGAATTCTGTCTTCCAGATCTGCGATATCTTCAGGACAAAGTTGGCGAATTCGCTCATATCTTCGCGCCGCCTCCTCTGCCAGTGTCTTGCGTCCTTCACCAGGAGCATCTAAAAGCTTTCGTTGTGTAGCCAAAGGAAGAAAGTAAGTTTCTTTAGGATTAACCTCATTACGGATCACTTGCCAATTCCAATCACTGGGTAAGTCATGACCTGCTAAAACCCAAACCTCAATTTCCTGCCAAGCATTTTCTGCTAACAGTAACCTCCCACTAGTTAGAATACTTACTGCCTGCTGCTCAATACTAGCCAACGCTCCCTTTCTCCCTTCTTTCCCATCTCGATCCACACACAGTAAAAACAGGTTAACCATGCCTTTGTACCGCTCAATAATTTCCTTAATCCTTTCCCATTTCAAAGCTTCATTAACGCCTCCTAGAAGTGGATCTTGACAAACTCTAACTTTAACGTTGGGCTTGCCTATTTCCTTCATCATCGCCATGAAAATTGGCTTGAGCATATATTGATCACAAGCGGAAATCCTCTGGAATGACGAGTACATTCATTCGATTGTGTCCTCGTCTTCGGTGAAATTCACTGCATCTTCCAACCACCCAGATTCATGAAGGCGTGCCAAGTCTTGCTCATGGATGACACGCCGTGCTTCTGGAATATCAACAATCCGTTTGATTTGGGCATCAGGTCTATCTGAGAGCCGATAGGTTAATGAGGCATACTCCAATGATTGTGTTCCTAATAGTCTAAGCAACTCCGGTGAGTGAGTCGTAGCTACAATTTGAATTGTTTCTTGAGAAACCTGACGCTCGATGAGTTGGAGTAGTAGATGTAATCGGCTGGGATGAATTCCGTTGTCCAGTTCTTCAAAAAAATAGAATTGTGCTGCTTCTGAACCCAATAACGTAGCGATCATTGCTAGAAAACGTAATGTCCCATCTGATGCACTGATAGCAGATGTTTTTTGCCCGTTCTCCTCAATTAATGTCAGCAAGATTTTCCCAGTAAAATCAGCAGGAAACTCAAAATCCATAGCATCCATCGGGGTTAGTTCTTGTACCCATTGAAGGAGTGCTTGTTTACTTTCACGGGTTTCACAAATTTTCTGCAATACAGAAGATAAGTTTTCCCCCCTATCCCCCAAAATTGTTTGTCCAGGCAAGGAAGGTAACCGCATGGCATCCGGGCTTAAATCCAAAAACCGCACTGAACTTAGAGCCTTCATGACAGCTTGGGCTGCTCCTCTAACTGAAGATGCTGTCATTGCCCAAGGGGCAACAGCGGAGCCAAACGCTGCCATTTGTGCAACAATAGGTCGATCATCTGTAAAAGTTTGAGTTGGATCAGAGAGCAGCACGCCGTTTAATTTGACGGATAAATTATTCTGCCCTTGTTCAGAATGGGCTGCTTCAAAAACGCTATCTTTTTCCCCTGCGATCAAGAGACGTTCAGCAATAACAGTGGCGGCTTTACTGCTTGTACCTGGATTAACTTCAATTCGATAAGTTGCTTCCTGTTGTGAGTCTTTCTCCCCTATTGGCAATGAGACCTCTAGGGCAAAAGTAGACTGACCTTGAAAGGTAACTTCTCGCGTTCCACCACGAATTCCACGCCATTGAAGAACGCCCCCTTCAATCCATTTCTCCCCGAATATTTCAGCTAGATTGTAATTACGAGATATTCCATGAAGAAACCGAAATGCATCCCGAATGTTGCTTTTTCCAGAGGCATTTGTTCCCACCAAAAGAGTCAAAGAACCTAGAATCAATTCGGCTTCTTTAAAGTTTTTAAACCGTTCCAGTCGAAGTTTCTTCAGCATAACGACTCGCTTCAAAATGGGGAGTGGGGAGTGGGGAGTAGGGAGTAGGGAGTGGGGAGTGGGGAGTGGGGTAATGGGCATTGGGGCATTGGGCAATGGGCATCGGGCAATGGGCATCGGGCAATGGGTAATGGGTAATGGGCATTGGACATTGGACATTGGACATTGGACATTGGGTAAGGTTGCAATTTCCCCCTTTCCCACTCCCTACTCCCCACTCCCCACTCCCCATTTTTATTTAACAAACATCATATATCGATATATGATGTTTCTGTATATGATGCTTTTGGCACGCTCAGAAAAAACCATGCAAATTCGACTAGCTGTAATCAGCAATGCTGGTGGAAGTGGTAAAACGACGCTTTCAGTTCATTTGGCCTACGAACTGGCAAAACGCTCTTTCAATGTAGCCCTAATGGATCTAGACCCCCAAGGGTCGCTAACGCTCTTTTGTGGATTGAGTCCGCCAGAGCCAGAACACACGCTAGCCGCTGTGCTGCGAGATAACTTTGACGGTGCTTGGCCCTTAACTCCCTGCTGGAGGGAGAAAACCGACAAAGTGGTTCTCTGTCAAGGCGGAATGGTGTTGACACAAACAGCGGATGAGCTGGTCTTGCACAAACGAGGAGCCTACCTTCTGAGCGATCGCTTAACTGACTATCCTCTTGATCACGACCTGATTATCTTTGACTGCCCAGCTACCCTTGGTCCCTTGCCTTTAATGGCATTAGCAGCTAGCACTCACATTGTTATTCCCGTACAACTAGAACCCAAGTCAATTCAAGGAGCAGCTCATTTACTGGAGTGGTATTACTACCATTGTAAGCACTTACGCTTAAAACCTGAGCCAGAAATTCTGGGATTTGTACCAAACCAAAATGATTCTCGACGAGCTGCTCACAGACAAATGCTTTCTGCATTGCCATCTCAGTTGGAGCAAATGAATATCCGTGCCTTTCCAGCTATTCGCGATAGTACTGAATTTGTCAACGCCAGTGGTCAAGGTTTACCACTACATCTTTACCGCCCCAGCCATGCCGCCAAAGATGACTTTAAAGACATCGCGTCATACATAGCGGGTTTGATTAGAAATAAGAAGAAAACAACAGAATAACTATGACCCAAAGGAAAGCTCCAGACATTACCAATTATTTTTCAGCAGCAAAGCAGTCTCAGCAGTTATCTGAAGCTGAATCAGAACTCCAGCAACTTAGAGCAGAGATTGAAGAACTTCGTTCTAAGGGTTCTACCGAGTTAGAAGAACAGATCCAAGTGCTGCGATCGCAACTTCAATCACAATCAGGCATCCAATGCATTCCACTCCAGCAAATTCTACCGAACCCAGAGCAACCCAGACAGACATTTTTGCCAGAAAGTATCGAGTCCATGTCCCGTTCCCTAGTATCGGATGGACAACTAGAGCCAGTCATTCTCATTCAGCGGGAAAACTTAGTTATATTCGATGGGGAGAGGCGCTGGCGTAGTGCCAAAGCCTTAGGTTGGCAAAATCTCCAAGCTGTCATCATTCCAGAACCGGCTGCCTTGCACCGCAAAGCGCTACTAACCTCACTGCATCGGGAAGACCTCAATCCTCTCGATAAAGCTGAGGCGATCCAGCAGGAATTGGCGACCAATACTGATTTAGACCCTCAAGATATCCCCCGCATTCTTTCAACAGTGGTGCGACGGTTGAACGCACAAAAACGCATGAATTCTGTTA
The DNA here is from genome assembly GCA_903903925.1 of uncultured cyanobacterium. GTDB lineage: Bacteria > Cyanobacteriota > Cyanobacteriia > Cyanobacteriales > Nostocaceae > Stigonema. The sequence goes on from CAIVAU010000161.1 coordinate 4,613, forward strand.
TAGATCTGATGACAGGAACAGCAGAAGAACAACAACTTGGTCTAGCAGATATGGACTTAGATGAGCGAGAACAGGCAGTATTGGCATTACTGTTGGATTTACAACTCAATCCTGCTTCCATTGATGCCAACATATTCCCAATGCTGTCCCTAGCAGAAGACATCAAAACTGCAATTAGGTCAAAAGGACTCAAAGGCGTTCATGCAATGGCGCTTCAGAAACTCTCAGCCAAAAATTTGGGAGTGACAGAAGAGGAAGCAGAATCAATCAGGCTGAATACCACGCAGAAAGTCATAGCAGAGAAATTATCTGCTAGCGCTACCCGAAAACTAGTAGCCTCAGTGATAGCTTCCCAGGTACAGCCATCATCAACGTCTGAAACCAAAATTAAGCCAGTGTCACAAGAAGCTCGCCGCCTGCAAAAACTCTCCTTAGAGTCGTTGAAGAAAACTGAACGAACTCAACTCATAGAGTTTCAAGAAGTCCTGCGTCAAAAGTTAGCAGAAATTGAAGAAGTTTTAAACCAAAAGTAAGAGTCCTGTTGCGCGAAAATTAGGTTGACTCCAGAGTAAAAAACTGTTAAGAGAGATCTAAGAAATAAATTATCACCTAGTTTTGGTTGTTGACGGTTGACAGTTGACGGTTAACTGTCAACTGTCAGCCGTCAACAGTTAACTGTCATAGTGAGTGTCTTTTCACCAGACTGGCAGTAGAAGCACTGGGCGATCGCCAATCTGATGGCAGCAAACTACTGGCAGCGCTGCTCGTCATCACCCTTTGGTGGTTGCCACATCGAGGGGAATACCTAGTGAAGGTGGCAGTAACCGATAGACCTTGTGGTGGTGGCAACATTGAATGCAGGCAGCTGCAGACACTCCGCTGTCGCCACCTATTCATTCCAGTTGCTGGACAAGGGTTGGGGCTAGAGGTGATTATAGGGGCAAATCCGGAAACATTTTGTTAATGATGAATTGTATAGCCAAAGAATTTAAAGCCTCTTAAGTCGCCTTCTGAAGGGGAGTTTTTTTGTGGTCACATAGCTGTTATGTATTTTAGACTGGCGAAAATGTATAATATCGTACTTGTATACTTGCGCTTACGGCGCTTGCAATTTTACATTACTGTATAGTGCCATGGTTAAAGTACCAGTTAATCTATAGTTAAATTAAAACTGTATAAAATTAAGTTTTATAGGAATTCATGAGGTTCCCAAGGATACTAAGGTCTACAAAACCGCTCAAGTCAAGATGATTGAGTATAGCTACAAGCAGGGCTTACAAACTAAAGAGTCAAAGGGGCGTGAAACTCACCTAAAAGTTAAGTGAGATTTATTTATCACGAGAAAGGCAACCCACTGATAAGATTTTGTAATTTTCAGGGGAGGGGAACGAAAAACCAGGCATCGAAGCTGGTACGCTGGGAAAGTCTGTTTTGCTCATATACGCTCACTCGTAGCTAAACCGCCACAGTTTATGCATCTCTGTCGTCAGTCAACAGGGCGATCGCCCTATTAAACCTGCCCCTTACCCTCATTAATCTGTGGTTGCGGGTTTTTTTCGATGGTTCGCGCAGCGAGCTTGTCGAAAAAACCCGCTTGAGAGCACTAGTTCCACTTAAATGCCCGAACGTGCAGCGCGACATGACTCACCGTCATAAAATAATTTTTTTTCTGTATGCATCATAATGCAAGAAGAGGAAATAAACGTACCACCACCTGGACTGGCTATAAAGTTCATTTGAGTGAAACCTGTGATGAGGATGCTCCTCACTTAATTACTTTTGTGGAAACTACACCGACAAGTGATAGAGACCATGAAGTCGTTGATGAATTGCATGAAAATTTAGCTAAAAAAGAGATTTTGCCGTTAGAGGACCTTGAATTGTAATTTCCTCTGGTGGTAAATCAACTGAAACTTCTGTTGAAATCAATCCTTCGATTACAAATCTATCAACTGGCTCTCCCGTGAACATACCTTGCATTTTGACTTCTGGCCCTAAATCTGGTATTGACTTCATAGAAAATTTTCTATTCACAGAGTAAACCTTGCCATCAATAATTTCAAGAGTAAAGTTTCCATACCACTCTCTCAAGGGAAATTTAAGAAAGTTGTCCATTTCTTCAATACTTTTCTGAAAGGGGGTATCTAGCCATAAAGTAATTTGTTGTTCTTGTGTTTTAATATGGCAGAAACCTCGATCAAGAAACATAGGGTGTTTACAAACTAAAATATGAATTGACTCAACTAGCGAGCCATAAACATAAACAGGCTTTGTTAATCTTTTAGTCATTGCCTGATGATTAATTAATACGACGATATAGTCATTATTTGCTTTATAAGTATTTTCATCATCTAAATGAAATTTGTTAGAATTCAAATTCGTTTCTACACGTTTATTTAATTCGTCCACATTATCCCGAGATGGCTCATAACCACGAATAGTTGGAATATTAAGTGGCTTCCCTAAAATATTCAGTGGAGAACCTGCGTATACACCCTGTGGCTGACTACTAAAACCAGGAATAATTAATTGAGATCCTCCTTGGGCTGTATAGTGTTTCCTAAATTCACAAATTTTCTGATTGACTTTATTTTCAATAAAAAAGAGCAATGTTAAGCAAGGATATTTATCGGCTCCTTTCCGAGATATGCGAAAATCTTCTATTTTAGACGCTAGTGGTTTAAGAGTTTTTTCAACTCCAGCATTTAGAGAATGACGTTGTTCTCCAACGTATTTAATTACTTCAAAAGGTTTTAACCTTACTAAAGAACAAGCTGCATCTATTATTTCATACTTTTCATTAGTTGCCATATAAAGTAGTACAACATGATTTCTCAATGTAGCAACAACATTGTTATCGCTATTGATTAACTCACTAATTGCCTTGTTAAAAAAGCCTGTATTAAATAGGCGCATTCCTTCAAGAGCTAACTCAGGATTATTGTAAACAGAGGGATAGGATCCATAATCGCTAGGTTCTGCAGGGAGACATAAATTGAATATCCCTTGTTTTAGTTCTTTGGAAGACAATGTTTTGGAATGCTTAGATGCTAAAACATAAACTGTTTCCCCAATTTTATTCAATCTGTCAAGATTAGGAATAACTTTCCCATCCTCTAGGATTTGAGAGGCCAAATGGGGGCGATCATTTTCCTGCATCCACTCTTGAATTTTTGACATCAGATGAGCAGAACCATGTTTTAGATATTCATCTACCAAGGCTTGGTAGTCTGGTTGTGATAATGCTTCTCTATCTACACCTGCTGGCTTTTTTTCTAGAGCGGCAAAACTTGCTAGAGGAGAGCAAAATCCGGTAATGTAAGGATTACAGATAAAACGGCTACATCAATGGCAAGAAAAAATCTCAAACCTGAAGCGACATCCTTTGAAGTACTGGAATGCGTACATA
>CAIVAU010000162.1 GCA_903903925.1 uncultured cyanobacterium
AAGGAACCGCAGCCCCTACGTTCCCAACCAGGCTTATCCCACCTTCAGCCAGAACTGGAGGCGGTGGTCATGCGGTGTTTACAAAAATCACCTGACCAGCGCTTTGCTTCTGTAGATCAGTTGAAGCGGGCTTTGCAAGCAGCTGTCGCAGTGCAACCGAACCCTACACCCCAACAGACAATTGCTTCAATACCCAGTTTTGAAGACCCAACCGTTGTGCGAACGTTAACCCTTCCTCAGTTAAAAATTCCAGACACGACTATCGCCCAGACTCCACCCGGCTTTCACCCCAACCTTCCAGACACAACTATCGCCCAGACTTCACCCGGCTTTCACCCCAACCTTCCAGACACAACTATCGCCCAGACTTCACCCGGCTTTCACCCCAACCTTCCAGACACGACTATCGCCCAGACTTCAACCCCATCCAGGCATAAATCTCGCCGTCTTCCTCCCAATCTTTTGCTGATTCTTGGGATAGGTATTGCTATTAGCCTTGCTATAACTGGTGCAATTTTTGCCTATACTCAATTACAGCCTGATCAACCAACCAACCCTAACCATAACAGACCACATTAACGAACTCCCCTGGCTGTACGATCAAATCAGATTTCCATAACGAGGAGGAATTCGCCGATGCGAATAACATCGCCAGACTTGAGCGGATAAATCTGATTTTGCTCAGCAAGTTTATTGTTCACTAGAGAGCCGTTTATACTGCCGATATCAGAGTAGTAGTAATTTCCATTTTCAAGCAAGAATTTGCCATGTATACGGCTCACATCACAACTGTCTAAGATTAAACTAGAATCAAGAGAGCGACCAACTATGTACTCGCCATTTGTATTGGTCACTAAGTCAAGCTTAATTTCATTGACTTTACCAAGTGTTTGTGCGTTAAGAACTTTTACGAGCATAAAATCTGATTCTTAATGAGGACAAGCTTCGGCCTTGGTTTCTAGTATCGCAATAATTGCCTTGAGGAAATTGCTAATTGTATTGATGAACTCTCCCCTTGGGAGAAGGACTGTTGAGAGTTTCACCCCGCTCAACTTTCAACCTTGTGGGTTTTCTGCTTTGATACTGTAACTTTCTGGCATGACCACCAGTAGGGTTTTATCCGAATGTTATTTTAGCAGAAAATATTAAACACAAACGCAACTAGTGGTCTGTCAAGATTAAATTGATGGGTAGTGCGAGCCGGAAAGCTCGCGTCGTGAGCGAGACGCTCACACTACCAACTAGGAGTATTGAACACCTCTGTGTCCCCTAATAATGGGCGATTCCCAATTTTTTACAACAAAGTGGTGGCAAGTGTGGCAGCATGGAAACAGAGAAGGAAATAAAATCTGAGTAGAAAGAAGTGCATGCGGCATCTGTTGCCAAACTGAACTTCGGACGATTTTGCCTTTTTTGAACTTTCCTAGGATTCGTGTGCCTGACTTCAAATGGCGTAGCACATTTTAGTCACGACAGCAATTATGCTTTCGCCACGGTCATCTTCACCAAGCCCATTAGCAACGGCATCAATGTCTCCCAACTCCTGACTCCTGACTACAGAAGTTAAACTTTTCGGCATTTTTGACAAATATTTTGGCGGAAGGCAGTTATCATCGTCTGAATATTTGGATTCAACTCCAAAAAGATATATAGTAATACCTTCGTATTAAATGAACACAGAAAACTCGGAAACTTACATAAATCACCCTACCTGGGGCTTACTCTACAGAATATGTATAGTGGATGAAAATCAAGAGTTGTTCACAACACTTTATGCTCAACGCTTATTTTTTTTGGTGACAAATGATGCTAAGGATTTTAAATTTCAGTCCATAGGTCGCACTGAAGCAAGAATGTTGCTCGAAAATCGCTTACGCAACCTGCGTCGCAGTGGGCAATCTCAGGAGTACGATAAGCTTCAGAGTGTTTTCCAACGCACATTCCAATGAGCAGTTCGATCCTCGAACGTATTACGGCTATTCGCTCCTCACTTCCAGCTTCAGTCAGGTTGATTGCTGTTACAAAGCAAGTTCCTACTGAAGCAATGCGTTCTGCTTACGCTGCAGGAATTCGGGATTTTGGGGAGAGTCGCATTCAAGAAGCAGCCAGCAAACAAACTGAGTTGCAAGATTTATCGGATATTACGTGGCACTTTATCGGGCAGTTGCAAGCCAATAAAGCCAAAAAAGCTATTGAACAATTCAGTTGGATTCATTCAGTGGATAATTTGAAGCTGGCACAACGCTTGAACCAACTGGCACAACAGCTAGGAGTGAGTCCTCTAGTTTGTTTGCAAGTGAAAATTTTGCCTGACCCCAATAAGGCGGGTTGGAACGTGTCACAACTCTTAACTGATTTACCAGCACTCAATCAATGCAAAAATTTACAAATTCAGGGATTGATGACAATTCCGCCCCTAGGATTAAGTGATTCACAAATCGAAAATGTATTTAATGATACTCGCGACTTAGCTAAACAGATCCAGGAACAACACTGGTCTGATATTCAAATGCAACATCTTTCCATGGGAATGTCCAGCGATTACCAAATCGCAGTACATGCAGGTGCAACGATGGTAAGACTTGGAACTATCTTGTTTGGAGGACGACCTTTATAAGAGTGTGGGGAGTGTGGGAGGTGTGGGGAGTGTGGGAGGTAAGGAAAATATGACTCCCCAGACTCCCTACTCTTTATAGAACACGCTGGTTTGGTGGGTGATAAGGATATATTTTTTACAAAAGCAAACACAACTTAAAAATACGGGGTTAAAAATAACTTTCCATCGTAAAATGTTTAGGATATAATCTTTACTCATTGTTGTGTGTAAAGCACACATAAACGTTCCAGGGGTATCTATTTCTCAAAAAACTCCTAGTAGGTGCTACAACAAACAAGAGAATTGTTAAATCGTCTACCCTCTGTGGCGGTGTCAGTAAACTGAATTAATTTTTTGCCAGATCAATATAAAGAAATTGGCACGAGGAGCATAATTCATGAACAATATTTTTTCCAAATTGAGAGACTTTGTGGGTCTGAATGAGCCAGTAGAATACGAGTACTATGAAGAAGAACCAGATGCAGAGAGTTACCAAAATCTGTATCAAGAACAAAATCCTCAAGTGACACCACAAGAAACCTCTACCCAAAATCGACGCTGGCGGGAACCCATGCCCACAATGGGAATGGGAGATGATGTATCAAATGGAACTAAGTCTATGAGTAATGTTATTGGTATGCCAGGAGCAGTGAATGGAATCTCGGAAGTTTTGGTGCTAGAACCACGCACCTTTGAAGAAATGCCTCAGGCAATTCAAGCATTGCGAGAGCGTAAGTCGGTAGTATTAAATTTGACAATAATGGACCCAGATCAAGCGCAGCGGGCAGTGGATTTTGTCGCAGGTGGGACTTACGCGCTTGATGGACATCAAGAACGCATTGGTGAGAGTATCTTTTTGTTTACGCCAAGCTGTGTACAGGTTAGCACGCACACGGGAGTTATTCATGAAGTACCCCAACCGCCTGTGCGTCCATCACGTCCAACAGGTCCAAATCCAGCATGGGGAACTGAAGTTAACCGGATGGTACAATAGGAGTCAGGAGTCAGGAGTCAGGAGTCGGAATCAATCAGTGGTGGATTTGAATCCTCCATTGATTGAAGACAACCAAATTATAGATTTGGCTCGGTGCTTAAACTCCTTTATTGAATTCTGACTTTTGACTTCCCCAAAGGGGCTGACTCTTAAGTGCTGAATTCTTGTTGATAAATTGGGGATTTGGGGTTTGGAGTTGAATCTAAAATCCAAAATAGAATTGGGGAATATTGACTTGTCTGTCAAATTTGGCTTAATTGGTGGCGGGGTAATGGGAGAAGCGCTCCTATCCCGCCTGATGACTCTAAGTATTTATCAACCATCAGAAGTCCTCGTCAGTGAACCACATCTCTCCCGCCAGAGTGTTTTGGAGGATCTGTATGGTGTGAATGTGACGGCAGATAATCGTTTGGTTTTCACTCAAGCAGAAGTTGTGTTGTTGGCAGTCAAACCCCAGGTGTTTAGTGCAGTAGCCCAAGAATTAGCGGATGTTATGACTACACAAGATCTAAAGCCGCTAGTCATTTCCATTTTGGCGGGTGTGTCTTTAAGTCAGCTAGAAGCAGCTTTTCCTCAGCTACCAGTCATTCGGGCGATGCCTAATACCCCAGCAACTGTGGGCGCAGGAATGACTGCAATATGTTCGGGTGCATACACCAAAGCAACCCACCAAGAAAAAGCACTACAGATTTTTGCAGCGGTAGGAGAAGTGGTGGAAGTTTCAGAAACACTGATGGATGCAGTAACCGGACTATCAGGATCGGGTCCAGCGTATGTGGCAGTTCTTGTAGAAGCGCTTGCTGATGGGGGTGTAGCAGTGGGTTTACCTAGGGCGATCGCCAATCTTCTGGCATTACAAACCGTGCTAGGAACAGCCACACTCCTGCAGGAAACAAAAATACATCCAGCAGAACTTAAAGACCGTGTTACCAGTCCAGGTGGTACGACGATTGCTGGTATTGTCCAGCTAGAACGAGCTGGATTTCGCTCAGCGATTATTGAGGCAGTAAAAGCTGCCTCACTCCGCTCACAAGAACTTAGGAATTATGAATTATGAATTATGAATTATGACTCCTATGTCTTTGCTAACTTCTAGAAAGTTGACAAAAGAGTGGTTAATATAGTAAAAGGTCTAGTTGCAATTGTCTGCAACCTCCCCGTTGAGGGGGAGTATTAAAAGATATCTGGACGGCGATTAAAATGGGCCAGTGCGGTGGAGGGGTTTCCCCGGCATAAAGCATCTGGCGTCGCCCGTGTCGCTGCCCTCTCAGGTCTAAAGATACTGAGCTTCCCGCATACCGGATTACACTGTGAATTATCCCGCGCTTTCAAGAGAAGTTGACCCGAATTCAATATTTCCATTTAAACTGGACCAATTCCAGAATGAGGCGATCGCGTCTTTGAATGCTGGAAGCTCCGTAGTTGTATGTGCCCCCACTGGTTCAGGCAAAACATTAGTCGGGGAATATGCCATCTACCGAGCCTTAGCACGCGGAAAACGAGTATTTTATACGACTCCCCTGAAAGCGCTATCGAATCAAAAATTACGCGACTTTCGGGCTAAATTTGGCTTTGAGAATGTCGGGCTGTTAACTGGAGATGCCAATATCAACCGAGATGCATCGATTTTGGTGATGACCACAGAAATTTTCCGGAACATGCTTTATGGCACACCTATTGGGCAAGTCGGCATCTCATTAGTAGACGTGGAGGCGGTGGTATTGGATGAATGTCACTACATGAATGACCGCCAACGCGGAACAGTTTGGGAAGAATCCATTATTTATTGTCCCCGTGAAATTCAACTTGTAGCCCTTTCGGCAACAGTTGCCAACAGTGATGAACTTACTGATTGGTTAAATCAAGTTCACGGTCCGACCGATTTAATTTACTCCGATTTTCGCCCGGTTCCTTTGGAATTTCATTTTGGTAACACCAAAGGGTTGTTTCCGTTACTGAATGATGACAAAACTCAAATTAATCCCCGCCTACTAAAGAGGAAGGGTAAAAGGGGAGACAATCTGAGGGGTAAAGGTAATAGACCAGAGGCTCCTAGCATAGTCTCTGTGCTAAGCGAGTTACAAGAACGGGACATGTTACCAGCAATTTACTTTATCTTCAGCCGCCGTGGATGTGATAAATCGGTAGCTGAAGTGGGTGATTTGTGGCTGGTCAATCCAGACGAGGCATACAATTTACGGGTGCAAATTGACGAATTTCTCACCCGCAATCCTGATGCCGGACGTTCTGGACACGTTGGACCTTTGTACCGAGGTATTGCTGCTCACCACGCGGGGATTTTGCCTGCATGGAAATCGCTGGTAGAAGAACTCTTTCAGCAGGGGCTGATCAAAGTCGTCTTTGCTACCGAGACACTGGCAGCGGGAATTAATATGCCAGCCCGGACAACCGTCATTTCCACCCTTTCCAAGCGGACTGACACCGGACACCGCCTATTGAATGCTTCTGAGTTCCTGCAAATGGCGGGAAGAGCAGGTCGTAGAGGCATGGACAAACGCGGTCATGTGGTAACCCTGCAAACTCCTTTTGAAGGAGCAAAAGAAGCAGCGTATCTGGCAACTTCCAAAGCAGACCCCTTAGTTAGCCAATTTACGCCTGGTTATGGCATGGTGTTGAACTTACTACAAACCCACACCTTGGATCAAGCAAGGGAACTGATAGAACGCAGTTTTGGGCAGTACCTAGCAACGTTACACCTACGGCCACAGTACGAGTATATTGCCGAACTGGAAACACAACTGGGTCAACTTCAGGCGGAAATGACTGCAGTTAACGACAATGAAATGGCTAATTATGAGAAACTGCGACAGCGCCTGCGGGTGGAACAAAAGCTGTTGAGAACACTGCAACAGCAAGCACTAGAAGTTCGGCAAGAGGAATTGGCGATGATGCTGGGTTTTGCAGTGTCAGGGACGTTGTTAAGCCTTAAAGGAAAAAACATCACCGCCTATTTACCTGTAACAGCAGTGCTAGTGGGGAAAGCACCTAGTGCTGGGCCGTTTCCTTACTTGGTATGCTTGGGGCAAGATAACCGCTGGTATGTGGTAACAGTTTCTGATGTGGTAGATTTGTACGCAGAACTGCCACGAGTTGATGTCCCTCCCGACTTTCTACCACCTGCGGAAATGCCGATCAAGTCAGGACAGTCACGTCGTGGTGATGAGGAATCAGCAGCGATCGCCAGCCAAATTCCCGACCCTGGAGAGTCTGTGAATCTGCCACCGGAAGTGAGAGAACAACTGAATCTGGTAACTACACTGCAAGAGCAATTAGAAGCTCATCCGCTGTCGCAAGCAGGTAATATTGCTGCTGTTTTCAAACGCAAAACGCGGGTTGCCGAATTAGAAACAGAAATCCAACAGTTGCAGGCACAAGTAGCACAACAGTCCCAACGTCACTGGGAAGAGTTTCTCAATCTGATTGAAATTTTGCAGCGCTTTGAATGTCTAGATAACTTAGTGCCGACAAAATTAGGGGAAATTGCCGCTGCAATTCGGGGCGAAAATGAATTATGGCTAGGTTTAGCTCTTGCCAGTGGTGAACTAGATAACCTAGACCCCCACCATTTAGCAGCAGCAGCAGCAGCTTTGGTGACAGAAACACCGCGTCCAGACAGTAAAGTTAACTTCGACCTCAGTGAAGAAGTCGCAGAAGCTTTGACAAAGTTGCGGGGAATTCGTCGCCAGATGTTCCAATTACAACGTCGGTATAACGTAGCTTTACCTATGTGGTTGGAGTATGAGTTAATTGCTCTCGTAGAACATTGGGCGTTAGGGATGGAGTGGGTAGAACTATGTGAAAATACCAGCCTGGATGAAGGTGATGTGGTGCGAATTTTACGTCGGACACTAGATCTCTTATCGCAAATTCCCCACGTACCTCACATGTCAAAAGCCTTGCATAGTAATGCTAATCGGGCTATGCAGTTAATTGATAGATTCCCGGTCAATGAGGTGGTTGAATAACGCTCTTCTATAACTGATGTTGCTGTCACTCTTAGTTGTTAATTTGGGGTGATCTTTAATTCCCTTGCACTCTTGTCGATGACTGATCGTGAATTTTCACTCTGTACGCAGAGGGACTTGATTACTCCTTTCTCTCCCGAAGATTACCGTAAAGGTAGCAGGGGGGCAGACGGCAACTTAAGGATGTCATAATCAAAATGTTAGGCTCTTTCACAGCCTCAGTAAATTCCGGCGATACAGCAGATTGCAAGTGAGTGAAGCACAATGCTTTTGCCTAAAAGCTAGACACAAAGCCTCTATTACTTCTAACTCCTGACTCGTGTATTCTGCTGTATGGTGTGTACAATCCACTTTTGGAGCAATGAAAATGGATTTAGAAGCGCAGGATAGCAAGGTAATTGTAACAGATGAAGACACTGCTGAAGAAGAGAAAGACGATAATGGTGGGCTGTATCCTTATGACCCAACGAAAGCCGATATTGATATTAGAGAAGATCCTCAAACAGTTTTCGAGTTAATGAGAAAATATGATACTGGAAAACTTATTATAGATCCAGATTTTCAACGTAATATAGTCTGGAAACTAGAACAAAAAAGCCAATTTATTGAATCTGTGATTCTCAATTTCCCCTTACCTCCTTGGTACGTTAATCAAACAGTGAATGGTAAGTACATTATTGTAGACGGGTTACAGCGAACATCTGCATTACATGAATTTGTTAATGACAAATTTAGACTAACAGGATTAGAAGCTTTCACTAAGTTAAATGGTTATAATTTTTCTGACTTAAAACAATTACCTGGAGATTATCAAACTAAGATAGAAGATAAAAAACTAAACATATACTTTATAAAGCCTTCTGTACCCATAAAAGTTGTTTATGATATTTTCAATAGAATTAATACGGGCGGAACAAAAATTGAACGTCAAGAAGTCAGAAATTGTATATTCTCAGGAAAATCAACAAAGCTTATAAAAGAATTATCGGAAAAAGACTACTTTAGAAAATCTATTGATCATGGAATTTCTCCAAAACGCATGAAAGACAGAGAAGTAATATTGCGATATTTGGCTTTTAAAATCTTCAATTATCATGAAGATTACCAAGGAGATCTAAGTGAGTTTGTCGAAAATGCTATGAGAAGGATTAATAAGATGTCAGACGACAAAATAGAGGAGCTTAAGAAAGATTTTGAACGTGTAATGATTTTTACGTTTGATTTTTTTGGCAAGAAAAATTTTCGGTTGCCATCTCGAGGGAGTAGAGGAATGATCAATATTGCCATTTTTGAATCTGTATCTTACTTTTTCTCCTTAAGAAGTGATGATTTTTTAAAGGAAAATCAACAAACTATCAGAGACAATTTCACTAAGTTGCTTGAAAATCAGGAATATCTTGATGCTATTAAATCTGCTACGAGTAGTAAAGCTAAGGTTATTTCTAGATTCAAACTTGCACAAGAAATTTTAGGAAGTGTATAGGAATGCTAACAAAAATAGAATTAAAAAATTTTAAATGTTTTAAAGAGCAAACTGCTTTCCCTTTAGGCAAACTAAACTTGCTAACAGGAATCAATGGACGTGGAAAATCTACTCTTCTTCAGTCTTTGCTCTTAATGAGGCAATCTATTGACCATGAGGTTACAACTTCTCAAATTCTCTTAAATGGGAAATGTGTTAATTTAAATAGTTTTAATGATATCAGAAATACAAATAATTCCAGAGATGAAGAAATTATCTTGAAGTATCATTATATTAATAAATTATTAAATAATACGGGTTTTGTAGAATATGTTCTTGTTGAAAATTTAGAAGATGATATGGTTGCTAAAATAAAAAAAATTGAATTTTTAGATGAGATAACAGTTGCTCAGCATCTTCAAAACAAAATTGAGATTAATCATGATCGAATGCAAGGGATTTGTCAATTTGAATCAATTTTTATAAACCCTATGCAAAAGAGTGGGTTTGATTGTAAAGTTATTCATCAGGATGAACAAGAAACAAAAACAGAGAGTCACGGAGTTCGTATTATACATGACTTAATGCCTCCTATTGCTGAATTTAGATTGGATAATCCAAAAATCAGTATTGACGCAAGTCTATTACATCAGCCTGTATTTAGTCGTATTCACTACATCTCCGCTGACCGTTTAGGTCCACAAGAATTTTATTTAAAATCTACCCTAACAACCTTTCCAAATGTAGGTGCTAAAGGAGAATTTACAGTTAATTTACTTTACAAAAAGAAAGATGAGTTAGTTAACGAACATTTATGTTTGGGAGAAGATGCGAAAACTTTAGCAACACAAACAGAGGAATGGCTGAATGAAATTTTTGGGGGAGCAAAGGTAGAAATTCCTAGTTCTGAGAGTAAGATACTTGACCTTTTATTGAATACAAATAAATCGAAAGACCGTTTTCGACCAACTAATGTTGGATTTGGATATCACTGTGTTTTACCAATAGTCGTCTCAGGATTGATTGCTCAACCAGATGAAATATTAATCGTAGAAAATCCTGAAGCACATTTACATCCAAGAGCACAATCCCGATTAGCCCAGTTTTTAGCTAGAGTTAGCAGTTGTGGTGTGCAAGTCTTTATTGAATCACATAGTGATCACATCTTAAATGCTTTGCGGATAGCCGTTCTTGATAAAATTGTCACTCCAGAAGATTTAAGTGTATTATATTTTCAGCAAAATCCAGAACAGCCAGTTGTGCGAATTCCTGTCCAACTAAATGGAGGAATTGAAGAATGGCCCGAAGGATTTTTTGACCAAATGGATAAAGATTTCTCTCGGCTTTTTGGAATATAGATAATAATGGAAATATTTATTAATGAAGTATCTCTCGAAGGACAGTACATTACGGAGGTAGAGTTTCGGGAAGCCATCAAAATTTTTAACTCGATTTTTGAATTAATTTATCAAAAAGTTAAACATACAAGACTTTATACAGAGGATAGTCATATATATGCTAATTATGAAGCAATCAAAGGTTCTAGTTTTCAAGCAAGTCTTAATCAACTTAAAGATAAATCATTGAAACAAGCTTTTGTGAATATAGTCTTCAATAAATTAAATCCTAAACAATGGCGTACAGAACAGTTGCATTCTTTAGAAGATTTATTTGATTTATTAACTATTAACAATGATTATAAAGATGTTCGTAGTACGTCTTTAGCTGAAGTGGCTGAACGCAAACTACAAAATTATCAGAAAGAATACTTATTAATTAATTTTGCTGACTCTAGTTTTAAAATTACTCATCCAAATATTAAGAATTGTTGCTTCATTACAATTGTTAAAAATAATGATGAAGTCCATAAGATATTTATAGATGGTATTGATAGTAAATTTTCACTGGAATGTTGGTTAGAAGATAAGTTAAATCTAAGCAAACTAGAATATTCTATACATACTATCGAACCTCCAAGAGATGAACAGACAATTTTACAAGATAATACAAGATTTCAAAAAACTTCACTGAAGTGGCAGGGAAGATATATTTACTACGAATTGACTACGGGAAGATATTGGTATGTAGATAATTTACATTTTGGTAAAGCTTCTCACTTAGAAGTTTTTGACAAAAAAGGATTCCACCTTGGAGAAGCTGACTTACAAGGTAAAATTGATACTGATAAAAAAGATAAAAATAAAACTATTGATTTATCTTGAGAAATACTTGGGGTCTGGAGATAAATATGAGCGGCGGATTATTTGAGATTTTAGAGAAAGTTAAAGCGAGACCAGGGATGTATATCGGTACGGCTTCCATAAGTGACTTATTTATGTTTTTAGTAGGTTATAAAACTGCCAGAAGAGAATTGAGTATTGAATTAACTGAATCTGAAGCTGAATTTTATGAGGAGTTTCATAATTTCGTAGAAAGAAAATATAAACTGCATACCTCAAATTCTTGGGCTAAGATAATTATGCTCTACTGTCACGATGAAAAGGCAGGGTTTGAGAAGTTCTTTCAACTACTCTCTGAGTTTAAAAAACGAGACAAGAGTTTAGATGGAGATGATTTCGATGAAATAGCAAGACAAGAAAGTCAAAAAGAAAATGTTGAAATTATTGCTCACCACTAGTCTTACTCCCTTCCCGGTCAAAAATTACCTAAATCTCTCTAACTCAGATCTCCGTGTCCTCTGCGCCTCTGCGGTTAATTAGATAGGTAATCTTCGTAGATTTCTTGGATGGTTTAGTTAGTATGTGGCATATCTAAATCCTCCCAGACCATCCTATCTCAAGTTTGAGAGGCTTTGCGATATCAGCCAAACATTCAGCCCTGCAATCATGAGGGCGACGCCCCAGGAGAGTAGTTTTAACCATAATGGATTGACGAACTCACCCATCAACTGGCGATCGCTCGTAAACATGACTAACGGGAAAACTGCAAACGACAGTTGGAAACTCAAAAGTACCTGACTGAAAATGAGCAACTTGGTAGTTCCGCCCTCACCGAACAGGAGAATACAGATAATAGTAGGGATAATCGCCGCTAGCCTACTAATGATACGGCGTAACCAGGGAGCAACTCGCAGATTTAAAAAGCCTTCCATGACGATTTGCCCAGCTAAAGTTGCCGTCAGGGTTGAACTTTGACCGGAAGCGAGTAAAGCTAAGGCAAAGAGCAAACTAGCAACTTTAACACCTAAGAGAGGGGACAGCAATTTGTAAGCATCTTGAATTTCTGCCACCCCCTGATGTCCAGAAAAATGAAAGGCGGCTGCGGCGACAACTAAGATAGCGGCGTTCACGAACAGCGCGAATGATAGAGCAATTATTGAATCGAGAGTGCCAAAGTTGATGGCTTCCCGTTTCTTTTCTGGAGTCCGTTGCCAAGCCCGTGTTTGTACAAGTGCTGAGTGTAAGTATAAGTTATGAGGCATGACGGTAGCACCCAAAATACCTAGGGCGACATATAACATTTCCTGTTTTTGGAGAATCACTGGTTGAGGAACAAAACCAACTATGACGCTGGCAAAATCAGGATGCGAAAAGATCACCTCCGCCAAATAACACAGTCCAATGCTGGACACCAGGGTGATAGTCAAAGCCTCGATATAACGGAAACCATAACGCTGTAGCATCAGTAATAGTACGACATCTATGCTGGTGAGGCATACCCCCACAATCAGGGGGATGTGAAATAATAACTGTAGAGCGATCGCCCCCCCGATCACCTCCGCGATATCAGTAGCAACAATGCCAATCTCAGCCAGTATCCACAGGAAAATATTGACTCTCTGGTTGAATTGGCTTCGACAAGACTTAGCCAAGTCTCGTTCAGTCGCAACTCCCAGACGTACACATAGCGTTTGCAGCAAAATTGCGATGAAGTTGGAGAGCAGAATTACACTCAGAAGCGTGTAACCAAACTCGGCTCCACCTGCAATATCCGTAGCCCAATTCCCAGGGTCCATGTAACCCACAGAAACCAGATAGCCTGGGCCGACGAAAGCCAGTAGCTTACGCCAGAAGCTTTTCCCTTCAGGAATGGTAATGCTGCGGTAAATTTCTCTTACACTGGGCTTCGTTTCTGTATTCTCAAGCAGGGGCATCGCAATTATGAGATAGGCTCTTTCATATTTATCTCATAATTCGGTTTTTGATCAAGAAATAAGAGGGAGCAGGGAGTCAGGAGTCAGGAGTCAGGAGTCAGGAGTCAGGAGTCAGGAGTGGGGAGGTGTTTCTGACCTTCATAACGGGTGGTGCGCCGCCGGTGGGGCGCTTTCAAGAAACACGGGGAGTCAGGAGTTTTGTTTTTTTAACTTTTGACTTCCTGCGGGGCGGGTGGTACGCCGCCCGTGGGGTGTTCTCAAGTTAATAAGTGTAAAATTATACGGTTTACAATTCTTATACTCGTTATAATTTTGATTAGGTTCTACCTGGGAATTTTTAAGAAGTGGCAAAGCCACTTCTTTTTCTGCAGGTTCTACCTGGGAATTTTTAAGAAGTGGCAAAGCCACTTCTTTTTTTAGATGTTGAGACCGAAATTGAACGAAATGACACACCATAGGCTTCAGGTGGGGAGTTTACTACGAATTTGAAAGTTACGTAAACGTAAGGCATTCGTGACTACGGAAACAGAACTAAATGCCATTGCTCCTCCTGCAATCGTTGGGTTAAGTAACCACCCAAAGAAGGGAAACAAAATCCCAGCTGCGATAGGAATACCGACAATGTTGTAAATAAAGGCAAAGAAAAGATTTTGGCGAATGTTGCGGATAGTGGCGCGACTCAGCTGAATCGCCGTCACAATGCCTTGCAAGTCTCCAGAAATCAAGGTAATATCGCTAGCGGCAATTGCCACATCTGTTCCAGTGCCGATCGCCATTCCCACATCAGCTTGTGCTAAAGCAGGTGCATCATTAATGCCATCACCTACCATCGCGACAATTTTGGATTGGGGTTTCTTCCCTGGTCTCCTTATCTCCCCTGCTTGAAGAGACTGAATAATTGCCACTTTCTGATCTGGGCGAACTTCAGCAAAGACTTGTGTGATGCCAACTTGTTGTGCGATCGCCATCGCTGTCGGGCGATTATCTCCAGTCAACATGACGACTTTTAAACCTAACTTCTGTAATGCTCTCACTGCTTCCACTGAAGAGGGTTTGAGGGCATCTGCAATACCCATGACCCCTTGGATCTTCCCGTCTACGGCAATCCAAACGACAGTTTTACGAGCAGTTTCCCAAGTGTGTTGATAATTCTCCAAATTAAGTGTAGCAATTTTGAGTTCTTCCATCCAGCGTTGCGTGCCAATATGTACTAGTTGATCAGCAACAGTGCCTTGCACGCCACTTCCTGGGAATGCTTGAAAATTCTTAACGTCTGAAATATCTACCTGCTGCGATTCAGCATATCTCATGATCGCCTCCGCTAAAGGATGCTCTGATTGCCGTTCCACTGAGGCTGCTAAGTGTAAGAGTTTCAGTTCCTGACCATGAGCAGTTCCGTGAACGGTTACAAAATCAGTTACCGTAGGTTTACCCTGTGTTAATGTGCCAGTTTTATCCAGTACAATAGTTGTGATTTTGTGAGCAAGCTCCAAACTTTTCGCATCCCTAATTAGAATGCCGTTTTCTGCGCCTTTACCTGTTCCTACCATGATAGAAGTCGGTGTGGCTAAACCCAAAGCACAGGGACAAGCGATAATCAAGACCCCAACTGTAGGGATCAGGGCTAAAGTGAAATTGCCCGTGAAGTAAAACCAAAGGACAAAGGTAACGATAGCGATCGCAATCACCACTGGTACAAACCAACCTGTAATGCGATCAGCTAACCTCTGAATTGGTGCTTTAGAACCTTGCGCCTGTTGCACTAATTTAACAATCTGTGCCAGAAATGTATCTTTTCCTACTCGTGTCACCCGGAATTTTAAGCTACCTGTTTGATTGATTGTCGCACCAATAACCTCATCACCAAGCTGTTTTTTGACTGGTAAACTTTCACCCGTTACCATCGATTCATTTACCGTAGAATCACCCTCAATAACTTCTCCATCCACGGGAACTTTTTCACCTGGACGGACCAAAATCACATCGTTCATTCTGACTTCTTGAATCGGAATATCAATCTCTTGTCCGTTACGAATAACTCTAGCATCTCGTGCTTGTAAACCCATAAGTCGATGAATCGCGTCTCTTGTTTGAGCCCGCGCACGATGTTCTAGAAGCCGCCCTAATAGAATCAAGGTAATGACGATAGATGCTGTTTCATAGTACATCTCTGGCATCAATCCTTGATACGTAAAAAATCTGGGAAAAATAGTAGCAAATACAGAATAGAAATACGCTGCACTTGTGCCAAGGACAATGAGTGTATCCATAGTTGCAGCATAATTTCTCAGCGCTTTCCAAGCATTGATATAGAATCTGTAACCACACCAAAACTGCACAGGTGTAGTTAAGACTAACTGGAACCAAGGATTATGCAACCACGTTGGGATGAAAGGCAAATGTAATCCAGTCATGATTGGTAGTGACCCGACGACAAGTAGGACACTAATGATTGCTCCCACCGTAACCTGAATGATGAGGTTGCGTGATGCTCTCAGACGGGTGGCTTTTCGGGCATCATCCTCTCCCGTGATAATATCTTCTTGGAGGGGGTCAGCCGAGTATCCAGCAGCCTCCACAGCTTGTTGAATCTTCGCTAAATTAGTTTTTTGCGGGTTAAATCTAACTGTAGCTTGCTCTGCACCGAAGTTGACACTGCATTCATAGACGCTAGGAACTTCCAGAATTTTTTGTTCGATCCTTCTAGCGCAGGAAGCACAACTCATACCTCGGAGTTTTAATGTGAGGGTATTTATATTAGCAGCCATACTACTACTTCTGCCGATAGGTCAGTTCCTGTGAAACTAAAGCTATCCTAGAATCTCTAGTCAACTAGAGAGTCAAGAAGAGAGTGTGGGGGGTGTGGGGAGTGTGGGGAGAGAGAGAATTTTTGAATTGGAGGGAACCGATGGTGTTAATTCAAGATCATAAACCACTGTTAATTGGTCAGGTAACAGCCTTAAGCGGAGTTCCTATCAGGACAATTCGCTACTACGAAAGTATCGGTTTACTCAAATCATCAGGGCGAACAGAGGGAGGCTTCCGACAGTTTTCATCAGATGTATTTAAGCGTCTTTCCTTTATTAAACGCGCTCAAGCCCTTGGTTTAAGCCTACAAGAGATTGGCGAAATCCTCCAAGTTTATGATGGAGGAAAACCTGCTTGCAATGAAATTCAACAGAAGCTAAAAGATAAAATATCTGAGATTGATCAGCAAATTGAGCAGTTTTTGACTTTGCGGGGTGAATTGCGGGAATTACTTTTGGGATGGGACAGTTTAACAACTAAGCCGGAAGATACGATCTGTCCCAATATCCAAAAAGATTGATTCTACTCCCCTACTCCCCTGCCCTACGTTCTCTCCAAAGCCATCTGACGGCAAGACTCGGCACAATGACGGCAAATTTGAGCACAAGCTTTCATTTGAGGATCATAGCTCATTTTTTCGCACTCTTGAGCACAGCGATCGCACACTACAGCACAAATAGCACAGATGCGTGCGTACATCAGAGAAGTCCGAAGCATAAAATTAGCATTTGTTTGGCAAAGTTCTGCACAATCAAGTATCCAGTTTATCTTTTCAGGTTCAGCATACATACCGCCCTTTTGTAAGCAGTATGTCATGGTATTTAAGCAGATGCTGTGGCAATTCAAGCAGTTGTAAATGCACTGCTGTATCTCTGGGTTCACTTGATTCTAGGTGCGTTGTTGTCTGATCATGATTCTCACTCAAACATAACTATGGACTTAGTATCATAACAGAAGCTACAAAGCAAGAAAAGAATTGCCGAGTAACTAATCAGTTGCTACAGCTAGATCAAAGAACATTAGTGTAAACGTAGTCCAACCAGCGCTGCTTTCAACTTGAATAGTTCCTTGCAGTTGTTCGACCAGCTTGTGTACTAAAGCTAACCCTAACCCTGTACTACTTTGTTGCCAGACATTGGCCTCAGGAATGCGATAAAATTTCTCAAAAATTCGTGGCAAAGCGGCGGTTGGAATTTCTGCTGAATTGCTGATCCTAAAGATAGTAGGGAGTACGCCTTGAGTCTCACTTCCCTCGCAGCAAACACTTAGCACAATTTCACCACCAGCAGGAGTGTACTTACAGGCATTATTCAGCAATTCAGTAAAGATTCGTGCCAAACTGACATTGTCTGAGATCAGAGGTGGTATATTAGAATCGAGATTAAGTGTAAGAGTTTGCTGGCGTTCATGAGTACGGGCACGAAACGACTCAACGATGCTATGCAACCAGTATTGTAAGAGCAACGGTTCGGGACTCAACAGGGAAGTTGTTGCAGCTTCTACTCGCTGTAAATCGAGCAGATCGTTGATGATCTCAAGCTCGCGATCGCACTCAGCTTGCAACATCTCTAGATAGCGTTGACCTTGTTCGCCAATCCCAGTAATTTGTAGTACTTGAATTGCCATCATAATATTAGATAGAGGAGTCCGCAATTCGTGAGAAACCGTATTTAAAAAGTCGTCTTTGAGTAGATTGAGTTGTTCCAATTGTGTTACAAGTTGCTCTTGCTCAATTTGCTTTTGGCGCACCTCAATAGCCCGTTGGTGCTCAGTGATGTCCCGAAACACCAAAACTGCACCTATAATGTTATCTTTCTCATCTTTAATTGGTGCTGCGCTGTCATTAATCGGTATTTCTGCGCCGTTTCGAGCAATCAGAATACTATCTTCGTGTTGACCAACAATAACACCATCTTGAAGGACTTTTTTCAGCGGATTTTCGATAGGCTTACGAGTTTCTTTATTGACAATTTTTAAAACCTCTGATACGTGTTTTCCACAAATTTCTTGCTGTTTCCAACCAAGCAACTTTTCGGCAACGGGATTCAGAAAAGTTACTAATTCTTGATCATTGGTAGCAATCACACCATCGCCTATACTTTTAATAACTGTTGCCAGCCATTGTTGATCTTCTTTTAATTTCTTTTCTTGCTTATATTTAGAATAAGCTATTTCAATAGTAGTGTATAGTTCTTTTTCTTTAAAAGGTTTGATTATGTAACCAAACGGCTCTGTTTCTTTTACTCGCTCTAATGTTTTTTTATCAGTATAAGCAGTTAAATAGATTACTGGAATCTTAAAATTATCATGGATTTGTCTGGCAGTTTCTACACCATCCATATCCCCTTTTAATCTAATATCCATTAGCACTAAATCTGGACAAATTTCTGCTGCCTTCTTAATTGCCTCTTCTCCCGAAGAAGCTGTGGTAGGAACATGGTAGCCAATTTTGTTGAGGCGATTTTGTAAATCTTTGGCAACAATGCCTTGATCTTCTACAACCAAAATTTTCATTCCTGTCATTTTTCCTCGAATTTTAGGTTTCTACCACTACTGGAAATGTAATTTTAAAACTTACCCCACCATAGCAGGTTACATCAATTTCGCCTGAAATTTGATGAGTCAAAGAATCTACTAACTGCAACCCTAATGTTGTTGTTTTTTTGAAGTCGAAATCTGGCGGGAAGCCAACACCATTGTCACTGATGCTTAGTATGAACTGATTATCATCGTTAGCAAAAAAATCAAGGCGAATTTCTCCATTTGTGCCTTTAGGAAATGCATGTTTTATGGAGTTGGAAACAATTTCATTGATAATTAAGCCGCAGGGAATTGCCAAATCTAAACCTAGCAAAACCGAACCGATATTTATTGTGAGGGCGATCGCATCTGAATTAACTTCATAGGAACTAAATAAACTTACTACTAAATCTCGAATGTATTCACCAAAATCAATCCTTGCTAAGTCTTTAGATTGATACAATTTCTCGTGAACCTGGGCCATCGATTCAATCCGCTGCTGGCTTTGTTTGAATATTTCTAAATCATGTTTGTCTGTGATATACTCAGATTGCAGGTTGAGCAAACTAGAAATGACTTGTAAATTGTTTTTAACTCGATGGTAAATTTCTTTTAATAGCACTTCTTTTTCAATCAACGATGCTTGAATCTGCTCCTCTACCTCCTTGCGCTCAGTAATTTCCGTACTCAGTGCTTCATTGATTCTGATAAACTCTGCTGTCCGCTCCTGAACCTTAATTTCTAGTTCGTCACGTATCTTGCACAGTTCTTCCTCTGTACGTTTGTGTTCGACAACTTCCCTTAGTAGGTCAAAGTTTGTGACTTCTAGTTGGGCACGGCTAGGTAAATTTAGTGCCTGAGATAACAAGGACACTAGTTCTAGAGCTGTAAGTAAACAGACAAAAGCACTGATGGTTTTGAGCAACCCTAAAAGCCAATAGGTAGGATACTGAAGCGTCCACAAGTCGATCAAGTGAGTTGTGCCACAAGCAACAATGAATGTTCCAAAGATCAATAACATCCAATTAAAAGGCATATCTTGTCGGGTGCGAACGAAAATGACTGGAATTGAATAATAGGCAATTGCAATCAGCGAATCTGATACGAGATGAAACAACACCAACCCTGACTGCCAAAAATAGCAATGCCCATGGGGCGCTCTTAAGAAACAAGAGGGAGCAGGGAGCAGGGAGCAGGGAGCAGGGAATAGGGAATAGGGAGCAGGGAATAGGGAATAGGGAATAGGGAATAGGGAATAGGGAATAGGAGGTGTTTCTGACCTTCATAACGGGTGGCGTGCCGCCCGTGGGGCGCTCTCAAGAAACAAGAGGGAGCAGGGAATAGGGAATAGGAGGTGTTTCTTTCATTCATAACGGGTGGTACGCCGCCCGTGGGCCACTCTTGAGAAAACAAATGCAACCAAAATTCTCTCATAAACAATAGTTCGTCATCGTCCTTTTTTACTTCACTTCACCTAAAATTAAGTATTTCCTCTATTAGGCTATATAAAATAAGTCAATAACCGTTACCCTAGTTCTACTGAATTTAGGCAATCCGTAAAATTTAATTAGTAGAAAATTTACGTGTATTTACTTATGTTACAAACAAATCATATGCGTCGTCTGTATTTTACACGTTCTTTAAAGTTGCTTCATAATATAAGTTGTTTTATATGGTAACCTAAATAGATTTGCCATATTAATAGAAAAAACTAATACAAATCATGGCAAAGTAGATAAACATCTGGGTATCCTTTCAGGGAGGCGATCAGCAGAAACACACCCCTTAGCACAGGCTACTCTCGTAAGCTTTAACTCTGTCCCGCGATACTAACCATTAACAGCCCAGAAAAAAATTGTGTATATTCACGTTGACTTGTTTCTTGTTAACTCCTAACTCCTAACTTTTAATTAAAGTAGCAGAATCTACATCCAAGAATAACGTTGCTTGGGGTTGTTTGCGGAGGAAAGAAGCAGGGCAATCGGTAGAAATAGCCCCTTGCAACATCTTCTTTACCACCTTTGCCTTGCGTTTTTCTGGTGCAAGGCAAAGAATTTTTTTTGCAGAAGAAATCATCGGAATGGTGACAGTAAAAGCGTATTGTGGTACATTTTCTAGATTAGCAAAATGACCTGTATTTACTTGTTGCAGACGGTTTACTGTATCCATCTTCACGAGTTTCATCATATATGAATCATGAAAATCTGCCACGGCTGGATCGTTAAAAGCTAAGTGTCCATTTTCTCCCACCCCAAGACAGCACAAGTCTATCGGTTGTGCTTGCAGCAGTTTGGTATAGCGATCGCATTCTGCCAAAGGTTGCATTGTGTCACCTTCTATATAATGAAAGACCTTAGGATTGACCCGCTTCTGCACACGTTCCAGCAGATAGCGCCGGAAACTCGCAGAATGGTCAGCAGAAATTCCCAAATACTCATCTAGATGGAACAAGGTAATCCGTGACCAATCTACACCACCCAAAGTCATCAAAGCATCGAGAAATTTTATTTGCGAATTGCCTGTCGCCAACAATACAGCTGCAGTATCCTGTTGTTGGAGGGTATGCTGTAAATATTTTTGTGCAATTCCTGCTACATCCTGCGCCAGTTCGGCTTCAGAATCATAAATCTGCACCGATAGGTCATCGACGCGAAAAATTTTTTTGGCGGTTGACATTTGATTATCTCTATTCCTATGACTTTCGTGGGGGCAAAATTCAGAATGCCTACTCTTCAAGGATGACAAGTTCAGAACTGTTTTGTCGGTGGGAAAATAGACCAAAAAACAATGTAAACTATGTAAATTAACTTTATAATAATTGACATACCTTAGGAAACCATGCTAGCTGCAATCCTCTTTGATCTCGACGGAACTATAGTCAACACCGACCCCGTACACTACCAAGCTTGGCGAGAAATGCTCTTAAACTACGGTTTGGAAATTGACGAAACATTCTACAAATCGCGGATTAGTGGACGACTCAACCCAGAAATTGTCAAAGATATCTTGCCACAATTATCACCAGAAGCAGGTGTTGTTTTTGCTGACGAAAAAGAGGCTCTCTTTCGTCAAAAAGCTCCAAATCTCAAACCGTTGAGTGGATTTTCGGAACTCCTAGCATGGACAGACACACACCATCTTAAACGTGCTTTAGTCACGAATGCACCGAGATTAAATGCTGAATTTATGCTCGAAGTTTTGGGGATCAAAGAAGCATTTGATACAGTCGTTTTAGCAGAGGCTTGCATAGCAGGTAAACCTGATCCTGCACCCTACGAAGCTGCTTTACAGAGGTTAGAGATTGCAGCAGAAGAGGCGATCGCCTTAGAAGACTCACCCTCTGGCATTCGTTCTGCAGTCGGTGCTAATATCCGTACCATTGGCATCGCTTCCACCCACGATCCACAAGTTCTACAAGAAATTGGGGCATTTATGGTCATCCCAGATTTTACAGACTTGCAGATGTGGACATTCCTCAACTCCCAGGTGGATAAAGATTTGATTCGCGTAGAGTAGATCACTTCTCTGTTGCTTATACTCCCTGTTTATTCGGTAAAGTCTTGGTGCTGTTTCCCGTTCAATCTCACACTTTTCAGCAGATGTGGCGTGTCCACCACTATACGCATCTCAAGGTTAAATATAGGTACTCTAAGCTCATCTGTTGTTGCAAAATAATTAGACAACGCTTCGTTTCCCAACGAGAGATAGGCATTATAAACTGAATCAAAATAATTTTGAGAGACCATAGCAGTATTCTGCTTTAAGCCCTTCTGATATCGTTTCTCAGCTTCATCTAAACCTATGTATACCCAGGCTTGTCCCTGTATCGGCGTGTCAATTAGATGAGTTACATCAATTCTTCTATAATTTCGCTCCCGTTTATCTAAACGTTGTAACTCTTGATCAGACACCCGGAATAAAATTCCGGTAACATTATCACCTGGACAAGGACGTATATTTAGGAAAGTCACAAAGCCTTCTGGCCTATTTCCAGTTTGTTGATCAATGTAATATTTATAATCAGGTAAATCAACACTGTTATTCATTGCAATATTCCAGCAACGATGAAAATCTTTTAAGCCACAATAAATAAAATCCAAAGAAGGAGTTAAATCGCGACCAAAGTATTTTTTTAGGTTCTCTATATCAACAAGTGAACCGTAACCAAAGATAAAATTCGGCTTATCCATCCATTTCTACCACATTTCTGTTGGTTGCGAGGGTTAGTTTTTCTATTAGTTGATTTTTCAAGCTTTCAAAATAATTAACAGTATCTTCAAGTTCAGAGGCTTTGGCATAGCGAATTAATGGTTCGATCAACCAGGCTTCTGTGGGTGTCATTTCAGGTTCTAAGGTTCCCAGACGTATTTTGGTGTCTACCCATTGTAAGCTAGAGGGAATATGAGATGCATGAACATGACTGGTTTCCATCAATTGATCGAGAATCACCTCGAAATTTTCATCTTTTCCGTAAACCTTAATCATTTGTCCGACTTGAAATACATGGGAAGCTAATTCGCGGATTTCGGGTTGATGAGAATTTGCTAATATTTCACCGATAGTTAAAACCTTGAAGTTACCTTGAGCATCGATTGACATTAATTGCCCTAGTAAATTAGTGCTGAGGTTAACCAAGGCTTTATCAAATTCTATCCGAGTGGGGGAAATGTTGGGAGCAAGTTCAAACCATGCTCCCTTAAGTGCTAAAATCTCACAACAACGTTCTCGTGAGGTGATGTCTCCTCCAGTGATTTGGGTGCGTCCTCTTGGTCCTGGTCGGTAAATTGTGTCACCGTTGCTACCTTCACGTACACCAGTTTGAATTGTGACTCCTCGTAAAAATCGGGAGACTATTCGAGGCATAATATCGGGCCAAAGGTCGGGTAAACGACCAAATAGAGTAGCTTCTTCGATTTTTTCAATGAATATTTGCCGAAATCGTTGAAAGTAGATGCCGTTGGAAGATAAAATAAGATAGGGAAAGGGTATTTCTGGCTGTGATAGTTCTCCTTGTTCGGATATGAGGATGAGTAATTCGACAGTAGTGGTAATGATACTTAAAAGTTGGTCGGGATTGGGACAGATCAGGACAACTTCTGGCAAAAAACCCAACTGATAGCAGTTCAGAAGGTCAGGTTTAAGGATTTTAGCGGTGGGGAAATATTTGATAGTTTCGCTAGTTGCGATCGCAATTTCTCCGCTTGTTTTCAAAGACTGAGAACTACTAGAATTTCGTCGTTCGATCAAATAAACTTTCGAGTCTACTTGTGTCAGTTGGTCGGTGAGATAATAAAAAAAACTGACCCCTAGTGCGCCTGCTGGCAGGATTCCCACACTATCCTTGATTAGGGAAACCACAATTCGCGCTCTCCTCAATTGCAGCTATGACTTGATATGCTTTATCTAGATCGGAAACTTTAAGGATGAGGTGCATTTTTTCCCCTGGACGGGTGGAACTACCATAAGTATATTCAACGTTAATTTTCGCATCTGCGATCACTTGGCTTAATCGTGCTAATTGACCTAACCCATCCGTAATTTCCACAGCGATGATATCTGCCTCAATTACGTAAAATCCCTGTGAAATCAGTATTTTTTTACAGAGTATGGGTTCGCTAACAACTATACGAATTAAACCTTGCTCAATACTATCAATTAGTGATATTGCTTCAATATTGATATTCTGATTTGCGATCGCACTACTCATCGCAGCTAGATGACCTGGATAATTTTCTAAAGCTATGGTTAGTTGGCGTTGAATTTTGCAGTGCATAGGTAATAGTAGACTCAGAGCGAAAAAATAGCCAAATGAAGTGTTTAAAATTTCGATGGTCAATTATCGTGGTACTCGACAATAATTCATAATTCCACAATTGATTTACGCAACTAGTCCAGCGCGTAAGCGTCTGACATAGATTAAGAATCGAGAAAAGAAGAGCTTCAAAAAGGCTATTCTGCTGCGCCAGCCTTTATACCGACGCAGAAGTTGCCATGTGTCTGATGGGTTGAGCCACAGACAGTCGCAAGCTTGTAAGTGTTTAGCTAACTCTACTCCGTCTAGAGGGGCTGCTAAGGTTTCTGTCAGTTCTAGGCTAGGTGGTAAGGTATTCAAACAGGCTGACAAATCACTATGTGCGTTTGCCCAAGCGGGTTCCGCTCCTGTTTTGTATGTTTTTGCCCTAGGGTGTCCGAAGCCGATATTCTGTATCAAGGATACCATAGGAGTAATATGTACATATCCTTTGTCTAGAGAGGCTAAGGTCATGGTTATGACCCAATCGTGCAAGTTAGTTTCTTTTTCCAGAAAGAATTGATTCAGAATTGTATACTTTGTTTGTATAGTTGCAGGGATATCGTAGAAATGACCAAAAGGGTTGTGACCTCGTTTGTAGTTAGTCATATCTATAGCTTTCCAACGATCTGCCCAGGTTCCTAAACCGTAGGCAAACACCCGTTTTGATACCATAAAATTCTCTGATATGAGTTGATTCAGCCCACTGGGAAAGTTTGCGTAGGCTGTGACTGAGAATACTGGAGGAAAGTCTCGATAAGCTTCCAACAGCCGACACATGCGATCATAGAAATAGGGATTTGCAACAATGTCGTCTTCTAGATAAATGACCGCAGGGTAAGAGGAAAAAGCTTCAGTCAGTGCACCGACGGCGTTCAGATCACAGCCTAGATTGTGCGCTCGCTTAACTATTTCAACTGGGACAGTATGGTGAAATTCAGTCAATAGCTCAATACATTCTTCAATCAAAGGTTGATCTTTAGCCTGACGAGCTCCATCAATGAAAGCTAAAATCTGTTGTGGGCATAAAGTTTGCTTAGCCAGATCTGCGAGGACTTGCTTAAGAAGATCAGGACGGATAAACGCCACCAAAACAATAGGCGGTAATTTCTCAGGAAGTGATATATTATTGAGATCAAGAGGCAGTGGTAAACTTTGATTGATCGTCAGACGCATATTACTATCCAGGCAGACGCGAAGTTGTAAGTTTTAATTTTTTAATTTATAGAATGAAGCATTCACATTTTATAGTCTTGCTTTGGCTTTTTAGTAGGAGGAATTTACTTAAAAAATAGTCTTGTACTCGCAAGCGCACCACCGTACCGTATTTTCAACATGTCAGACAAATACAATCTCAGTAATGCCAAATTTGGTGGTGGTTTCGCAGGCGACGGAGGAACTCAGATCGGTGGCGTTAAGAGCGATCGCTCTTAATCACCGTTTTTAGGGGCCGTCTCCTCCCGAGTAGTAAATATGTACTATAAATAATTTTCTAGTTGATGCAACTCTATATTAATCGATTTAATTTACAACACATAGCTTCTGTATATTTCATTTTCTGGAAGTCCCTTATCTACACAAAATTTACTACCCTTTGTGCTATAAACTTATACCAATTCTCCAATCCAGTTCCAGTCAGTGCCGAAACCTGAAAAATCTGAATTTTGGGATTGACCTGCTGGGCATACTCTATACAACGCTGAACATCAAATTGTACGTAAGGTAGCAAATCAATTTTAGTGAGGATCATAATCTCACTAGCACGGAACATATGAGGGTATTTTATCGGCTTATCTTCTCCCTCCGTAACTGAGAGAATTACCACTTTTGCCTGTTCTCCTAAATCGAATAAAGCTGGACAAACCAGATTGCCAACATTCTCAATCATCACCACTGAGTTTAGTGGCGGATTCAGTTGTTGCAATCCGCGTTCTACCATTGCTGCATCTAGATGACAGCCTGTCCCGGTGTTAATTTGTACAACTTTACAGCCTGTTTCTTTTATTTTTTCCGCATCATGACTTGTTTCTTGGTCGCCTTCAATGACGCTGATAGATAACTGCTGCTTTAAATCTAAGATAGTTCGAGTTAAAAGAGTTGTTTTTCCAGATCCAGGGGAACTCATTAGATTTAATGCCAGGATATTTCGACCTTTAAACCATCCGCGATTTTGGGCTGCAAGGAGGTTATTTTTTCCTAAAATATTTTGTTCTAATGATATAGTTGTGCTATGGACTTTGGCATGAATTTGAGATGCTTCGGTGATGCTATCATGACTATGGGAGTGGGTGATTATAGTCCCATCCGGTAAGGTATGAGTATGAGAGCGATCGCGGATATCAGCCATGACTTCACCTGTTTCAGGATGAGTCATTGTAGTTTTATCATGATCAGAACAACCACAGGTTATACACATACTTCCTCTATCTCTATTTCTTTGATTTTAAGTTCTTCACCAGCCATTAAATCTAGTTGTATGCTGCCACAATGACAGATACCAAAGGGCTGTTCTAGAGAAATTTCTGCACCGCATTGGCGACATTTTGCTAATCCTGGAGTTTCCAAAATTTCTAGTGTCGCACCTTCTAGAAGTGTATCTACCGTGCAGATATCGAAACAAAATCGGATGGCATCTGGCATAATGGCTGAAAGTTTCCCAATTTCTAATAAGACTCGTTTTACTTTTGTGTCTTGGGAGTGTTCAGTGACAATTGCTACAATGTTTTGTGTGATTCCTAGTTCGTGCATGATGGTATGGTTAACAAATTCGTGGAAGCTGTTCGCCGACAAGCATATCTAGGATGCGTTCAGCACCGAAAGCAGTTTTTAACAAGACAACGCCTGGGGGAGAGGGAAGGACTTCGCCGATGACACAAGCATCTTTTCCGGCTGGGTGTGATTTCATGGCTGATAAAACAGTTTCGGTATTCTCGCGTCCGACAACTACAACTAGTTTGCCTTCGTTTGCTAGATATAATGGGTCTAAACCTAAAATCTCGCAAACTCCCTTGACTTCTTCACGAATTGGGATAGATTGATCATCAAGGCGAATTCCCATATTAGAACTGAGGGCAAATTCGTTTACTACTGTGGCTAAACCACCGCGTGTTGCATCTCGCATAGCATGAATTTGGGGACAGACTTTGAGGATGCTTTCAACTAAACTATTTAACGGTTGACAGTCACTTTCAAGATTAGTTTCTAATGCTAACTCCCCACGGGCAATTAAAATTGCTGTACCATGATTGCCTAATTCACCGTTAATAATGACTGCATCTCCTGGCTGGAGATTATGGGCAGAAATATTAACTCCTGGTGGAATGACCCCAATCCCAGAGGTATTAATAAATAATTTATCTACAGCACCGCGATGCACAACTTTTGTGTCACCTGTAACGATTTGTACGCCTGCCTTTTTAGCGGCTGCTTGCATATTTTGGGCAACTCGCCGCAAAGTTTCTACAGCAAGTCCTTCTTCTAATATTACACTACAGGTAAGATATAACGGTTTAGCACCACTCACTGCTAAATCATTGACTGTACCATTGATGGCTAATTCTCCTATATCACCGCCAGGAAAAAATAAAGGATCTACAACATAAGAATCAGTTGTAAAAGCAAGTCTGTCTCCCTGTTGCATGAGAGTTGCTAAATTGAAACTTGCTTGGTCTTCTAATTGGGAGAGAATCGGATTATTAAAAGTATTAACAAAGATATCATCAATTAAATCACGCATTGCTTTACCACCGCTTCCATGGGCAAGGGTAATATGAGTATCTTGCACTTTACCTCGACGACGACGGATTTGTACTGGGTTAGTGGGGAAAATATTCATCTAAAAATTAGTTTAAGGTGCTGAATTGTAGGGTAGGATGATATTCTTGAAGTAGTAAGAATTCAGGAGTCAGGAGTCAGAATGTAATTATATGACAACCACAGCCTCAGAAAAAGTCCGGTGGACAACTGGTGATCTAGATTTATTTCCTGATGACGGTAAGCGTTATGAAATTATTGATGGAGAATTATTTGTGACTAGATCACGTCACTGGAAACATCAAGAGGTCTGTGTAAAAATAGGTACACAATTAGAAATCTGGTCAACTCAGACGGGATTGGGAAGAGTTGCCTTTGTACCTGGCATCATTATATATATTACTTTTGACTTTTGACTTTTGACTTTTGACTTCCGCCTTGCGGTACTAGTCCTATTTTGCCAGGATTTATCTGTGCTGTTGAGCGTTTGTTTGGGTGAGAATAGAACTACACTTTTATCTGCGTGCATCTGCGGTATCCCACGGCTTTAGTCCTGGGATTCTCTGCTCCCTGCTCCCTCTGAACTCTTTGATGCCACCATATTTGTAATAAGCTGCACAAGCACCTTCAGAAGATACCATGCAACTACCTATCGGTGTTTCCGGTGTGCAGGCTGTACCAAAGACTTTGCATTGCCAAGGTTTTAACACTCCTTTGAGGATTTCACCACATTGACAGGCTTTATGGTCCGCAACTTTGAGATTAGGTATGGTAAATTTTAGTTCTGCATCAAATTGGGCATACTCAGGACGAATTTTTAACCCTGAATAGGGGATGTCGCCTAAGCCACGCCAATCAAAATTTTCTCGCACTGCAAAAACTTCGTTTATGGCTGCAAGCGCTACATGATTCCCTGTTGTCTCTACGAGTCGGTTATATTGATTTTCTACTTCACAACGATTTTCTACGATTTGTTGCAACAGCATCCAAATTGATTGGAAAATGTCTAAAGGTTCAAATCCTGAAACAACAATTGGTTTGTGAAACTGTTGAGAAATAAACTGATACGGGTCAGTACCAATGACCATACTGACATGACCGGGCCCGATAAATCCATCTAGTTGGAGATCGGGATTATCTAGTAGTGCTTCTAGGGCTGGAATCACGAGAACGTGATTGCAAAACAGACTGAAGTTATCAAGTTTTTCGGCTGCTGCTTGCAGGATGGTAAAAGCTGTACTGGGGGCGGTTGTTTCAAAGCCTAAGGCAAAGAAAACTACTTCTTTGTTAGGGTTTTCTCTAGCAATTTGCAGGCTATCTAAAGGAGAGTAAACCATGCGGATATCTGCACCTTTTGCTCTAGCTTGGAGTAAGCTGGTTTTAGAACCAGGAACCCGCATTGCATCGCCAAAGGTGGCGAAGATGACATTGGAATTTTGGGAGATGGCGATCGCATCATCCAACCTCCCCTTTGGCATAACGCACACCGGACAACCAGGCCCATGAATCAGTTCTAGAACATCAGGCAAAACTTCTTCAATGCCATACTTAAAAATGGAATGAGTATGACCGCCGCACACTTCCATTATTTTGATCGGCTGTGCCAACTCTTGACATAATTTTTCGATTTCACAAAGTAAAGCTTGAGCTTTTTGAGGTTCGCGAAATTCGTCAACGTATTTCATTGGTTCATTATAGCAGATTGCAAGTAAGTGGAGGTACAATGGGAGCATACCAGTTTTGCAAAAAGACGATCAGTAGTGTGAGCATCTTGCTCACGTGTAAAACAAGCGAGCTTTCCGGCTCGCACTACGAATTTACGCTCATTGGGATGCACCCGGTACAATTCCTTTGTCTCAACGCTAGATACAAAGCCTTGTTAACTCCTAACTCCTAACGTGACTATTTCCTGCAATAATTGCAATGTTTCTGCTGCTTCTTGTTCGTTAATGCGATTCATGGCAAAGCCGACGTGAACCAGTACCCAATCACCAATACAAGACTCAGCAGGATGTTGTTTATCAACGATGCAAGCGATATTAATTTGTCGCGTTACACCACCAATATTAACAACAGCTAATTTTTGCTTAACGTCTGTGATTTCTATAATTTGACCGGGAATACCTAAACACATTTTCTTTTCCATCAATTATTATTGGTTCGTAGTTACGCTTTAGCACCCCTAAAAGCCTATTTCTATCTACTCAGATTAGGACAGCAATTGGGCAGCTGCAATAACGGCTTGCCCTAGTGATAAACCGCCATCGTTGGGTGGGACTAAGCTGTGAGTGAATACATTCAATCCTAATGCTTGTAAACGACTACTGACGATCTGTAATAGAATACAATTTTGAAAAACTCCTCCTGTCAGGAATACTTGATTTGTGTCATTTTCTTTACAAATATGTCCAACTATTTTTACAATGATATCAGCTAAGCTTTGGTGAAATTTAGCAGCTATGATTGATTGAGGAATTTGCTGTTGCAAGTCATCAAGTAAGGCTTGCCACATTGGACGTGGGTCTATACAGTAAATACTATCTAAAATATTAATATTAAAGGGATAAATTAGCGTTTCTTTATGATGACTTAAGATATCTTGATCGACTAAAGCTTCCATTTCAATTGCGGCTTGTCCTTCATAGCTACATTCTTGTCGGCAAATACCGATCGCAGCCGCCACCGCATCGAATAACCGCCCTACTGATGAAGTTAGGGGAGAGTTGATTCTTTTGTCTATCAGCTGATTGAGAAGGTTAAGTGGCTTTTGTTTAAGAAATGTGAATAATTCTAAATCACTGTACTTATTTTCTAAATTGTCCCACGTAAAAGCCGATATTAATTGAGCGTAGGTGTTACGCCAAGGCTGTTTAATTGCTTGTAACCCACCAATCATTGCTACTGGCTTAAATGTTGCCAATCGCCTAAAGGAGCGGTAATCTGCTAGAAGGAATTCTCCACCCCAAAGTGTTCCATCTTCGCCATAACCTAATCCATCTAAAGCGATACCCAAGACAGGTGTTGAATTGAGAGGTATACCATTCTCAGCCATACAAGCAGCTATGTGGGCATGATGATGCTGGATGTGGTGTAATTTATGGCTGTACTGTTGAGTGGCTGCTAGTTCTTTACCAAGTTTTGTTGATAGATACTCAGGATGGAGGTCGATAGCGATAGCTTCTGGTTGATGGTCGAATAAGTTCAAGTATAAAGTCAGTGTATCCTGATAGGCTTTAAAAGCAGCCGCGTTTTCTAAGTCTCCTAAATGTTGAGAGAGAATTGCTTCCCCATTCCGCAACAAACAAAAGGTATTTTTTAACTCGCCACCCATTGCTAAAATCTGAGGAACGCTGTTAAATCCAGATGGTAATTTGATCGGTGCTGGCGCGTATCCTCTAGCACGGCGAATTATTTGTACTTGTTCGCCTATAACCCGCACTACTGAATCATCAACTCGGTTCACAATCTCTCGATTGTGGAGAAAAAAATAATCAGCAATTTTCCCTAACTTATCACGTGCTTCGTCGTTATCAATACATTGCGGTTCATCAGAAAGATTGCCACTTGTGAAGACTATCGGGCGATTCATGCGTTTGAGAATTAGGTGATGTAAGGGGGTGTAAGGGAGTATAAAGCCAAGGGTATTTTGTCTTGGTGCGACGGAAGGTGCAATTGAATTTTTAACCGTAGATAAACGCAGATGGACGCGGATAATTTTCTGTTGCAATAAAACAATGGGTGCGGCGGGACTTTCTAGGAGTTCTTTTTCTTTGGTGGTGAGGTTACAATATTCTTCAATAATTGCTATGTCTCGCGCCATTAAAGCAAAGGGTTTGTGGTAACGCCCTTTGCGCTGACGCAGTTTTTGCACAGCAGTTTCTTGTGTTGCATCGCAAGCAAGATGAATTCCACCCAATCCCTTAATAGCTACAATTTCGCCTTTTTGCAACAAAGTACAGACAGCATCAACATCATCCATCATGGAGAACATGGAAGCTGTTATCGGTTGACCATCCGCACGTTCTAAGGTCACTTTTGGCCCGCAAATGTGACAGGCTATAGGTTGGGCATGAAATCGGCGGTTTTCTACGTCTTTGTATTCTTTTGTGCAATCTGAACACATGGCAAAAGCAGCCATGCTGGTTTGATGTCGGTCGTATGGAATGGCACGAATAATACTCAAGCGGGGACCACAATGAGTACAGTTCGTGAAGGGATAGCGATACCAACGGCTGAAGGGGTCGAAGATTTCTGCTTGACATTGGGGACAAGTCGCAGCATCGGGAGCAATTTCTGTTTTTACTGTGCTATTTACACTGCTAGAAATGACAAAATCATTGAAGGGAATTTCACTTGCATAACGCCTGCGTATTAGTTCCTTAATTCTTGCCAGTGGTGGACATTCTTGCTGCAATCTTTGAATAAATTCTTCTAAAGATGCTTCACTACCAGAGACTCGAATTAAGACACCTTCACCGTCATTACAAACTTCTCCCCACAACCCACAGGCTTTTGCCAAACGATACACTGTAGGGCGAAATCCTACTCCCTGAACAGTACCGTAAATCCTAATTTCCTCAGTCGTCATGGTTGAACCGCCACACCAAAATCCGGTTATTTCCAGAGTCGGCTATTACCGCTGTCTTTCCACAAATTTTTATCCCATAACACCAATTAAGGCTGTCTCGCGTTGGTAGTCCAAAATCCCGGTTCTCGCCTTTCCTGTTAAAATCTATTTGTCCAGCCAACACTTGACTTTCACGTAAAAATGAAAGTGATTCTAGTTTCTTCCACCCTAGCAACCGGGAGTTAGCAGTATCTGCAACTAGTAACCAATCATCATTAGCAGCCACGCCATAAGGCATACTCAGACTACTAGCATTAGGAAAATAAACTCCTTGATTCATTTCGACTGCATCGAAACTTTTTTGTCCTAACACGACTGCACAAGGTGCATTATTTTCTCTAGGTATCCCGGACCATATCATCACACGGTTATTACCCGCATCGGTAACAACCAGATTGTCTCCCCAAAAGGTGATATCGTGACACCAACGCATACTCGATGCTGAGGGAGTACCGCCGTTATTTTCATTGCGCGATCGCATGTCTGGTTGTCCCAATACTAAATCTGCTTTTTGACCATTTTCTTCTGGTAATTGGTGCCAAATCAATACCCGTCGATTTCCTGTATCAGCAACAAATAGCTTTCCTTGATCAGAGAAAACACCATAACACCAGTTTAAAGTATTGGCTGCTGCTTCTTGTTGTCCTCTGTTGGGTTCGTTTGCGATAAAATCAGCTTGACCTAACACCAAATCTGCTGGAACATTGCTCTCTTCCGGTAACTTTTTCCAAATCAAAATTCGGTGATTCCAAGCATCTGCTACCGCAAATCCTTCTCCAAAAGCACAAATTCCTGTTGGTACACTTAGGGTTGACCTTCCGGGTGTACTTTTGGCATTTTGTCCTTCATGGTTAAAGTCAGGTTGTCCAATGACCCAATCAGCAGGTTGACTATCTCTCGTGGGTAAACTCCGCCATCCCAATAAACGATGATGCCCTGTGTCTGATACCCACAATGGGCCTGTTTCAGATTTCAAATAAACACCGCGAGGACCAAACATATCTATCCTACTTGGTGCTACAGGAATTACTAATTGTTCTGGTTCAATACTCCTGCCTAAAATAACTTCTGCACCCTGAGGTGAGAAGGTTAATTTTTGGGGAGTTGCTGTTTGAGTCATTTTATGAATTATGAATTATGAGTTATGAGTGGGGAGTTAGGAGTGGGGAGTGGGGAGTGGCAACAATTGACGATTAGCAGTTAGCAACTAACAATAGTATACTAGAAGTAGAAATTTTGCCTTATCCCAGTGAAAAAAATGCCTATCCAACAGGTAAGTAAAGAGTATATTGCCATAGATCCTGACTATTGTTTTGGTAAACCCCGCATTGTGGGAACAAGAATAACTGTTGCTGCTATTGCAAAAATGTATTTGGAGATGGGAGAATCTCTTGAAGTTATTGCTTCTGAATATGATTTATCTAAAGCAGCAGTTTATGCAGCAATGGCATACTATTACGATCATCGAGAACAAATTGATCGCCATACCGCAGAAAGTGAGGCGTTAGTCGAGGAAATGAAGCGTAATAGTCCGCCTTCTCCAATAGATGCAAGATTAAAGGCAATTCGGGGTGAGTAGTCGGATTAGATTTCATTTAGACGAACAGGTAATGTCAGTTATCGCCCGTGAATCAATTGGACAGATTGTTGAAAGTTTGCTGCTGATTTATGAGGTTTATACGCCTGAGGAAATGGTAGGGCGTGTTGAGTATTTATAGATAAACATCATGTCCTCAACAGCGATCACTTGACCTGTAATGCAATTAATACAGTCGTTACAGGAGTGGCAAATGGCAACAATTGACGATTAGTAATTACTAAAGAATATGTAAGAACACATTTGTCAGGATTGTTAAAGAATCGGGAGATAACAACAGCCATCTAAGAAGAGTGAAGATAGATGCCAAACCCTACTAAATTCTGACTCCTGACTCCTGACTTCTTACTCCTTACTTCATTTTGAAGTCTTTCAGAAGAAATGGCATAATTGTGCCTGTGACTAAACTAGATACTACTACTGATAGCCATAAGGGAAATTTAACTAATGCAAATGATATCAATAGTATCGAACCTATGCCAGTACCAATCCCAGTTTGCCGCATAAAATACATTGGTTCGCGTATCAGCTTTCCTTTGAAAAATAACTTAGCAGAAATCAATCCTAATTCTAACATGATTATTTCCCTAAACTTTGAGCAATAGATTCAGCAAAAATAGTCCTAAAAGGATCGCTGGAATTACACCAACGGGAGCAAATAATCCACCAAGCATTGCAGATAATTGATAACCAATATCTTTCCCGGCTAACAACATCCCACCAATAGCACCGCCAACTATAGATATGGCTGCTGCTATTAATAACCACACGATAACTGTTATCAGGTTAATTTCACCAGATGCTAAGCTTGTGAGGAAGTCTCCTAGAGTAGAATTTGTCAAAATATCTGTCATTAAGTATTCTCCTCTTCATTCAAGTGAATAGAAAGACGCAATCAACCCTGTCTCTATAACTCCTAACTTCTAACTCCTAACTCCTAACTCTAACTCTTGCAACCCTTCAGCTATGACTTGCGCTTGTTCTATCTGTTCATAGTGAGTGAAGATTTCTAAAGCTTGTTGATAGTAAGCACGCGCTTGTAATAGATTTTGCGGATTCCCGGCTTCTGGCTTTTCTGGGTCGTCGGGTAAGTTTAATAAGGCGTTGGCTTTGTTGGAAATTGTATTGGCATATTCTAAGGGTGCGTTGTTGGGATTACGTACTTTTAATGCCTCATCATAAGCAGCGATCGCCCGTAAAATATTATCCAAAGGATGCACACTAGGTAAATATTGCAAAGCGTTGCCTAGATTGTTCTGCAACATCGCATATTCCCTAGGGTGGTCAATGAACTGTATATGCTTCAACGCCTCTTCAAATGTTTGCACGGCTAGTCCCTGGTGCAAGTATTTTTGTTCTGAGGAGAGTGGCATTGAAAGGTAAGCGATCGCAATATTATTGTGTAAAATCGCATATTCCTGCGGGTACTTCTGCCAAGTAAATACCCGCAAAGCCTCCTGGTAAATTTGGATACAGTCCTTCATCTGCGCTAAATTAAATGGCACGAGTGACTGCAACACCAACCCCAAATTCATCTGGGCTTCCGCCACCTCTGACAGTGAGGCTAACTGTTGCAAAATTGGTAGCGCCTCTTCATAACCTGCTTTTGCTTGCAGCAGCAGTTGACTCCCGACATCCGGAATTGACCGTAACACCCCCGACATCCCCACCTTTACCCTCGCTTTCAGCAAAGGATAATCCTCACCACACAATTGATCCGCTTGGTCATACAGTCCAACGGCATTTTGTAAGTCCTGGGTTGTTTTAGGCTTTTTCTGAAAGCCCTGTGCCATTTCAATCAGCATCTCAATTTTTTCTTGTGTCGTTGCTGACTCTGAGGCGATCGCTGCGATCGCTGCTTTCACTGCTGAATCTGTAATGCTAGGGGTTATCACTACCAATTTGCCTTCTCATGAAAGGAAGATTTCTTGATTTCAAGTGCAAGCATTGTTACCAAAACTTTAACCAAACATCCTTAGTTTTTAGAATTTAATTGTCTTTAACTATTAAAGACTCTTTCTTAAAGAAAGCACAAATTAACCAGATATTTTATATTCTATATAACGATTTTTCTCTATTCAATTTGTTATTGATTAACCTTTTCATAAAATTTCCATATAGCAGTCCTAAATGATTTATGAAAAATAGTGGTGTGGGTGGTTCAAACCGTCACATCCACCTCCTACCCTCTGCCTCCTACCTCCTGCCTTCTTCTTTAAGGTATTACTACTTAAGTAGGAGGTAGTAAGGTGACTTATATGACTAAAGTTAGAGTGAAAGCGACTTTAAGTCACTTTTACTCTGACTAGTGGCTGAATATGAGTTGCGAAAATCCCCAGTCTCTAAAAAATTGACATCATGAATAGCAGCGGCTTGAGAAAACAATCACACACACATACCCCTCTGTTGAAAAGGCACATTCGTCGTACAAATCAAGTCATTCAAGTGCAAGATGACCGCACAGGAATGGATGTAGAAACGCTCAAACGTGCTTTTTTGGACAATCTCTACTATATTTTGGCGAAAGATCAGGGTTGGGCAACACCACATGATAACTTTATGGCATTGGCTTATACAGTGCGCGATCGCCTACTCCGCCGTTGGATAAAAACTGTTGACCAAACCTACTTCAAAAAGGATGTGAAAGTAGTTTGTTATCTCTCAGCAGAATATCTGATCGGACGACAACTAGGTAAAAACCTCATTAACGTTGGACTCCATGAAGAAGC
This sequence comes from uncultured cyanobacterium, assembly GCA_903903925.1. Taxonomy (GTDB): domain Bacteria; phylum Cyanobacteriota; class Cyanobacteriia; order Cyanobacteriales; family Nostocaceae; genus Stigonema. The sequence continues at coordinate 36,978 of CAIVAU010000162.1, forward strand.
CCGTCAAGTCGTGCAGGAGTTAGGATTTGATTTGTACGACTTGATGGAACAGGAAGATGAACCAGGGTTAGGTAACGGTGGTTTGGGAAGACTCGCGGCATGTTTTTTAGATTCCCTCTCAACCTTAGAAATTCCTGCCATTGGCTATGGCATCCGTTATGAGTACGGCATTTTTCAGCAGCAAATTCGCAACGGTGCCCAGGTAGAAGTTCCAGATCGTTGGCTGCGCTTCGGTAATCCTTGGGAAATTCCCCGACCTGAGTATATTGTTCAAGTCAAACTGGGTGGACACACGGAAGTTTATACTGATGAGCAAGGACGCTATCAAGTGCGTTGGATTCCAGAAAGAACTGTGTTGGGTACACCCTACGATATACCCATATCTGGCTACAACTCTAACACCGTTAATACCTTGCGGTTATGGAGTGCCAAAGCCAGTGATGAATTTAACTTCCAGATTTTCAACAGTGGAGACTATGCCCATGCTGTTGCCGATAAAGTCTTCTCAGAAAACATTACCAAAGTCCTCTACCCCAATGATAACAACTACCAAGGTAGGGAACTTCGCTTAGAGCAGCAATATTTCTTTGTTTCCTGTTCTCTACAAGATCTCATCCGTAACTATCTGTTGAGTCACGACAACTTTGACAATTTCCCTGATAAAGTTGCCATCCAAGTCAACGATACTCACCCTACAATTGGCATTGCCGAACTCATGCGGCTACTCCTGGATGAACACCAGTTAGGATGGGATCAAGCTTGGGACATCACTCAGAAAACCTTTGGTTTCACCAATCATACTGTTCTATCCGAAGCACTGGAACGTTGGCCGTTGAGTCTTTTTGGCAAACTCCTACCACGCCACTTGGAAATTATTTTTGAGATTAACCAACGCTTCTTGGATGAAGTGCGTGTAAAGTACAAGGATGATAATGAGCGAGTTACCCGCCTGTCGATTATTGAAGAAGGCGCAGAGAAACGAGTGAGGATGGCGCATCTTGCTTGTGTTGGTAGTCATGCCATCAACGGGGTTGCAGGACTACACAGCGAAATTCTAAAACACGACCTGTTTCGAGACTTCTACGAACTCTTTCCAGAAAAGTTCAGCAACAAAACCAATGGAGTGACTCCTCGTCGCTGGATTTTACTTTCTAACCCCAAACTATCACTCCTGATTACAAATAAAATTGGTAAGGGCTGGATCAAGAATTTGGACGAACTCAAGCAGTTAGAAGCATTTGTGGAGGATGAAGAGTTTCGTGCTAACTGGCGACAAATTAAGCAGGAGAACAAGCACGACTTGGCAGAGTATATTCTACAAACGACTGGGACTCATGTTGATGTGAATTCTCTGTTTGATTTGCAAGTGAAGCGACTGCATGAGTACAAGCGTCAGCATTTGAATTTGCTACATGTCATCACGCTTTATAACTATATTAAACAGCATGCAGATGCAGATTTTGTGCCGCGCACTGTGATTTTTGCTGGTAAGGCTGCACCTGGTTACGCCACGGCAAAGTTGATCATTCAACTGATTAACTCAGTGGCGGATGTGGTGAATCATGACCCAGATATAGGCGATCGCCTCAAAGTCGTTTTCTTAGAAAACTATAACGTCTCACTAGCACAGCGAATTTATCCAGCTGCTGACCTTTCTGAGCAAATCTCAACTGCTGGTAAAGAAGCTTCTGGTACCAGCAACATGAAATTTGCGATGAATGGTACATTGACAATTGGCACACTAGATGGAGCGAATATTGAAATTCGCGATCGCGTAGGATCTGAAAACTTCTTCCTCTTTGGACTGACTGCTGAACAAGTCTCACAAACCAAAGCTCAAGGATACCATCCGTGGGACTACTACAACGGTAATGCCCAACTCCGACAGGCAATTGATCAGATTGCGTCAGGCTACTTCTCCAAGGGTGACAGCAATTTGTTTCAACCCCTCGTAGAATCCTTGAAAAACCGAGATGATTATTTACTATTTGCTGATTACCAATCCTACATTGAATGCCAGCAGAAGGTCAGCCATATCTACCGCGACCAAGAAAGCTGGCTGAAGATGTCGATTCTGAATACAGCACGGGCAGGTTACTTTTCCTCAGATCGATCAATCCGCGAGTACGCCCAAGATATTTGGCACGTTAAACCAGTACCTATTACTTTAGATGATGCTCAACAATAGGATGTAGAGTTTAAAGTTAAAGCACAGCCAGTAGGATAATATCAGGTAGCGATCCTATTTGACAGGTGGAAATTCTGAGCATCAGAAAGCTGGTTTCTCCAAGGAACACGAATCATTTAGGATCGCTATAGTAATTGTCTGCGGCACGCATCGGAATGACACGCACTATCCCTACACAGGAATCCCTCACCGTCGAGTTCAAAAGCGATCGTTCTCGCCTAGCCGACCGGGAACTGATTGAAACGGTGGTTTGCCTTGCCAATACAGACGGTGGCGAAATTTACCTTGGGGTAGAAGATGATGGTTCGGTGACTGGTTTGCATCCCCAACATCAAAATTTATCTACCTTAGCTGCTATGATTGCCAACCGTACCAACCCGCCGATCAGTGTGCGTGTCACAGCACTTCAGGAAGAAGGTCAAACCATTGCCTGTATTGAAGTACCTAAATCTCCCCGCATAGTAGCCACTTCCGATGGAATGCTACAGCGTCGTCGTCTCCAAGCTGACAATACTCCCCAGTGCATCCCCTTCTATCCTCACGAATTTGCCAGTCGTCAGTCAGATTTAGGTGTTCTTGATTACTCATCATTACCCGTAAATGGGTCATCTGTAGCCGACTTTGACCCTCTAGAACGGGAACGCCTACGACAACTGATAGAACGATATGGAGGCGATCGCACTCTCTTATCCCTCAATGATCAAGAACTAGAGGGTGCTTTGGGATTTGTGCGTTCTCGTGATGGCGATCGCATCCCCACAGTCACGGGATTGCTGATTCTGGGTCGAGAAGCAGCCCTCCGCGAACACATACCGACTCATGAAGTAGCCTTTCAAGTGCTAGAAGGCACTCAAGTGCGGGTCAATGATTTTTACCGCACACCCATGTTGAAACTATTTGAACGAGTTATAGAACAGTTTGAGGTGCGTGTCGAAGAAGATGAAGTACAAATTGGTCTATTCCGTGTACCCATTCCCAACTACGATAGACGTGCATTTCGTGAAGCTTTTGTCAATGCTTTCATTCATCGGGATTACACTAGACTTGGGGCAGTTCACGTCCGCTGGGAAGATTACGGAATAGTCATTAGCAATCCAGGGGGATTTGTTGAAGGCGTAACCTTAGATAATTTGCTCGTCGTGGAACCCAGACCCAGAAATCCCTTCTTAGCAGATGCTATCAAACGTATCGGACTTGCTGAACGTACAGGACGCGGTGTAGATTTAATCTACCAGGGGTTACTGCGCTACGGACGATCCGCACCCGACTATCGACGCAGCGATGCTTATTCAGTAGTCGTCAAGCTTCCCGGTGGAGAAGCCGACTTGCCACTTTTGCTTGTTATAATTGAGGAAGAAAATCGTAGACAAAGCCAACTCCCCGTTGAATCTCTCATCGCTTTGGCACGATTGCGACACGAAAGACGTTTAGATACCACTACCCTTGCCCAAGCCATTCAACGAGACGAAGCGAGTGCCCGCAGTGTCTTAGAAAGATTAGTCGAGGCGGGTTTGGTGGAAGCCCATGGAGTCAAAAAAGGACGCACCTATACTTTAAGTCCCCAAGTTTATCGAGAATTAGGACAGTCAGCCGATTATGTCCGACAAGCTGGCTTTAATCCCATCCAGCAAGAGCAAATGGTGCTAAGTTATGTGAAGACTCACGGCAAAATTGCAAGACAAGAAGCAATGGAACTTTGCCGGATTAGCGAAAACCAGGCAAGTCGCCTATTGCGTAGGTTAACTGCTGCCAAACAATTAAAATTGGTTGGTCAACACCGAGGGGCACATTATGTGATTCCGTAACGGGGAAATACGCGCCGCGCATTTATCAGCGCGTTTTGAGGAACAAAATTGATTATCCGAACAGGAAAAGGAAGTAATAATTTATGAATCTTGAACAAGCGGTTTTGGAAAAGTTGCGGGAATTATCCCCAGAAAAGCAACAAGAAGTCCTGAATTTTGCTACTTTTTTACAACAGCAAGTAACTTATAAGCGTCCACTTCGCAGTGTCAAAGGATTATGTACTGACTTAAAAGTAGACATTACTGAGGAAGATATTGCCCAAGCCCGAAAAGAAATGTGGGGGAATTTTCGAGCTTGAGATAGTCTGATGATATCAGTTGTGGCAGACACACATGCCCTCACTTGGTATATTTTTAAACTAGAGAGACTATCGGAAACTGCATTTTTGTGGCATTTCTATCTATAATTTGAGTAATGAGAAATTCACCTTTACTTAGAATAGTTTGTTACTTTTTAATAAATTACATTGGCTACATCTAAGAGTTAAGTTTTCCCATATAGTCATTCCCCCCCTAGAGCGAGGGATAACATGATCACCATGCAACTTGTGAAATCCAGTTACGCCAGAGAAAACCTGCTTACAGTCTGGACAAACGTATCCATGTTTTTCGTGATTGTAATTTCTACGAAAGTAAGATTCTTTCCATTCTTTTGGAAAAAGAGGAGCATTTTGGTCACACGGTAGAAGGTTAGGTGGAAGTGAAGTCATAAATATTTAGGTTATAGCATGGTGTCTTCTCCTCTGTATCCATATTGTTCAACTATCCTTTCCAAAAGTCTTACAGCCATATCACATTGAGACTTTTGACCTTTTCTGCCAGTCCATCGCCCCTTTTGTTCTGGATAACCACCTAAATCTTTAAGCCATCGTTCACCTGCTTGGCGAGGTGCTTTCAAAAACTGTTGAATTGCATCCCAAGAATCATGACTTAACTCATTGAGAGAAATATTTAATTCAGCAGCAGCGCCAATCATTAATGCTGTCTGTTTGTACTTATCTACACTGACTCCGCTCAATCCATAACTAAGAATTAAGCCAATCCCTTGCGCAAAGTAATCAAAATCTTCTTCTAACCCCTTTCCACAAGTTGGAAGAACATCTGTACCACCATTTAAGTCAGTATATTGTAGTTGAGCACAATATATATCCAGTGCTTCTTCTGTAGTCCCGCGAAAACTGACTGGAAGATGTTTCATCGAATTAGCGTTTAGGAGTAAAGAATCAATACTTTCTCGATGAACAAGGATAAGATACCAAAGGAACATCTCTGAAGGAGTTTGCCCTTTCGCCATTGCTTTTCCTTCCCACCAATCTTGCCAAGCTCTACAAGCATCAGGATGCTTATCCCAAGGATTATTAACCCCTCTCATAGATGCTGACTCAATCATCCGTTTTGCAGAAGAGTTGTTTGCATATATTCCTGCTAAACGTACAAGATAGACAGACTTTGATTCACTATAGTAAGAAAGCCGGATGTCATGTGCAGTTAAAGGGGTTCCTCCTTCATTAATTCGGCGAAATATCTCAAGTTTCGTTCCTAGCTCCAAGTTTTGTGGAAGGTAAATAATCGTAAGAGGATAATCATTAAAAACATTTTGAAGATTTGCTGAAAGTTTTGTATATTTTTTCCCTACATACTGAGTGCTTTGTGGACTAAGATAAACAATTCCTTCATCATTACTTATACAGAAGTCATCATTAGAATACTTTAGAATCGTACTTAGTCTTTGTTGACCATCAACAACTTCTGTGATTCCATCACCTCGTTCTGCAAAGAAAAAAGCTGGAATGGTAAGATTATTTAGTAGTGATTCAATAAACAGAGATTCTTTACGAAAATCCCATTGTTCTGCATCTCGTTGATAATCAGGGATAACTATTCGCTTACTACGAAGGCGGCTAACAATCGTTTCTATATTGGTACTTTCTGCACGAGTCTTACTTGTTACAAGTGGTACACCACGAGGCTCTGGCTCTGACATATTTTAACTTTTCCTGACAAGCTGAGGGCTAGAATAAAGGTTTATTAGCTTCCAGTAGTACATAACTGTTTAATTGGTTAGATACTGGTTTCAAAGATAACACATTTTTTAGGTAATTTAGCGCAGCAGGAGAAACGCTATCGCTATGGTGGAAATTTCTTCCCTGGTGCTAACCACGTTTCACCAAACTAGAGTCAATATCATCTATACTTGCACAACCACTCAATGCCATCGCTACATCTAGCTCATCTCGTAACAGTTCAATGACATGAGCAACACCTGCTTCTCCTCCTACAGCTAATCCCCATAACACAGGACGTCCCAAAAGTACAGCTTTGGCTCCTAAGGCTAAAGCTTTAAGAATATCAACACCTCGACGGATACCCCCATCTAAAATCACCTCAGCCCGACCATTCACGGCTTCTACCACTTCGGTTAAAGCGTCGAGAGTTGCGATCGCCCCATCAAGTTGACGACCCCCGTGATTAGATACAATAATTGCCTTGGCTCCATACTCTACTGCACGGGCTGCATCATCACCCCGTAAAATCCCCTTAACCACCAAGGGTAAAGGACACAAAGATTGCAACCATTCTAAATCTCGCCAAGTTACCGTTGGATCAATCTGCTGCGCAAAATATGTAAATAGCCCAGATTCCCCCTGTTGATCAGGAATATTTAATTCTGCTACACTAGTAAGATTAGCCAGCTGCAAATCCGGTGGCAGCGTAAATTGGTTACGCTTGTCTCGTTCCCGCCGACCGAGAACTGGCGCATCCACAGTTAAACATAGTGCTGTGTATCCTGCAGCACAAGCCCTTTCCACTAAAGCACGAGTCAATCCTCGGTCTTTGTGTATATAAAGCTGAAACCATCGAGGAGCTTCCGAATTTGGGTGAGATGCCGTCGCCACTTCCTCTATACTTTTAGTGGACATCGTACTCAGGACCATACCCGCACCTGCCCCAGATGCAGCTAAAGCCGTAGCAACTTCTCCCTGTGGATGAGCAAGACATTGAAATGCCATGGGAGCAATGAGCACAGGTAGTCGCAGAACTTGTCCTAAAACCTTGGTAGTTAGGTTGCGATCGCTCACATCTATTAGCATCCGAGGTCGGAGTTTAATCCGAGCAAAAGCAGCGCGATTGTCCCGCAACGTGATCTCATCTCCAGCGCCACTACTATAGTAATCAAGTACCATTTGAGATAGATGCTCAGTGGCTAGCTGTTCGTACTCCAAAAGGTTAATTGGTTTCAGGCAATGATCGTTGTACACAATTTAAGTTTTGTATAGTAGAAAAATTTGCTAGGACTTCACTTTAGTCCATATCAGGTGACGGCATAATTTAAAACTATAAGGGAAATGCCGAAAACCCCTGAGAAGCAGCAGCGTAGCTGCGTACTTCGTGCAACAGATGCGGGGATGAAGGCTGACTGAGTCCTTTAGGACTCCGTGACGGTTTCTTTTTTAGGCGCAGGTAACGTATCTAACAACTCTTCAATGATTTGAGTCATGGTTTTGTCTTTTTCCACAGCACATAACAGTAGCTTATGCATCCTACGTTCTGTAATCCGAATGTGCAATATTTTTTTCACCATAACTACAATACAATGACAACATATTTATGTGATCTTGCTTTCGAGCAATAAAAATAAGGAGGTGATTACCAGTTGCTAACGAACTACGTTTACAAGTTACGTCCCAATGTTACTCAATCTACAAAGATGGATAATTGGCTTGACATGCTAAGAAGTCAATATAATTGGTCATTGGGTGACAGAATTGCTCAATACAATCAGCAGTTCATCCAAGGCGATTACTGCGATATCAGAACGAAGGCAGAAGCTTGCCCAATTACATGCTTTGTTAGCAAGAATGGTGCGACTGGTGAACCTTGGAAGGATGTCAAGGTTGATAAAGACGGTGAGACCAGTGCGTTGCGCGGGTTAAGCGCGTTGAAGCAACTGGCGAACCCGTTGGGTAAACCTAAAAACCCGCGTCGTAGTGCTGGAGACATTCAAATAACAGCGTTACCAGAACTCAAAAAAGCTAGACCTTGGTACGCGGGAATCGACTCCACGGTATTGCAGCAAAACGTTAAAAGATTAGACAAGGCTTACGAAAATTTCTTTGATGGTAGAGGATTCCCGAAATTCAAAAACCGTTCGACCTTTTCATCTTTTAGGGCAAACGTGGTGAGCCGGGGAACCTGGGCAACCAGGATATTAAGGCTGCGAAGTCTTAAGAATCTCCGTGGCTTTAGCCCGGAGAGTGTCAACTAACTACCTTGAAGCTGATCTCAATGCTTAAATCTTCACAACGTTTCTCGCTGCTCCAAGTTACCTTGATCGGGGGAGCGATCGCCACAACAGCGACTTTATTCAGCTTGGTCGGATGTCGCTCCGTCCGCGCCATGCTACAGAATAGTCCCAAAGTCGTCGTCGATGAAGTCTGGCAACACGTGAACCGCGAGTATGTTGATGGTACATTTAATCACGTTGACTGGCAAGCAACAAGGGTAAGCCTGTTGAGCAAAAACTACACCTCTCCACAACAGGCTTACACAGCCATTCGAGAAGCTCTCAAACAGCTGGGAGACCCTTACACTCGGTTTCTTGACCCCAGACAGTACCAAGCCCTGAATGAAAGATCAATTATTGGGCAACTGTCTGGGATTGGTGTTCAAATAGAAAAAAACAAAAAAACTCAGCAGTTGATAGTAGCAGAAACTGTAGACAATGCTCCCGCAATCAAAGCAGGCATTAAAGCAGGAGATCTGATTTTGGCAATTGATGGTAAACCCACGCAAGGAATGAACGTGGAGGAAGCCTCTAAACTGATTCGTGGGAAAACAGGTACACAAGTTATTTTGAGGATTTCGCGGCAAGGGCAAAGCGATTTTGACGTGAAAATCACCCGCGCAAATATAGAAGTGCCAAAGGTGAGTTATACTCTTAAGCAGGAGCAATCTAGGCGTGTTGGCTACATCCGCTTGTCAGAATTCAGTGCTGCCTCACCCACGCAAATGCGTCGGGCAATCCAAGACCTCAAAGCCAAGCAGGTTGATGGGTTTGTCTTGGATCTGCGCGGCAATCCTGGTGGGTTACTGTTTTCGAGTGTTGAGATTGCCCGGATGTGGCTGGATAATGGCGGGATAGTTCGTACGGTAAACCGTATAGGCAGTAAAGAGGAACTTAAAGCCAACAAAACAGCGCTAACGAAAAAACCTTTGGTCGTTATAGTAGATGGTAATTCCGCAAGTGCAAGTGAGATTCTTACAGGCGCTCTCAAGGACAATAAAAGAGCTATGGTCGTTGGCAGTACAACCTTTGGTAAAGGGTTAGTCCAAGAGCTTCATGAACTTTCAGATGGTTCCGGCTTGGCAGTTACAGTAGAGCATTATTTTACACCAAATGGTACGGATATTCACCACAAAGGAATTGAGCCAGATGTGAAGATAGACTTGACACAAGCTCAAGAGCATGAGCTAGCGACCAATCCATCTTTGATTGGTACCCAATCTGATCCGCAATATGCAAGGGCGATCGCTGTTTTAAGAAGCAGGGGAGCTCTTGGGCAAGGGGGGTAGGGAAGCAGGGGAGCTCTTGAGCAGGGGGGTAGGGGAGAAGAATTGACCTGCGTAAGCAAAAAATATTTTAACGAATCACTTCTCTGTGCAAGCTATAGAATTAAGTGCTTTTTTTTGTCACAATGATAAATAGAACTAATGAATAGTTAGAAACCTACGTTTTAGGGATATCTCAAATGGCAGGGATGACGCTTGAGCAGCTACGGATTTTCTTAGCTGTGGCGGAACATCTGCACTTTACCCGTGCAGCGGAAATGCTCTACATCACTCAGCCCGCTGTCAGTGCGGCAATCCAAAGCTTAGAGCAAGAATATGGAGTGAAACTCTTTCATCGGATTGGTCGCCATATCGAGATTACTGAAGCTGGAACGTTACTACAACTGGAAGCACAGAAAATTCTAGACCATGTCACTTTAACTGAGAGAGGATTGCGAGAATTAAACAATCTGCAAAGGGGTGAATTGAAATTAGGTTCGAGTTTGACCATTGGAAACTACTGGCTTCCTAGTAAGATTAGCGAATTTAAGCGCCAATATCCTGGTATCAGTATTAATTGTACTCTTGCCAATACGGAAGAGATTTGTGTAGGAACAGCAACAGGACAATTTGATTTGGGTTTGATCGAAGGAGATGTTAAACCAGCACTTCAGAGTTGTCTGGAGCAACAAATTGTTGGGAGCGATCGCCTACAAATTGTTGTTGGCAAATCTCACCCTTGGTACGAAAGGGCAGAGATTACGATCATGGAATTGACTCAAACAGCCTGGGTCATGCGAGAGCCTGGGTCTGGAACACAGCAAAGGTTTGAGAATGCTTTGCAAAGTTGGGGAATCAATCTGAGTGAACTAAATGTCATTTTAGTCTTTAATAGCGGCGAGATGACAAAAGCTGCTGTTGAAAGCGGTGTAGGTGCAACTGGTATTTCTGAGTTGATGGTAAAAAAAGAACTACAGCTTGGGACTCTACGTGCGATTCAAGTGATAGATAACAGAAACTTTGCTATTATAACTGCTGAAATAGTCCGACCCTTTTTAAAGCTGAAGCATCGACAGCGGTTTCAAACGACTCTCTCAAAGGTCTTTGAACAGATGTTGGTGGAGTCAGGAGTCAGGAGTCAGGAGTCAATTCTGAATCCTGGCTTCTGACTCTTGTATTCTGTTTGATAACCGATCCAATTCTTGCTGCATTTGTTTGGTCACCAAATCGTAACAAGTATCCACGTAGTTGCGATCCCTCGCTGCTTGATTACCATATCTTTCAAAAATGATAGGCGCACAGACACGAGTGTGAATTTGCACAGGTAGAGGAATATTGGGTAGAGGACCAATTGACAAGCCCCAAGGTAAACCTAAATAGATGGGAAAAACTTCGGGATCTATTTCATATAACCACGGCAATCCCCATTGATTTAACTGTTTTACCAGTTCATAGCAATCAGCTAATACAATTAAGGTATCGTGCGCTCCTACAGAGATGAGGGGAATGATGGGGACTTCTTTCCTTAAGGCAAGCTTGATAAAGCCTTTGCGATCAGCAAAATGAATTTGACCTCGCTGGCTGTGAAGACGAAACATATCGTGTTGTCCTCCAGGGTAGACTAGAACGCTAGCCCCCCTGTCAAAGGCAGCACTTGCTGTTTTTGGATGTGCGATAATAGCACCAGTTTTCTCAGCTAAATGAGCGATCGCCGGGCTTACCTTCCAAGCTGAGGGGTGCATTAAACCATACACGAGACGTTGAGTTCCAAAGAGTCGAAACCAATCGTACATCATCATCATCGTATCCGGAGAAGCCATCCCCCCATTATGAGAACCCACCAGCAATACCTTTCCTTCCGTTGGGATGTGATGCCAACCATCGGTTTTGACTCGAAAGTAGTAGCGGTAAAACCATTCCCACACGGGGATCAATGATTCAATGAATTGAGGATCTCGCTCTTCTAAAGACCAGCCCGGTAAAGATTTAACTTGTGTTTGATTGCTCATATATTGAATTTATTTATTTTCTTTATTAGCACGTGATGCTGAAAAATACAATTTTTATCAGAATACAGGAGTCAGAACTGTTAAACAATCGGGAGATAGCAGGATGTCGTCAATAGCCACCAAGACAGATACCCAAAGAAATAAATCCTGACTCCTGACTCCTGACTCCTGACTCCTGACTCCTGACTCCTGACTCCTGACTCCTGACTCCTGACTCCTGACTCCTGACTCCTGACTCCTGACTCCTGACTCCTGACTCCTGAC
>CAIVAU010000163.1 GCA_903903925.1 uncultured cyanobacterium
AAGTTGAGCAACTTGCTCACTTCATGCATATAAAACGACCGCTCAATTTATGGTTACAAAAAGCAATATAGCCCCTCCTCCTTAGTGCGTAAGCCTTTCCTACGGTTTATGTCAGCACAACACTGTACATTTATGAGCGTGCGTGTAGGAAAAATATTTGCTCAACTTATAGTTTCTAAATATAATGCTCGCTCAACTTATAGTTTCAAAACCTCCATTTCTACTTTTAGGCTCTATGAGGTTAATAGGGGTTCAAGAAATATGTCGCTCAACTTGTACTTCCAGTTACAACTGATAAATAATCACAATGGCACAATTAACAATTCAAATACCTGATGAACTGGCTCAACGTTTAGAACCTCTGCAAAATCGCTTACCTGAATTGCTTTGGCGACTGTTGGACATTGATAATTTACAAATAAACTCTCAGCCTACAATTCAAGCTGAGACCACCAATATTGCCGCAGTTTATCAAGAAGTTCTTGATTTTTTAATCAAGCGTCCGACACCAGAAGAAATTACGAATTTCAAAGTCTCACCGCTATCTCAAACACGTTTACAAGAATTATTAGAAAAAAATCGCTCTGCGACACTCAGTCCAATGGAATTGGCAGAATTAGATGTTTATGAGCAATTAGAACACATGATGCTTTTACTAAAAGCACGAGCATATTCTGAGTTAAATAAATGACTTCTAATTCAATTTCTGCCGAAATACGTAAGCTAGTCATAGAGAGAGCCTCTGGACGCTGTGAATATTGCTTAATTCATCAGGATTTCTCAATTTACACCCATGAAGTAGACCATATTATTGCTGTCAAGCACGGGGGTGAAACGATTGCTGATAATTTGGCACTTTCATGTTTGTCCTGCAACCGTCATAAAGGTTCAGATTTTGCGACTATAGACCAATTGACTAAAGAGATTGTCCCATTGTTTAATCCCCGGAGTCACGTTTGGGATAAACATTTTTATCTTGAAGGTGCCTTAATAGAAGGAAAAACTCAGATCGGTCAAGGAACTGCAAAGTTACTTCAGTTCAACCTTCCTAATCGTGTGCTTCAACGGCAAGTGTTAATGAGTCAAAAACAATATCCTGTTCTTTAAGGCATCGGGTGTAAACAGTTGTGAAGCAGGTATATAACTTTTTTCAGGAGTAATAAGCGTGCGATCGCCTGATAGTCTACAAACAGATTTCTTGCCACCTATTAAACTCATCCCGCTCGAAAATGGGAATGCAGCATCTGCTACTACGTCTAGTAAGCCAAGTGGCAGACCAAAAAAGATAAAAGCACCGATTGATATTCGTTGGGTTAAAGTACAAGAATTTTTACGCAGCAGTAACCTTAGCCCCAATAGCCGCAAATTGTATGAACGAGAACTCAAGCGCTTGTTGGGTTGGACGGAACTGCACTATCATGAGTTACGCGGACGTCACCTCGGGCATTACAAAGAATATTTAATGGAGCAGGTGCAAACAGATCAAGGAAAATCTCTGTCAAAAAACAGTATTAACAGTGCATTGACTGCCATTAAAAGTTTCTTCAAATGGTTGACTCTGACTTACCCCGATATTATTTCTACTAACCCAACAGTTGGGGTGAAGTTTGAAAAGGTACCTCTACCCCCTGCACAAAGTTTGACACCTGAACAAATGCAGCAGGTATGGGAGGTGTTAGAATTTTTGGGTGAGACTAAACAACGAGATACTGCTCTGGTTCACATTCTCAGCCACGGGTTGAGGGCTGGGGAAATTGTAGACTTGAATGTGGGTGCATTTGACGGTAGACTACTGTTTTTAGCAGATACGAAAACTGATGAACCACGGCTGGTTCCGCTGCGCTTTGAAAGCTGTGAAGCACTTCGGGATTACCTCCGCAGGCGAGAGGAACAGGGTGAGGTGATTACAAGCGATCGCCCACTAATTATTTCCCATCACAATTCACGTAAGGGGGAGCGATTAAGCTATCACGGTATATATTTTGCCGTGGAGAAGATTGGAGAATTAGCGGATATTCCTGATTTGCATCCCCACCAGTTCCGCCATACCTACGCTACGGATTTGTTGCTAAAAGGGATTGACCCCAGCCATGCAAGACGGTTGACTGGGCATACTAGCGAAAAAGCGTTTCGCCGGTATACTCTGCGGAGTGAACAG
>CAIVAU010000164.1 GCA_903903925.1 uncultured cyanobacterium
AGTGAAAATTTCAATATTTTCATCCCCTGTTACCGTGAGGCTATGTCCGGCTTGTCGCAATTTTGGACTCAAGCTGGTGATAATATCTTCAAGATACAATTTAAGGGGAATTTGACGCTGTTCTAAGTTGCTTTGATCGACCGCAACTTGCTTGAAACTTTGGATCAAATCTCCGGCTCGTTGCAAGTTAGTTAACATTAAGTTTGAACAGTCTTCTGCTGTATTTAAATAGCTATTCAAGACGGATTTCTTCAGTTGTCCCTCTGTGATGGCAGCTTTGAAGATTTTCGTTTCTTCTGCTAAGGTAGAAGCGAGAGTAATGCCAACACCAACGGGGGTATTAATTTCATGGGCGACCCCAGCCACCAATCCTCCGAGGGCTGCCATTTTTTCAGATTCGACGAGTTTTTTCTGAGTAGCTTTCAGGTCATTGAGGGCTTGGGAAAGTTCGCGGGTACGCTCGATAACTTTATGTTCTAAAGTGTTGTAAAGGGTGGCGTTTTCTAGAGAAATGGCAGCTTGAGTGCAGAGTAAGTTGAGAATTTCTAGGCGATCGCTCGTGAAGGCAAGACTGGTGAGAGTATTTTCTAAATACAATAGACCAATGAGTTGTCCTTGCTTGAGAATTGGCATACACAGCAAGCTTTGGGGAGAATGGTTGCTGAAATAGGGATCGGCGGCAAAGATATGGGGAATTTCAGCGCTGGCGATCGTAAATTCAAAAGTCCGCTCGACGTAGTGAATAATGGATATGGGTAGTTCAAAGCAATGATCTAAAGGTTGGACTTCAAAGGGATGTACTTGAGAGTTAAGATATTGAGAGACTACTTTTAAACTACCTTCATGATTGAGGATTAATGCACCCCTATCTGCTCCAGCCGTTGAAACTAGAGCTTGCATAACTTGCTCTACCAATCGCTCTAGGTGAATTTCACTGGTAAAAGATTGGGAAATTTTCAGGATCGTGTCTAGGTCGAGTAAGTTAGAAATGTTGCTACTAGAATGAGAAACTGTGCCATGAATGGTAGTCAAGGCTTCTTTGAGGCAGGGGCGAGCAGCAGATTGTAAGATGGGGTTAAGCAGTTGAGAATAGCGTTTTTCTAAGTCAATAATTTTGGCTAGAGCACCCCAACGGGCATAGCAGTAGTAGGCTTCTTGCATATATGTTTGGGCAATTTTTTCTTTACCCCAGTTGAGGTAAAACTTCGCTGCAAGTTCGTTAGCTAAGGCTTCTTCATGGATGTATTCATTGGCTTTGGCTCCGGTAATGGCGCGATCGTATAATTCCATCGCCTCTGTCTGAGAGCCAAAAATTTGCTGCCTTCGTGCCTCGACCAAATAAAATTTATGCAAATAATTGACTGGAGAGTGACTTGCCCAGGACGCCATTCGGTCTTGATTGAAAGCTACTTTTTCTAGAATTGCTGCTTGCTCAACTTGTGAGGTATCAGCGTAGTTAGCCAGCAGCGCCAACGAACTGTAGAAGTTCACTAAAGGCACATGAGGCATCCCCACAACACTATCCAAATTTTCTGCTGCTTTTTGTGCATACTCTGTTGCTCCTGTGTAGTCCTGAAAGAGAACACTTAGCATCAGTTTATTCGTATATAAGTGGCAAAGTGCGTATAGATCATGGTTTCTAATATGAATCGATGGCATCACAGTCTCATCATACTGTTCCCCTAGCAGACGATCAGGACTGGTCGGATCTCCGACCAGATTAAGCACCACTTGATAAGAAATCCTATGAGCATAAGCTGGCCTTTCTTGATGAGTTTGATGCAACAGTTGATGACGCAAAGCCATTCCTTTTTCTAGCTCGTCCAATATTGTACCCGCCAGATATTCGTTGAAGGAAAGTTGAGCTATAGACCAAGCTGCATGTCCTAAATCCCCAGATTCTAAGCCCGCAAAATAGGCTTCTTGTAGAAAGCTGAAAGTCTCTTTGAAAGGCTGTTTCCAATGCTTAATAATAAAGTTAACGATAAATAATGTACTGCTTTTTGCTTCTCGAAGATTCCAACGGGATAGTAGACTCATGGCAAGTTGACCAAATTGATATCCAGTATCAATATCTCCGATCACTCCGCATAAAATAACACCATATAAGGCATACGCAAAAGGAGAAACGGCAGCATTCCCAAACCTGATAGATAAATCAACCTTTGTTAAAATAACAAGCGACAAGATCTGCGGAAAAGAATAAACAACTGGAATAATCGCAGATAAAATTTGCATAATTGCTAGTGACTGCGGATCTGTCATCCAGTCAAGATTGACTAAATCTTCAATGTGTTTTTCCGCTAAAGATGCCGTAACCTGTTTTAATTTATGTTGAATATCTTGTTGCGTTGGTTGACTGGGTAGTTCTATGCCTAGGGTTTGCAACAGACTCAAAGCAGTTTGTATCACCTCTTGATCTCTACCTTGGGCTGCGTATCCCTGAATTTGAGTCCGATAGGATGTTACCTGATCTAAAAAATTATCAGCATTGCTAAACACAGCCTGGATGAACTTCTGCATAGACTCAAACTCTCCTAGCAGACAAGCGACTTCGCCAGCTAGTTCATAAAGTCTCAAGGTCAAATTGTACTGCTCCTGCCAGCATCTGAATGCTAACAGATCTATCCCTGTATTGAAATAGCTAAATGCAGATTCATAGGCGATCGCGTTTTTTGCTTTTTGCCCAGCCATTAAATTTAAATTTGCTAACTTTACTTTTTCTAAGGGTTGAGTGATGAGCGTAATCCCTAAGTTCAAATGGTTAACAATCTCAAAAATATTAGCTTCTAGACTGTGAACTTCCAACAGCAATTGACCGATATGGAGATGGGTTTGCTGCTTCTCCTCGTCTGGAATTAGGGAGTAAGCTGCTTGTTGAACGCGATCGTGCAAAAATTTATAATTGACAATCTGCGAATCTTGCTCTACATCATCGTTTTCTTGTCCAATATAAAACTTGTAGATTTCAGTAGTCGGTAAAATTAACCCTTCTTGCAATGCTTTCCACAAACAAGCTGCTGTTTCTACTTCCGATTCTTGGGAAACAATTGCCAACGTTGTCAAATCAAACTGATTCCCAATACAAGCTGCTAACTTTAAAACTGACTGAGTCACTTGGGGCAGTTTTTGCAATTGCAATGCCATAAACTCCACCACGTTATTGGAGAGTGCTAACGCCTTAACTTCAGTAATATTGCACTGCCAATTTCCCCCATCTTGGTCAAATTTAATGAGTCCTTCTTCATAGAGTGCTTTGAGAAACTGCGTGCTAAAAAATGGATTTCCCTTGGTCTTTTGATACACCAATTGAGTTAATGGTTCTGCAATTTCCTCAGAACAACTCAGAGTATCTGCCACGAGTTGATTTAAACTAGAATGACTCAGGGGTGCCAGGGTAATGGTATTGATTATGGCATGGGATTTTTGAATTTCTTCTAAACTTAAGATCAAAGGATGGGCAGATGAAACTTCATTGTCTCGATAAGCACCAATTAATAATACATATCCCCCAGATGATTCATTCATCAGCAACTGCATCAACTTCAGGGAGGCTAAATCTGCCCACTGCAAATCATCTAAAAATATCACTAAAGGATGTTCTTTAGTTGTGAATAACTGGACAAACTTCTGCAATAATAAATTAAACCGATTTTGCGCAGCAGTTCCCGTTAGTTCTATTGCTGGTGATTGTTGACCAATAATTCTTTTTAATTCCGGGATGACTTCAATTATTACCTGTCCATTTTGACCTACAGCATCTAAAATCTTACTCTTCCATTGCTGAATTTGAGCATCACTTTCTGTTAATAATTGCCCCATTAAATCCCGGAATGCTTGCACAAATGCACTAAAGGGAATATTGCGATTAAATTGGTCATATTTCCCTTTGATGAAATAACCCTGTTGCCTCACAATGGGTTTATGGACTTCGTTAACGACAACAGTTTTCCCAATCCCTGAAAACCCAACAACTAGCATCATTTCCGTTGCGCCTGTACTGATGCGTTCAAATGCTTGCAGTAGGGTTTCTACTTCGGCTTCTCTTCCATAGAGTTTATCAGGGATCATAAATCTGTCGCACACATCCCGTTGTGCAATTGGGAAACTCTCAATTTTGCCTGTTTTCTTCAGTTGAATCAAGCATTGTTCTAAATCATACTTCAGTCCTAATACACTCTGATAACGGTCTTCAGCATTTTTCGCCATCAATGTACTATCATATTTCTTCATGCTCCAATTTGCACCAGGCTCTTTAAACCACTGCACACCATCTATCGTTACCGATCCTGAGACCATACATGTCAGGATGCATGTTACTTTGTCTATTACCCATACTGGCACTCCTGCATCCCCTCCTACTATCATCTCTGTAAGGAGATATGGTATTGATTGAAGAGTAGTAGATTTATAACCAAAATTCTCAAAGACAACATCATGGAATACTGGATCAGTATCAATATAACATTCACATCTGAATGCCCAGGGAGAAGGAGTCGCAGATGATGCCC
>CAIVAU010000165.1 GCA_903903925.1 uncultured cyanobacterium
TAACAGACAGGACAAAACAATACACTTTACTGCACTTTGTCAGTCATAGTCGAGTGGTCAAAGATAGTGGGGAGACAGTCCTCTACTGGGCCACAGCAGATAATAAAGTAGACCCAGTGACGGGAACACGCTTAATCGAAAGACTCAGGCCATTAAAAGGAGCTAAAGGGCTACCACATTTTACCTTTCTCTCGACCTGCGAAAGTGCCAGCCCAGAAGCAGAAGCAGCATTAGGGGGTTTAGGACAGCGATTAGTCCGGAATTTAGGAATGCCGGCAGTGGTGGCGATGACGGAGAAAGTCACGGTCAAAACGGCTTTGGCCTTAGCAGAGAATTTTTATCGACAACTGAGGGCATCTGGAGAGGTAGACTCAGCATTGCATGAAGCTGTAGCGGGACTAGCAGAACGGGGTGATGCGACTGTTCCAGCCCTGTTTAGCCGTCTTGGTGGGCGACCCTTGTTTAGTGCTCAACTGGATAAAGAACTCACTAACGCCGAGATCAAACATGGTTTAGAGCAGTTTGAGAAGTTATTGTTAGAACGGGGTCCAGCACTAAGCCAGCGGTTTTTAGAGCAAGCCCAAAAGCTAAGAAACAGCCTGGAGGGAGATATCACCGCCTTAAGTGAACAAGCCCGCTATGAACGAGAACAGGTATTACAAGAGGTAAATACCCTTTGTGAGGAAATAATTGACCTCAGCTTTAACGCACTCGCATTAGGTCAGCAACCACCTGCTTATAATGCTTGCTGTCCCTTTCGAGGCTTATATCCTTTCCGAGAAGACAACCGCGAGTTTTTCTTTGGGCGAGAGCAATTGATTGCCCAACTGCAAGAAAAGCTCACAGAACACAACTTCTTAGCTGTCTTAGGAGCCTCAGGGAGTGGTAAATCATCAGTAGTGCTAGCCGGACTGATTCCAGCGCTACAGGAGAAACAGCCAAATTTAGTGGTGTTATATATGACACCGAGTAATCATCCGGTAGTAGAACTGCAAGCAACTCTTTCCAAGGTGGAAAATAAATCGACAATCTTGGTGATTGACCAGTTTGAGGAACTATTTACCCTCTGTGCTGATGAAACCGAACGTCTAGATTTTATCCAGCAAGTTTTACAATCTTACCAGCAGCAGAAAGTTGTCATAACTATGCGGGCGGACTTTTGGGGAGAATGCGCTCCCTACCGTGAGTTAAAAGAACTGATGGAAGCTCGGCAGAAGTTAATTGGGCCCATGGACGCGGGTGAATTGCGAAAAGCAATGGAAATGCAAGCCGCCAAGGTGGGTTTACGCTTTGAAGCCGGATTAAGTAACTCGATTTTGGATGATGTGAAAGATGAACTAGGGGCAATGCCATTATTGCAACATGCATTAATGGAGTTGTGGAAACGGCGGCATGGGAGATGGTTGCAGGCTGAGGAGTATGAAGCGATAGGTGGTGTAAGGATGGCGATCGCCCAAACTGCCGATGATATTTACAATACCTTATCACCGCCTGAACAAGCCCAAGTGCAGAATATTTTTATCCGTTTAACCCGCTTGGATGACACTGCTCTACAGGCAGAAAAACGCCGGGATACGCACCGACGGGTTTGGTTAGATGAACTCATTCCTGCCGGCGGTACGCTAGCACATATTAAGGAATTAGTCAATCGCTTAGCCGGAGAAGGAGCGCGACTCGTTGTTACCAGCGTAGACGGGGCTACAAATCGAGAAGAGGTAGAAGTCGCCCATGAAGCTTTAATTCGCTACTGGCCACGATTGCTGAATTGGTTAGATGAAAACCGAACGAATTTGCAGCAACGGGAAACGATCCGTCAGGCGGCTTTGGAATGGGAAAATCAACAAAAAGACGATAATTATTTGGTGCATCGCGGCGGGAGATTAGATGATGCTCAGGTGTTAGCCAAACAAGCCGGATTTCTCAACCAACTTGAGGTTGACTACGTCAATGCTTGTATCGAATTGCGCCTGCGTCTAGAACAAGAAAAAGAAGCACGTCACCGTCGGGAAATTAGAACTGCTTGGGGAGTTGCTGGGGGAGCAGTTGTCGCCTTGATTGTTAGTGCTACTTTAGGGCTGAGGGCTAGGTATCCCGAATTTCTCACAAGGGAGGCGAGTGTGGGGAGTGTGGGAGGTGTGGGAGGTACTGAATTCTCCCCATTCTCCTCATTCTCCTCATTCTCCTCATTCTCCCCAGACTCCCCACACTCTCCGGATTTCTCACAAGTGAGAAATCGGGGGTATGCAGATCAACAATTGGAATCAAGCAAAGCGAAGCAATTGGGTCAATCTTCTCTAGCACTGTTTGATTCCCATCACAAGTTGGATGCAATTATAGAAGGAATTCAGGCAGAAAAGATTATTCTTAAACAACAAAACACAACCGAGACTATCGGGATGCAAGCATTACAAAGAGCTGTTTATGAAGCAAGACAATACAATCAGTTGACAGAGCATAAAGAATCGGTCAATAGCGTTGCGTTCAGCCCTGATGGTAAAACCATTGCTACTATTACTACAGACAACAAGGTAAAATTATGGAATTTACAGGGACAAGAACTACATCCCCTTCCTCAGAATGAAGATTCAGTCAATAGCATCCCCTTCAGTCCTGATGGTAAAACTACTGTTACTATTACTACAGACAAAAAGATAAAATTACGTAATTTACAGGGACAAGAACTACA
>CAIVAU010000166.1 GCA_903903925.1 uncultured cyanobacterium
GCTCCTGATTGAGAATATATCTAATAAATTTTACTATCCCAAATCTGTTTTTTTTGAGATCAATGTATTTTTTTACTCCTTTTTTATGAATCAACTTCCGTAATAACCGATTGTGACAGTTAAGGGTGCGGAATGTGGGTTTAAATAAGCGATTTCGTGATGAGGATGTGCGAGACAAAAGAAAATGCCTGAGTCTCTTTATCAGCTAGATTCATTGTTATGCAAGACATAATTACGTCTTACCCCAAGAATATCAGCACTCCCTAGACTTTACTCCCTTCCCGGTCAAAAATTACCTAAATCTCTCTAACTCAGATCTCTGTGTCCTCTGCGCCTCTGCGGTTAATTAGATAGGTAATCTAAAGCGCGGGAAGGGAGTAAGATCAAAAACGAATTTAAATAATCGTGAATCAGTACATCTCTAAAACCAGCTACTTGCTGCCAAGGCACATCTGGATAAGCTGCTTTTATTTCAGGAGATAACCGCTTCGTTGCTTCCCCAATAATTTCAAAATTTCTAATTACCGCATCTTGAATTATTGTGGTTTGCAAAAATGCCTCTTTACCATCATCGGTATAAGATTCAATGCGCTCGATACATTCAAAGATGTTGCTCAAGTACAGGCGGTCATCTCTCATAACACCACAGCTTCCCGCAGCACTTGATCTCTAATCAATTCATGTAGAGTTTCAGGTTCAGTCACATCAACTTTACGTCCTAGCAATTTTTCCAAGGACTGCATCAAAGCAATTTGGTCTAACAAGGTTCGTTGTGGTTCAAGTTCCACCAGTAAATCTACATCACTGTCTGGTCTTGCTTCTCCTCTCGCAACAGAACCAAACACCCGTACATTATACGCCCCGTATCTAGCAGCAATTCTCAAAATTTCTTCACGGTCAGCTTTAAGTATTTCATCAATGCCCATAACCTAACCTCTCGATCTTGTCACGAATTTCTACCTCTAGCTTGGCATGGAGTTTACCCAACATGTGTCAGTGTTTTAAATTATAAATAACAACAGCGTAGCTAAGATTAAGTTTTCTGACTACGCTGTTTTCATATATTTACACCATGATGAATTCTGTTCCTGCTGTTAGCAAGAAGCTAAATACTCTCAACGGACAACCTCCCATCGTGATCGGTCACCGAGGAGGTGGGACTGGGTATCGTCCAGAACATACGGTGGGAGACTTTGGGGGTGACCTAATTGGTTCTTATAACCTAGGTATTCAATTCGGTGCAGACTACATCGAACCGGACTTGGTAGTGACCAAGGATGGAGTCCTGATTGTTCGCCACGAACCTCTGTTGGCAACTGTTAAGACGGATAGCAATGGCAATATTACTTACGATGTAACCGGTAAGCCTGTTATCCAAGAAGCGACAACAAACGTTGCTGATTTCCCAGAATTTGCTTTGCGCCTAACGACCAAAGTTCTTGATGGGAATAGTGTTACAGGCTGGTTTGCAGAAGATTTCACTTTGGTTGAGATTAAGAAACTGCGGGCGATCGAACGCCTTCCTGCTATTCGTCCTCATAATACTCGGTACAATGGTCTGTTCCAAATCCCTACTTTAGATGAAGTGATCAATCTTGCCAGAAAGTGCGAAGCGGAAACTGGTCGGAAAATTGGGATCTATCCTGAAACCAAGCACCCCACGTACTTTGCTGAAGCGGGTAATTATCTGGATGGGACTCCTATCCACGTCAACATATCACAACTCTTAATTGAGCACCTAGTTGCTAATAAATATACCGATCGCGATCGCATTTTCATCCAATCCTTTGAGGTCTCTAATCTCAAGAACTTAAAAGAGAAGATTATGCCAAATGCTGGGGTCAATATTCCTCTGATTCAGTTAATTGATAGCACTGGTGCGCCCTATGACTTTGTTTATCATAAAGTTCCTCAAACCTACGCAGATCTGATCACTTCGGATGGATTAACACAAGTTCATACTTATGCCATAGGAATTGGTCCTGACAAGCGACTGATTGTACCCGCCTCTGCAAAATTGGATGATAACGGTCAACCAATTGATATTAATGGGGATGGGCAAATCAGCGATGCCGACAGATTCCTACGTACGCCAACTTCCCTACTTAGTGATGCCCACAACGCAGGTTTGCTACTCCATCCGTACACCTTCCGCAGTGATACATATTTTCTGTCACCTGACTACCAAGGTCAACCGCTTCGTGAGTATGAACAGTTTATCCGGTTGGGGATAGATGGCTATTTTTCTGACTTTGCCAACGATGGATATGCTGCGAAGCAAAAAGCCATCGCATCTACTTTTTAGACTCTTTTCTAAGTCGAACTCAGTTTTTTAAGCAACCTTTTACAAAGAAAAAACGTGACGCTTTTGACGCCACGTTGATTAACATAACCATGAATCTGACACAGAAGACCTGTATGCCCAGTATTCTAAAGTTTAAAGTAATCTGATCACCTTCGTGATCTTGCTGATTTTTTTGAAGGGTGTTGAATTTTTTCAGTGTTTCTGCTATTATCGTAAAGTTTAATTAAAGTTATGGTTGTTTCCCTCATTGGAGTTCCCTACACCCTTCTCATGGCGGGTCACCTAAAACTTAGCAAATAAAAAACGTGACGTTCTAAGCGTCACGTGACTATCAACTGATAACTTGGGAAGATGCACATGAAATTTGGTATTCCTGAGATTTTAGAGTATCAGAAGAAGTTTTTTCTTCAGTATTATTGCTAGTATTATATTAATTCGATTCGATTGCGTCAGTATTTCTACTATCAAATTCATGCTGAGAACCTCCGGATTCTATCCGGGTGGAGTCATCAAGAAATCTGGGTTCTTCCTGTAAATCTTTTCATCCCAAAGAAAAAAAATGACTCTCGGGTATTTTGGGCAGATCTAGACTCTGCCCATTTTTAACTATAATTGACTGGATTGTTTATATTCAGCCACCCGGCCACCAATTAAGTTAATTAGATAGGAGAGAGAATGACCCAAATAATTATGGGCGAAAATGAAGGAATTGAGTCAGCCTTGCGTCGATTTAAACGAGAAGTGTCTAAGGCAGGGATATTTCCGGACATAAAGAAGCATCGTCACTTTGAAACTCCTCTGGAGAAACACAAGCGTAAAGCTAAAGAAGTTGCCAAGTCGAAACGGTATAGGAGACGTTCCCGTTAGATGGCTATCCCAAAAAAAGCTTGTATGCCGGATTTTGGCTTTCATCCCAATAGCTGAGCCTGAGCGTATTAAGAAATGCCTGCCACTCCTCCATTTCGTGGGGGGGCACTTGCATCCCCACGACAATTCGCCCGTAGTCTGCCCCATTGTTGCGGTAATGAAAGAGGCTGATATTCCAGTCAGGAC
The DNA here is from genome assembly GCA_903903925.1 of uncultured cyanobacterium. Lineage (GTDB taxonomy): Bacteria > Cyanobacteriota > Cyanobacteriia > Cyanobacteriales > Nostocaceae > Stigonema. The sequence continues at coordinate 3,359 of CAIVAU010000166.1, forward strand.
TCATAGAATCGACGAACTTCATCAATGCGCCTGGACGTTCGGGGAATTCAAACCGGTAGAGCAATTCATTGTGGGCAAGAGGAGAGCGCCCACCAACCATGTGCCTCAGATGTAATTTTGTCAGTTCGTCATCCGTTAAGTCAATGGTTTTGAAACCACACCCTTCAAAGGTTTCAAGCATTTTTGACGCGTCAGCACGGTTTTGGATTTGCACACCCACAAAAATATGGGCTTCTTTTTGATCGGCAATGCGATAGTTAAACTCCGTCAGGTTGCGTTTGCCAATACATTCACAAAACTTACGCAGACTCCCTTGCTTTTCGGGGATCGTGACGGCAAAAATGGCTTCGCGGCGTTCACCCAACTCAGCTCGTTCTGCCACAAAGCGCAGGCGATCAAAGTTCATGTTGGCACCGCAGGCAATGGCAATTAATGTTTGTCCCTGGATTTGCTCCCGTTCTACGTAGGCTTTGGCAGCGGCGATCGCCAAAGCACCCGCAGGTTCCAGAATTGATCGCGTATCCTCAAACACATCTTTAATCGCGGCACAGGTATCATCTGTATCGACCAGAATGATTTCATCTACGTACTCCTGACACAGACGGAAGGTCTCTTTACCCACTTCCCGCACCGCTACCCCGTCGGCAAATAAACCCACGTGGGATAATCGCACCCGATATCTGGCTTTCAGCGACTGATTCATCGCATCGGCATCCACCGGCTCAACGCCAATGATCTTGATTTCAGGACGCAACCGTTTCACATATGCTGCAATCCCAGAGATCAATCCGCCACCCCCAATTGCAACAAAAATAGCGTGGATGGGTTGCTGGTATTGCCGCAGAATTTCCATCCCGATAGTTCCCTGTCCAGCAATCACATCCGGATCGTCAAAAGGGTGAATAAAACTCAAGCCTTTTTCCGCTTCCAGTTGACGAGCATAGGCATAAGCATCGTCGTAAGTATCTCCATACAACATGACTTCTCCCCCACGGGCTTTAACCGCATCCACCTTGACTTGGGGCGTAGTCACCGGCATAACGATAATCGCTTGCGTTCCCAACCGACGGGCTGCAAGGGCAACCCCTTGAGCATGGTTCCCAGCCGAGGCGGCGATCACACCCTGTGCCAGTATATCCGGCGGCAGTTTCACCATTTTGTTGTATGCACCCCGTAGCTTGAAGGAAAAGACCGACTGCATATCCTCCCGCTTCAGCAGAAGTTGATTATTCAGTCGTGCAGACAGGTTTGGAGCATACTCTAGGGGTGTTTCTTGTGCAACATCATATACACGGGCAGTCAGGATTCGTTCTAAGTAGTCGGAGTGCATGGGGTCAATGGGGTAGCAGATGCTGAATGGAAAATCATTTTACCGCTAGTTGTGTACTTATTTTGTAGACAATCTTGATTGTCACTGTAATAATTGGGAGTATTGCCTGGTCGCTTTGCTAACTTGGAGTAGCAACTCTCACCAATTAGTCGGAATGCATGGCGTAAACAGGCTAGTAAATGTCGGAGGGAGGATAATTTTACGCTACTTGCGTCCCCATTGTGCGGACACATCCTCGATCACATAGTTTCTTTCTTGAAAAAATGAGCCATTTTATAAGCCATAACTATTTCATCATCGGTCAAGATGGTCAAGTTGTGCTGTAAAGATTGACAGATGAGTAAACGGTCAAATGGGTCACGGTGTAGAGATGGTAAGTTGATTAACTGAGCAACACCTGCTTCATCAACCGTAAGGCTATCAATTCGGTGTTGTTCGCGTTGCTTAGGTAGATAGATTTCAGGAGATTCTGGTAGCGGAAGTTTTCCCAGTTGATATTTGATTATGCACTTCCACAATGAGACAACACTCAAATAAACAGTATTGTTAGGATTTTGAATACTATCTCGAAAGATTGCTGATAGCTGATTGCTACCACTAACGAACCAAAGAAATATGTGAGTATCTAACAACAGTTTCATCATCGTTAGAAATTCCCCTCAAAGTCGCAAAGAATATCTTCAGGCAATGGATCATTAAAGTCGGGGGGAACTGTAAACTCTCCCGCACAAAGACCAAATGGACGAAGTTCTTTCTGGGTTTCTGAAAGTGCATACTCATTTCTGCGGGCTTTTGCAAACAGTAGAAAATCTAAAACCTCCTCGACTAAAAAATCTGGAGATTGAGCAATTTCCTGAATCAGTTGTTCTCTTGCAGTCATCGTCTCATCTTTCCTTCGATTTGTTACAAAATCAATAATGATATCGGCAAGAAATAATAGTTAAATAAATATCATCAACAGCATAAACCAAACGATTTGTATCATCAATTCGTCGCGACCAAAATCCTGCTAAATTTTCCTTTAGAGGCTCTGGTTTACCAATACCTTCAAAAGGCATCTGCATCGTCTCCTCAATCAGTTCATTGATTCTTTTGAGAGTTTTTTTATCTTGCCCTTGCCAGTAAATATAACTAACCCAAGCCTCATCAGTCCATGCCAACATTCTAGTCATTTAGCAGAGATCGTTCCACCACTTTCCCTTGTTTAAATTGAGCAATAGAACGTTCTAAATGGGCTGCATTTGCCGGAGACTTCAATAAATGCACTGTCTCCATCAGACTATTAAAAAACTCCAGGGACATCACCACCGCATCATCAGCATCCCGTCTGGTAATAATTGTATAGTCAGCATCTTCCGTCACCTGATCTAAAACCTTTTTTAGACCATTTCTTGCTTCGCTAAAAGAAATAATTTTCATTTGGAACGAACCTGTACTGTTTATTGTACAAGTGTAGCGTTTTTTGTAAGATTGTACAATAGACGCCGTTGAGGGAGTAAATCACCGAACCTCCTCTTTCCGGAAGCCCCTGAGCCGTGGGCTTGCTTCTCCCCCTAGAGTTCATGACTCCCCCGCAAATCCCAGTAAGCGTTTCGTTCATTTTCAGCAGGAGTTGATTATTCAGTCGTGCAGACAGGTTTGGAGCATACTCTAAGGGTGTTTCGTGTGCAACATCATATACACGGGCAGTCAGGATTCGTTCTAAGTAGTCGGAGTGCATGGGGTCAATGGGGTAGCAGATGCTGAATGGAAAATCATTTTACCGCTAGTTGTGTACTTATTTTGAATAGGTTGGCGGCGATCGCCTTGCAGAACAACGTAGAATTCGCAAAAGCCACGTAAAGAGCAACAGAAATCGGCTTAGGATCAAAGACTTTTGTGCTTAAAGCGTTATGTTTTGTAAACTCAGCACTGCTGGGTCGTTTCTTGCTGCTTAGTCTAAACTCCAGTAATTTACTTATTCTGTGTTTTTTTTACATTGAGTTTATCTAAATTAAATCTTGGTATAAACTGGGTTGCAACAACCTATATCTGATGGCTATAGTTAAGGAATTCCACAAATTCATATAAAAAACATCCATGAGTTATTAAGTATTTTCTAACTCAGTTAACTCTGACTATCTAAAACACGTGTTTTTACTGAAAATACTTAAAAACGTCAAAAAATACCAAATAAATTTTTATGAACCAAAATTTTACGGGCGGAGAAATACAAATACTATCAGACCAAGAACATGTTGCTCAATTAGAAGAGAAAACAATTTTATTTAATTCCTGCCTGCTCGCCACTATCGATAAAATTAGGCTAGCGCTCGATATAGACATAATTTTCCAGACAACCACACAGGAAGTTCGGCATCTACTCGATGTTTCACGAGTCGCCATCTATCGCTTTAACCCAGACTGGAGTGGAAAATTTGTTGCAGAAGCCTTGGTAGAAGGTCTTAGTTCTTTAATAGAGAGGCAGAACAAAGAACCGGAACTTTGCTTAAATATCAGTGAATATAGCCTAAAAGATTTACGAAATGTAGAAACGAAGGAGACTTATCTCCAAGAAACCCCAGGAGAAGGATTTACCCAAACAAAGGTCTACCACATTTGCTCTGATATTTATAATGCTGGATTTAGCGATAGCTATATTCGCTTACTAGACAAATATGATGCTCGATCCTATGTGATTATTGCTATTTACGAACAAAAAAAGTTGTGGGGTTTTTTAGCTGCGTATCAAAGTGAACCGAAAAGATGCTGGCAATCAGATGAAATTTCTTTTTTGACTCAAATTGCAGCCCATATGGGAATTGCCTTGCAGCAAGCAGAATATTTAAAACAAATCTGTGATCAAAAATTGCAATTAGAAAAGTCATCTCAACAGCAGAAAGCCTTAGCTGTTAGCATTGAGAAAATTCGTCGCACCCTAGATCTTGATACTATTTTTCAAACCACTATTCAGGAAGTGCGGGAATTACTCAATGCCGATAGGTCTGTTCTTTATCGCTTTAATCCTGATTGGAGCGGTGAATTTGTGGCAGAATCTTTCACATCGGGTTGGACTTCGTTAATGTCCAGGCAGCAGGAATGTCTAGAATTAAAGGAAAATATTAGTAACTGTAGTGTTAAGAATTTAGCAACCGATACTTACTTAAAAGATACTGAGGGTGAGTTATTTGCCCACGGAAAAGTATTTCGCGTTTGCAATGATATTTATAACGCTGGATTTAGCGATTGTTATATCCATATATTAGAAAGCTATCAAGCTCGTGCCTACACGATTATTGCTGTTTACAAAGAGCAAAATCTGTGGGGTTTATTAGCAGTGTATCAAAATACGACTCCACGTCATTGGCAATTAGATGAGATTAATGTGTTGCTTCAGATTAGTAATCATCTGGGAATTGCAATTAAACAAGCAGAACTACTCCAGCAAACTCAAGAACAAGCAGAGAAACTAACTCAAGCTTTAAAGCAACTAAAACAGTCCCAAACGCAACTGATACAAACAGAAAAAATGGTGAGCTTGGGGCAACTAGTAGCGGGAATTGCCCATGAAATCAACAATCCTGTCAGCTTCATTTACGGTAACCTTAATTATGTGAAGGAATATATTAAAGAGTTGCTGAGCGTTTTAAATATATATCGAATATATAGCCCTGAATTGAATTCAAAAGTTCATGAGCATTTAGATACAAGTCATTTAGAATTTATTAATGAAGACTTACATAAAATAATCTCTTCAATGGAAATTGGTGCAGAGCGTATCAGTCAAATTGTGCGATCTCTGCGGAATTTCGCCCGATTAGATGAAGCGCAATCTAAAGCTGTTAATATTCATGAGGGAATTGACAGTACACTGCTTATCTTAGGACATAGATTGAAGATAAAAACTCATCCTAATCGCTGCATTAGAATTGTCAAAAACTACAGTGACTTACCCGATTGTGAATGTTATCCAGCCCAACTTAATCAGGTATTTATGAACATCCTGATCAATGCTTTCGATGCTTTGGAAGAATACAACGTTCAAACAAATCCGAAAGTTGAGATCTTTACAGAAAATAACAATGATAATGTGATAATTCGCATTGTTGATAATGGGCCAGGAATGACAAAAGAAGTGCAAGAGCGTATTTTCGACCCATTCTTTACAACAAAAACTGTAGGTAAAGGAACTGGACTAGGTTTATCGATTAGCTATCAAATTATTGTAGAGAATCATAAAGGACAATTAAAGTGTATTTCCGAGTTGGGTCAAGGGACACAGTTTTACATTACAATTCCCATGTCAATGCTGACTTCAACTAAATCGTCAGGAGTTCCCCACTGATCTGGAGTACCAGATTCAGTGGGAGTGAGTAATGACGCGGGAATTATGCGGCGTCCACGGACTAGGGCAACTGTAGACTCTATGATCCACAGCCTACAACGAGTTGACATAACAATCTCGTTTCTTAACTCTGATATCATCCAAGTAAAAGAACATTTACTGAATTTGCTATATCTACGGCAATTCCCAAAACTAAAAATTTAACCTCACCCATCATTGACCTCCAAAAGCCGCCTTAACTCCTGCTTTAAAACCTCCGTATCTGGCAAATAAAGCTGATATCTCGACACAAAAATTTGAGTTTATTGTTTCAACAATTCCGATTTCATCAATCAGCCTAGCAACTATCCCTAAATGATCGATATTTTTAATTTCTGCCTTTGACGTTGGAGACAATTTTTTTACCTCTAAAATCTTTTTTAGTTTTTTCAGATGGAAGCAGGATAAACAGAGGTTTACGCCTCGGCAAGGATGGCTCATTACTGCAAACACAGGATTCCTCTGGCAATCGAATACCTGATACTCATGATACTGGAGAATTCGTACATTAATATGTTGGAAGATTTAAAGCCACTCGGTCTTGGTAATTTCACATCCTTAGTTACAAGCGTACAAGTATCTTTGTGGGGGAATGAGTTTCTACTCGAATGTGTGTACAACCCTATAAAACGTAGCCCCTATAAGTTTGTTTTTCAAGACTGTCGCGAGATTAGGTGGGAGGTACGTTCTCCTGAGGATGTACAAGAGTCAGAAGCTGATTTAATAGATCTTCAGCTAGGTGAAGGTAATCACCGAAAACCTGCTGTTATTTATACAGATATTTTTGAAATTTTGATACTGTATGGAAGTTTCAGAGTTGAAAAAGAGTGGTGATTCCTATACTTTTGCAGTTTTTGCACTAAGAGCGATAAGTAATAACCCACATTCCGCACTTCACAATGTAGCACAAAGTAATATACAATAGCTATCTGACACGAGTAAATAAAAATACTCAGAAGATTGGCTCTATCGGCTCTTTTATGGAACCTAATACTAAGACTTGTTGCTTGACAGCTTTAAAGGCTTACGGGCAAAGGCTTTCATGATTTCCACGTGCATTATTTAATAATAGTGTCAGTGGCTTTACCATAAAAGTAGCGGAAGAGCCTAAAAAGCAATGGTTGAAACAATTATTATTTTTCTCATTATAGGACTAATTGTCACTGGGATTTTAATCAGTCCCGTTCTAACGAAACGGCGAAGAAACCGTCTTAAACAACGTCCTTTTCCCTTACTTTGGGACTCCACTATCGAGAATAATCTTTCCATTTACCCCCGTCTGTCTCCCATTGAACGAAGACGGCTTCAGGGACATGTTCAAGTCTTCTTAGCAGAAAAACAATTCATTGGTTGTCAAGGATTGCAGGTGACGGAGGAGATGAAGCTGACTATTGCGGCTGTCGCCTGTTTGCTGCTGCTGAATGAGAGAGGAGAATACTTCCCTAAACTTCGTTCAATTCTAATTTATCCCAGTACTTATTTTGTCCATGAAACTATTGCCACTGGGAATTATGTTGTCGAGGAAAGACGCGTAGCAAGACTAGGGGAATCATGGGTTAATGACCAAGTGGTAGTGTCTTGGGAACAGGTGCAACAGGACACTCGCAATTGGCGGGATGGACATAACGTTGTTCTTCATGAATTTGCCCACCAGTTGGATCAAGAAGATGGTAAAGCAGAGGGTGTTCCTATTTTGCCACGAAAGTCAGACTATCACAACTGGTCTCAGGTGATGACAAAAGAATATCAACAACTATGTCATCATGTTCAGCAAGGTATCAAAACCGTAATGGATAGCTATGGTGCAACTAATCCTGCAGAATTTTTCGCTGTAGCGACTGAGACATTCTTTGAGAAACCGCACCAATTGCTGAATCACCATCCAGCACTTTATGAGCTACTACAACGCTACTATCAACTAGATCCTGTGCAATGGGCTTAGCTATTTCGCGCCCTCAACCCACACCATAGCTTTTATGCTTGGTGCTGGGTTGTCAGGCGTGAAATGTTGAAAACACTCGGTTGAGGATTACTGGCGGATGCTGTAATGCTGCTCCGGCGCAGGATAGCCAGCATCACCAAAAGATTCGCGAATAACTCGATTAGTATCGAAGTATACCTGCCAGTAGTGGTCGTTGTTGCAATATGGTCGCACGGCTAGTACTGGTCCGGCGAGATTAAACTCCAAAATTTCAACATCCGGTGCTGGATCACGCAGTACGTTGGGGATGTCGCTGAGTCTCTGTTTGAGAAGATGGATAGCTGATCTGTGATCAACGCTATCGTGGAGTTGAGCTAACAGGTCAACCCGACGGTAGGGGTTAGCTGAAAAGTTTTGAATGTTGTCTGAGAAAATTTTGTTGTTGCCGACTATCGTCAGCACGTTATCTGGTTTGTTAATTGTCGTCACAAACAGTCCTATTTCCTCAACTGTACCAGTTACACCCGCAGCCGAGATGAAATCACCCACCTTGAAAGGTCGAAAAACGACGAGGAACGCACCCGCAGCGAAGTTTGCCAGTAATCCACTCCAGGCAGCCCCAATGGCGATTCCGAGGGCAGCTAACAAGGCAGCAAAAGAAGTTGTCTCGATTCCAAAGAAGCCCAGAATGGCGACAACCAAGATGACTTTCAGTGTGACTGAGACAATGGAAATGAGATAGTTTAGGATGGTTGAGTCAATAGTTTTGCCCTTAAAACTCCGCCTAATTAGGCGCACGGAAAGGTTGATGAGCCATTGACCAACGACCCAGAGAATGATCCCACCAATCAGCTTGAACCCAAATGCTGTTACCAAAGCGAGTGTTGTTTGTACTATTCCGTTAAAATCCATTCTGTTTTCCCTGAGTCATAATGAGTTGATAAAACTTATGTTGAAGTCGAAGACTCTCACCGCTAAGCAAGCTATGCACAGCGTCTCTGTCAGGAGAAGGGCTTCCCGCAGAGTATGGTAGGCTGATTTATATCGCCTAATTATTCTCTTTCCAGAGTTATAAAAGAGCGCGATTCAGCCCATTTTTACGTAAATTTATTGAATGTAATTGTTGATCACTGCTTACTATAGAACAAAATGACAACTAACCAAAAGAAGTCATTGATACGAAATTTTTCGTTCTGACTCCTGACTCCTGACTCCTGACTCCTGAATTCTTCTCAAAATGGCATTTTTGCCTGTATATGAAGGGTTTTTCCTAAGTGTGGATGCTCAAAGCAAAGTTCTCTAGCATGTAAGTATAACCGACTAGTAACGGCACGACATCCATAGAGGCGATCGCCCAATATGGGTATACCAAGTCCTCTGGAATCAGCAGCGTGAACTCTCAACTGATGAGTGCGCCCTGTGAGGGGCAGAAACTCTACGCGAGTGTAGTTTCCCTCTGTTGCCATCACCTGGAAACGAGTCAAGCTAGGTTTTCCGTACTGCCAATCAACTTGCTGATAGGGGCGATTTTGAGGATCTCCCCATAGAGGCAGTTCAATCACACCTCGGTCAGATGTTACCAAACCGGAAATCACCGCTTCATAAACCTTACGAACCTGCCGTTGTTGAAACTGCTGACTCAGTTGGCGATAGGTTTGTAGTGAGCGAGCTAGTAGAAGAATACCAGATGTTTCCTGATCCAAGCGATGCACGGCAGTCAGCCCCATGCTATTGGGTAACAGATGACGCAAACGACTAAGGACACTGTCTTGGCGATCGCGGTAACGACCCGGAACCGATAGGAGTCCTGGGGGTTTATCCACAACAATCAACCATTCATCTTCATAGAGAATGGGTAGCGTTTTTTCCTGTTGGTACGTGTCATGCTTTGTTGTTGCATCTTCCTTCGGCAATCCTGATAGCAAAAACCCCATCAATGGCTGACAGCGAGACTCACAAGCCCCATAGAATTCTCCCTGGAGTTTGTCCTGATTTGTGGACGACGGACCCCACCAAAACTCTGCCATTGCCAATGGTTTTAGACCATGTGTTGCTGCGTAGTGGAGGAGTTTTGGGGCACAACAATCCCCGGTACCAGTGGGCAATCCTCCCGGTATTAATTGCTGCAACGGTAGCGATTTGCCGGAAAAATTCGTCAGGGAGTAAGCAGCGTGCATCTGAGTTTGGAGTTGGCGGGATAGTTCTTTACGCCTCCCTTTCAGTTCGCTAATCTGCGTATCTGCTGTTTCAATCAACTGTCTCAGCGGTTGCAATGCTTCATCTCGTTGGCGTTTGATTTGCCGTCGCTCACTTCCATCGCGACGACTTTCTTCATCAAGTTGTTCCAGCGCAACAGTGAGTGCAACTCCCGTCAGCGTTTCACTGAGAATTTGACGTTTTTCATGACGTTGATGTTTGCAATCTTGATGGCGATCGCTCAAAATTTGCAGGCGCAGATCAAACTCCCTCTTGCGTGTTTCGTACTCCTGACGTTCTGGAAGTTGCTTCAGGGTAATCAGTTCCTGCTTGATTGCCTCCAATTCAGCTAATGTGCGAGATTCTTCCAATGCCACTTGGTCTCGTCCTGGAATTGGCGGCACCCAACCCTCAACTATGCTGCGACCGTTAAGCAGCCCGGAGAAAGCTTTGAGTATCTGTTGTTCACCAGTAGGCAGTTCAACTAGCAAGATTCCATACATCTTGCCCTCAAGGTTATAACCGTCATTGGTGGCAAGGTACCGCATTAAACCGTAGGCGATCGCTTCTGCCAAAGGGGTACGGGGCAGTCTTAGTAACTTGCCACTTTGAGGACAACGTCCTTCATACCAATAGCTTGGAGATGAGTCGTTTACCACACAATTGCAGTCTATGAAATCTGAAAGTGGGTGTAGAATCATTATATAATAATAGCTTTGGTAGTTGAGACCATAGCGATCGCTTTATCTAGTAACAGTTGTATTACCAATGCTTAAAAGTTATGAAGCTATTTTTGAAAACGGTCAGATTAAATGGCTAACTGATGAGCCGAAAGTATCATCTGCCCGTGTGATTGTGACGATTCTTTCAGATACCACGCCACCAACAAAGCGTCGGACTCCCCCTGCTTCCATCGCAGGTAAAGGTAGAACCAAGGGTGATCTGGTGAGATCTGTCATTGAAGAACAGGATTGGGAATGTCTCAAGTAATTGTTCTCGATACCCACATCTGGATTTGGTTTATCAACCAAGAGTTCGATCTATTTCCACCCCACTGGCGAGAAGCGATCGAAACTGCTGAGCTAGTCGGTATCTCGCCAGTATCTTGCTATGAGGTTGCTCTCGCGCAACAAAGGGGACGACTGGAACTGCCTTGCACTGCTGATCGCTGGTTTTACGAGGCCTTGGAACCAACAGGCATTACATTGTTTCCGCTGACTGCTGAAATCGCTTACCAAGCAGTCACCTTATCTCCCGTCCACAAAGATCCTTTCGATCGCTTGATTATTGCTACAGCACTAGTTTATAAAGCGAAGTTAGCCAGTATTGACGGCTTGTTTTCTCAGTATTTAGAACTCGATATATACTTAATGAAGTAGGCATTAATCAACGCATTCTTGATACTGGAGTTTAGAGCGTTTCACCGAAAATTTGATGTTTTTCATGACGTTGATGTTTGCAATTTTGATGGCGATCGCTCAAAATTTGCAGGCGCAGATCAAACTCGCTCTTGCGTGTTTCGTACTGCTGACGTTCTGGAAGTTGCTTCAGGGTAATAAGTTCCTGCTTGATTGCCTCCAATTCAGCTAGGGACTGTCTTATTATTCTGCAGACTACTTCACCAGCGCGTTTTCCTTGTCTTGGCAGTTCGATAAATGAAGCTTTTTGGTTTGTCAAATGGTGAGAAAAACTTCAACAATATAGCTTTATTGCAGACATTGTTGAAGTTTTTCTCCAATTTTGACTGCGTCTAGAAATCAGCATTTAAGATCCTGATATGTGTGAGCCATTGAAATATTTTATTCAGGAATGTTTTGATATGAAAAGTAACCTGTTACAAATAGGAACATCTGTAATTTTAGCAAGTGTGATTGGTGTGGCTGGTGTTGAGGCGCTTTTTAGTTGCCAATTAAGAGCGATCGCTCTTAACGCTAAAGAATCTAAGAACTTGTTGCTTAGTCAGAAGACTAAGGGAAAACAATCAGGAATTATCTTAGCAGAAAATGCTGAAGAACAAACCCGAATTCGGGTGTATGAGCAAGCTAGTCGTGCTGTCGTTGCGATCGCCACTATTACAGGGCATGGTAGTGGCTTTATTGTAAGTCCAGATGGTCTAGTTGTGACTAATGCTCACGTTGTCCAAGATGCTCCTTCCACTGTTACAGTAGTTCTTGCAGATGGAAGACAAGTCCTGGCTGATGTGGTTGGTTTTGCAGCTAAAGGCTTAGATTTGGCAGCACTCAAGATTCGCAATCAGAAAAATTTGCCTACTCTTCACTTAGCTGCATCTGGTTCAGTGCGAGTCGGTCAATCAGTTTATGCTATTGGCACACCCCTAAGTGTTGAATTACAGAATACCTTCACCAATGGTGTTGTCAGCCGCATTGACACAAAATCTGGCTTAATCCAACACAATGCTGCTATTAATCCCGGAAATTCTGGAGGACCACTGCTTAACTCTAGTGGTGAAGTGATTGGTGTCAATAGCGCCATTATTAATGATACCGAAACTAAAAGATTTATAGGTATTGCTTTGGCAATTTCAGCAGACTTAGTCAAGCCTTTTTTAGTATCTGTCGAACAGGATAAATCTTCCTTAGTGACTCAGCGCCAACAACCTAGTAATATGCAAGTTCGGGACTTACCCCTGAATAGTCAAGTCGTACAAGCAACCCTCAAAAAGGGCGACCGGGTTTTACCAAATAACAGCTATTTTCACCTTTATACCTTTGAAGGAAAAGCTGGTCAGCAAGTCACTATTGAGATGACGAGTTCACAGATAGACTCTCACTTATACTTGCTTCTTCCTGGGAAAGAGAAGCTAGTGGCAGAAAACGACGATATTTCTCCAACTAATTTTAATTCTAGACTGACTGTGAACCTGCCAGAAAATGGTATTTACTATGTGTTAGCTAACAGTTTTGAAGCAGGAGAATTAGGAAGTTACAGCTTACGAGCCGTAGCAAAATAGCAGTTAGAGCAATCCTACTTTACATCAAGTCCGGTTGAACACTTATCATAAGTTTGTAGTTGCGCTTTAGCGCTGAAGCGCAACTACGAACTAATTATTTTATAAGTGATTATCCGGAGATGATATCAGTGGTGGCTGTTAACTGTCAACTGCAAATTCCCTATTTACTGACGGTGATCGCATACCCTTAAGTTCTTGAGTTCATCAGGATGAGTGACAAAATAATCTTGAAGCCATTGACATCCCCGCCCTAGTAAATCATCTAGATTTAAACTCCACAAAATTACCTTCCCATCCGAACTTGCAGAGGCAAGGATACCATCGGGGCTAAATGTAGTGCTTGTTACTGCATCGCTTTGTGCAGTGAGACTCATAATAGGAGTCCCATCGGGTTTCCAAAGTTTAATCGTTTTGTCTTCACTGGTAGAAGCGATCATTTTTCCATCAGGACTAAATGTAGCGCTTGTCACTGCACCGCTATGTCCAATGAGAGTCCTAATGAGAGTTCCATCAGGTTTCCAAAGTTTGATAGTTCCGTCATCACTACTAGAAGCAATCATTTTGCCATCGGGGCTGAATGTAGTGCCCTTAATGTTCTTTCTATGCCCAGTGAGGGTCGCGAGTAGAGTCCCATCCAACTTCCAAAGTCTGATAGTTGCATCATCACCACCAGAAGCAATCATGTTGCTATCAGGACTGAAACTGACACTTGTCACCCAATTTTTATGGTTTCCGAAAGTAGCAATCAGAGTTCCATCCCGCTGCCAAAGTTTGATAGTTCCGTCATCACCACCAGAAGCAATCATTTTGCCATCGGGACTGAAACTGACACTTGTTACCAAAAGTGTATTTGCTTTTAGGGTGGTAATCAAAGTCCCATCACGTTTCCAGAGTTTAACAGTTCCGTCATTTCCGTCATTACCACCAGAAACAATTGTGTTACCATCGGGGCTGAAACTGACAGATGTCACCAAATTGTTATGCCCAGTGAGGGTACTAATCAGAGTCCCATCGCGTTTCCAAAGTTTAATAGTTCCATCTTTACTACCAGAAGCAATTGTGTTGCCATCAGGGCTAAATGTAGCATTTGTCACTGCACCTTTATGCCCAGTTAATGTGGTCATCACCATATTCAGCTTCCAGAGTTTGATAGTTCCGTCATCACTACTAGAAGCAATCGTGTTACCATCAGAGCTAAATGTAGCGCTTGTTATTGAATCACTATACCCAGTGAGGGTTGTGATTAATGTCCCATTAGGTTTCCAGAGTTTGACAGTTTTGTCGGCGCTGCTAGAGGCAATCATCTCTCCATCGTGGCTGAAACTGACAGTGTTTATCCTAGCTGTATGCCCCTGGATAGTCCTTATCAGATTACCATCAGGTTTCCAGAGTTTAACAGTTCCATCATCACTGCCAGAAGCAATAATTTTGTCCTCAGGACTGAAACTAACACTTGTTACCCAACCTTTATGTCCGGAGAGGTTTTTAATCAGAGTTCCATCCCATTTCCGGAGTTCAACGGTTCCCTCTTCGGTACCAAAAGCAATGATTTTGCCATCAGGGCTGAAACTGATACTTGAGACTGAATGACTATGTGCAGGTAGAATTGTAATCAAAGTACCATCCAACTTCCAAAGTTTTACAGTTCCGTCTTGGCTACCAGAAGCAAGAGTGCCATTAGAACTGAAACTAACGCTGATCACTCTACCTTTATGGGCATAGAGAGTATTAATGAGAGTCCCGTCTTGATTCCAAAGTTTTACAGTTCCGTCTTGGCTACCAGAAGCAATGATTTTGCCATCAGGGCTGAATGTAGCGCTATTCACTTTATCTTTATGCCCAGAGAGAGTTCTCATTAGAGTCCCATTCTGACGCCAGAGTTTAACAGTACCGTCCTCACTACCAGAAACTATAATTTTGCCATCCGGGCTAAAACTGAGGCTGTTGAGTGTTGTTTGACCACTGCTGAACTGATTGTGTTCACGAATATTGAAAAGAATATTCAGTAAGGCAGATATGGGAGTGGTTGTTGGGTATTCTGCTAGAGAGTGCTTATCCTTAACAAGCTCTTTCAAATCTTGACCAGCCTGCATAGCTGAAAGTAAAGCGTCAAGTTGTTGAGATTGAAACTGTTGCGTAGCCTTATCCCCAACCTCTGTCAGTCTTTTAGCTTCATTGATTCTTTTTAATTGGTTTTGTCCAATAATAACACTCAGAAGGATCAGGATAGATGCAACACTTCCCCCTACCCAAACTAGATACCTTGACTTCTGATTAGTCTGTGCCAATGTTAGTTTAGCTTTCTCATTGGCTTGTGCCAGTTTTTGATTGGCTTGTGTTAAATTGTGATTTAGCTTGATTTGCTCTGCTGTTTCTATTTTTTGACTTTGTTGTAAAAACTCATAATCCAAAGCACTTAAGCTTTTAGAATCTGCCCATACTTGAGCATCAGCTAAAGCTTTTCCCCGCAATAGCCAAGATGAATCGCGTTGAAAATTTAACCAGTTGTTGATTGCTTCACTATAAGGGCGTAGTTTATCTAGTTCCTGTTTCAGCCAATCTTGACTAAAGACTGCTTGATAAATCGGGTTATAGACTTTTAAATAATTATCTTTTTTGACTACTAAACCCGATAGTCTTAATTCTGTTTGCTCATGACTTCCATCTATAACAACAGAATTACCCGGAGAAGTGTTAGAAATCAAAATTTTGTGATACAATCCAAGTAGCCTGGCAGCTTGTTGTTCATTTCGTAGTAGGCGATCGCGAATCGTTCGTAAATGCTCTGGTTCATCCTGAGATTCCCAATTCTGAAGAATACAACTTTGAACTAACTCATTAATATCGGGTTTTGTGCTTTCTGCGTGTACAATAATGCTGCACAACTTCTGAGTCAGGAAAGGTTGTCCACCAGTCCAAGTTAACACCTCTTTTAAAACAGTTTCAGGGTACTCCACTCTCTCTAATCCCGGAATTAATGCATCCTTTGCTTCTTCAAAGCTAAACCCAGTTAACTCTATCGAACTACCAATATTAAACGGTGTTCGCTCTCTTTCTTGAATCAAATCTCCTGGGGTCGCAACCCCTAGTAAACAAAAAGTCAATCGCTCGTATTTTGCCTGATCAGCTCGTTGGTTATAACAAGCGCGAATAAAAGCAAAAAAGTCATCCTTAAACTCACTTTTGAGGAGGGTATCAATTTCATCAATAAAAATGACGATATTTTCGGCTATTTTCTTGAGAATTACCGACTCAATTAGCAGGTTAAATCGCTGCAAATCTGTCCAATTATCATGATTTTTCCACCAGCTATTAAAACCAATTTCATCTATTTCAAAGCTGGATAATAACTGATTAGCGAATCCTTTGTACCATTTTTCTTGACTAACATGACTACCGATGAGGGTTAGATCAATAGAAGCACATTTTATTCCTTCTGCTCTAAGTTTCTTCATCGTTTGGACTCGCAAACTAGATTTGCCCATCTGTCGCGAATTAAAAACGAAACAATATTCTCCAGCTTTTAAAAACTCAAAGATTTGTTCATCAGCTTTTCGGGATACATAGGTGCGATGATTAGCTTTTAAACTGCCACCTACTTTATAATAGTTGTCAAATTCCATTGCTTTTATGCCTACTACTTCTTTTAGGTACGTAGTTGCGCTTTAGCGCTCTTACCAACCACAAACGATCTGATCGCAATCTCTCAGCAACCGGGTTTCTCTATCTCTATTAAGTTACAAGCGATCGCCAAAATATTCCTGATACAAACGACAGCGTGGCATTACCAAATTATTGGTGATTTTAATGAGTCCCATGCTATCTAACTGATAAATTTGCCTAGTTTTCCGTTCTAATTTAACTGGTTCATTACTAGTAACTATTTGTTGAAATACCGTTCCTAGTTCTTGGTTTTCTTGGAAAGTCTCCAAATGTCGGCGTAAATGCTCAGTATAAATTCCTGAATCCGTGCTAGCATCTTTTAGCATTTGCACAATCGTGAGATCATGACGTACCAAATAATAAAGTGCTAACCGCACTAGATAAGGATGCCCTCCTACTAGAGACATGATAGAAACAATATTTTTACTATCTAGTCCATGACGGATAGCTAAACATTGCACCTGATCTTCAGTAAATTCATCTAATTTTATAGGTAAGCCGACATTAAAAGGAGATTGATTAATATCTAACCGTCCATAATCTTCAGTAGAATGCGCCACTAACAACCGCAAATTTTCCCATATTTCTGACTCATTAGCGTTCTCATTCCAGTTACGTAACATCGGGAAAAAGTTTTTATACATCTCTGGGTATTCAAACAATTTATCTACTTCATCCAAAGCCAAAACTAAAACACAATCTAATTGTTTTAACAAACTTTGGAATAGCCTAGTACAGTTAACCATACTCGGAGTATCTTGATCCCATTCTGTCAGTAGAGGCGCGGTAGGTAGTTGATTCATTACATAGGCATAAAAACTGCGTAGGAAATCATTTTCATTGGCAAATTTATTTGTTTCTATTAAGCTAAAATTCAAATAGACTGTGCTATAGTTACTCTTTTTAGCTTCCGCCCTAATTCTCTTTAGCAGCGAAGTTTTACCCATCTGCTTTGGGGCTTTAATGCGAATGAGCGCACCTGGTTCTTTAATGGCTCTATAACAACGAGATTCAATGGAACTCCGCTCCTGATAAAAAGAGGAGTTTAGTGGTTCTGGACCTTCTGGAAAGCGGATGTTGTGAACGATACATCCGCATTTTTCTAAAGCTTTAATACTGACTAATTCGGGCTTATATTTGGCAAATAGCTCAACTAAATTGCAACGGTAATCTGGTTCAGTTTCAGGAGGAAAGCCAAATTTTTTGGATATATTTCTTAGTTGATGGCTAGCAGTACTACGATGAGTAGCACCAATTTCTGTAGCTATATTTTCATCTGTTTGACCACCTAAAAATAGAGGTAATACTTTCTTTTGTTTTGGAGTCAATTCCGATTGATATATTTTGTCAAAAGTTTCTTGATTCATAGTTGCTTTTTTTATTAAAACTTAATTAATCTTTAAAGAACCAGATTTAAGAGCGTAGGGTATCGGGGTATCAGGATACAGAAGATGTTACTAATAATGCTTGACAACATATTAGAGCCAAAGTAAACTTTAACATTATTCAATTTATCAAGACTATTTTATGATTACTCAACCCACCAGGAACTAAAGTTCCTGTCTAATCGCTTAAGTCGGTTAAAACCCAAGACGGTTCAGTTAAGGCGTTGATCCCGCCACCCCCTTAAAAAGGGTGGCTTATTCCTCCCTTAAACTCTCGTGGGGTAGGCATCTTGCCCGCCCAGTTAATGCAAGTTAAATGTGGAACAGCTTAGTCCGGCAATTGATTGCATGGCAAGTTATGCATAGAATAAAATCACTCTGTTAAATTTATAATTCAAATTGTGACGGGTTGAAGAATGTTGAAAAAAACTTCACCAAAATATCCTTTTAAGTGAAGTTGGAGAAGTTTCCCTCAAATTATAAGATGTCTCAAGCTCAAGATTTAAATTTAAAACTAACAACAAACTCTCAAGGCAAGAACACCAATAGCATCAATATAACTAACACCTTCTCTTCTCTGGGTTCTCTGCGCCTCTGCGGTTCGTTAAAACATCCTGTTCCGATTACTGCTTAAATGAGAAAAACTATGAACCTTAAATCAATCACTTTCCTGTTAACTGGCTGCCTTCTCACTGCTAACTGCATAACTTCTGTAGTTAGTCAAGCCAAAGCCGATGACGAAGTTCGCTTTATCTGTGCTTCTGGTTTCGACCAAAGGGCTAATAAACGCTTGCCCACTACTTATGCTTGGACACCACGAGGGAAAATCGCAGTTGTACGTTGGAAATATTCGTGGTTTAACAGTCAGACAATTAGCCCACAAAAGCGGTGTGAAGACGTATCGTCCCGATTCCAAACAGCTTACAACAATCAGACTATAAATTATATCACTAATGGAACAGCAAATGGTCAAGGAGTAATTTGCACAGCCCGTCAAAAA
The DNA here is from genome assembly GCA_903903925.1 of uncultured cyanobacterium. Lineage (GTDB taxonomy): Bacteria > Cyanobacteriota > Cyanobacteriia > Cyanobacteriales > Nostocaceae > Stigonema. The sequence continues at coordinate 22,188 of CAIVAU010000166.1, forward strand.
GATGGCGCTTGCAATACCACACTTCTGACTCTACGACCCCAAGACGATCCTGTAGAGATTCTCTCGGATCTAAAAGACATCTTGAGAGGGCATAGTACTGAACCAATACAGCATAGTTCGGGAAAAAGTCAAGTCTATTACCAGATTGACATCCGAAAGTTTCTGCAAACAGCCCCAGTTGAGAAGGAATAATAAGTTGTATGGTTAATTGTTAATTGTTCTCAGCAACTAGCCATTAGCAATTATTTTCAAATAAATAGTATCACATAGCAAAAATGAACCGCTTCAATCGAATAGCGATTGCCAGCTTCAGTAGTCTCTTGTTCCTCCCAACTGCCGATGCTGGAATATTTAACCAACCTCATCATCCTACTCCAGTACTCGTAAGTAGTACCACTACAAGAGCAGAGATTCGTCAATTAGCCCTAGCCATCACCGTTAAAGTCTTAAGTATTCATCAAGGCGGAAGTGGGATTTTAATTAACAAAGTTGGACAAACTTACACCATTTTAACCAATGCCCATGTGGTTAACTCTAAAGGAGCCTATCGCATCCAAACGAATGATGGCAAAACTCATTCCGCCACAGTTATCAGTCGTGGTGATTCTCTCAAAGGTAATGATTTAGCCTTATTACAATTTCAATCTCAAGAAAACTATCGCATTGTACCTTTAGCCTCGACTGTAAATTTATCAGAAAATCAAGAAGTTTTCGCCGCTGGGTTCCCCTATGATAGTCAAGAATTACTCATCAGCAGTGGTAGAATATCCTTGTTGTCTTCTCAACCTTTAGTTGGGGGTTATCAGATTGGTTACACCAACTCTGTTCAACAAGGAATGAGTGGGGGACCACTCTTAAATCAAGAAGGTCAGTTAATTGGGGTAAATGGTTTACTGAACAAAGCTATTTTAAATGATGCTTATGTTTATCAGAATGGTGCTCGTCCCAGTACTGAAAAACTTCAGCACCTCAAACAATTTAGTTTTGCCGTTCCGATTCAAACCTTAGCTCAACTTGCTCCCAATATTGTAGGTAGCCTCACAAAAGGACAAAATCAGCAACATGCTTCTCAGCCGCCTGCTACTAATAATATAGTTGATCAAGTCAATAACATTGCCCAACAGATTACCGTGCGGATTGACTTCAAATCTAGAAAAGACAATAAAAATGAAAATGGTTCTGGAGTCATAATTGCTAAACAAGGACAAACATACTATGTTGCCACTGCCGCTCATGTGGTAGAAAATTCATATCAACATGAAATTGTTACCCCAGATGGACAGCGATATGCTTTGCAACAAGAGAACATTGTCAAACCGGAAGGATTGGACGCAGCACTATTAAAGTTTACTAGCAACAAAACTTACTCAGTCGCCACGATTGCAAAATATAACCTATTCAACTTGGGCACAAATTATAATTGGGTATTTCTATCTGGGTTTCCCGGAAACGCTAATGGAAAGCGGAAGTTTACCGCAGGTTCTCTTTGGAGTAAAGAGAAAGTATTTACCCGTGCAGAAGACAAGTTAAATTCTATAACTGATAAAAAATATGAGCTAAGTTACACCAATCTAAGCCTTCACGGAATGAGTGGAGGACCAGTGCTAGATTCAAATGGGCAAGTGGTTGGGATTAACGAGGGTGTTGATAGAGATGACTTTAGTCAGACAGTTAATCTGGGTTTGGGTAACGGAGTATCAAGCAGTACTATTGTGGGTCTAGCCAAAAGAGCGGGATTGAAACGAGAATTGTTGACAATCGTGACTACTGCACCAAAAAAACTTACAAAAGTAGAAATTAATTTGCTCCAAAATCATCCATTGTTTACTGTCGAAAAGCCGCAACAAAATGCCAACAAGTTTGATTGGCTCAATTATGGCAATCAACTATGGCGATTAGGAAGATATTCGGAAGCCATTGCAGCTTTGCAACAAGCAATCAAGCTGGAGGGAGACTTCGCACGTGCTTATTATGCACTGGCCTTAGCCTTAAATTCCCAGAAAAAATATTTAGAAGCGGTAACTGCTTTGGATCAAGCCACAAAGTTTAAACCCGAATACTATGAAGCTTGGAAGATCAAAAGTGAAGTGCTTGTAAACTTAAAAAAATACCCAGAGGCGTTAGCAGCAATTGATGAGGCGATCAAGTACAATAACGATTTTGTTAACTACCATGAAGAGAAAGGTTTGATCCTGGCCAGTTTAAAACGCTACCCAGAAGCGATCGCGGCCTTAAATAAGGCAATTGAGATAAAGCCAAAGCCTCTATTTACAAGCTACCTTCTCCGGGGTGCGATCCGCCAACTGTCAAAAGATTATCAGGGGGCGCTGTTCGATTACAATCAAGCGCTGACACGTCAGCCTGACTATGGTCTTGCTTACCTAGGTACGTGTTTTGTCCGCTATTATTTGAAAGATTATCAAAGAGCAATTGCAGATTGTGATACAGTAATTAAACTCCAGCAAGACTCCGCAAATGCTTATCAGATCCGGGGTATTATCCGCATGGAGTTAGAAGATTATCAAAGAGCAATTGCGGATTTCTCTAACGTTATTAAACTTGAGCCTGATGAGAATGCCTACGGATTGCGGGGTCTAGCCCGCGAACGGTCGAAAGATTATCAGGGCGCGATCTTTGATTACACTCAAGCGATTAGACTCCAGCCTAACAATGCTTTTGCCTACTTCACCAGGGGTAGGGTTCGCCAACAGTTGCAAGATTATCAGGGCGCGATCTTTGATTACACTCAATTAATTAAACTCCAGCCTAACAACGCTGATGCCTACTTGAACAGGGTTATAGTCCGCGTACAGTTGAAAGATTATCAGGGCGCGATCGCGGATTGTAATCAAAGGATTAAACTCCAGCCTAACAACGCTGATGCCTACAGATTCCGGGGTGCTATCCGCGAACAGTTGAAAGATTATCACGGAGCGATCTTTGATTACAATCAAGCGATTAAACTCGAACCTAACAATGCTGATGCCTACTTGTACAGGGGTAACGTCCGCGCACAGTTGCAAGATGATCAAGGGGCGCTCTCTGATTACAATCAAGTGATTAAACTCAAACCTAACAACGCTGATGCCTACTTCAGACGAGGTGCAGCCCACCAACAGTTGAAAGATTATCGCTTAGCGCTCTTGGATTACAATCAAGCGATTAAACTTCAACCTAACAATGCACAGTACTACTTTGACCGGGGTGTTATCCACCACGAACTCCAAGACTATACCGCCGCACTATCAGACTATAACCAGGCGGTTGCTAAGGATGAAAAATTCTGGTCTGCAAGCGTTAACATTGGATATATCAAATACGAAAAAGGAGATGTACAGGGGGCAATTGAGCAGTGGCGGCAATCAGTCAAGATTAACAGCAATGAGGCAGAACCGCAAATGGCTCTAGCAGTGGCTTTGTACGCCCAAGGAGAGCAACAAAAAGGCTTGAATATGGCACAAGCCGCCTTACGCTTGGATAAAAGGTTTGCTAATGTGGCGTTTCTCAAGGACAATCTTTGGGGCTTCCGCTTAGTTGCCGACGCACAAAAACTCCTCTCCCATCCCTCAATACAAGTAGCGCGATAGCGATCGCATCTCGAAGAGACATACAGTCGTCTCCAGCATATCTTGCTGTTGCTAGCGTTAGGTGCAGCTAATGGTAAATTCAACAACTGCAAAGCTGGCGATCGCTAATTACGATCAAGCGATGTACCTTCAGGTTGATTCAACCAATTCACTAAATCAGATATCTCTGTGAAGTCTAGTAGAGCCTCGCCCAAAGCCTCCAATTGTTCCAATGGTAATTCACTTACACGCTGCTCTAATGATGGTTCAAGTGTTCCCAACCGACGATTTAAAAGCCGCAGCACCAGCTTTTGTGTTCCCCGTTGCATTCCAGTTTCCATCCAACTGGTGACAATTTCCATAACTTGTTCCTCCTCTATTAAACCCATGCTATCAAGCTCACGCCCAAAAACCTGTTCCTCTGTCGCATTTAACCGTAGGTATGTATCCACAAACCCTGATATTAACCGTGTCCGTGCCGGATCTAATCGTAGCGTTGCTAGTAGGCGCAAACACTCTGCCTTTACCTTAGGACGATCCTGTGGCGCAATTTGCATTTTTGCCATTAACGCTGCTGCTACGGGGTTTTGCTGTTGTAGAAAATCTCGCCAGTTCAGCTGATTCAATTGAATTGCGGTAAAGTTAAATTCCAGTACCTTTAAATTCGAGAACTCTACTTGATACTGCCTGGGTTCGGATCGTTTTGGTTCATCAAATGAAAACACCACTATCGGATAGATTGGTAGCAAATATTCTTGATGTAGCTTGGCAAAATAAAAAAACATCCTTCGGGCAAAATCAGATTCAGTATAAGACTGATTTTCTACATGAATAATCAAGCAAGTTTGTTGTCCGCGAAACTTTACCAGTGCCAGCAAATCGATAATTTTCCGCTCTCCAGTTATCAGGTCGGTAAAACCCACATTCCGCACCCACAACTGTCACACCCCAAAGAAACGGATATATTTAGTACAAACGAACTAATGATTGGGAGAGTTGACTAGAATTTATTAGAGCTAAATAGGAATTATTATGATTAACTTAGAGATACGGTTAA
>CAIVAU010000167.1 GCA_903903925.1 uncultured cyanobacterium
AACTCAACCTTGGCATCATGACCATTAGCACCTAACTCAATGTCGCCAGTACCGCCAACATGAGCAGAGTTCTTACCGTTATCATCCAGCAGAATTAAATCACCTACATGACCGCCATTACCTGCGTAGATGTTCGCCTTGGCTGCATCTAAGGAAACAGTCTGTTTCCCTGCTGCATCAGATAACTCAACCTTGGCATCATGACCATTAGCACCTAACTCAATGTCGCCAGTACCGCCAACATGAGCAGAGTTCTTACCGTCATAATCCAGCAGAATTAAATCACCTACATGACCATCGTTACCTGCGTAGATGTTCGCCGTGGCTGCATCTAAGGAAACAGTCTGTTTCCCTGCTGCATCAGATAACTCAACCTTGGCATCATGACCATTAGCACCTAACTCAATGTCACCAGTACCGCCAACATGAGCAGAGTTCTTACCGTCAACATCCAGCAGAACTAAATCACCTACGTGACCATAGTTACCTGCATTGATGTTCGCCTTAATTCCATCCAAGGAAATGGTTGTATCACCTTGTGAATCTTGAACATTAAAAATGGTTCTACCATCTGCTAATGCAGCAGGTGCTACTTGAATAAAGCTCAGGCCAAGAAGAAGAAGGCAACAAAATACAGCTTTGAGAAGTCCGATCCTTTGTAAACGATTCATACAGATTTTTTCCGTTGCAAACGATACCAAGTCAGTAGACTGCCATTTTGCACTTCCTCCATCACGATAGATGGGCAGTGCCCATCCAACGAAATCTTTCTGTGATGCAAAATACAAAATGATTATCTCACGAAGTGTAAAGCAGAAATACACTTAAATTGGAATTTAGTGTAAAGTTTTGTAACATTTCTGATAAACAACGCTAAAATGATGTACGTTACGGTGCGTCTATTTCCAATAGTAGTCTCAAATACAGTTCCTTGGTGCAAGCTGTTTGCGATCGCAGTGATTCTGTTAAGGGACTTCCAATTAAAAAAAATATCCCATCGTAGGGGCGCAATGCCTTGCGCCCCTACAAATTAATTTTGGATTTTCGATAATTTATTTTCTGGTGTTTTCTAAGAGGTGAAAACGCAAGGTATGAGGATTACAACATCGCCTGATATTTTTTCTTAAGGCAGCTTAGCACCTCCTCCGCTGGCTTGATTCGTCTGCAGGTCGGTAATCCCCTGTTGCACCTCTAAAACTTAAGTAAACCTTAAAAAACCCAACAGAAGAATGATTATTATTCTCATTTTAAGTGATTACATCTATGACATTCCGCTACCCATTCTTCCTGGCTAGTAAGGTTGGTGAGTTGAAAGGCATCATTGAGAAGGGATTCGTCTTTGTTATCTATCTAAAGATAGATATTCTCTAATTGTATTTTATATGAGTTGATTTTAATAATCGATCATGCAAAAATGGTCCTTATTAATACATGAAGTTGGTATGTATTATATGAATTTCATGCATTAAGTTTTTTTCATGGTTTCAACAGCAATAAATAAACATCATATTGACAAAATATTTTCCAGTAAAATATGTCACACAGTAGCAAAACACCAGTTCATTTAATTAGGATTGTTATAGCAATAGCAAGCACCACAGTAATTGTATCTTTCATTGTATATATCATTTTAATGATACTTCAACCGAAAAAACCAAACATCAACGGATTTGATCCATTGGCTCCATTTGCTCGATCGGCTCCATTTGCTCCATTTGCTTCCACCAAGATTATTACTTTTTCTACGAAGGATAAAACGATAGAACTGAGAAAATTTAAAGTCTGTCAAAAAGATCCTTCTTCTGATGCACCAGTAGAGATAAAATTGTGGCTGCAAAAGTATGAGTATGACCGTAATGGTAAGAACCGGCCTGTAGAAAAACCAAAACTAGTTGCAAACAGTGATATCCCCTCTGGAGAAGAAGGAAACCCGAAGCAAAAGAATAATCCTTCTGAGCAAAAAACTATTCCTAAACTTACGTTTTACAGCCATGAATTTCGGGCGAAATGTAGCTACTTCGACTATCAACAGAATCAATTACCAGCAGGGTTTTATAAACTGAAATTAACTCTACAGAACCCATCAGATGAGCTACTGAATTATCCGAAAACCAGTCCATTTAAAGTTAATGCTCCACCATCCTTGGAAATTGATGAGTCTGAGAAGGAACCCCATGTCTACCACTTCGGTGAGCTAATCACTATAACAGGTAAGGTATATGATAAAAATGGATGCGATGACATTTATCCGGTAAGGTTTTTTGTATACGACAAGGAAGATGATAAACCAGAACGCGGATCGTGCACTGATAAAAATAATGGTGAAATCAAATTTGAGTATTCATTTAAGTCTATTAAAAACCTAGGAGATTATAAACTTTCTGCTCAAGCTAAGGATGGGTCAAACGAAAAATCAGCCACATCTTGGAACGTAAAAGTTATCCCTATACTCAAAAAGCCGATAATTGAGACCTCCAAATTATACAATTTTGGAGAGGATGTGGAAACTATGATTGATGTAGAGGACAAGAATAAATCAGATCTTAGCAATGTAACCTGCTATTTAAGTGACCGAAAGACATCCCAAGATCTACAGGAACAAAAAGCTATTTTTTATCAATTAGATTCAACAAACACAAAGTCCATTTATAAATGTAACTGGGGTAAGCTAGACCTAGGAAATTATTTAGTGAGAGCTAAAGTTGTGGATATATCGACCGATATTAATTCTAATTCTCAAGGAAGTGATCCCTCTCCAATTGACGTTGGATTGTCAAACACAACATCATCACCTAGCCCATCAAACACAGTTGAAGGTACTCAACCAGGACAAACGCATTAAAATTCTCACAGATTGACACTATTTTTCCAGGAAATTATTCCCCCCACTTCACCCTAATCTTTCTAGCAAATGCTTCCCAACCCGTAAAGCATTTGCCATAATTGTGAGCGATGGGTTGACGGCAGTACTAGAAGGGAAAAAGCTACTATCAACAACGTAAAGGTTATCAAGATCATGAGTGCGGCAATGGATATCAAGCACCGACGTTTTAGGGTCTTCACCAAAACGGCAAGTACCACACTGATGCGCAACCTCTTTCAAAGACATCTTGGTGGTAATATTCAATGAAAATGACTGATGACGTTGTTCAATTGAACTTAACACTTCTTTCCATCGCTTGATTAAGCGATTAAACGCCTCTTCATTGTTGTTGGTATATTCGATAACAATTTTATTCCCCTGGAGACGTACGCGATTGTTTAGGTTTGGTAGATCTTCAGTTATGAGCAACCAAGCAACTGAATGATTTGCTAATGTTTCAGGTATGATGCTGGGCATAAAACGTGGCCCATGAGCAGCAATTTTCTCTTTATTAATATTACCGAGCAATTGTACACTTCCCATAGGAAAGGCAAAATCTTCTTCTCCCCAATAAAAATCATTCACAGCAAGGGTTTTTTGAAAAATTGTAGGATTGGGTTTTGTACTCAAAGCCATGATCACCGCATACTTATGCGCCATGTAATTGCGTCCTACAAGACCAGAACTATTAGCTAATCCGTTTGGATGTTGGTCATTAGCAGAATTGAACAACAATACGGCTGAGTTGATTGCACCACAAGCAACAACAACAATATCCCCAGAAAAGATCTGACGCTTGAGAGCAATTTCTACCTCCACCCCAGTCACTTCGCGACCAGATGAACTTGTGTGCAACCGCACAACTTTTGCTTTGGTCATTAAAGTGAGATTAGGATAGACAAGTGCTGGGCGTAAACCGTTAATGTCAGCATCAGCTTTAGCGTTGAGAAAACAAGGAAAGCCATCGCAAGTGTCACAGCGAATACATGTACTTAAAAAGCGATTGGCTTCATTCAGTTTAATACCAAGTGGCAGATAAAATGGATGTAAGCCTTTATCTTTTAAAGCATCATTGATTTCTTGAATGTATTTTTCATGGCTGATTGCTGGAAAAGGATAGTTTTCACTGGTGTGAGGTTCTGTGGGATCGAGACCTCGCTGACCATGTACATCATAAAGTTTCTCAGCCTGATCATAGTAAGGAGCAAAGTCCTGATATTTCAACGGCCATTCAGGAGAAATGCCACCTTTATGAATAACTTTTTCAAAATCCTGCTCACGAAATCGGAACAACGCACCACCGTAAAATTTGGTATTACCGCCAACATAATAGTATGTTGCTGGACGTATTGCTTTGCCATTTTTGTCATACCAGATCTCACTATTCCAATAGCGTTCTTTTTGCAAAACTTCCTTGGAATCCCAATTTGCTTTTTCTCTGGATAAGAAAGTACCTTGTTCTAAAACCAAAATTCTCTTCCCACTCGATGCCAGTACATTTGCCAGAGTTCCACCACCAGCACCCGTACCAATGATGATGACATCGTAATGACCCTCAGCCATTTTTCCTCCATTATTTAAGCTAGTTATGAACTATTTTTGTAAGAATTCTGAATTCTGAATTCTGAATTCAGAATTCAGAATTTATCTTTCATCGTGTTATCTCCCGATAGTTTAATATCATGTCCGGTTGAATATTTACGATAATGCACGTAGTTGCGCTGTCTTCACCAAGATATTTATAGAGTGCTAAAGCGCAACTACAAACCTATTTTTTATTTACAAGTAATTAAGCGGACTTGATATAACAATTCTGATTCCTAACTCCTGAATTCTGACTCCCAACTCCTGTCTGCACAGGTTTTATTCAGCTTTGTCAAACCAATCCACCGATAAATCGCATCACCAAAGTGTGGAAAAAGTTGTATATTTGAAAATAAAAGTCTTGTGAGAAGTCCATCAAGCATGACTTCTCCTTGATTTTGCTTAATAGCTCGCAACACTGCGATCGCTACATCTGTAGGTTCAGAGAGACGTGCTAAACTAGGGGTTGGTAAGCCAAATTGCAGAAACATTCCTGCTCTTGTATATCCTGGACAGATGACCGAAACTCCCACTTTGGTATCAGCTAATTCCTGGCGCAACGCATCTGTCCACATAATCAAACCAGCTTTAGTGGCTGAATAGACACTGTTATAAGGTGCTCCCTTTTTACCAGAGCCAGATGCTATATTCACAATGTGACCACTATTACGGTCAATCATGCTTGGCAATAACAAACGAGTTAACTCCATTCCTGCAACTAAATTAGTCGTTAACATCGACTGGATCTCTTGGAGGGAGTAATTTTGGAAAGGTCGGTATTTTTCTATTGCAGCATTATTAATTAAAATATCGATAGAACCTGCACACTGATTAATCTGCTGCACTAAAACTGATAATTCTTCGACTTTACTGATGTCAAATGGAATGCCTATTCCTCTACCACCTGCAGCTTCTACCTCATCAGATATCCTATCTAACTTTTCCTTTGAACGAGAAACGCTAATTACAGTTGCATGCTCTTTTGCCAGAATACGAGCAATAAATACTCCAATACCACCAGTAGCGCCAGTCAACAGTACCGTTTTACCTGCAATAGTTTTCATGATCATTCGCCTAATCTATTTTGACTCCTAATTTTCTACAGTTTTGGACTAGAATGAAACCCTGGCAAAAATTCTTTTTTACCTGAATTTACTAACATTTGTGTTCAGATAAAGAAATAAAAATAGTAAGCTTTTAGGTGTTAATTTCATGCAGAGAATTAGGCTGTAATCAGGTAGAGATTCCACAGCCCTGCTGCCATTACTATGAAGTAATAATCGATGACATAGTCATTCACATAATGCAACAGTTGTAATGTCGAATAATGTCTGTCACTGCATAGTAAAGCTTGACCTTGACAGCGGATGTTAACCTTGAACTATTTTATTATTTTTGCTATTTGCCCAGTTGCCAATCCAGTAAAGGCGAAAATCTGTCACCTCTACTGTTGAGAAACCGAGTTTCTGGTGCGATCGCGAATCATTGTTAAGTCAAGGATTGGTGTGATTTGATGATTTGGTTGCAAATCAATCAGTTACACATCGTTTAAAAATATAGAATAGCACTACAGCAGTCCTAAATCATTCATGAACAATAGGGGGGGAGTCAAGTCGCTTCGCTCCAAGTCAAAAGTCAAAAGTAAGAACCCCATAAATAAATTTAGGGGGTTGTAGCATGGACGTAGTATTTCTTGCGCTGCGCGTCTCGAAATACATATTTTCTTCTTTTTCCATAAATAAATTCAGGGGCTTGCATCCCTTTTTTCACTTTTGACTTTTGACTTTTGACTTCCCGCAGGGCGGTAATGTCTTCCTCACCTTCTTTTCCTTTCTTACCTCCCACACTCCCCACACCTCCCACACCCCCCACACTCTTGTGAGAAATTCGGGTTTAGCCCTATCTATCTACCTACCAAAACTAACAGGTGTACTTCTGATTAAAAACACTAGTTTTTTGCTGAAAAAAGAATGTATTCATCACAACCAATTCGATAGGGATTTAAACCCCTTTACTCATCTACCAGTCACACAGAATACCTAAAACTCCTAACTATGAAAACCCCTCTTCGCATTGCAATTTTTACAGGATTATATGCCCCGTTTTTAACTGGAGTTTCCGTCGCAGTACATCAGCGAGTTCGCTGGTTACTACAGCAGGGACATGAAGTTTTCCTCATTCATCCTCAAATCAACGATCAGTACCCAAAAAATGTTGGCAACCGTCCTATGCCAGGGCTAAGTGAGTTACAGCCCTTCCCAAATTTTTCTCATTATGCATTCCCAACACAGCCGCTGATATTCTACAAATCTCTTCCCCAACCATTGAATTATCGACATTGGAGTGACACCGAACTTCTAGAGAAGTTCCAACCAGACATTGTCGTGGTTGAAGAAGCAGCGCAAATGAGAGGAATCTACTCACTATTTCTGCAAGGTTATGGTCGCCCGATCGCCGTTGAATACGCAAAGAAAACAGGTACCCCAACGATATCTCTTTTCCACACTGATATCGTTGCTTACATCCGATATTACTTAGGCAATCAATTTTTCAGCCTAATTCGTCCGATCATTCCCACTTTAGTCAAGCAATTCAGTGAAGCTTACGATGCCAGTTTCTTTTCTTCTCGAGAACAGCTGGCTAAGTACAAAGAGATGAAATGTCAACGCAGCGAATATGTCCCCTATCAAGGAGTCGATTGCCAAAAATTTAATCCTGCAAACATCGGTTACAACCCTATTCCCAATGACCATCGACCAACCCTCCTTTTTGTTGGGCGTATTACCCCAGAAAAAAATATTACCCAACTCCTAGATTCATATCCAATCATCGCTGCCAAAATTCCCAACGTCCATCTAGTGATCATTGGCAGCGGTCCGATGGATGAGGAACTCCGTCGTCGTGCCAAAAAATTTGAATCCGGTATAACCGTGTGGGGTGAATCCCACGGAAAAGAACTTTTAGGCTGGTTTGCACGTGCAGACGTATTTGTCAACCCCTCAATCACCGAAAACTTCTGCACCACAAATAACGAAGCACTAGCTTCTGGAACCCCTGTTGTTGCAGCCCTTGCACCCTCAACCGCTGAACAGGTATTACCCGGTCGCAATGGTTTTTTAGCAGAACCCAACAACCCCACAGATTTTGCCCTCAAGGTGATCGAGATTCTAGAAAATCCTGACCTTAAAGCAGAAATGTCTCATCAGGCTCGTCTGATGATCCTAGAATTTGATTGGTCAACATGTATGGAGAAATTTGAGAAAAAACTCTACGATCTAGTCCATACAAAAAAGCTAGTACAACAACGCAAAAGTAAAAAATAAACAGAAAGAACACCTATCTTGTCAGCTTTCTACCTATTTCCAATGGTGGCTTCATTTCCGCGCCTCCTCTACTAAGTCGTTCCACAGTTTAGTCGAGAATTCATAATTCATTGCATTGCTTTTTGTATCTGCTGAGTAAAATACGCCTCGTTATATTTCAACTGTTTGGCAAATTCCAACCCCTTACGAAAAGCTGTTTGTGCCTGCGGATAGTCTTTGCGTTGTAATTGTATCTGCCCAATTTGGTCGTAAGCTTGCATCAAACCGTAAAAGTCCCCAGCTTGCTCTTCCGTTTGTACCAAAATTTGGCTAGTTTGCAAAGCGTCTTCTATTTGTCCGTGAGAACGGTACAGCGCAATTAACTTCTGCAAAGCTTCACTTGCACGCATGAACTGTTGCAATTGCCAAGCAGTAGTATATGCTTGTTGATAGTTCTTGAAAGCCTCTTGCAGTAAGCTGGGGTTGTTTTGTGCTAAGGATTCGTAATCAGAAGCGATCGCCAGTTTCAATGCTGGTAGCAGGGTAAAATTGTTTTCCTGCTGATAAAGTTCTGCTAGCTGAGTGCGTACCTTTACTGACTGTTCCGGTTGTTTTTCCTGATCGTAAATGTACGCTAACTCTTGTAGATATGTCACTTTATCTACGTCATCTCCCTTAGAGGAAGCTAAATTTAACAATTGCTCATAAGTAGCTGCGGCTGAAGTGTAATCAAACCAGCCCAGATGTACTTCACCTATCGTCTTCAGGGTTTCTATTTGTCCTGCTACATCACCAGTAATTTTCTGTGCTGTTAAAACTTGGTCATAAACTTGAAGGGCGAGTTTGGGCGATCGCACTTTTTGGTAAGCTTCACCCAAAGCTTGAAAAAGTTTTGGTCCTGCTGGGTTGAGCAATTGTGCTTGCTTTTGAATTGTTTGCAGTCGCTCAGTAATATATTGTACTTCTTTACGTTCGTTTTGATGCCAGGCGATATCACCGACTCGCGACAATGCTTGTACCTCTTGCAATGAACCCAACACCCGGCGCAAGCGCAGTTCCCGGTTCCATAGATCAAACGCTTCTTCCGTTTCTCCTATTTGTAGTTGAACCGCAGCTTGTTGATCCAACTCATCAAGCGCCGTCTCTAAGTTTTGAAGTTCTGCGGGAGTTAACGGTTGCTTTCTAGATTTTTGTGGTAATAGGGGATCGGGTGTGGTAATCTCTAGCGGATTAGGGGCAAATTGATCTAGCTGTTTGGGCTTTTTACTTGCTGCCAGCGTCAACGAACTGCAAAGGAAGCAAAACGTAACAGTGGCAGTAATTGTAACTGTGGCGTACCTTAACATGGGTATTTGACCTTTCATTTGCATCGGGAATTGCTAACTATGAGATGTTGACGATAGTCTGATGAAAATTATCTTGAACAAGAGGTAACTACAAGCTTTACAAACCTACTGTGATATCATTTATATTTTGTCATGCCTAGAACTTAATTTACCGAATCAAAAATCAAAAATTGGTATAATGAGTCACTCGACAGATATAGTTACCTTAGCTCGCTGGATGGCATCTGATTTCAGCAATAAAGAGCAAGCTTTTGAAAATCCACCTTTTTTTGCTCACATTCGTGTGTGTATACGTCCCCTTCCCGTAGAACTATTATCAGGACTAAGTTTGTATTTGGAACAAGCTTATGACTACGCGTTAAATGACCCATATCGGGTACGGGTGTTAAAGTTGCTGAACGTAGGGGATCACATCGAAATTGAAAATTACAGCGTTAAGGAAGAACAGCAGTTCTACGGTGCATCCCGTGACATCCAACGCCTCAAAGCTTTAACCGCCGACCAGTTGGAAAAACTTCCAGGCTGTTCATTTATTGTAGAGTGGACAGGTCATAGCTTCAAAGGCAAAGTTGAACCAGGAAAAAGCTGTACCGTGATTCGCAAAGGACAAAAGACCTATCTTGATAGTGAGTTTGAGATTGACCAAGAGAAATTTATCAGCCACGACCGAGGACGCGACCCTCAAACAGATGAGCATATTTGGGGGGCGATCGCAGGGCCATTTCACTTTGTCCGGTTGGGTAGTTTTGCAAATGAAGTGATGTAGGGGCGGGGTTCCCCCGCCCTGACAGGAATCAGTACGCGTGGGGTTCCCCTACCCGTCTGGGAAAGGTACTTAAGAAATTAATGATTCTCATTTTGTCATTTGATGTTATAATGGATAAAATATGGAAAGCCATTAGTTTGGCTAAGAATAGTAATGGCGGCATAGCCAAGTGGTAAGGCAGAGGTCTGCAAAACCTCCACCCCCAGTTCAAATCTGGGTGCCGCCTTTAAGAAAATATAACCATTTCAGGGCTTTCAAGCCCTTTTTTTATTGGCTGTTCAAAGCCTTGTTTTCAAAGCTTTGGGAAATTTTTGGGGTTATTTTGGGTAGTTTGGGTAAACAAGTGGGGTAAAGATGTAAGGTAGAGGTTCTTACCCCAAGAAGCGGTAGTCGCTTTCCGACATGAACGTACATCTGGCTCTTTTGTCGTTCTAAATATTTTTATTAGGGCAATTTTGTGCTTTTCCTTTACTTGAGTGACTTAAATTTATTAATATCCTTCTCTCCTGACATGAAGAATTTCAATAATGATTTATCTTGAAATCGACAAGTTTGCATAATTCCAAGTAAAACGAGATATGGGGTAACACCAGATTCAGAAAAAGACCCTGATATTTTTCGCTGTATAGCAAGATGTCTAATCGCACGTTCTGCTGTATTGTTATTCCAAGGAATAGCATCTTGAGCGAGGAAAGTGAATAGACTTTGCCGATAACGTTCAAAACGTTTTTGATATTTAACAGCTAATTCAGAGTGGTAAGCTTTATCAACAATATTTTGAAAATAGAATTTTTCTACGAGATGATTAAACTTCCTCAAATGTCTTTTTTTTAAGCCATATTTTTCCACTGTTTCAAGTATTGGTATAATTAAGTCTCTTACTTTGGAAACAAAAGATTCAAATTCGATATCAAATGGTGCCGCCCATAAATCATCATTTATATCTCTAATTAAATGACTCCAACATTTCTGCTGTTTACAGTTTACAGAGTCATATCCACCATAGAAATCTGAGACTAATACACCTTTGTATTCAGACAACATTTCATGAACAATTTCTGTTGACCTCGTCTTAGTTAGTCGAAATATTACAGATTTACCATCTGTAAATACCCAAACATATTGATTAGTTCCCTGAATATTTATTTGAGTTTCATCAACGTGGATAAAAGGGCTTTTTCTAATCTTTTTAAGAATATTTAGTTCGGTTTCAGCGTAATATTCAGAAAAGTCTGTTAGAAAATTAAAAACTGAACCTTGGCTGATGCTTTCACCAAACAAATCTTTATTTTGCTGCATTATAGCTCGATATGGCAGTCGAAGAACAAGTCTTTGATAAACGACCCAAGCTTTAAACCCATGTCCAAATGAGCAAGGACAACCAATTTCAAAAAAACTAAGTGGGGGAGAATATTTCTTACATATTGGGCAATAGTTTCTATGGCTTATATACTTATAAATCTTTTTTTGACATCCATTTTTTGAAAACACAAGGTCAATAACTATTTTTTCAATGCTCTTATATTGTTCTTTAAGGAGTTCGCCATTACATCGTAAACATATTTCTGAGGATGGCACATAAATCACTTTATTGACTTTTGAATAGACTACTTTACTATGACCTTTATGACCTTTCTGTGCGCCTCTTTTTTTGCTTGGACTATTACCCTGAGCATTATCTTTGCAAATACTTATCTTTTTCTTATCGTAGTCAGCGTGAGCAAATTTAAGAATTGTCTCAAATTGATTGTGAATTTTCTTGCCAATTTGCGTAGATTCTTTTTTGGGTTGATTCGCAAAATCAATATTAGATTGTAATTCAGAATTTCTGAGGATTTTACAAAATTCATCTGCTAATAGTTTGAGGGCACGACAATCATCTTGATTATATTGAATCAACTTTTGCTGATGTTCAACTTCTTGGCTATCTTCCCATTGATATCGCCAAGCAATACTTTGTAATCCAGATGCATTTGCATCTGTCCAATAAATCCCTATAAAATCACCAATTGCTTTTAGACTATTAGAATAAGTTGGAAAGTATATCTTACCATAAATATATGAGTTAAGATTTATCAAACGCTGTTTCATTAACTCACAATCAGTTGAGTACCTTTTCCCTAATTCATTAATAGCTTTGACTTCATAGCTGCCATAATGATAAATTACTGCTTCAGGATATTCGTTGATTTTTTCAATTAACTGCTTCCAGATGCTTTCTTCATCATCAGTTGTATCTGCCCAAAATGCATAATATGAAGCATTCTCTTCCGTGCAAATCAAAAGACCAATTAAATAATAGAAATTCTCATCGGGAATCCCCTCAATATCTAAAAAAATCTCAACTTCTTTTCTTGATAATTCTGGCAAATCGTGGATATATATTTTTTGCTCTCTAATTGCTAAAGCTTGCAGTTCCAAATTGTGTTTTACAGGTGATTTACTTTGACGCTTTTTATTATTTCGTCTCAGTCTAAATAAATACGAAAGTTGATGGATGGTAAATATTCCCTTTTTATTATAGTTTTGAATTGCTTTAGGTGTTATTCTATCTAGCAAACTAAGATGATTCTCCTTCACAGCTTGTTCTCGACATAAATCTCTAAATTGACAGGATGGACAATGCTTATTCAGAATCAAAGATGGAGGCTCAATAGGCTTTTTTTCCGCCCATACTTGTAACGTTTTAAGGAATGGAGTTATTGATTTATAACCACTTTCTAGTTTAATTCGATGAGCCTTTTCATCCATCCCAACAATTGTTCCTACAGCAGGTAAATGTTTTTGAATTTGTCCGAGAATTTTACCAATAAATAAAAGTTCTGTTTTCTGTTGATTGGTAATGCTGTAATTTCCAATAATAATTGTCGGTTCGTAGATTGACTTACGACGTGATGAGTCTGTATCAACTTTTGTTAAGACATCGCAGTCGGCTGACCAATACTCCGATTTAAGCTTTGCTTCAACAAAAAAATCATTTCCCTTAAAGTTATTTTCATCATATTTTTTGGCATCAATATGTTCTTGCTTAAAAACCTCAAGATACTCAGCTTGATGAGTCCTTTTACGTTCTTCAATATTGCGGGAGTAGTCATGGGAAGTTCCCTTATCATCAGAAAACAGCATTAAAAATGCCTTGCGAGGGCACTGGGAATAGGCAACGAACACTTCTGACGTAATGATAATTTTGGTACTCATAACAAAATATTTGCAAACCGACCTGTCGGTATCAGGTTTCCCTCTTATTCTCGCGCCCATATGTTTCGTTTCAACAATTCTCATTTTAAGGTTTCATAACATTCAAACCCTTACAGTCACAGGGTTTTACAATTCTTAACGATTTTTGGGATCGCTGAAATGGCGCAAAATCGTTTCAAAATGAGAATTGCTGCTACCCCTACACCCAATTTGGTTGATTCGTAACCCAATCTTCACCCAACAATGCACCGAAATAATCTTTGTAGAGTAAGGCTTTTAACCCAAGTAACCCAATTTTATTAATATAGGGTTTCGCCTTCATCACTACTATCTGATATAGCGTTTCTCATCTGAAGGAGGTACAGATTTATCTGCATTCATCTGCGTCCATCTGCGGTTTCAAAATTCTTAACGTACCGCACCCAATTGAAACCCGCTATAAAGTAAACAGCTATTTAGCAGCGTGCCTCAATAATTGTCTCAGAAATAGGCTTTATTGATAAACTGGGACTATTGCTAGTTCAAATCGCTCATCAGAAACTGTTCCCATGAATCTCCTAATTCCCGATGATATCCTAAGTGCTAGTGAAATGTCTGAAGCAGACCTAAAGCTAGAAATTTCCATCATTCTTTACAAACGCGAGAAAATCAGTGCAGGCAAAGCCTGCGAGTGGTTGGGACTTAACCTAATTGAGTTTCGACGGGCGTTGGGTCAGCGAGGACTGACGATTAACTACAATGTAGAAGACTTTCAGGCAGACTTAGAAACCCTACGTTCCCTTGGCAGAGTATGACTGTCGTCAGCAACACTTCCCCCATCACTAACTTGGCAGGAATTGGACAGCTTGACCTTCTTCATCAACTCTATGGTACCGTTATCATTCCTCAAGCTGTGTATAAAGAAATGGTGGGGCTTAGTACAACTGTACCCGGAACACTTGAATGTGATACTTCTGTACCTGAGCAAACGTTTTTTTCCTCCCTACGCCCCACACCCCATTTTTGTAAAAATTAGTCAGGATTTCTGGTTCCAAGCAGTAGGAGCGATAATTTTAGCTCTTTGAGCGCTAAAAGTTCTGTGGAGAAGTTAAATTTGAATGTGTAGTTTTTATCCATAGTGTATAACCCAATTATGAGGTAACTTCACCCAGTTTGCACCCGAAGCTACACCCAAAAATAGTTATCGTATCAGGATTTTAACCCAAGTTATCCAAACAGAGAAGTTGACTATATAATTTAAATTCAGTTCATCTAATACAGATATAAAATTATTACCACTCTCGATCTATAAGCTGTCTGCAAGTACTAAGTTGAATTTAAAGTCCATTGACTGTAGCGATGCCCTCTTTGCATGAGGTGAGAACCAACATCCCGTACTACCGATGGAGTGGATGCTCATTCCAGTTAAAAATTTCATTGTCTGCTCGTCTACAGCTAAGCCAGGTAATTTTTCCTCGCAGCGTATTTAGCAAAGAGTCCTCAACCGTATCTGCTAAATTTTCCCATGTCAAGTCTTCGTACTGAAGCAGCACTTTTAGTTTCTGCAAAGCAACGAGTGCAGCACGTTCTTCATCTTTCTCGAAACACAAAGGTATATCAGTGCGTAGAAGATCTCGTTGCACAGCGATAACTGCCTGCCGTACAGCAATTGTGATTTGGGCAGAGAAATCTGTTCGTCCTCTATTCAATTGTCGTTGCCATCCGCGTTGACTGGTAGCGTATAATACTGGCAAGCGGTTTAAGGCATAAGCAGTTATCTCTATTGGTTTAATATACTTGGCGATTTTAGAGGGTAAGTCGCGAATTTGTCGCTCTACCTCTTCTGCTACTAGTACTTCCATCACATTTCGCGAATTTCTGGCAAATTCATCTTCTCGCTTCAATTGTTTCATTAGTGTAATAGTTAGGCTTTGTATCAAACAAAGGCGGAAAGAGATCCTTCCACCAAGGAAATGATTTGAGTTGTAAATTGTTGTCCTGCCACCATGTAAATCTTTCTCCTAGTTGCCGATTGTACCAATACTGGCAAATTCGCAACCATTTATTCAGCTCTATTTTTTGATTGGTGTCCGGATACATCCGGTATTGGTAGTTTAGCAGCGTAGGAATCACCTCCTTGCTTTTGTTCTGGAGTTACATCTAAGATCACATAAACGTATTGGCACAGTACTGGCACATGAAAGATAAAACGTTGAATATTCGGATGAGTCAAAAGCGATTAGATCGGTTACGCTTATACTCGGTGCAGCGAGAAAAAACAATGACCAATATCATTGAAGACTTCATCGATGGGCTTCCTGTCAAAGAGATTGGCAATAACTCAACCATCTCACTCCCCAATCAGCCTAACGGCTAATCTAGGTCGCAGATGTTCTCGTCATTGCCGCGCCTTATATATCGCCGTTGATTCGGAGTACCGAATTCAACGGGAGGCGAGGGCACGGAATAGCTAATAAGTGTGCATTTGCGTCTACACAATTTCCTATTTCGCAAAGGGATTGAGAATTGGGTATACTTTTAGATTCAAGCATACGTAACACTATCCGGATTATTTGCCAAAATGTAGCCGTGCTGTCAGAAATTCTGCTGTTTGGCAATAGGCGCAGCACTTACCAAAGCGATCATGAATTTGTCGTTGTAACTCAACCCGAATGTAGACACTCACGCTGTCGTTATTACCTTGGACAAGCACTTTAGCTTAGCCTTCTTGAAAAACTTATGTCAGAAGAGTTGTCAGCCATTGTGCAAGAATTAAAAAACTCAGTTCCAGAGATACGTGAGAATGCACTGGACAAAATAGGTACGCTCAAGCCAAGTAATGCCCTAGATATTATTCTTCCTTTTTTATCAGATCTAGATCCAGAAGTCCGTGGCAGTGCAGCTTGTAACTTAGGAGAAATTGTTTATGCTGCTTTAACCTATTATCATGCCAATCGAGATGGAATCGATGAAGATATAGCAGCCTAAAAAACAGCTTATGAACAATTAGCGAAATAAACGACACTGCTAACGTATCGGTAAAAACAGCAGTGTAGCTGCTATAACTGTGACACCAGCTGCCCCATAAAAGACTCCTTCCATACCGCTAAAGTTGAGCAATGGGCCTAAAAGAACCGGGGAAAGGAATTGCCCTAAAAAACTGACGCCAGTGGCAGCAGCTAAGACACTAGAGCCCAGTTCCTTAGGAGCGAGACCGGCGAGACTATCATAAAGGTTGGGGAGTGTAATCCCGAATCCAACCCCAAAGAGGATAGCAGTAAACAAAATCCAGCCGATTTGATTGAGAAAGGGAATAGTTACCAAGGTGACTGCCATCAGGGCAAATCCTATAGCAATGGCTTTAGCAGTGCCTAAGGATTGGGCTAGGTATCTGGAACCTATAGCTGAAACTAGGGCAGCTCCAATGGCACGAGATGCCAAGACAATGCCGTTGAGAATGGTTCCGGCACCAATAGTTTGTTTGAGGTAGAGAGGGGCGTAAATCACCACGGCGTACATGGCTACGGAGTTTAAGCCAATGATGAGCAATAGCAGCCAGATTTGGGGATACTGTAGAACTTCGGCTAGCTGTTGTTTAGTACTGCGTGGGGTGGATAGCGTCTGCTTTGGCTGCTTTTGATTCAAAAGTAAGTTTGCTAATAGTGCCACAGGCAACCCTAACCCATACAGCAAGAAAGCAAATCGCCAATTGACGGCTCCAGCCAAACCGCCCAAAAGTGGGAAAATAATGCCAGTGATTGTCAGGGTACTGGTAGCATAGCCCAGGGCTTGCGATCGCGCCTTGCCTTCATACATACTTCCCAGCAAGCCTAGACTAGCAGCGGCGATACCACCACTGGCTGCGCCCAATAACCCCCGCGATACTAACAAAGGACCCAAACTGTTCATTAGAGCTCCTGCCATCCCAAACAGCGCGAAAAGGATCAGCGAGGGAATTAGCACCCGTAAGCGACCAATCCGGTCTGCTAAAATACCTAACGGAGGACTGGTGATGGCAATTGTCAAGCAATGCAGGCTGACCAGGTTACCAGCAAATCGGGGATCAAGATGGAGTATTTTCACCATCTCTGGCAAAATGGGAGCAACGACCCCCCCTGCCATTGTAGTGAGGGAACCTGCCGCTAGCAACACTAACAATCTGGAATCACTCAACATAAGCTAGAAACCTGAAATGTTTAGTAACTATAGCGTAGGCGGAATAACATGGCTAGGTAAACATAAAACTGTGTTATCTCCATTATCTCCATTTGTGTTTACGTTGATGAACTTATGGGACACTAGAAAACTAAATACCAAAAAATATAGGTACAGAGGCACGATCACATGGAACTGGCTACGACCCTAACAAGCCAGACAGTTCAAAATACTGTTCGACAAGTGGGCATCAACGCCAATTACTGGTACGCAGTTGGTTGGGCAAACCAATTGAAGCCCAGTAGCATCATGCCCGTGTTAATCTGGCAACAGGCAATTGCCGTTTACCGCGATGAAAATGGTCAACTGCACGCCTTAGAGGATATATGCCCTCACAAAGGCGTGGCGTTGCATAAGGGCAAAGTACAAGGCTGCAACTTGGCTTGTGCTTATCATGGGTGGGAATTTAATGCTCAAGGTCATTGTGTTGGTGTTCCTTACCTTCCAAAGGAACAAAAGCTTCCCCGCGCCCAAGCCCGCAGTTATCCAATTCAAGAAAAATATAATCTCATCTGGATCTTTCCTGGTGACCCTACCTTAGCGGCAACTCAAGAGCCACCCAATATCGCTGAATTTGACCAACCCGACTGGTTTATGGTTCCACTCCCCGCGAGGATCAACGCACATTTTACCATCTGTAACGAAAACTCTATGGACGTCTTCCATGGTTTTCTACATCAAAAGTTGCAGGGTTGGTTTGATCCGATCTTGATTAGTTTACGAGAAACTGATACATCAGTATGTACTGAATACAAAGTTTCTTATAAAGGTCGAATGGCAAAGTTTTTGGGATTGAGCCAACGGGCTGACCAGGTGACAACCTTACCTGTCTCAACTGAGTACCGCTACCCTCATTTTTACAGTTTTCTTCAGGGAATTTCCACTCTATACCTGATGCGGCTACCAGTGGGACCAACTGAAACTCATTCTATTGCTTTCTTCTTCTTCAAAATCCGCCTTCCTAAATGGGCACTTCGACCAATCAGTCCACTGCTAAAAATATTCCTCCAACGCTTTGTGTTGCTTAGATTTTTAGCCCAAGATATAGAAATGGTCGAAAGTGAGCAGAGAACCATAAACGCGAATCCCCATCGGCGCTATGTGGAAATCAACCCGGCGATTGTTGCAGTTCAGCGGCTGGCTATCCGGCAGTACGAACAATACGTACAACACGTAGGACAATCTACTCAACTGGAAAATAATCGGAACCGAGACTCGCAAAAGTCTATCTCTAGATCTGAGGGTATGGTCTTAGATCAAGCTGAGATCACCAACGAAGATGCAACCTGATGAAGACAACCGTATTAGCACTAGCAGCGATGAGTCTTCTCTTCCGCTTGCTACACAACCCTACCTGGCACTTATTTATAAAGAATCACTAATGATCTGGCTGAATGTATTATTAGAGGCAATCAATTCTTCTCTCATCCAGCGTTTAGCTAGACCTGGATAGCACATACTGAGTTTGTGAAAATGTGAAAATATACTTTTGAGATTAAAGAAATACTCTGTCTAGGAAAAGGTGAGGGAAGTAAATCCGTGCAAATTGTCAAAGAGTATGTCCAGCGCTGGTACGAAAGTGGGCTTGATCCCCATGAGTATGTATGTCATAACAAGCAGGGTAATTTAGTCGAAATTGAAGAGGTGGCGACTGGTGAGCGTCGAACCGTTCTTACTTTCTGCACTAATGATGTCTTGGGGCTAGTTCAAGAAGAAGCAGTTAAACAAGCTGCCATTGATGCCATTTTAAAATACGGAACATCTAACAGCTCGACCTCGGTCTTAAGTGGTCGCATTGACCTTCACCGACAGCTAGAAGAAGAAATTTCTGCTTTCAAGCACCTGCCCTATACGCAGCTATTTCTAAACGCCTGGATGGCAATGCAAGCCATGATGGATGCTTTTTGTCACCTAGCAATTCCAGTACCAGGATTTCAGAACACCCGCGAAACCCTGATTTTTACCGACGTTCTCAACCACGGCTGCATTGTCTCAGCAGTTGTTAACGCTGGCACCCGTTCAGGAAAGGTGTTTGGTCATAGTCCCCGTGTTCGTGTCAAAGCCTACCGACACTGCAATATGGAGGATTTGGGTCGTAAGCTTCGTCGTTATGCTCTACCAGATGACCGAATTCTGGTGGTTTCCGATGCCGTATTTTCAATGGATGGTGATATTGCTCCCCTACCCGATATGCTGGATGTGCTG
The DNA here is from genome assembly GCA_903903925.1 of uncultured cyanobacterium. Classification (GTDB taxonomy): domain Bacteria; phylum Cyanobacteriota; class Cyanobacteriia; order Cyanobacteriales; family Nostocaceae; genus Stigonema. The sequence goes on from CAIVAU010000167.1 coordinate 19,459, forward strand.
CAAAATTATCCAGGAAGTGTCTTACTGATGGATGAGGCCCATGCAACTGGTGCGATTGGAGCAACGGGCAGAGGAATCTATGAACATTTTGGTCTTCTGCCGATGCAAGCAATTCAGCGGGGTATTGTGCCGCTCATTATGACAACTTTCTCGAAGTTTGCTGCCTCAGCCGGAGCATCCATTAGCAGTCATGTCGCGGAACTTATACCACTCCTGAACGTCTCTCCTACTTCAATTGGAACAATTTCTTTACCGCCACCAATGACTGGCGCTGCTTTGGAGAGCATCCGTCAGGTTCGCCAGTTTCCAGAACGGGTACAAATGCTTCAAGAAAACACTCGCTACTTGCGATCGCGCTTAGCTGAGCATGATTTTGACGCCATTGGTGAGACAAATGTTATACCAGTAATTTTACCATCAGAGATTAGTCCAAAGCTCTTTGCCAGAAAAATGATGGAAAACCAAGGTGTGTGGGTTTCTCCAATTTGGTTTATCGCTAAACCCCGCCTTCGCCTTACAGTTAACGCCCTCCATACCCAAGCGGATATGGATCATCTAGTTTCTAGTCTGGTGACAACTCGCAACTTATTGTACAAAACAACAATTAGTGCTTAGTCATTAGTCATTAGTTGTGTGTTTTACTAATGCCCCCCTGCTCCCCTGCTCCCATGCCCAAAATTCAAATCCGCGCTGTAAGTAACCCGACAGAAACTGAGATGTTTTTAGATGTCCCAGCACGGGTCTATGCTAACGATCCCCAATGGGTGCCGCCCCTGCGTAGCGATGTGGCAAAGCAGTTTGCACCTGGGAATCCCTTCTTTGAGTATGGAAAGTTACAACAGTTTATTGCCCTATCCCAAGAAGGAAACAGTCCTCAGGCGGTGGGACGGATTGTTGCAGCAATCAATCACCGATTGATTGACCGAGAAGGCAAGAATATCGGTTTGTTTGGTTTTTTTGAGTGCGTGCAGGATTTTGCGATCGCTCAGTCCCTACTGGAAACTGCCTGTGAGTGGCTACGGGAGCAAGGCATGACTCAAGCTAGGGGTCCGATTGATTTATCTACACACAACAACTGTCTATTTTTAGTCGATGGCTTTGACTCGCCGCCAATGGTGATGATGCCCTATAACCCATCCTACTACCCAGAATTTATGGAGCAGGATGGTTGGCATAAAGCCAAAGATGCCTATGCCTATGATTTCCCGCTAGATCAACCCCTACCTGCGGAATTTGAGAAAGCTTATCGGATTGCTTGTAAATCTGGTGTGACTTTCCGTCCATTCAGAACCAAAGGTCAAGCCTTTGAGCAAGACTGTATCAGTCTATATCACCTCTTTACCCGTGCCTTTGTCAACAACTGGAGTTCCACGACAAGAAGTGAGGCAGAGTTTTTGGCAGAGGCTAGGGCTTTACAAAACTTGGTAGACCCAGATGTTTTCCCGGTCGCTGAATACGATGGTGAAATGGTCGGTTTCTTTATGGGATTACCCGATTACAATATCGCACTGAAACACATTGGGGGAAAACTGAACTGGCTGGGAATTCTCAAATTTCTTTGGTATCGCCGTCAAATTGACCAAGGACGAGTGTTAGCAATTTGCTCTTTACCAGAGTATCGCCGGAAAATGGTTCCTTTAGCCGTGATTTATTTAGGTATGCGGGGTGGAATGCAAAAAGGTAAACCCTACAAACGGGCTGAACTTTCTTGGGTCTACGAAGATAATTCTCCCTCCCGCAAATTGATTGAAGCAGCAGGTGGTAAGATTTACAAGACGTACCGAATTTACGAAAAAGCTTTATGAAGGCGCTAGTGACTGGAGCGAACGGATTTACAGGCTCTCACTTAGTCCGAGCTTTGGAACAACGAGGTGACACTGTCGTCGGTCTGGTACGCAAGTCCAGCAATTTGGAACGTCTGACTCATTGTCAGGTGCAGTTGGTTTACGGTGACATCACCGACCGAGATACACTGCGAGTCGCAATGACTGGGATAGACACAGTTTTTCACACTGCTGCTTACGTAGAGCTAGGGTTAGTCAATCAAGCTGAGATGGAACGGGTGAATGTACAGGGAACCAAAGCTGTGCTGGAAGTCGCTCAGGAGGTTGGTGTTTCCAAAGTTGTCTATTGTAGCACAATAGGTGTATTTGGCGACACCAAAAAAGAGGTGGTGAATGAAACCTTCAAGCGGACACAGACTGACTTTTCCTCTGCCTACGATCGCACCAAATACCAAGCCCAACAATTGGTAGATCAGTTTGCGAACCTTGGATTACCAGTCGTCAGCCTTCTCCCTTCTGGAATATATGGTTCTGACGATCCCCATTTTGGGCCAGTGATACAGCAATTTCTGAAAGGACGCCTCAAACTTTGGGCTGGTGGCGATCGCATCACTGGCTTTGTGCACGTGGATGACTTAGCAGATGCTCTGATTCTAGCGTCAGAAAAAGGTATTGACAAAGAACACTACATCATCTCTGCTGGCGAGTTAACCACGCGGGAAATGTTTGAGATCCTCAGTCAAGAAACAAACATTCCCGTTCCCCGTGAGGTTCCTAAACCCTTAGTCAGGCTTGTGGGAAACTTGCTCGATCCCCTCGGACGCTTACTAAAATGGCAACCTCCCCTCAGCCGGGAACGGGTTCACTATATCTATGATCGCTGCGTCCGCGTCGATGCCATAAAAGCGCGTCAAGAACTCGGTTGGCATCCCCGTTCAGTATCACAGACCCTGCGTGATACAGCAGAAGGGCTTGCAACGCGCTAACTATTTTGCTTAAGCACACCATCTTCGATGTAGGCGACGCGGTCAGCGACATCTATCACCCGTGGGTCATGTGTCACAATTAGCACTGTACAACCTTGTTCCTTTGCCAGCTTACGGAGTAAATCAGTTACGGTATGCCCACTCTGAGAGTCTAATGCTGCTGTTGGTTCATCTGCCAGAATCAACGGAGGGTTGCCGGCTAAAGCACGGGCGATCGCCACTCTCTGTTTCTGTCCCCCAGACAAATCACTCGGCTTTTGATTCGCTTTATCACCTAATCCAACTTGTTCCAAGAGCATTTGTGCCTGATTTTGTGCAAAACGCTTAGGAACGCCTTTAATATTCAGCACGACTTCAATATTCTCAGAAGCTGTGAGTGCTGGAAACAGGTTGAACCCCTGAAAAATAAACCCGATGTTTTGTAGCCGAAATTGTGCTAGCGTGGAGCGCGACATGCTTGTAATCTCCTGTCCTAGCAGGTAAACACGTCCCACAGTTGGGGTCAGCAATCCAGCTAAAATTGATAGCAGGGTGGTTTTCCCTGATCCAGATGGTCCCATTAATAACTGAATACTGCCATTTGGGATTTCCCAGTCAATTCCTTTGAGAACTTGATAGGACTGTTTCCCTGAATGGAATACCATCTCTACTCCTTTAACAAGGATGGCTTTGGTTGCAGCATTGGTTGAATCTATTGGAGTAGAAGCTATCGGCTTTCGGATTCTAGGAAACACAGTTGGGTTAATTTTAATAGGACTCATTGTATTAAGTTTCGGATTCAGGGGGTCTGCAATATCAAAAACGAAGGCTATTTTTAGAAGAAAAATTTAATATTGTAAAAACCAATTATTTTACCATTGTACTTTCTTCGAGCGTTGAGTTTATATAGCCTTGGTTATAGTTCATCGTCGTTATAATTTATAGGAAATCGAATAGGTATGGAAGGCATAAAATACAGCAGATTCTAAGTAAGTGAAGCACAACGCTTGTTTCTAAAAGCCAGACACATAGTTCTTTTAACTCCTAATGACTAATGACTAATGACTAATGACTAATGACTAACAACTAATGACTACTTAAATTACGCCTTAAAAACAATTGCTGGATCAAGGCGGGTAACCTTTTGAATAGCAAAGACTGCTGATCCGACACACATAACAACTGTGATTCCAAAAACCATAATCGCAGTTGCTGGTGTAATTAAAATCAAGATTCCCTGACTTGCTAATGTCCAAGCGGCAACTCCTACACAAAGAATCGTACCAGGAATATAGCCGAGAACAGCCATCCACAGTGCCTGCTCAATAATCACACCGTAGATGATCCAGTCTGACGCCCCCATTGCTTTGAGTGTTCCAAACTCTTTAATGTGATCTGACACAGAAGAATAAAGAATTTGACCAACAATGATTGCCCCAACAATGATACCCACAGTTGCCCCAAGACCCAGAAGATACCCAATACCAGTTCGTTCTTGCCAGTAAGTTTGAGTCTTTCTGCGCATTTCCCTACGAGTGTAGGCACGGGTGTTTGGGATGGCGGCTTGTAACCTCTGCTTGAGTATTTGTAGGTCTTGACCAGGCTTGGCTCGAATTAATATATAGGTAATAGGGTCGGTTGATGCTAACGGTCTCGCTGTAGGAGTAGAATTCTCCGCAGGCTGTACATAAGTGTTGGTACACTGAATGTCTGTAGAGCCTACTTGCGATTTGCAGGACAACGTAGCAGTCTTACCAGAACTTAAGTAAGAGTTAGCACTCTCAAGGGAGGTGAACATGTAAGGATTCGAGGCAATGGAGCGATTTCCTTGTGTTAAGCCAACCACCTGCACAGGTAGGGAATTCACTTCAGCTTTATCGCCTATGTGTTCTACGTTGAGAGCAGATGAATTATTTGTATCCACAATAACAGTGTAAGGCTCTTTTAATTCACTCTCACTTCCTTGTACGATATTTTGTGGTTTAAATAATTGCCCTTGTGGGTCGAATCCAATGACTCTAATAGGTGCAATGTCTCCTGCGACGTGACGCCACATCCCTCCGCTGGCAATAAGCGGTTCTGCTTGATCTACACCAGGCACACGTTGAGCCAGATTTAAATCTGCTAAAGGAATTGGCAGTGTTAGGTCAAGGTATACCATGGTATCTGATGCTACCCAAATATCAGCTGTAGAGTTGCTAATTAACTTCGCAGAGGAGCGAGTAAATCCTTTGAAGATACCAGTCTGAATTGTTACCAGACTAACGGCAAACATAATCCCTGCCTGCGCTACGAGGAAGCGCGGAATATCTTCAAGTAGGTTTTTACGGGCGATTGAAACCATTGTAGTATCGTAAGAGTTGTCTTCTCTCAAGCGTAGCGTATGACCTCTGCTAGGAATGCAGCAGGGGATGTGCCAGTTTTAGAAATCCCTACAGCGCCTCTCAAGCATAGAATTTCAGGCAAAAAATCAATAGAGAAAATAGTCATATATTTAACTATGACTAAAATCACATTTTGACCGGGAGTGGGGTGTAGGGGAAGATAAAACGACCGCACTCTGTTAGGGAAGCCCCTACACTTTTCAGGTAATTAGACCACATTCGTAGGGGCGCAGTGGTCTTGCGCCCTTACAACTCATGGCGTTGCAAAACAATTGACACCCCCATGTGGCGATTCGCCTTGAAGCGCTACTATACGAAAAAAGCAAAGAACTAGATTGCGAAATTTTAGCTCTCGAAATTATGGAAGACCATGTACATTTATTTTTAAAAAGAAACTGTGATGATGCCTGTACGTCAAACCTTGTTCAAGCCTGATATCCAGATCTCTTATTTAGAGTGGAACCAAGGTCAAGAACCATTACTACTGTTACACGGCTTAGGCGACAACGCTGCAGTTTGGTCTAGTTTAGGGAATTACCTGGCAGCAGATTACCACATAGTCGCACCGGATATGCGAGGTCATGGCGAAAGTACTAAACCAGAAAGGGATTATACATTTGAGAGTGCGATCGCCGACTTAGAAGCACTCATGGATCACTTGGGATGGTCGAAAGCTCATGTTGTTGCCCACTCTTGGTCAGGCAAATTAGCTGTGATCTGGGCAAGGCTAAATCCACAGCGTTTGCGAAGCCTGATTCTCGTCGATCCGATATTCATTTGGAAGATCCCCGGTTTTCTCAAGGTAACCTTTCCAATTTTGTACCGTGTCCTGCCTTTTCTCAAAGGTATGGGTCCATTTACGAATTACGAGGAAGCTGAACAGCAAGCACGTCAGTTAAACCAATTTCAGGGATGGAGTACTTTACAGCAGCAAGTATTCAACGCAGGTATTGAACAAAAACCTGGTGGTGGTTGGGGTAGCAAGTTTACTACCTCTGCCCGTGATGCGATTTTCGCAGAAGTTATGCAAGTATCTGGTCTGACAGTCCCAATTGACATCCCCACCCTCTTTGTGCAACCAAAAAAAGGTGTCAACCGTAAAGATTGGCAACTCCAACCCTACAAAACCTATCTGAGAAATTTACAAATATGCCAAGTTCTTGGGAATCATTGGCCGTTTTTGACGCAACCTGAGGCATTTAACCAAACTGTAGAGGCTTTCTTACAGAAACACAGATGTTGATACTTCCTGCTAATCAACATACCTGAATTGCCACAAGGTTATGACCTAAGGGACATTTTGTTTAAAGTGGGTTTTATAGCCACAACTGAAGTTTTTTTCTTTAATAGTACCCCACAGGAGGCGCACCACCCGTTACTCATTACAGAAACTCCTCCTATTCCCTATTCCCTATTCCCTATTCCCTATTCCCTATTCCCTATTCCCTATTCCCTATTCCCTATTCCCTATTCCCTATTCCCTATTCCCTATTCCCTATTCC
>CAIVAU010000168.1 GCA_903903925.1 uncultured cyanobacterium
TTCTTCGGTGGGTTTGCGACCCATCTCTTGCGAAAGCAGCTTGGTGGTTTTTTTGATCCGAGAGATAGTTTCGTAAAGATGAACTGGAAGGCGGATAGTACGGGATTGATCGGCGATCGCACGGGTGATTGCTTGACGAATCCACCATGTAGCGTACGTAGAAAACTTATAGCCTTTCTCGTGGTCAAACTTTTCCGCAGCGCGAATCAACCCGAGACTACCTTCCTGAATTAAGTCTTGGAAGGATAGACCGCGATTCATGTACTTCTTGGCAATAGAAACGACTAGGCGCAGATTGGATTGCACCATCTTATCTTTCGCCCTACGACCAACATGCAGCCGATATCGAAACTGTTGCAACGGTAACTGTACAGCTTCTGCCCATTCAATATCTTTAGGGTCGCGATCCAACTCCTGTGAAAGTCTTTCGCGTACTCTCTCTAATTCCAGTAAATCAGCGATTTTCCGTGCTAGTTCAATCTCTTCGTCTGCCCGCAGAAGACGGATTCGACCGATTTCTTGCAGATAAAGTCGAATCGAATCCTCAGTGTAATGCTTCTTCTTACTTTGTGACCGACGACGCGACTTAGCGGCTTTTCCAGACTTGGCGTCGTCCTCATCAGACTGAGGCTCTAAAAATTCATCAATTTCGCCGTCATCGTCCAAGTCCTCTTGATCATCCAAAACTAAGAGTTCTTCCAATATCTCGATCTCAGGCTGATTCATCATTTCTAGGTCAGGCTGAAAAATATTTTCGAGTACGTTGTTAGCCTGGTTCATGCCGCGTTCCTCATGCTCCTTGCAGAATCAATTACTCACGATTATGTACACCACTCTTGTAACGATCTTGATTGTTTTGTCGTTAAGAGGGTTTTTGGCTAATTTGCCGCAACTATTCTCACTTAATTTTTGCGCTTTCTAAGGAAAACACTTTGGTAAAGAGGTTTGTCGAAGTTTAGAGTCCTCATGTGGGAGGAGCTTGCGTGCTTCACAATAAGCCGCTACTCTAACTTTTTCTTACCACACCAACTGTTCGCTCGGAACTTCATTCTGCAGCTTCAGGATAAGCCTTTGAAAGTAAATTCCTCACCCTAGTAGACGCCGTATGTGTTGTCCAGCAACACAAGTTTTTACTTTACTTAGCAGGTCTAAAAAAGACTGTTTTTGCTAAAAAAATTTACCACTCCATACAAACAAAGTATAACTGTTGGGGGATTTTTTTCCTAAATACTGTTCCGATTGTAGCCTGTTTCACAGAAATTGCACTCTTTTCGTGTGGTAATCATGAAGTTCTTGAGTATAGAGGCGAGCTTAACACGCTTACGCTTGTGAGGTGAACAAGATTGATTGTTAAACCTGCCTCTACCAAGGTAAAGCCTGTTCGATCAAAAAGACATTGAGAAAGGTAGACATACCTTAATTTTCTCCAAAACTTTTTGGAATTGCACTCTTGTTCTCATTAAGTTCAACGTTAGGTACACCTGCCTTAATCTGATTCTAAGTATTATGTACAACGATAATGATTGCGATTACTGAGAAATGAGCGTTTTGTGTTACCTAAACAGAAAAAAAAATGTATTTGTTTTTACACTTAAATCATGAACTACTGAGTAGGGACATATTTTAGATTCATTGGTAGTAACTTTTGCTGGTCAATCAATTCAAATCTAACTCTTTTGTTTGATCTTAATTACACGTTAGCGCACTGCTGAAATCTCCGCCCTACGAAACTTGACAAACTGTTCTTATTGGATACATCGATATTTTAATCAATTTAAAACCGATTTGACAGTCAAGATTATAGATATTAGCCCACAAGCAGGCAAAAGTTCAGAAGATGAATGCAAAATCCGTCACCCGTAGGAGCTTTCGAGTTCCGTGGATGAAACCCCAAGACCCTTACGGGTGACGCCAGAGGCGAACAAGCATAATTTTAGGACAGCGGTACTAGGTTAATCAACACCAAGATGTAGTTGCTAATTCTCTGATATTATTGATACCAATAAATTAAAGTTAACAATAATTTACACGCTCTTGATGCTCTGTCAATCGATTCCCCAAAATCCCAGCCGAGGGTTCGTAACTGGATTGACGAGAGTAGGGCCGAGATCACCCCGCCCGACAGGATTCAGAATTTAACGCAAAGAACTCATCCGTCAGTCGCCAGAATTCAGCAGAAAGAATTCTGTGGGACTGACGGATTGATTCTGACCAAGAACGGAGTGTAGGTTGTGGGGTAACAGAGGTACTCCTGACTCCTGACAAGCCCTTCGGGCAAGGCAGCTATGCTGGAGGCAGAGGGCAGAAGGTTAATGTAATGGTTTATACGAGAATGCGATGCCTTCTGCCCTGCCTTGCCCATAATGGGTCCAAGCCCACGGATTTATCCGTAACAAAAAA
>CAIVAU010000169.1 GCA_903903925.1 uncultured cyanobacterium
CAAACCGACAGCTTTGTCAAAGCTTTGCGGAATTCACATCACTTCTCATACATACCATACCTCATTTGTCAATACCTTCTACTCGACCGGCGCTCTAGAGGTGCGTTGTGGGAAGGGGGGAAAAGACAGGATGGTGTATTTGCCAACTTCTGCAGTCGCCGTGGTGGAAGATTGGCTCTCAATTCGGGGTAGGAAACCAGGACCGCTATTGTGTCCCATCCGCAAGGGGAAAAAGGTGGAACTGCGGCACAAGCTTACTCCGCAAGCGGTGCTTTGGATTGTGAAAAAACGGGCGCAAGAGGCTGGTGTAGAATTGTTTTCTCCTCATGATTTCCGCCGTACATTCTGCTCAGATCTGTTGGACTGTGGTACAGATATTGTCACAGTGCAGAAGTTAGCAGGGCATGCCTCGCCTGTAACTACGAGTAAGTATGATCGGCGTGGGGAGGAAACCAAGCGTAGGGCTGTGGAGAATTTGGATATTCCTTATACTCCTAGAAAAAGGAAGTAAACTACCCACACTGACCCGGAGAACCAGGTCAGTGTGGGCTTTCGGCAAAGAAAGAAGAGTCTGTACTGAGCGAGCAATACAAACCCTTCGGTATCCCTTGCAGGTTTACAAAAACTGCCCCAATTACTGATATGACAATCGATGCATTCAAATCAGCATCTCCAGACCATCCACACTTATGATTTACGCAAAGCTCTTAGCGGAACGTTCACCAATCCATAAGCATTCATGGCAGGTCTGGCTAGTGTATTGAGGCGGTATTGCTACCACTTCTACGCCACACAAATTGCCTTTGTACTCTAAAAAGGGCACATCTTGTTGCATTAATATTTGCCCTGATGATCACCCCGTGGTCAATTACAAAAATTCTTCCTATTGACAGAACCAAACTATTTATATCGTTGTTATGTTAACCTGACTTTTCACGGCATGGAAAGGGAAGAATCTTAGTGTCCCATTTTGCGTTTATACTTGTAGTTAAATACTAAGCAGGCACAAGTATCATGATGGAATGGTTAGTTGGCTGGGTAGCAACAAATGCTTTCGGACTCCTTGTTAAAACTATTCTCAACGAAGAATTTGCTAAGGATCTAGCCAAGGACTACGCCAAAGATTTTTTTAAAGACCGCTTCAACAACGTTGCTGCAATATTTCAGAAAGAACCAATTCAAAAAGGTGTTGCTAAGGCGCTAAAGGAATTTTTGCAATTAGTAGAAGAAGAGTTAAAGTTTCGCAGACTGTCTGAAGAAGAAATCAAGAAGTTTGCTAAACCCCTCAAGACATTTATTTACAACAAATCTGTTAAAGGAATTCTGGGTAAGGCTTTTGATGCTAATTGTGAGGATTTAGATTATCAAAAACTGGAAAATACTTGGAAAAATCTTGGCTTGCCAGCTATGCCAGCTAAGTTTAACTGGCAATTAGTGACGGACAATTATCTCAGAAAATGCCAGCAAATTATTTCAGAATCAGACGATTTAAGAAATATTCTTATTCTCCAAAAACTCGATGTTATCCAAAAACATCAACAAGAAAGTGGCAATATTACACCCGATTTTAATTTAGAACAATATCAAGAAGCAATTCGCGAACGCTACGCCAATTTGAAATTAGATAGTTTAGACACTACTGGTTGTGCCTACAACGAACTGAGGTTATGGCGAATGTTTATTCCCCAAAATGTGCGGGAAGTTCACCAGATTATACCAGAACTAACGAAAGAACAGCTAAGACGATTGCAAGCAAGTGATCAACTTGACGCGGAAATTGAACTGGAAAAATTAGAAAGCTATAAGAGCCTTTATGTTGAGCAACCTTTACATTCTGTATTAGATATCTTCCAAAACAAGCAAACTTATAAATATATAGTTATTTTAGGCGACCCTGGTTCAGGCAAGTCTACCTTATTGCAATACCAGGCGTTAGATTGGGTAGAACAAACCCTTGATAAAAGGGAATTTAATTTACCAATTCCTTTGCTGATTGAATTACGCACCTATATGCGTAATCACAATGATGGTCATTGTCAGAATTTTCTAGAATTTTATCATCAAAGTCCAGGTTGCTTGTGTCACTTAAACCAGCGTAAATTGCATGAACAGCTAAAGGCTGGTAATGCCTTAGTGATGTTTGATGGTTTGGATGAAGTATTTGACCCTCGTAAACGCGAAGATGTCGTTACCGCTATTCATCGCTTCACGAATGAGTATCCTAATGTGCAAGTAATTGTGACTTCTCGCGTGATTGGTTATAAGCCGCAGCAGTTGCGCGATGCCGGATTTCAGCACTTCATGTTACAAGATTTAGAGCCAAAACAGATTAAAGATTTTATCAACCGCTGGCATGAAGAAACCTTTAATAATTCCGTGGATAAAGAGAGAAAACGAGAGAGACTGCAAAGAGCAATTGATGAATCAAAAGCCATTGCGGAATTGGCTGGAAATCCTCTACTGCTGACAATGATGGCAATTTTAAATCGTAACCAAGAATTGCCCAGAGATAGAGCCACACTTTACGAACAAGCTTCACGAGTACTGTTGTATCAATGGGACGTCGAAGCAAAATTACTCACAGTTTCCGATATAGATCCTTACACAATTGACCTAAAAGATAAACAAGCAATGTTACGTCAAGTTGCTTACACAATGCAAGCAGCAGAAACTGGTTTAGCTGGTAACTTGATTAGTAAAGATGAGTTAGAAAATACTTTATTTAGCTATTTGCAAGATATAGGAGTTGCTCAACCAAGAAGAATAGCACGGTTGATGATTGAGCAACTACGGGAACGCAACTTCATTTTGTGTTATTTGGGAGCAGATTACTACGCCTTTGTGCATCGGACATTTTTAGAATATTTTTGTGCTTGGGAGTTTGTTTGGCAGTTTAAAGAAACGCAAACACTTTCAATTGAAGGACTGAAGACAGAAGTTTTTGGCAAGCACTGGCAGGATGAAAGTTGGCATGAAGTGCTACAACTGATTGCAGGGATGATTGAGGCAAAATTTACCAGCGAAATTGTAAATTATCTAATTGATCAAGATGGTGAACAAAAAGAATTTCTTAATTTGTTTATGGCAGCTAAATGCCTTTCGGAAATGAGGAGCCACCATGAAAATTTATCGATTTGCATTAAACTACTCAATTACTCAATAAATAATGATGCTAAAAAGCTTAGCTGGGGCTTTTCTACTTATGGTAAGCTTATAGACTCTTCTCTAAAAATAAGAGTTCATTCTAATCTCAGTAAGGCAGTTGCGGCAGTTGTAACGAGTTGGAAACATTACCCCGAAATCTTATCTTGGCTCAAAGATATTGCTCAGACATACATCCAACCAGGTTCACAAGCTAAAGAAGATGTAACAGCTACGGTCATACAAAAGCTAGCTGAGGGTTGGAAAAATGATCCCGATATCTTACCTATCCTCAAAACCTGTGCTCAGTTCGGTAAGTCCGATATTGTGCGAGTGATAGCAGTGCATGAGCTAGCCAAGGGTTGGAAAGATGATCCTGACATTTTACCTATCCTCAAAACCTGTGTTCAAACCGATGATTCATTTGTGCGATGGATAGCAGTGTATGAATTAGCTAGGGGTTGGAAAGATCAGCCTGCTATGTTTGAGCTTTTTTATAATCGTGCTATCAATGACCCCTTTGTTCGTCAAAGAGACTACCCAAACCCTCGGCAAGTTGCACTTAGGGCAATTATTGAGCAATATCCTGACCATCCCTTGACTTTACCACTTTTGCGCGACAGAGCAGAGAATGATTCAGATGAGCGAGTGCGGGAGTATGCCAAGAAGAATTTGGCAAGATTAGAGGGTGTTGATCAAGAACCCATTGAGGAAGTGCGGAGTGAAATCTAAGTACTTTGACCTTTTTAGGGGATGTTTTCACAGGAAGGGACACGCTCGATTCAGTATTGAAACAACTTAAAATCAAGGATTTTCAAACATCTGCGTAACATAACTTTACAAAGTGTCCCCGGACAGCGAGTATCTCGGCGGCTACCCTTGTAGTAGTTTTTCAAAATTTTCGAGGCTATTATTTTCGGTGAATCTCTGAGCGATCGCTGTAACGTGTTTTCTTCATCGAAATCGACTTTAATATCGAGATAATTAAGCTTTTCGATGCGGTCAGTAGCGTTTATGTAAGTGATCGCACGATCACTAGAAGTTGTTTGTTGGGCAACTTGTAGCAATTATAGTAATTATGCTGAAAGGTGTGAGTGTACTTAGAAAATTTATCTTTATATAATTACTGACGTGTATGTAAAAAGCGTAATAAATTCGGCATTTGTCAAGAGTAGATAAATTTTTAACTTATTCCCGGATATCAAGTTAATGGTGGCTATGCTGTAGCAAATAACACTCATAACAATCCAGACAAACTGCCTAACCCACAATAAATGCATCCCACCAGAAAAAATCTTTTTTGAAAAATCAGGGATTAATTACGTATGACATCTACCAACATATTTATTTTGAGCCATTTTCTCATGACTCCTGAGGAGATGCTGCCAGTGCAATTATTCAGGGGAAGACACTAATGGTTGCAACTGGACAGATTGTGCGCGTGCGGTCCCGACAGTATCTTGTAGAAGATGTTGTACCTAAACCTTCTTCTCTTGAAGACACTTTAGTCAGCCTTTCTTGTTTGGAAGATGATGCTTTAGGAGAAGCCCTCTCAGTTCTTTGGGAACGGGAAATAGATGCCAAAGTCTTAGTCGCTTCATCATGGGAGTCCATAGCTAATCGGGGTTTTGACAATCCGCGTCTGTTTTCTGCTTACTTGCACACATTACGTTGGAACTGCGTAACTTCCACAGATGCCAAACTTTTTCAGGCTCCTTACCGTGCTGGGATTGAAGTCAAAGCTTACCAACTAGAACCACTACGCAAAGCATTGCTGATGCCTAGAGTCGCTCTGTTTATTGCTGATGACGTAGGTTTGGGCAAAACCATTGAGGCGGGGCTAATCCTACGGGAAATGTTGATGCGCCAAAAAGTCAGAAGGGTTGTTATTTCCTGTCCCCCATCAGTTGTGCGACAGTGGCAGGCAGAAATGGAGAGTCGCTTCGGACTCACGTTCATGATTTTTGATCGTGAGTTCATTGCCGCCCGTCGTCAAGAACGCGGCTATGGCATTAACCCTTGGACAACGCATACCCGTTTTATTATCTCCCATGCTTTGCTGCGAGATGAGACTTATGCTTCCTCATTGCGGGACTGGCTTGGCGATTTTGCTGCCAGTTCTATGCTGATACTTGACGAAGCTCATAACGCAGCCCCAGCGAGTGGGACCAAATATGCCGTAGATTCGCAGCTAACACGCACTGTCCGAGAATTAGCACCTCGCTTTGAACACAAGCTATTTCTGTCCGCCACTCCCCACAACGGACACTCCAACAGCTTTGCCGCCTTGCTAGAAATCCTCGACCCACAACGTTTCTGCCGAGGTGTACCCGTCCGCAATCGCAATTTGCTTGACACTGTGATGGTGCGGCGCTTAAAGCAAGATTTGCGGGAGATCGGAGAAGAGTTTCCTGAACGCAAAGTCATCCCTATTATTATTGATCAACTTCCAGAAGACGCGCCAGAACTTAAGCTGTCTCGATCGCTGCAACAATACCGGAATCTGCGCGAAGAGATACTCAAAGAAGCATCTAAGTCCACCCAGACCACGGCGATGCTGGTGATGACTTCACTGCAAAAGCGTCTGCTTTCTTCCATTGAGGCATTTGCTCGTACTTTAAAAGTACATCGAACTGCGATGGAGAAACAAGCCGTAAACCGTTCCTCAGTAGGGGCGGATTGCAATCCGCCCCTACTGAGCCTGCCCCTGCTTTTAGAGTCCCCTGGTTCCGACGACGAACGGGCTGGATTTTCGGAAGAGGAAGTCCAAATAGAAGAAGATGCTCAAATGGAAGTGGCGACAAGACTTGCTGCTCACCCGGAGGGTGACAGACAAACAGCCCGAGAGCTAGAAATCCTAGAGTCAATGGCAGAAGTCGCTAATCAATCTCGCTATCAGCCAGATCCACGGATGAAAAAACTGGTGGAATGGATTCGCACCAATCTCTGTCCTGACCTGGGTAAGCCTGATGCTGCTTGGTTAGAACGGCGAGTTATTATATTTACAGAATATACTGATACAAAGCGCTACCTACAACAGCAACTGCAAAGTGCAATCGCAGGCTCTAAGCGCGAACATGAACGCATCGATGTATTTCACGGGGGCATTGGGGAGGAACGCCGCGAAGCGATCAAAAATGCCTTTAACGCCGACCCATCTCGTCATCCCCTCCGTATCCTCATTGCCACAGATGCAGCACGGGAGGGGATCAACCTGCAAAATCATTGTGCTGACCTATTCCACTTTGACGTACCGTGGAATCCCTCAAGGATGGAGCAGCGTAATGGAAGGATTGACCGCAAATTACAGCGATTGCCTGTCGTCTGCTGCTACTACTTTGTCTTACCACAGCGGACGGAAGACAGAGTGCTAGATGTGTTGGTGAAGAAGACAGCAACCATTCAACAAGAACTAGGAAGCCTTGCGCCTGTCGTTGAAAGGAACGTATCACGGTTGCTGGCGAATGGGATTCGACACCAAGAGGTGAATACCATTGCTGATTCTATCAATCAGGCAGAGCAGCTGGATACTAAGGAAACAGCAAACACCCAGGTGATTAATGAGGAACTAGAAGAAGCAAGACTCCGCCAGCAGGACCTCACAAAACAAATCAGCCAGTTGCAAGAAATGCTGAAAAACTCTCGTGATTGGCTCTTACTTGATGACCGCCATTTTCGGGATGCCATATCGGCTTCCTTAGAAATTCTGGGAGCAACGCCGCTTGTACCAGTGGATGTTAATCAGGTTTGCAACGACCCGGCGACTGCCCGGTGGACAATTCCGGCTCTTGACCAGCGCACTGGAGCTGATCCAACGTGGTCAACCACCCTTGATACATTAAGAATACCCCGTCAAAGGGGACAAAAGCCTTGGGAATGGCGACAGTCAGCACCAATTCGTCCTGTTGTCTTCCGCGATCCTGGTTCCCTGGATGGGGATGTGGTTCACCTGCACTTGGAACACAGAGTCGTACAGCGCTTATTAGGTAGGTTTTTAGCTCAGGGTTTCTTGCACGACGAATTGACCCGTGCTTGCGTTTGTCTAACTCATGACCCCATGCCAAAGGTCATTGCTTTGGGACGCCTGTCTCTTTACGGAGAGCGGGCAACTCGGTTACACGATGAAGTGATAGCAGTAGCAGCAGAATGGTCGGACTCGGCGAGCAGGGGACGGAAGAAACTCCAACCTCTAGGGGAAGGGGAGAAAGACAATGTACTGGAGTTGCTAGAACATTCCTTGGCTTCCCCCCACTTGCTGCAAGTTGCCGAGGCAGTGAAAGAGCATCTCAAGAAAGGGGCTGCCCAGGATGTCACTGAGTTGATTCCTCATCTGGAGCGAAGAGCGAATTTATTGGCACAAAGGGCAGAAAAGAAACTCACTGAACGCGGACGGAAAGAAGCCTTGGAGATGAAAAAGATTCTCTCTGAGCAGCAGACGCAGATTGCCAAGTGCCAAAAAGATTCTAAGGCAGTGCAACTGTCTCTGCCGTTCATAGAAGAGCAGCGCCAGTTGGATGCAGACCGTCGCCATTGGGAGAAAAGGATCAAGGAGATCGCCTCTGAACTGATTTCTGAACCTGCCCGAATTGAAGCTGCCTATCAGGTGAAGGCAGTACGGGTAGAGCCAGTTGGTGTGATTTATTTATGGCCGATTTCCGGTTAGGGGGTAAAAATGGCAAACGATCCAGAAATTCGCGCACATAAAGAATGGTTAGGCTTTCTCCAACCAGTGGGACTTGTGGTGTCTCCTCCGGCTTTGGTCGCAGCCCAGGCAGTTGTTAACCGTAATGTGGTGGAACTGCAACAAGCGCTCTCATTGGTAGCCACTCCCGACTCCCAGCCAGGCGAGATCGGCAACAAACGCTTTGAGATTTCCGACTTTCCAGCTTTCGCTGTTCATGTTCTGGGGTGGCAGACAGAAGATTTAGTTGAAACTCCAGAGGAACTCACAGTATCGCTGAGTGAATACAACGAGGTGCTGACACCTACTTATGCTGTACCGAACTTAGATAACGGCGGGTGGTTAATGCTAGTGAAGGTGCTTCCCCCTGGTACTAACCTTGATGATACACTTACCTTGGATGCCAAGTCTACGGGTTGGCAAGCTAGTCCTCAGTCGAAGTTTGAGCGTTTGTTGCGAGAGAAAGAAATTCCTGTGGGGCTTTTGTGCAACAGTACAGAATTGCGATTGGTTTATGCCCCACGCGGTGAATCTTCTGGACACCTAACCTTTCCTGTACAAGCAATGTGTGAAGTTTCCGGTCGGCTGCTTTTGGGCGCAATGGAGATGCTGTTATCAGCAGACCGACTGTTTAACGTGCCAAGCGATCGCCGTTTACCTGCTTTACTAGAAAAAAGCCGCAAGTACCAGAATGATGTATCTACCAAGCTGTCAGAGCAAGTATTAGAAGCATTGTGGGAATTGCTGCGCGGTTTCCAAACAGCAGATGAGGCAACGAACGGACGATTACTGAGTGACATCGACCCTCAGCACATCTACGGTGGACTCATTACCACCCTGCTACGGTTGGTGTTCTTGCTTTACGCCGAAGACAGAGGACTCATGTCACAGGACTCTGTTTATGTACGTAACTACTCAGTAACCGGACTTTATGAGCGGTTACGGGAAGATGCAGGCAACTACCCAGACACAATGGATCAGCGGTATGGGGCTTGGGCATGGTTGCTGAGTTTGTTTCGCCTAGTTTACGACGGCGGAGGTCACGCTGACCTGTGTTTGCCTGCTCGTCACGGGCAACTCTTCAATCCAGATGAATATCCATTTTTAGAAGCTCGTCCTCAGTATATAAAATATCAACAAGGAGAGAGCATTGAACCGCCTCGCGTATCAGACGGAGTCATTTACCGCGTACTGCAAGGGCTATTGGTACTTGATGGAGAACGCCTGTCTTACCGTTCTCTAGATGTCGAACAGATTGGGTCTGTCTACACCGCGATTATGGGCTATGAGGTAGAAAGAGCAAATGGTGCTGCTATCGGAGTTTGGAGTAAACCCAAAAGCTCAAAATCCTCTGTGACAGTTGTTGTCAATGTTGAGGAAGTACTCAAAACCAAAGCGGGAGAACGCGCTAAGCTTTTCAAAGAGGCTGCTAATTGCGAAATTTCTGGCAAATCCTTAACAGATTTAAAAGCAGCAAAAACAGCAGAGAATGTGGTTGCGGCATTAGGACGTAAGGTATCACCAAAAACACCCAGTTTAATGCCTGCTGGTTCTCTTTATCTGCAACCAGGGGAAGAACGACGACGCAGTGGTTCTCATTATACGCCTCGTGCTTTGACTGAGCCGATTGTCAAAGAAACCCTTAGACCGATTTTATCAGCTTTGGGAGAAAACCCCACACCAGCCCAGATTTTAGAACTAAAAATTTGTGATTTGGCGATGGGTTCGGGTGCATTTTTGGTTGAAACTTGTCGTCAATTGGCTGAGAAATTAGTCGAAGCATGGAATAAACAAGGTGAAAATCCAGAAATTCCACCAGATGAAGAACCGATACTTTATGCCCGTCGGTTAGTAGCGCAGCGGTGTTTGTATGGAGTGGATAAAAACCCCTTTGCAGTGAATTTGGCAAAATTATCGCTATGGTTGGCGACGTTAGCGAGCAATCCCGAATTCACGAAATCTGGGCAAGATTTCTCAGTTCATCAATGAAAGATGACCTCCGTTACACTCCTTCAGACTGCTTTGAAACCTTCCCTTTCCCTGAAAACTGGGAAGCTAACCCCACCCTAGAAGCTGCTGGTAAAGCCTACTACGAATACCGCGCCGCCTTAATGGTTCGTAACAACCAAGGACTTACCGACACCTACAACCGCTTCCACGATCCCGACGAACGCCATCCCGACATCCTAAGACTACGGGAACTACACGCCCAAATGGATCGGGCTGTCCTCGATGCCTATGGCTGGCAAGATATCTCTACAAATTGCACCTTCCTGCTTGACTACGAAGACGAAGAAGAGGAAGAGAACAGCAGTGGAAGACACAAGAAAAAGCCTTGGCGTTACCGTTGGTCAGAAGAAGTCGACGACGAAGTTTTAGCCCGCTTACTCGAACTTAACCAGAAACGTCATCAAGAGGAGAACCTGGGTGGGAAAACCGCAGAGATAAAAACTAAGGGAAAAAGTAGTAAAAAGAAATCTACAAAATCTCGTCAACAAGTCTCTAATGATTTACCACTGTTGAATCTTGATAATTCTTGAAAAAGAACTGCTTGAAAACATTCTTCAATTAACCAATAAATAACAAACTATGGCAATTAATCTATTTAGTAGAACTAGTCAGGATAATAAGCTATCTTTAATCGAAGAAAAAGAGCGTAGAACTATTGTCGGCAAAGTAGACCAATCTGACTATGGAATCTTTAGCCCTTGCTACTCACAACCAAAAAACTTTGTTATGCAACTTTGTGATCAGATTGCCAAAAAAAATTATGATACTGAAAAACGCTCACATGAATTAGGACAATGTACAGTTGATATTGTACTTTCTGCCTTAAATGCTTTACCAAATGTTAAAGCTTGGCAAACACCAACCAATAGTGTAGCTGATGTACATTGGAAGTGGGATTTAATTATAGAGCATGAAGATTATTTTTATCCCGTACAAGTAAAAAGTGGTTTAGATGCAATCAAAGATTGTAAAGGTCTTTTTCAAGAAAATTTATGCAATAAAATAGATGTAATTCATGAAAAGAAAGACGACATAGAGCAACAACATGAAAGTCGAATAGAACGGTTTATGCATAAGTACGGATTAACGTCCAGAAAGAATGCCAGTATAGTTGCAATAACGAAGGAGAAAGAACAGAAGCTAGAACAATTAAAATTAACTTGTGAAAACTATGAAAAAGCAAGTCCTCTCTATATTTGGGCAGCTCGTGATGAAGATACTATCAAAGCTTTAACCCGTATATTTACTCAGCTTTTCTCTCCAGGATGTAACTCTACAGAGCTTGAAGATAAAGCAGTAAAAATTCATAAAAATAATTATAAAACCATTAAAGAAATTCTCATTGAAGAAGAAACGGAAAAAGTTGACAAATTCAAAAAAATAATTACGTATTTACAAGAGTACTTGAATACCAAACAAAGTATAAAACATAATCAAACTAATCAGAGCATAGAAAAAAAAGTTTATTTAGAGGATATCCTGATATTGAAAATAATTGAAACCGCTTTAATATTAGCAGCTACTGGTTTAAAGTACTCAGAGTTTTGTTTAAAAGAGATTCTCAACCATAAGAGCTATAAAATTGATGTGCCTCCTGAATCTAAATATCATTTATCTCGTGTCAAAGCTACTATAAAGGAAGAAATAGAGAGAAAAATTCCCCGAGAAAGATTACATCCAAGTAATCGAGAAATCAGAGCCACAACAAGACGGGGTAAGCGGCTGTTTGAGTCTGAATTTGAAACCAAATTGGAAAACTCTAAAACAACAGAAACAGCCTTAAAAAATATTGACATTTCAGAACTTCATCAGAAACTAAACAAACTAATTAAGTTTGATAGTAATAGTATTCACCCTGTAACTACTTACTTACAAAAATCATTAGAGATCATACAGGATTTAATCAATAAGTATGGAGTTGAGAAAATGGCAAGCTATGAAGAAGATTTAATGTCATTACCTTTCAGCATTAACGAAATATTTTAGGTACAGACATTAACCAACCATATTGCACCCATAATTTACTATGACCTCTACAACTCCTGCCCAAGTACGATCGCACCTCATCGACGCCCTACAACTCGACCTCGTAGGACCAACACCCGACGATACCATCCACGCTGAAGAAATCCTAGATCAAGCCCCCTCCAAGTGGTATCTCACAGGCTTCCTAGTACCCTACGGCGCACCAGTGGAACAGCGTGCGGATGACGCTGGCGATGAGGATATGGACGTGGTTGGTCGTGCTAGTTCTGGCGACGACGAAAACGTCCCGGAGAAGTCCTTTGCTCGCAAAGCTTTTTTCCCCTCTTCAATGGGTTTAAGCATCCTCGTACCCCAAAGTACGACTCAACTTCATGTCACTGTGCAGTGGGGCGACTACCAGCCACTAACCAAAAAAAATAGCGAAGAGCAACAAAATTCCTTCACAGGCTGTTGGCAGCGAGTTCCACGAGAGGCTGGGCTGACTGTTCCTCTACGGACAAAGGGGACTCCCACCCAACTAGACCTTGGTTTGGATTATGGCAGTACAATTACCCAACTAGAAATTCCATTTGGCACAAACACTTCTCCAAGATATCTGGATGTTCCTAACAGTCATGGTTTACAACTGGTCGTCTCAGTGCGCCCTGTCACCTCTAATGAACTTGTGCCAGCAGGAACGCTCTCAGTATCAGTGTTTTTAGTGAACCATCGCTGTCCTAGTCCTGACGAAAAGCGGGATGTTGCCTACGCCTTCCAGACAAACCTAATCATCCATACCCCCTATTCCCTTGTACCACGCCCTAACCTGTGTGGAAGGGACGGCAATGACTGGGACGAGAAGGTTGCCGATTTGCAATACCGGGACGATTACGAGTATGCAGTTGGTCACAACGTCTCTGCTATAGCGATCGCTCATCCCGATGGCAGATGTCAGTCGGTACGAACGGCTTGGATACCCACCGCCGATGTGGAAAAGGTGATACCAGCCATAGTCGATCAAGTCGAGTTGGGTATGGAAGCCTTAGCAGCAGCGCCCACGGCAGAAGCAGTGCGGGGCATGGTTGGCACTATGGTGGATGCCTATGGTGCATGGATTGAGGGGCAGCGGGTAAAGTGTCCTACTGAGTTAAGGCGGTTGGGTGTAGCCAATGACCTTTTGCATCGGGCAGGAATTGCTAAGGACCGCATTGCTGCTGGGTTAAACGCACTCTCTGACCCACAAGTCTTGGACGCTTTTCGTATTGCCAATCGGGCGATCGCCACAGCTATCCGGCAGCGTGTGACTCACGGTAAAAGTATAACTCCCGAATCTGTTGCTCCGCCAACTTGGCGACCCTTCCAGCTTGCTTTCCTGTTAATGAACTTGGTAGGTATCGCCAATCCAGAACATGCGGATCGCGAACTGGTAGATTTGCTGTTCTTCCCCACAGGTGGTGGTAAAACAGAAGCTTACCTAGGACTGGCAGCTTTTACACTCGTACTGCGGCGGTTACGTCACCCTGGTATCAATTCCGCTGGACTCAGCGTACTGATGCGCTACACCCTACGCCTACTCACCCTTGACCAGTTGGGACGTGCCGCTACCATGATTTGTGCTTTGGAGTTAGAACGGCAGCAGGATGTAGAAAAACTCGGCAAATGGCCATTTGAGATTGGGTTGTGGGTAGGGCAAACAGCCACTCCCAACCGTATGGGTAAGAAGGGAGACAACGACGAAAACAGTGCTCGTTCACGTACCAGTGCATTTCTCAACAACGACCGTAAGCCCTCGCCCATTCCTTTAGAAAATTGTCCTTGGTGTGGGACTAAATTTAGCCGCAACTCATTCCAACTGCTGCCCAATACAGACCAACCCACAGATCTACGTGTGAGCTGTACTCATCGCCGCTGTCATTTTAGAGGGGATCGCTCCCTACCAGTGGTAGCAGTAGACGAACCGATATATCGCCGTTTACCATGCTTTATAATCGCCACTGTAGATAAATTCGCGAATCTGCCGTGGGTGGGAGAGACTGGGGCTTTGTTCGGACGGGTAGAGCGTTATGATCAGGACGGCTTTTACAGTCCAGTCCATCCCGGTCGCGGTAAAGCGCTTGACGGCTACCTCCCACCACCTGATTTGATTATCCAAGACGAGTTGCACCTAATTTCTGGACCTTTAGGGACAATGGTGGGACTGTACGAAACTGCAATTGATGCTTTGTGCAGTCTCCCAGGAAACGACAAAAAAATCCGCCCTAGTCCCAAGATTATCGCCTCCACTGCCACAGTACGACGGGCAACCAAGCAGATTCAAGCATTGTTTGGTCGCAGTAAAGTTGATGTCTTTCCGCCACCAGGTCCCGACCGCCGCGATTCATTTTTCGCTCTGACTGTACCCGTCCGCGAGAAGAACGCCCGTACCTATGTGGGCATTGCTGCCCAAGGGCGCAGTCTCAAGGTAGTGTTGCTGCGTACCTATCTAGCATTACTGGGGGCAGTACAGAAGGAATGGCTAGCAGCTGGCGGAGCCAAAAATCCCAATAATCCTGCCGACCCCTACATGACATTACTAGGGTACTTTAATTCACTGCGCGAACTTGGTGGCAGCCGACGCATTGTCGAAGATGAGGTAAAATCTCGTCTTATGAGTTATGGTCAACGTCAGCGGGTGGGTGAAAGTTCGGGTTTGTTTGCTGACCGTAAAATCGACGATGAACCAGAAGAACTGACTTCCCGCGTCAGCACTAACAATGTCGCAACTGCAAAGCGCCGTTTGGAATTGACTTTCGACCAAAGAGACCGCGTTGATGTGGTTTTAGCTACCAACATGATTTCTGTAGGTTTAGACATCACGCGGTTGGGCTTGATGGTTGTTCTCGGTCAACCCAAGACAGCAGCAGAGTACATTCAAGCGACCAGCCGTGTCGGACGGGACGATGAAAGACCAGGGTTAGTCGTGACCCTCCTCAACGTTCATCGACCACGCGATCGCTCCCATTATGAACGCTTTTTCGCTTGGCACGCAACTTTCTACCGAGCAGTTGAAGCAACCAGCGTCACCCCGTTTTCTCCCCGCGCCATTGACCGAGGGATTGCTGCCATCACCGTTGCTTTGGCGCGTCTGGGACATTCCGGGATGACAGCACCAAACCGTGCGATCGCCATTCTTGAGCACCGTGGAGGTTTGGAGTTTGTGATGGATACGATAGCTAACAGGGCAGAAATGCACGATCAAGAACTGGATGCTACTGAAGCTGAGGCATTACGCCAAAAGGTTAAAGATAGGGTCGAGGGCTTATTAAACGTATGGGAAGACATCGCTAATCAAAAAAATAGCCTTCAATACCAGCGTGAAGTTGGAGGATCTCCGCCCCTGTTATTTGATCCACTTGACCCGGAACTGGAAAGACTTCCTTTGGAGTCACGAAAATTCAAAGCACAACGCAGTCTACGCGATGTTGAGCCAACTGTCAACTTATGGGTTCGCAACCCTGATGGATGTGAGGTAGAGGAGTTAGAAAAATGACGAAATCAAACAAAAAGCGCCCTCCTTCTGGAGAAATTCGCCAAAGCCAAATTCTATCTACCTTCGGTCCAGGGTCGATGGTAGACTTGCCTGATTATTCAATACTTATTGGCGGACTTAACCACTGGCACGGAGACAAAAAGCGTATCTACGAAGACCGCCTAGCTGGGCGAGTTGCTGAGATTTTAAATGTTTTGGATATTGCCTTATATGCGCCCCCTGTGGATGAGCAAGATCCGAAAGCATCCCGTACCGGAATTACAGCCTTCACTTTCCCAACTTGGTTTCTTGCTCAGGTAGAAAAAACTTGGCCTGACAAAAATGATGCACCACCCAACGCTAAAATCTACCGAACGCGCCCTCTACTGCCTTGGGGCAGTCTTGTCGGTGGTAAATATCTTAACTCTGAGAGAAAGAAAGATCCTGTTGTGCCAGTGCGCTTTGTACAAGCTTGTGTTAATGGTCATATCAGCGACATTGATTGGTATCGTTTTGTTCACGAAAACTCTCACACTAACTGCCGAGGTCAACTTTGGCTCGACGAGGGTGGTGCGGGTAACGACTTCGCCGATATCTTTGTGCGCTGTGAGGGTTGCGAAGCTCGTCGTCCCCTAGCAAATGCAACTATACCAAACGGCAAAGTCCTGGGACAATGCGCGGGCGATCGCCCTTGGCTTGGGCCCAAAGCACAAGAACTTTGTCTTTCTGAAGCAACAGGTAAGCCAGAATACAACCGCTTGCTAGTTCGTTCTGCCAGCAACGCTTACTTCTCCCAAGTTCTCAGCGTCATTTCTCTGCCAGACTCAGACGCAGTTTTGCGAAATGCGGTCAATTTAGTTTACGAGGATTTCCTTCAGTACGCAGAAAGTGTGAGCGATGTCAAAAAAGATCGCAAAAAGCAAAAGGTATCTACTGCCTTAGAAGGATTTAGTGACGATACAGTATGGGCAGAAATTCAGCGTCGGCAAGGCGGGCAGCGTGACGTACCTAAGAGTATTAAGCAAGTAGAGATTGAAACATTGTTGTCTAGTCCTTTCGAGGTGGGAGAGGATGTACCGGAGGGAGATTTTTACGCCCGTGCGCGTTCGTTGGATAATTTGAACCCAAAGCTGCGATCTCGCATTGAGCGCATCATCTTAGTGCATCGGCTTCGAGAGGTGATCGCCCAGGTAGGATTTACCCGTTTTGAAGCCGCCATGCCAGATATTGACGGTGAACTCGACATTCAGGTACGGCGGGCTGCCCTTGATATTGAACCGAAATGGGTACCTGCGATTGAAAATAAAGGTGAAGGGGTATTTATTGCTTTTCGCAAACAAGCGATCGAAGATTGGCTGCAACGGGATGCTGTGAAGCAACGGGGACAGAAACTCGCAAGGGGCTTCGAGATCTGGCGCAAACAGAAAGGAATTGCTGAAGAGAAAGCTAAGTTTCCTGGACTACCTTATATTATGCTGCACTCGCTATCGCATTTGTTGATTGCTGCTGTGTCGTTGGAGTGTGGTTATGCGGCTAGTTCCATTCGCGAGCGCATTTACGCGGGTGAATCTGGCTATGGCATCCTTTTATACACTGGTTCGTCAGGGTCTGAGGGAACTTTAGGGGGACTGGTACAAGTAGGAAATCAGATTGAATATCATTTGGATGTTGCCTTGGAGTTGGGGAGACTTTGTTCCAACGATCCAGTCTGTGCCCAACATCAGCCTGATGCTGAACAAGAAGATAGGTTTTTGCATGGTGCTGCCTGTCACGGATGCCTACTCATTGCTGAAACTTCCTGCGAACGACGTAACGAATTCCTCGACCGGGCACTTGTTGTGGGTACTGTTGAAGGGCTTGGGGCAGAATTTTTTGAGGATCAGGAAGTTTGATGGCTTTTCTCCACCTCAATGGACACTAACCCAGAACGTAGCGTGCGAATGTTTCTTAACGTCAACCGACCTGACCACAGTGAGGTTCCCGCGTCCACTTTGCTACGAGAGTTTGTCAACACCTTTCGCCAAGATATTTGGCCGGGACAAAGGCTGCCTGAGGTTTTTCATGATCCGCGATCGCTTGTTATGGATGCAGGTGCAAAAGCCTGCTTGCACGCTAAATGTGTTGTTGATGATGAGGAACGCTTGCTTGTGACCTCAGCCAATTTTACTGAAGCTGCGCATGAACGAAATATTGAGGCTGGTGTGTTGCTTGCCGATCCAATAGCTGCCAGAGGAATGCGATCGCTCCGATAATTGTCACATTTTTACCACGTTTATGCGGGGATGATACATGCTGCAATTAATTAAAACAGCTTCTCACCCTCCTACCCAGAATCAGTCAGGTAAGGCGTTAGCTGCATAATGGCAGGTAGACTTCGGCGGAAGTCTACTAGGGACATATTTGTTGTGAAGCGCAGAGACGGAATTTGCTAAGCTGTTTAGACAGATACGTTGAGTTATAATCTATACGTTAAGCTAAAAACTTATTCTCACGTTGCTAACATGAGTCGAGATGCTTTGGTAGTAGGTATTAATAAATACCCGTTCCTGAAAGACTCTTCAACAGGTAGCTACCAGCATCTCACAACACCTGCTCAAGATGCGGAAGCGATCGCCCAAATTCTAGAAACCTACGGGAACTTCCGAGTCACGCGCTTACCCGCCAGCAAAATTAAAATTAATGGAAAATTGCAGGTTGACCCAAATAAACCCCTTAAGATAGAAGAATTAGAAAAAGCGATCCTCGATTTATTCCTCCCAGAGAGTGAGAAGCCTCCAGAGACGGCGTTGTTATTTTTTGCTGGACATGGACTGCGAAAGCAATTAAGGCAAAATTGGACGGAAGGTTTTTTAGCAACCAGTGATGCTAGTCCCAACAAAGACCTCTGGGGCTATTCGCTGCAAAATTTATGGAATACCTTGTACAAAAGCCAAGTAAAACAGCAGGTTATTTGGCTGGATTGCTGTTTTAGTGGAGAATTGCTCAATTTCAAGGATACTGAACTCGGAAGGCATAGTTCGGAATGCGATCGCTTTTTTATTGCAGCATCCCGCGATTATGAAGTTGCGTATCAGCAGTTAGATGGCAAACATGGCGTACTGACAGGGGCGCTTTTGTCGGGACTTGACCCCTATTTAATTCCAGAGTATGAGTGGGTAACTAACCGGACGCTAGCAGTTGCGGTTGAGCAGAAGCTACAAGCGTACTACGACGAAACAAAAGTTCCCCAATCTCCACTGATTAGTAACCACGGGGAAACCATTAGGCTGATTCAAGGAAGGGCTAGACCCCAGTTAAAATCAGAAGATGAGGAAATTAGTCACTCTGGAGATAGCTTCTTAGAAGATAAATACCAACTGCGTATAGCGCTGCATTGGCTGATTCGACTTTTAGAGGACGATACTATCGAAAGCATCCAAGTCGATTCAACAGTAATTCCAGGGAAAGATTCTTCGGTGACGATGGATAATATTGTTGTCTGTTACAAGGATAGTCGTGCTTGTTTTATCCAAGCAAAGAAGAATCAACCCAAGCATGAAGCTTGGTCATTCTCCGATAGGGAGTTACGAAAGGAATTGTGCAAGGGTCGGGATAAACTTGAGTCGAGAGAAAACTCTAAAGTAAAGTTTTACTCTTGCTCCCCGTTTGGCGAGTTGAAAAAGTTGGTTGAGGATTGCGAATACTTATCTGAATACTCTGTGTTTCGTCAGGATGCATCCAAAAACCAGTTGGAATCCCTTGAAAGACTGACAAAAATTTTAGATCGTTCAGAAGAAATAACGTATTCCCTAGTTCAGCAGATCAGCTTTGGTCCAACTTACTCTTTTGACGACTGGGAGCGACAAAATCAATTAGACCTGGAACGACTTTTACCAAAAGCTAACCTGGGGATGCTCGTACTAGAGCGATATATACAAAATCGTGAAACCCATTTAAGAGACACAAAATACGTTATTAAACGCTTGGACGTATTAGCTGAATTAGCCAGACATGGATTAAATCCAACACCAAAGCGTAGTGAGGCAGAAATCCTTGCAGCATTCAAAAACGCTTCTAATATTGGGCGATACTGGATACGCAAGATAGACGGTAAGGCTATTCCCCGTTCCGAGTTACCCAAACTAATTGAATTAATTGAGCAGAGAAGCCGAACAATTTTACTGACTGACCGTCCTGGTAGCGGGAAAACGTGCGTGTTGCTCGACCTTGCTGATTATATTGAGCACGAAAAAGCATCAGTTTGGGGACTTCTATTTATTAAGGGCGACCAGTTTACGAATACAGACAGCGAGCAGAAACTCGTTGCCCAAGGCTTCCCCGAAGATATTGTTGGTCAGTGCGCTCGTCTTGCCGATTTCCGCCAAGTTGTGGTAATAATTGACTCACTTGATGTTTTATCACTGAGTCGCCAGCATGATGCCCTCAAGGTTTTTCTAGGAATTATCGACCGCCTAGAAAAAATTGATGGAGTCACAGTTATTATTGCCTGTCGTAATTTTGACTTGCAATACGACCCCTTGCTTCGAGGTCGAGAGTGGCAGCATAGAGTCAACTTACAACCACTTGATTTCGATAATGAAGTTAAGCCGTTCTTAATTGACTGGAACGTTGATCTTTCCAAGATAACTCCGGAACTGCAAGAATTGTTACAAGTACCTCAAAACTTGCATATTTACGAGAAATTGGCAAAGCTTGGTATTTCATCACAGCCTGCATCTGTCTACGAACTTTACAATAGCTTCCTTGAAGAGGTGGTGGTTAAAAAGCCAACACTAGGTACTGAGGCTAGAGTTGCTTTGCAGAATATGGCTGAACAGTTAATGCAGAAGCGAACACAGTCGTGCAGTAAGGTATCTTTGGGAACGAGTGAAGATATTGTAAGGCAATTGATTAGCCAGGAAGTGTTGCTGGAAAAGTCTCCTGGGGTTCTGGCTTTTACTCACCAAACATTAGCAGACTGTATTACCGTTCAAGCGGCCCTGGCTAAACAACAAACCCTAGCACAGTTTATCCTCGACCATCCCCAACTCCCCTTTATTCGTCCAGCAATTCGAGCATTTTTCTTTTACCTGCGGGCTTCTCAAATTGACGACTTTAGACGACAGGTGTGGGAAGTTTTATCTCACGATGAAATTGTGTATCATGTGAAGCGCCTCATTTGCGAATCCTTCGCTGAGATAGCACCAGTTGATCAAGATTGGCGATTGCTGCGTAGAATCTTCCAAAACTATCCTGACTTATTTCGGCGGTTGTTATGGCGAGCTAACAACGGTGCTTGGTGGAATATCTTCACGCAACACTGGTTAGCAGAAGCAAAGTTAGCACAAGAGCGAGAAACCTGGTTGCTTCAGTTTGTCCAGTGGTTGCAAGTGTGGATGAACGTATACCCTGCGGAAGTCGTGGCATTTTGGAGAGAAGCGATCGCTTGCTTATGGGCAAACCCTCAAAATCTTAAAAGAATTATCTGCTCCGCCTTAGCCAATTTTAAAGCATGGAGTACTGAGGGTATCCAAGAGTTACTAGAAACTTTGGTTGAAGATTTTGAGGCTGAAGAACATGATTATCTTGGTCATTTGCTTAGTCAGTGGGTGTTGTCTACGAATACAGGCGATACATTATTGTGGAAGTACATCACCAAAAACGTTTTACCTGAAGATGCACGCCGTTGGGATTTAAGTGAGAAGTTACGCTGTGCGCCTCATGATTTCCATCAGGAGAACTTTTTGGAAATGCGCCTTTGCCAATCTGATACACTGCTGACTTTAGCTTTGGATGAATTAGAAAGCTGGAGCACTTCTGGTAATGGTAGATATGGAGAAAACAGATTGCGGAGTGAGTTTCTGCGCCATACATCGTGGGAACTAAGGCACAGCCAGCGTAACATCCACCTTGTAGATGACCTTAAAGTCTTGCTTAATGGCGTAGAGAGTGCGCTCAAACTTCGCTCCCGTCAAAATCATGCTTGGTGGCGGGAAAAAGAACCGCTGCTGCGTAACACTAAAGAATTAGCAATTCGCTACTTCGTCATTGAAGCATACAAAGAAAATATTCGTCACTTGCGGTCAATCAAGTTTTGGACTCTTATCCTTGATATTGATTGTCTTGCTGGTACTTTATTTTTACACGAGTTCTTTCTAGGTAATATACCTGGGATAGAAAACCAACTTCAGGATGAGGAGCTTTTCCGGCAGAGTGACCTCGGTTACGAACTAGGGGAACTCATGCAAATGGCTTACCCCAAAATTCCAGAATCGGTGCAGGTGGCTAACCAAGCTATGATTTTGTTGCTTTGTGCTGAAAGCAAAGAGTACGAAGAGGAATTTTCTTTTGCGGCGTACACTGAATTTTACGATCTCCTCATTTGGATTCCACGCATTTTCCGAACCCCAGAGACACAAGCCTTTATCGATACTTGGCAAGACTGTTTTGGCTACAGTCGTCCTTCGCCTAATATTCATCGGTGGGGTGGAGCTGTAATGCCACCGTTATCTCCCCAAACCTTACTCAATCTATCAGATAAGACGCTTGGACGTTTGCTGCGCTACTATGAGACACGTCCAATCCGGGAACTACTTGACCAAGGTGTTATTGGTGGATTCAGTGAAGTTAAAAGTGTTTTACGTGACGCTTGCTCCCTAAACCCTACAAAATTTGTCGTTTTATTTACCCATTTGATCAAAGAGAATTTCCATCAGGATTATATAAACGTCGTTGTCGAAGGAATCGCATTTCACCTAAGCTATCGCTTTGGAAACCTTAAACCAGCAGAAAAATGGGAACCCGTAGAACCCCTTCCACAAGGAGAAATACTTGCGGCTACTTTACTTAACTGGTTGGAACGCTATTTTCTGATCTGGAAGGATGGTAGCACTGTTAGCAAAGCCTTGGAAGCTTGTTGTGAGGTGTTGCTTGATTCTGAATCAGCAGAACGCCTATCACTAATGCTGTTTTGGCTTTACACCAAATACCCTAATGATAGGCAAAACAGGGAAAATAATGACAATCCTTTATTAACAGCGATTAATTCGATACACGGGGTTGCAGCTGAGAGTGCAATAACGCTTTGCAACCGACTGTTAGAAAACGAACAACCTGTGCCAGAAATGCTAGTGTTACTATTGCGTCAAGTTGCACGCGATGCGGCAACTTACGTGCGCGTTCCCGTTTTGGAACACCTTCCTTTCCTAATGTACAAAAATCTTGATTTGGGATGGCAACTGTTGGCTGATGTTTTCAAAGAACCCCAGCTTCATTTATGGAAATATATAGAACAGTGTCTATACTACCAGTACCGAAACCACTTTGACAAAGTTGCTCCGTACTTAAATCGTCTCTTACACGAAGGTATGGAAAAAGCTGGCGAGACTTGGGGACGAATTTCTACATTAGCAAGCTTAGCAGGACATATTAGCCAGGAGCAACTTTTTGAAAGCTTGGCAACAACTAACAATATTGATGTATGGGAGGGAACCACTCAGGTATTTGCAGCTAATTTAGACCAACAAGAACATGCTACAAAATGCATCTCTGGACTGATTGCTATTCTACGTCATGAAAATTTATCTGACGAGATTATCCGAAAAATTGATAGATGTTTTGAAGAAGAAAACAAAAGAAAGTTTGTTCAGCGTGAGTTAGCATTTTCCTTTCTTGAAGCACTCCCAGCATCCGCAAGAGGTTTTGATTTTCGTGGCTTTCTCGAATGGTTAGGCTATGAATCGCGGCGAAACCCTTTATCTACCTTGGAATTAACAGAGGCACTAGCCGAAAAACTGGAGACAACGATGAATACGAACCTATTGTCGCATACAGAACCCTTAATTGTGGCATTAAGCGAAATTTTACGGGAAGCTGATGAAACTGACAACCCAGAAATCATCCAACGTGCTATCAACTTACAAGACCGTTTTCTGAGGTTGGATATACGAGGAATGGAGGAATTACTTAACAGGGCTGGACAGGACTAGTTGTGAACCGCAGCTATTCACAAGCTTACTTTTCCTTTTCTTCTCCCCCTGTCAAATTGCTTAAACTCCGACTTGCAACATCCGCACTCAGTCCCCAAACTAACAATCCGAAATAATCAGAAAAGGGGTCAGCGCCAAAGGTAATCCCTTTTTGCACATAAAGCGATCGCAACCCCACCACCGACAAACCAACTAACAAAGCTAGAGAAAACAATGGTCTTGCAAACCAATAAGTTGCTTGAGTACGAAAATTAGTTCCAGATAATAAAATTAGAGATTTCTGCAACCACAGCACCCATTTATCCACAGGTTCTTTCACATTAGATTGAACAGCAGTATCAACAGCTACGAGAGCCTGTTTTATCCCCTTAACAACTTCTGATAAATTAATAGGCGTCCTATCTGGACCCATCATTGTGGGACTTTGCAACTTAGTTGTATCTTGCTGTAATTCTTCCAGTAAGCTTTTTGCCTGCCCATCGTTTCTTAACTCAATTTGCAACCGCACATTTTTTATTTTTTGAAGAATGCCATCATCTCCCTTTACTTGAGGATTATTTTTGAATTGTTCTAATTTTTGTTCTATAGTACGTAACTGCTGCAAACATTCCCAACGAGCAGTGATTTTCTCCACTTCCGTTGTTGCTGCTTCCAATTTCATCTGCTGCACTAATTGCTTGGCATCTGATATCATTGGAATGAGAATTTTCTGGTCTTCTGGGTTAGTCAGAGTAACTTGCTTTTCTAGCTCTTTTACCTTATCTAGTGCCTCAGCTTGGGGAATACCCTTCTCTTGCATATATTTAATTAATCTACCCAAAATCATGCCCAAAAATAGCACCAAAAGTGGCATTAATGGAGCAATCCGCATTGTCAAATTAACTGGAATGATTAAACGCTCTCGCGTCCCTTCTAAAGTTAAGTAAACTGCTCCTGTGTAGCGGTCTGAGGGAATTTTTGGAGTCTCCCAATTTAAAGGTAATTTGACAATTTGGTTGGCTTTTAAAGTTTGGGGAATATTAGGTATTTTGATTTGGGTAGAACTTAACTGATAGCCTGTTTGTTCACCTTTTAAAAAGACCTCAGCACCAGTCACTATTACAGATGCATCTTCTGTGTTGTCAAACGCTAAATCCCAACTTTTTAAAAAGGCACTTTTTGGAAAAAATACGTATGCTAAACTACAATCTAACCACCAACTACACTGGGTTAATTGTAACTGTACCTGTTCGTTGCCTTTCAAAGGTGTTAGTTTTGGTCTAACTTTTACTAAAACACTAATATTAATGACTTGTGGTTTTTGAGCCGGAAGTTGTACTTGAATTTGTCCTTTATATGTTCCTGGTAACTGAGGATTACTAACTTTTAGGAGGAAATCTTTGGGTATACCAGCTTGTAATTTAGTTTCACCGATAAACGATACCTGCTGACGACCAATGACTTCATCACCTTCTTGACGCTTCAAGTCGGAAGCTAAAAAAGTGAATTGTTCCACTTTTGTTGAAGCAGAAAGACGTATGCTTCCTGTAAGGGTATTTTCTTCATTCAACCATCCTTTAATCTCCAAAGGATTGTCTTTAGCATCCACCTGAATATTGGTTTGAGCTAGAGCAGATGGGGCGCAAATTAGCAATAAGCAGATAGCAGCAAAAATCCAGCGTTTCATGTTATTTCTACGATACCGAACAAGCTAAAGCAATCTCATGGGCAGCATATAGAGCATAAACTAAGCCAAGGGGATTATAATGCTGTTGCAGCAATTCTCGACGCACTGCAAGCATGGCTTGTCCCATTGGTTCGCCTGCAAACAAACGCTTAAATACCTCTGTAGCATAATGTTCAGCAAAATTTTCTGACACAGGACATTCTGTACCAACCACTCCACTTGCTCCCGCATTCAGAAAATCATCAATTAAACTTACGTAACTTTCCGGTCCGTAGTCTCCCGTTGCACAGCCATTGAGAAACACAAGTGGGTTGTGTAGCCAAGTTGACTCATAACACTCTAAAAAATTACTGTAAATTCGCTCGTCACTCAGTTCTAAATACGGTCGTTTTGGCATTTCTTCTACTCCACCGTGACAGTAAAAGTATACTAAATCCAATACTTTGCTATGTTCTCCCCAAATGTTTTCTAGCTCTAAGATTTCCTTTGCAATCAGTATATTTACTGAAGCAGCAGTTCCCAGTTTGGGTAGATGGTCGTGCCAAAGTTCAAAATCTCGATATACATTAAAACTTAACTGTAATGGCTGAGTATTTTTAATTTGTCGTACCAATGCGATGGGAGCAGAATGTTTGCTACTACTCCAGCATGGTAGTTGCTCAATCGAGTAACGGTAGCCCCAGAAAGCATGGGGGCAGACAAATTTTGGGTCGTTTTTATTGGGGCAATTTGTACAATCTAAGTCATGCTCGGTAAAGCGATCGCATACTCTATTTTGTTTGCTGGTTTTGACTTTTCGCTCATACAACAGCGCCCAAGGAATTGTTACTTTTCCTAAAACTGGGTTGACTTGGATAACTGTGTTTGGTAAGAGTATGGCTTGTAATATTTCCCCTTGGTCATCTGCCAATAAGCTACCTTGATTGGGGGGTAAGAGTTGTCGGTAGAGTTCCCGTCCTACATCTGCTAATTTGGGGAGCCAAGTGTTAAGTAATTCCATGTTACCCTCAACTTGTCCCCAATATCCGTCATGTAGAGTTAAGTAGAGTTGTTGGCGAATTCCTGCGATCGCGTTCCCCAATGCGGCAGGCTGCAGCGTGGTATCATAAAATGCAAGTTCCTTATTACCCTGAGTCCGGTCTAGGAAGCGAAAGTCAATACAGCCATCTCTTTGGTCAAGTTCTACATCTACGGTCAAAACCCGCTCAGGGAGCATTGCTAGTTGCTCATTGGTGAGTAAGTCAGTGGTAGTGAAGGTAATGCGAGCGGTTTGGGGTGGGCGCAGGGACTCCGGAATTTCAGCGCCAGTCCTGGGTATAATCAGGACTGCGAGTTGCTTGGACTGGAGCAGGTAGCCACGATAGAGTAACTCCACTTGGATGTAGCTCCGACCTTCAAATAGGTTAGGTTTGACAGTGAACTGTACGCTATCTGAAGCACCACTGCGGGGTAAGGTTAACTTTTTTACTGGTGCATCAATACTGAAATTTTTAGAAGCAACGACTACATCTAGAGCTAAGGTTTCCCGGTCATTCCAAACCTGAGCCAGAACTTGGTCTGGAAAAGGAGTCTGCTGCTGGTCTATTCCTTTTTTTTCTGGGCTGATATCAATGTATAAAATGTAAGTAAGCCCGTGAATTAGCGGTTCACTGGGTGGAACTGTTGTTTGATTGCTAGAGTCGGCAAAGTAGGTATTAAAGTAACGGTAATTTTGTACGTAGTCTGAGATCCGCTCCAGAAAAATTAGCTGTTTAGCAGTTTGATCCTGATTCTCAGTTAGTAAGATGTTACTGGTAATGCTGACTACCTCGTTAAGTTTACTATTGGGGTCACCCTTGGTTTGACCGTCAAAGGTTATAACTTCTTTTGTCTCCCTAAAAAGTTCTTGTTTTAACTCAGCTAGGTTAGGAAACAATTTTCGTGGGATTTGACCGTCTAAAGCATCTAATTTAGCTTTGTTATACTGATAAAGGTGATTTAAGGTAGAATTCGCCTCAATCATTGCCATTAGCTCTTCTTCAATAAAGTTCCA
Source organism: uncultured cyanobacterium (assembly GCA_903903925.1). Classification (GTDB taxonomy): domain Bacteria; phylum Cyanobacteriota; class Cyanobacteriia; order Cyanobacteriales; family Nostocaceae; genus Stigonema. Next base: position 26,971 of record CAIVAU010000169.1, read on the forward strand.
GTAGTCAGGGTCAAGAGCCAATTGCTGCCCCACATCTTGCAGAACTGCTTGTTCATCGGTGGTGAGGGGGATTTTCAGTTCTCTTAGTGCCAGTAAGAGAGCCAGTAGAGTCTTGGTAACAGAAGAATTCATCAAGCTAAGGTGTGTCGGTAACAGGATTAGGCAGTTAATCAGTGTAGACGAGTTTTTATGACAAGAGATGCACTTGTAGTTGGTATAAATCAGTATCCTTTTCTGAAGGATACACCGACAAGTAAAGCGAAGCACCTAAAAACTCCTGCTTCTGATGCGGAAGCGATCGCGCAACTGCTAGAAATCGATGGCAATTTTCGGGTGCAACGATTGCCACGAAGCAACATTAATGGCAGATTGCAGGTCGATCCAGAAAAACCTGTTAGTGCTGATGACCTGCTAGATGAAATTATCAAACTATTTCAGACAGAAGATGGTCGAGACACGGCACTATTATTTTTTGCCGGACATGGACTACAAAAACCGTTGGGCAGTCTTAAGCAAATCCTAATGGCAACCAGTGATGCCAACCCTGTAAACAAAAAGTGGAATGGTATATTACTGCGAGATTTATGGGAAATAGTAGAGCAAAGCCCTGTAAAAGAGCAAATTATTTGGTTAGATAGCTGCTACAGTGGCGAATTTCTAGAACTCAAGGACAGCGATTTCCCAGGAAAGGTTGCTGGACGCAGACGCTTGATAATTGCTGCATCTCACAGTTCCGAAGTTGCCTATCAGCGGCTAGATGGCAAGCATGGTGTATTGTCAGGGGCGCTGATAGAAGGGTTGAATCCTGATAAGATCCCACAGGGGGATTGGATAACAGACCGCACGCTGGAAGATTTTGTGGACAGGGAGTTTAAAAAATACTACGATGAAGCAAAAATTCCCCAAACTCCACGAATCAAAAGACCCGACCAACCAATCAAGCTAATTCTCGGTAAAGGAAGAAAACACCAAGAATCAGAAGATAGCGAAAATACCCCCTTAGGTTCCTTTGGACTGTCACCTTTTGTATCCAGGGAAGATTTTTTTCGTGAATGGCTAAATACTGAAAAGCCATTTAATCACGCTTGGCAACTTGTTGGTAGGACAGATTATCTGCAAAACCTTAACGACTTTGTGCAATCAGAGGAACAAAAAGTCGTCATTCTACCAGGACGTGGTGGTATTGGTAAAACAAAATTACTTCATGCCTTTGCAGAACAATTTAATAATTCCAACTTGACCCTAAGGTTTGTAGAAGAAGGAGTCCCCATCACAGCGGAAAATGTAGTTAATTTACCCATAAGTAATTGTGTGGTAGTCTTGGATGATGCACACCGTCGTGAAGAGGACATAGCAGTTTTACTTGCGTTTGTCAAGCAACATTGCACAATTAAATTAATAGTTTCATGCCGACCTTATGGTGTGGAATACCTGCAAGTAATTCTCAGACAATCTGGTATTGATTCCCGTCAAATTAAACGATTGGATGAACTCAAAGAATTAAGCCGTGATGATGTGAAAGCTTTAGCAAGTCAGGCGCTGGGTGAGAAATACGCAAATCTTGTGGGTAAATTGGCTACAGTCACAAAAGATTGCCCGTTAGTGACTGTAGTTGGTGGACGATTACTAGCAGAAAAGTCAATACTTCCCTCCTTACTTGAACGAGATGAAGACTTCCAATATGACGTACTCACTAGATTTAGAGATACTTTTCTTGGGCAGATTAGTCAGCAACTAAAATCTGAGTTTTGCAAGGAATTGTTAAAGCTAATTGCTGCTATCGCACCAATGCGATTAAATAATGAACAGTTTAAACAGGTAGCAGCAGAATTTCTTCAGGTTAGCACATCTCAATTAGTTAGCAGTGTTGGGATACTTGAAAAATCGGGAATTTTACTTCGCCGTGGCGGTATACGAAGAATTACTCCTGATGTACTTGCTGACCAGATTTTATATGACGCTTGCTTAACTGCTCAAGGAGAATCAACAGGTTATATACAAGAAGTATTCGATAAATTTAAGTCAGTTTGTCTAACAAAATTACTTAATAATTTTGCTGAACTTGATTGGCGAATACGCCAATCAAGCGGAGAAAAGACAGACTTACTAGCAAATATTTGGCATAATATTTGGGAAGATTTCCGAACATCATCAAATTATGATAGGTGCAAATGGTTAGATATTATTGCGACGGTGGCTTACTATCAACCTGAGCGAACGCTGGAGCTAGTTGAATTTGCCATACGTAACCCTACCACAACATCAGAAGATGAAAGTATAGCAAGAATTGACCGCTATACACATAAAAATGTACTACTTAAGTTGCCTGAAATACTTAAAACTATCAGCTATACTTTAAATTATCTGCCTCGCTGTTGTGAATTGTTATGGAGACTAAGAAAATGTGGTGGAATAGACGTTTTACAAAAAGTTGCCAGCTACGGTATAAAAAAGCCAGTACAATTTAATCAGACTATTCTAGAAGCAGTTACTAGGTGGTTGCGGTTATCAAGTAAAGCAGATGAGATGTGTTCCCTACTTGATATATAACTAAAAGTTCTTATTTTGAAGAGTTGGAGGGTTTTACATTAACTTTCACTCCTTTTGCTATTAGCTTTCAAAATACCCAACAAATTCGGAACCACGCTCTTAATCTGATTGAAAACTGCACTAAAGCAAATCAACTGAATGTTGTAATTCGAGCAGTAAAGAGTTTAGAAAATGCACTCCGAAAACCTGTTGCTTTTTTCGGTCGAGAAATTACTCTGGAAGAAGAACAACGGTGGATACCTCAGCAATTGAAGATATTAGATATATTTAATGATTTGATCAAGGAAAATACTAACCCATTAGTTCATTTAAATATCATTGATGCACTTTTGTGGCATACTGATTATAATTCCTTAGTAAAAGTCAAGCGAAAAGCGAAGAAAGTTCTCAAATCTATTCCCAAATCTTATGAATTAAAAGTTACTGCTGCTTTGAGGCATAGTTACAATTGGGATTGGTTATTTGAACGGAAAAAGCACTCAATTCTTAATTCCGATATTCGGAGCAAGCGTGCAGAGGGAATTTGTCTGCACATTGCTAAAGAATTATTACAGAGACATCCAGATGCCAAAGAAGGAATGCAGAACCTCAATGCAAGGTTAGAAGATATAGCTTGCATCGGAGTATCTTGTTTTCCTAAGACTTTTTTAAGCCAATTATCTCAACTTAATCCTATTTATGCAGAAAAAATATGCGAAGGACTGATTGAAAATCCTGATTTTCCTTTAGCTAAATATTTCTACTGGTTGCTTTCCGGTATTATAAATACAAATTTTAACAAAGCTATTACTATTGCTCAACGTGCAGTAAATACTAAACAGCACACTCTTTGTCAAGCAATGACTTGGAGATATTTCAATATTGATATCACCAAAAAACTCTTAAATCATACTAATCCCATCGTTAGACAACTAGCTATTAGCTCTTTATCAGCTATTTACAGTGCGGAGCCAAAATTAGCTGTAGAAACTGCGCTTACAGTAGATATTGGCAACAGCACAGAATTAGCTAGCGGATTATGCCAAGTGTTTGACGAATATGCAATCTCTCCAAATTTTTTGAAAGATGAGGAATTAGTAACTTTACTAGAAAAACTGGAACCAGTTAAAAATATAGAAGAGTATCACATAAGTGGATTTATTGCCTATGCTTCCAAAAGAATTCCTCGTTATCTAATTAATTTATTAATAAATAGAATTAAGCGGCTTGAAGAAAAGAGGGAAGAAAATTATCAGCCGCTTCCTTACATAGGATTTCATCATGAACTTGATGGTTTAGCCGACAGCCATGAATACGAGGATATTTTGCGCGACATTAGACAAGAAGCACTCAAAAAAACATACTACATTTCCTTTTGGATACCCAAACTGTTTAAAGAAGCTTCATTGGGATTTAATTCTATTAGCTTAAAAGTGCTTGAAGAGTGGATTACCTCCACAGATGCAGCCACAATAGAAACAGTTAGTCTGCTATTGGTTGATGCACACGAAGAATTGATTTTTCAGCACATAGAGTTTGTTACAAAACTAATAGAACAAGCCTACAATCTTGGTGATGAATGTTATCAAACAGTAAAATATCACTTATTAGAAAGTGCAACTTCTGGCGTTCATTTTCGTGCTATAGGTCATCCAGCACCAGAAGATATTACGTTACAAGAACAAGCTTCGGCTGTAGCAGCACAATTTACTGTTGGTTCCCCAACGTATCGATTTTATTATTCTCTATCTAAGTATGCTAGGGCTAATATACAACATGAACTAGAGCTTGATGAGGAGTTTGATTGACCTCCTTACAGAGATAGAAATCATTGATTAAATCAGTCCAGCCACAAATACTCAAGTGTATTGCAGAGCGCGATCGCACTCAATAACTCTTGGAAAAACAGCGCCATCGCCTTGTAGTTATAATCTACTAAGCGAAAACATCTATTTTCACATTACCCACATGAGTCGAGATGCGTTGGTAGTAGGTATCAACAAGTACCCTTTCCTCAAAGATTCATCAACAGGTAACCACAAGCATCTTACAACTCCAGCTGGCGACGCAGAAGCGATCGCCCAACTTCTAGAAGCCCACAATAACTTCCGAGTCACACGCTTTCCTGCAAGCAACATTAATGGAAAATTGCAGGTTGACCCAGATAAACCCCTCAAGATAGAAGAATTAGAAAAAGCTATCCTCGATTTATTCCTCCCAGAAAGTGGGTTTTCTCCTGAGACAGCACTGTTATTTTTTGCCGGACACGGACTGCGGAAGCAATTAAGAACAAGTTTGACACAAGGTTTTTTAGCAACCAGCGATGTCTGTCCTGGCAAAAGCGTGTGGGGTTTTTCGCTGCGAGACTTGTGGGAGATCTTACAGCAAAGTCCAGTAAAGCAGCAGATTATTTGGTTAGATTGCTGTTTTAGTGGAGAATTGCTCAATTTCAAAGACACCGAACTGGGAAGACATAGTTCGGGATGCGATCGCTTTTTGATTGCCGCATCTCGCGAGTATGAAGTTGCCTATCAGCAGTTAGATGGTAAGCATGGGGTACTAACAGGGGCACTTTTGGCAGGACTAAACCCCCATCTAGTTCCGGAATTTGAGTGGATCACAAACCGGACACTAGCAGTTTCGGTTGAGCAAAAGATACAATTATACTACAATTTAGTAAAAATTCCCCAATTCCCGCTCATTAGCAACCACGGCGAAGGTATTAAACTGATCCAAGGAAGGGCTAAACCAGTTTCAGAAGTCAAAGACAAGGATGCTGAAAACGTACAACATAGGCTACTTTTTCACGAACTTTTGAACGCAGATTTTAAAAATCAGGTGTCTTTGGTGAAAGAAGTTATACAGAAGCACCGAACAGCAGCTTTCTTGATCCACGGAAAGCAACACTGTGGACAACAACTTTTGGTGACTCGCTTATCCCACTTGAAGCCAAAGTGGAAAAATATTTCACCAGTCAAAATTGATTTCAGCCAAAGGGCTGTAGGTGGTCGTCTTCCTTATCTTTGGCAACAACTTACTTCTTGGTTTGGTTTACCCAAAGATGCTGAATCAAATCAGATCATAGAACGGGTTTGCGATCGCCTTTTAACTCAAGATGTGATTTTTATTTTTGACAGAGTCAATGAGATGCAGCCGAAGGTACTATCAGGGTGGCTTCAGGAATTCTGGGAACCACTTGTAGCAAGGGTAGAAGAAAATTGCCCAGCGATCCCAAGGGATACACACCTGTTAATGTTTCTGGTGGACAATCAGGGCAGCGTTTGCCAATGGAATATTTTACTGACAGATAAATTTAATGAACCTGAGTATCCCCAGATACCTCTTAACTTGCCACCCATTAACCCATTTACACTAGATGTATTGGATGAGTTAATTGATAGGGTGATGACAATACCGAAATTGCAAATATCTGCTGAGTTAACCTGCCAAATATTGTTCGAGAAGTCGGAAAACGGTATTCCTGAGTATGTTTATGATGAAATTTGCGATTTCTGCGGTCATAATTGGGAAGGAGGATTGGCGAAATGGCTGATTTAGCAAGTGTACTCGCCGCCAATGGCAAGCGGTGCTATACAGGCAAGCCAATCTCACCCCAGGAGTGTCTTGAGTACGGACTTACCCCTTATTTACCATCGCCACAACTAATTAATGCTGTCAACCTCGCCATTTTTTTAGAACGCCCGTTATTACTCAAGGGGGAACCTGGATGTGGCAAAACTCGTTTGGCGCAGGCGGTAGCTCACGAACTCAGCTTACCATATGAACCGTGGTATATAAAATCAACAAGCCGAGCGCGGGATGGGCTTTATACTTACGATGCTGTCAAGCGGTTGCACGATGCTCAACTGGCTCGAATAGAAGAAGCAAGCAAATCCAAAGTCGATAATTTGGACAATTACATCAAAATGGGACCACTGGGTCGTGCGTTAAAAAATGAACAGCGTACAGTGGTGCTAATTGATGAAATTGATAAGGCTGACATTGATTTTCCTAACGATTTGTTGCGGGAGCTTGACGAGCGGAAGTTCACGATTGAGGAAACAGGAGAAGAAATCACGGCACCAAATCCTCCCATTGTGTTTGTCACCAGTAACGACGAGAAAGATTTACCTGATGCTTTCCTACGGCGTTGTTTATTTCATTACATTCTATTTCCAGATTATTCACAATTAAGAGATATTGTCAAGGCACACTTTCCCGAATCGTCTCCCGATTTAATTGAGGCAGCTGTACAGCGTTTTACCGAATTGCGGCAGAAAATGGAGAAGGGTAAAGCTGGTAAAAAAGTCAGCACCAGTGAGTTGCTTGATTGGTTTGCAGTGTTGCAGCAATTTCCTCAAGATGAGGTGTTAAAGCAACTGGAAGGGGAACTGCCATTCCCGGAAGTTTTGCTGAAGAAATGGGAAGACCATCTGCGGTATCTGGAAAATGCAACTTGAGGAACTGCCACTGCTAGAGATTTTTAACAGCCTGCGTCAACGGCATGGGTTACCGTTGGGGGTGGATGATTATTTGGTAGTATTACGTAGCTTACAAGCAGGATTTAGTATTAGCAATCGTCAGGAATTAGAGCAGCTTTGCTGTTTGGTGTGGGCAAAGACTGAGGAGGAAAATCGTCTAATTCAAAGGTTGTTTAAGCAGATGTGGCGAGAGTTGCCAACTAAGTTGAAGAATGAAGGCGAACAAGCTCCAGATGTTAGTGAAACACCGCTGCCTACAGCATCAAAGTTAGATACTCCCTCGCCTAAAAAACCCATACCTAAATCGTCCTTATCTGTTGCTTCCTCGACTGAAACACCAACACCTGAACCGTTTCAACCAGATGAACCTTTACCTGATTTAGAGACACCTCCTAGTATCACCCCAGAACCAGTGCAAGCAGTCCAAGCTGTGCGGAGTAGTCGCCAGGATAGGGAACTAAAACGCCCCCGCTACATACTTTTGACAGAGTATTTTCCTGTTACCAAGCGACAAATGAAGCAATGCTGGCGTTATCTACGTCGTCCGGTACGCCAAGGAGTACCCACAGAGTTAGATGTTGAGGCGACGGTGGCAAAAATTGGGCGTGAGGGCATTTTACTGCAACCTGTACTGATGCCACCCCGTACCAATCGCACTGATTTGGTATTATTAATTGACCAAGAAGGCTCAATGGTACCGTTTCATGATTTGTCACGGCAGTTGGTGGAAACGGCACAACGAGGAGGGCGGTTGAGAACAACTAATGTATTTTATTTTCATGACTACCCAGACGAATACTTATATCGTCATCCTGCTATGCTTGATGCCAAGCCTGTTTCTGAAGTATTGGAGGAAGTCGGAGAACGGGCGGCGGTATTAATTGTCAGCGATGCAGGAGCAGCACGGGGAAATTTTGACCAAGAACGAGTTGATAGCACTAAGGCATGGATTGAGCAGTTACAACAGTCGGTGCGTCATTATGCCTGGCTCAACCCGATGCCTAGTGAGTGCTGGCAGCAAACCAGTGCTGGGGAAATTGCCCATTTTGTGCCAATGTTTGAGATGAGTCCGCAGGGAATGAATGCGGCAATTAGTGTGTTACGGGGTCGATACATCGTTAGGGAGGTCATGTACTCATGGCTGATGTGACGGCAGACATTAATCAAACCCGTGCAATGAGAATTGCCCAGCGACGGATTGAAGGATTTGCCCAGCAGTTTGGGGAAGCACACCGCAATTTGGCTCGTCACGCTGCATTTCCCTTGGTACTTACACCTGACTTGCTTTACCAAATTTGGGCAAACTTTGTCCGCGAAGCCCCTTGGAAGGCGGTTGCTCATGTCTTGCTGTCGCGTTTGTGTCGGCAGGTGGGCTATGAGATGTATGAGATAGATATTAGCGATCGCAATTTGTTGTTGCGGGAATTGAAGGAGCAGTTTGGGCAGGAGCGATTTGATAAACTGGGGGAGTTTTTACTGGATTACGTGGCGCAGCGACTGACTGAGGATGATGCGGATACACAGGATTTGCGGGAGGCACAGGAGTGGACGGCGTTGGCATATACTAAGCCGGACGAGGCGGCGCGGGAGTTGGCACAGGCGCTCAGTCGAAGGGTGGAGCAAGAAGATATGGGGGAGGTGTTGCGTCTTGCTTCGTTATTTAAGACTTTGGCGGAACCACTCAAGGAGGCGGGGTTTGAGCCATTGTTGGTTCATGTAAGTAGTATTGGTAGCTTTGCTAGAGGTGATTTGGAGACACCTACCGATCAACTAAGTGAAGTACTTCAACAGAAAAATCTGTTAGAAAGTGCTAGTGTAATTTTCCCCATATCAGAACAAATAGAAACAGACCAATTTGAGCATCTTCTATATGATTTACCCCTTGAATTAGAAGCACCAGATTGGATATCCGTAAATTCTATAAAAGCAAAATCTATGCGTCGAGTAATTATTTCCACTCTTGGCATAAGTTTATTAACTAGCCAAATTAATAGAAAGTCAGATCCCAGCAACTGGTTGAATATTTTATGGAGTAGTGCTAATTATACAACTAAAGAATTACAAAAGTATCGCCAAGATGCTCGAGATATAATTGATATTCTTAAAGAAAGGGCAATTGAAAAACTTAACAATGGTGATATCAGAAAGATTCGATTAGCAAGTGCTGAACTTAGTGTAATTTATGCATTGTATCAAGGTAACTTAGAGCAAGGAAAACAAAATGATCATGTTTTTATTGCTAGTGATACCGCAATATCTACTGAGATAGCTAATATTATTCAGCAATTTCTCAACAGTCAAGGGCTTATTGTTCAGATATATCGACCACAAGGGTTCTCAACAGCTAGCTCTGAAGCATTTAATCACGGTATCGATGAATTGCTGGGTTGGTTGGATAATGTAGCTTCTAGTTACAGAAGTTCTGGATACAGTATATCTTTTAACCTAGTGGGTAGTTCTAGAGTATTACAAGCATATATGGATATAATTGGAATGTTATATGCTGATGAGCTTATTTATATTCTTGAAGGGTCAAATCCCACACTAATAAATATTCCTAAAATACCTATACAAATTGATACTTCAATTATTAATCCTGTGAAATTTGCACTAATGGAAGCAGGTTCTATTAATTTATTGCACACGCAAGATATTCCCGAACAATTTATATTTGTAGTAGATAATGAAGCAATACTATCAAATTGGGGAAGATTAATTTGGAAAAAATGCAAATATGATTTTTTATCAGGTGATTTATTATATTTTCCTGGTTTAGCTTATGAAGAATCTTTTAGGAATGATTACAACAAAATTAAAAATTTGCAAGACAGAGTTAAACTGCAAGAAACTATTGCCAAGGTATCTTACTTGCTGACAAAGGCTAATGGTAATACAGCAATACTCAAGCAAGATGGAGGCTTAGGGTATACAAAATATCAAAATATAGACCTATCTCATTTTCGAGTAAGTCTAAGTTTGCGTGTTAGCTGTATGTTTTCAAATGAAACTTTGCGATTACGAAGATATGGGGTTGAGTCTTATGTTAATGGAAACCCATAATTTGATTTATACTCCACTCCCTTGAAAACCAGCACCGCTAATCCAGCATCAGAAATTGAATTAGATGTCATCTTAGCTAATCACGTTTTAAAGCTCGTGCCTTTAATAAAATCATCATACGTTCTAATTGCTCATAAACATCTAACTCAGCTAATTCCATTGGACTGAGTGCATTGGTGACAGGTTAAGGTTTTGATGCATTTGTCAATATACCTATAGCATTTTACTTTCGCTTGATACGCAATCCTTAACCCAAATCATTAAGCCTCTGTAAAAACTCTCCCCACCCACAACCAGCAAAATCTGACCTCTCGTAAAACTGACAATAACCTCTCAATGGAGAATAAATTGACAACCCCTTCACACGTTCAAATCTAACCCCTGAAGTCACATTTGCCAAAATTACCTGCGGTTCAACTTCAATAATCATCAAATCCATTACTTCATCGATCACCTTGGTCAATTCATCACTATCACCAGCATATTTATCCCGTAACACCTTCAAAAAGTCATATAAATCTACAAAATCCTTATCATCAAAACGCACTGCCTTACGTTGAGCATGAAATAGTGCATTCTCAGTATAAATATCGGACTCCGCAATCAATTGATGCAAAACAGCCGCCAATCTTCCCAAAGTCTCAGTAAGTTTCTCAACCACTGCCAAATTAGTCGCTGATTGAGTAATCTGAGTTACACTGCCCCGTGATTCTCGTTCGTAGTAACGCCCGTACTCCTGTACAATTAACTTTGCCAACACCTCCGATGTCATTTCTGGATGGGCGGTTAAATTCTGTACAATCGCCGTGTAGGGATAACCTGTTAGGGGTTCTACTTCTTGGGATGCAATCATGTAATTAGCATTTGCCCGTAGCTGGTAAGCCACTTCCACCATACCCATTAAACAGGCATCCATGGCAATTAAGCTCACTTTTTTACCTGTCATCGCTTCTGCTTCCTGAAAAGCCTGCTGAAGTTTGGCATTATCCAGAAAATCTAACGACGAATCATCAAAAGCGATCGCCCGTGAATCTTCATCATTTAGTTGCAGCACTTCCGTAATTGAGGAAAGGAAAAAAGCACGAGACAATCTTCGATTATTTCGGGTAAGAGAACGCACTTCATCCGGACTTGCTTGAATTTCAACACCACGCGACCGCGCAAAAGCATAGATGTCATCTTCTTTCCAGCCAGTTCCGTGATTCCACAGGATTACCGCGTAGTTTTCAGCCGGATAATTCTCAATTCCCCAAACAATAAAATCCCGTAATGCGCGAGGATCGCCCGTGTTCTGTTCTGGGATATTCTCAATTTGTCTGGGTTCTTCTGAAGGGCGGATATATATGCGATATGTGTTTTCACGATCAGACAGAGTATCAAACTGCACCAAAACAGCCACATTTGGAGTAGACCCGACAGCTTCCATTTCTGCAATGTCCTGATAGCCTTGCGCCTCCATTGAAGCCATCAGGCGTTTACCTTGAAGTTGGTCGAAAACCTTGCCGTTGTCCCCAGCCATGTAGACCATTATAGTCCAGCGACGATTATTCTGAGTCATGTTTCAATATTCTGGATTTAAAGTTTCTTATTTTTATACAAATTAATCGCAGCGATTACTGAAAATTCCACAAAATGTTAGTTGATTATTTTGCTTTTAAGTTCAGCAAGTAGTTCCTCTGCTTGGTTGACATCGCGGTTATTAATAGCTGCTTGTAAGTTTCCTAAATTTTCCAGTAGGAGATTGTCAGATGTTTTGTCTTGATTAATCACACGTTGCAGTCGGATTATGTCTTCTTTTAACTGAAAAACCCGATTGGTCACAGCATCTTCATTTTCATGCACTTTTGCTTCTTCAAGTTTCTGGTCTACCTCTTGCTGAGTCAAGCGGTAAAAGCGGTCAAACGTCTTTTCTACTGGTTGCCCATCGGTAGTGATATCTTCTGCCAATACATGGAGAATACCATCTTGGTCAACTTTGAACATACAATTAACCCGAACCTCCCCAGCCGGACGAGTAGTTGCTAGGTTGAGAACCACTTCACCGATAAATTCATTGTCCCCTGCAATTGGTCGTTCACCTTGATAAATGCGGAAGCGGATACTTTCTTGTCCATCACGTTGGGTAGTAAAAGCTTGGGAACCCTTACGCCATTTAGTAACTGGGATAGCTTCATTAGCACGAATAATTGCATCCATTTTGCTGTTAGCCAATTCAATTCCCAAAGACAAGGGTGTTACATCCCAGAGTTTCACCTCATCCCGAAGATAACCACATAATCTTGCTCCCAGAACCGCCGCACCTTTAGCTACAGCTTCATCTGGATTGACAGAATCGTTGATTTTCCAACCGTAGCGATCGCGCAGTGCTTCCTTAATAGCAGGTAGTCTGGTTTGTCCACCAACTAACAATACTTGGTCAATGTCTGTGGCTTGCAACTTTGCTTCTTTTAAGGTGACATCACAAATATCTAAGGTGCGGTTGATCAAAGGTTGCACAAGTTTTTCTAATTCAGTACGAGTTAAGGTTGCTTCTAGCCCTAAACACCGAGTTTCTACAGTGAAGAGATTTGGAATACTAATTTGATACTCTGTGGCTTGGGTCAGGGCAATTTTGGCAATTTCTGCTGCTTTTCGTAACTGCGATCGCACACACGCTGACAAGTCAGTTCTCACACTATTATCTTGCTCAACTGGTAAATCTACGCCATGTTGCTGCTGAAACGCCGCTTTCAGCCACCCGACAACTGCTAAGTCGAAATCATCCCCACCCAAATGGGTATCGCCGCTGGTAGCCTTGACCCGAAACAAACCCTTTTCAATCTGCAGAATAGATAGATCGAATGTACCACCACCCAAGTCATACACCGCGACTGTTTGGGGTTCTGTACCCAAACCAAACGCTAAAGCCGCAGCCGTTGGTTCATTAATTATTCGGGGAACTCGCAACCCAGCTAATTCTCCAGCTTCTTTCGTAGCCTGACGCTGAGACTCGCTAAAGTAAGCCGGAACCGTGATCACAGCTTGGGAGATTTTTTTACCCAAAACTGCCTCAGCATCTTCCTTCACCTTACGCAAAATGTGAGCAGAAATTTGGGGAGGTGTAAAAATTTCTTCACCAACATGGACAGCTACTTTGCTCTGCTGCATTTCTGCTATGGTGTAGGTAACTTGGGTTTGGTCGATGCGTACTCGTTCGTCACGAAAAGTACAGCCCATAAAGCGTTTTACGGAGTAGATGACTTGACTGGGGTGAGTGGTGATGAAACCCAAAGCTGATTTACCAACAATCGGTTGAGTTGTTTGGGGATCGAACATCACAACAGAGGGAGTGAGGCGATCGCCTTCTGAGTTGAATAAAACTCTCGCTTGTCCTGTGTCTGGTTCCCAGATGGCGATCGCTGAATTAGTTGTTCCTAAATCAATCCCTAAAACATTTATCTCACTCACCGTCTACTCCCCTTTCAATTTTAGATTTTTTAATGATTTTTTAATAGGTGTAGCAACTTAAACCACAAGGTGTACCTACCCATAATTTAGTCTCTTGATCTTCACCAGTGCTGATGGTAAGTGCTGTGACTCGATTTGCCCCTAAACCACTATTATGGATATTAAATTCGTTTACCATTTTCCTGCTATTGCCCTGACTTAGCAGACAAAATAGCCCCCTATCTGTCCCAACCCATAAATTGCTATTGTTCTTATCCCATACCAAGGCTGTTATGATTCGGTTTTCAAGCTCAGGTATTGGTTCCCAGTTGTCAACATTGCCCATGTATAATCCCTGACTTGTACCCACCCAAACCTGTTCCAACTCATCTCGATTAATTGCTAGTAGCGAGCGAATTTCTACACTGCCTAAGTTACCAGTAATTGGAGTCAGTCGTTTTGTATCAGTTTTATATAACAACAATCCGGCTGAAGTACCCAGCCAAAGATGGTCTGTAACAGCTTGGGTAATTACTTGCAGCCATCCCCTCACGGATAGTTCCACTCGTATCCAACCTGAATCTTTGTACTGATAAAGACCATCCAAACCAACTGCCCAGTAATGACGGCTTCCAGCAGTTAGGGTTAAAATTGGTTCAGAAATATTAGGTGCCGTTTGCAGTTCGTTCTGCTGTTTTAAGCCGTGTAAACCACTACTCCAACTCGCAACCCAAACAGTTTCTTGGTCAAGACTTGTGATAATAGCCCGGATATCTTGGCTGGCAAGTCGTCCATAGCGCCGCCAACTTTCGGTAAATAAGTCATATCGAAATAAACCTAATGCCGTCCCAATCCATAAAATAGAACGGTCTGCAAATTGCTGCACTGACAGTGCTTGCACTAAACTGCTGAAAGTAGGTGGAGATTTTTCGCGGGAAGCTAACCCAATGACATCAGGGGGATTGTCAGTTAAGTGCAAAAGTATTTGTTTGTTCTCTCCCCGTAACAGTCCATCATGAGTCCCAATCCATACTTGATCGTCTCTACCTACTAGCAAACTGGTAATAGGTGCATTAAATTGCTTTTCTGTCAAGGGGTTCCAACCAGTTTCCGTTGCTAAACCCACCTGTCCGCCACATGCTGCCCAAACTCCTTGAGGATGGGGAGCTAGGGCAGTAATTTCACCAGTATACGTGGTATTAATTTTGTGCGGTTTGTTCGTTGTTAGGTCAATGCATACCAGTCCGCGAAAAGTTCCTAACCACAGGTTTTTACCCTGACGAGCTAGCGTGAGAACATCAGGCTGTACACTGTCGCTAGAACGTATCCAACTAGAATTTTTGTAATTATAAACACCTTGGGCGTTGCATAGCCAAATATCATATTCGTTGGCTATCGCCATGACTCTGGGAGGAAAACCAGCAGGGGGTAATTCGATCACGGGTTTGCGATCTGGAGTGTTGATAGCATAAATACCGCTAGCAGTTCCAGCCCAAAGTTTACCAGTAGAATCCAGGGTCAAACAACTTACCTTTACCTCCCCCAGGATGCGGTAAGGTCGCCAAGTATCATTTTTTAGATAATAAATCCCAAATAGTTCGTGAGCAGCCCAAACTTGACCTGCACCATCTACGGTAACTGCTAACACTGAGTTACCTGGCAAACCATGTTCGCTGGCGTATCTAACAAATCGGTTTAATTCCAGCTTCCAGTGGAGTATACCACCTCCAGTCGCCAACCATAAATTTTTCTGCGTTGGGTCAAAAGCTAAGTATCGGACATGACGTTGACTAACTAAGTTACCCCATTCTAAAAACGCTTTATCACTGGGTTGTTCTTGTTGCGGTGCAGCATCAGCAACGGGGATGGGCAAATCTTCTCCCCCTACTGGCACAGGTAAATCAAGTTGGTAGTTTTTACTACTCATAATCTGTTAGTGCTGGTGAATCCACTGCTGTAGACGGGTTTCCTGTCGCGGGTAAGTGGTGAACCCGAAGGGTGATGCGCCCCCACTCCTCTTTTAATTTGTCTAAATCAGCTTGTAATTCGTAATTCTGGTCTTGCTGCTGTTCAATACATTGATTGAGAAAATTATGCCAGTCTTCTTGACTTTTTTGGTGTTGCTGCCAAAGTCCGTAACGTGTATCTTTATGCAAACGTTCTGTTGCTTGATTTAAATTTTGTAGCTGTCGGTTTAACGCGCCCTCCCAAATCTTCAGACGCTGGTACTGCTGTGTCAAGTTTTCTTGGGAGTTACGAGTTGTCCAAACGACTCCCCAAGGTAATTCTTCTAAAACATCGGCTAAACTGGAGGTAGAGTCACTGCATAAACCCTGGAGATTAGCGAGTAATTCTGCATCCTCAGCGTTGACATCAGGATCTAATAACCGAAAAATATGCTCCAATAAAATATCTTTATCAATCCCTTCTGGGTCTTTTTGGGTAGATTCTGTTGTTTGTTCTTCCTTGTAAAGAAAATTGTCGTTTCCTACATCCATCTGTTGGGTGTCGTCTTCATCCTGGGTGAAACGTTGAATTTGGCTACGAAGGGAAGAAATTTCTGCTTGTAAGCGCATCGACTGGCGACGTAATGCACCAACAACCGCCTGAAATTCGTTGTAAGCTGCGGCGAGATTTGCTTCCAATGGTGCAATTGTTTCCCGTACAGTAGTAATGGAAGAGCGCAGTTGTTGCAGTTGCGTCAGTAACTTATCTAATTCTGCCTGGGTAATTGCTGAGGTAGATGGGTAGTTTATCATCAGGCGACACCTACTGTAGCCAAGGGTTGAGTTAATCGATAGTAAGGTGGACTATAAAGACCATAGGCCAGACCTAAAGGGTTATTGTACTCCTCTATAAAATATCTACGAGTAGCTTGTAGGGCTTCCCCAATAGTCATTTGTTTATCTATGAAAAAAGTATAAAATTGTTGAGCAAACGCCGCAGCAAAACGGTCGGGAACGGGACAAGCGGTTGCAATGACCGCCTCAGCACCCCGCTTGATAAACATTTGGGGTAAGTTGAAAGTTTTGCGTAGTGCATCAGCACCACCTGCTGACTGACAGGCATTTAGAAAAACTAATGGTTGACACTGAAATGGTTTATCTTCTTTTACCAAAATGAAAGATATAGCCCCTAATTCAATCACTAAAGGTTCGCCTTCTTGTCCTTCATCATTTAACAGAGAAAATAGCAGGGTATCTACATCTAGTTCTTCTGACAGACAATGACATGCAAAATGCAGAATATTATGGTTAGCTTCTATGAAATAATCAAGTAGGTTTTCTCCACTTTGAATCCCTATTAATTGCCCTGCTGCCGAAAGAAGAGAGCATCGGCTATTTTTGTAACTGCGAATCAGCTTTTGAATTAACAGCCATTCATTTTGATGAGCTTCTCGCAGTCGATGATGCAGACAAAACATCATATCTAATGGTGTGTTTCTCTCTCTCTGAAACTGAGAGATATTCTTTTCGGGAGTGAGAATTCGAGCCGGAGTGTAGCGCAGTCCCCAAAACATTTCTGGATTAGCTTCTTGATAATTATCCCCTGCATACAGTACTTCCCAAGGAAAAAGTACTCTCTCAGATATAAAGGTAGGTGCTGGGATTTCACTACCCATCATGTTACAACGATCTTCGATAATTTGACGAGAGCCTTTCTCTTCAAAAAATCTGCGGTAAGCTGCTAAACCCCATTTTGCCAGTTCTTTGATTTCTTTCTGACAAATTTCCGCATCTAATTTGATACTTTTGGCTTGATTAATTGCTTTTTCTAGTCTCCAAAAAGACTCTAAAACATTATTTGTAAATTTCAGAAGTTCTTCGTCAGTGGCACTCATTTTAAACGAGTGCCAATCAATATTATAATAATTTTCTTTAGGGATGACAATTGGTAAAAAAGATGCCATTGTTTGATGGCTAATGGCGCTACTAATACCGCTCATTCTTCCCTCCCATTTTCTATTTTGAGGGAAAAATTCAGGCTGTGAATTGATCGCATTCCATCTGCAAAGTACACCTGAACTAAGGCTGACGTTTCAGTAATTTCATTAGGTACAACTAGGGTAAACCAGCCTAAATAATCACCTTTGGCAGTCAGTGTCATTGTGACAGGCAAATCTGGAATCACTTGTAAACCATAGGTTACGATGTGTACCTGTAGATTTTCAAAGACGAGATTTTCTGCTACTTCGATGACTCTATCTTCATGCCACACAGGGGGGTTTCTTCGCAGAGTAACACGAAAACGAGCGCTTGTACCAGGGGGCAATGGATCATCAAATTCCCGTCCTATAGGTTCGACAATAGCATAGCCATCACCAGGAACGGGACGGTAAGGACGCGCCATTGGGTCGCCAAACAGAACGTAGGCTAGCCAGTCAAGGGAATCAGGTACAGCTGCACGGGCTAACTGACGACTGGTATAAAAAGCTTCGCCCAAAGAAGCGCCAGCCCACAGACGGTTGTAAAAGCAGCTAATAAAGGCAGCTTCTACAGACGATTCTACAGCCCAGAGGGAACCTGTGAAGCCGCTACATCCAGCGCGGATAAAGGCTGATGCCCATGTGTTTTCTAATGCTATCAATTCTGGTGTGTCGGTTTTCACGTAACTCAATGTGACAAATGGACGATTGCGCCGCAGGTTGAGTTTAGCGGGACGCATTTGGAGTTCTATATCTTCTGTATCGTTAATATTATCTAAGGTTACCGGAGCGTTACGAAGGTTAGCTGCATCTGAGGACTGACTGTAGCGAATTAAGTGCAGACCCCGTATAGCTTCCGTGGAATCATGCAATACACCTTCTGGTAAAGGTTGGGGTAGAGGTGCGCCGGGGGCTTCGAGGAGGGTAGCCCAGAGTTGAGGTTGTTCGACGTTGGCGTAGTGGGCGATGTTAACTGCGCCTACGGGAAATTCGTAGGGTCTTGTGTTGTTTAATTCTTGAAGCCAGCGGCTAATGATGAAGCGATCGCCTAAAAATCTTTGACCATCATATAACAGTTCCCAAGGTATCCAAGCTTCTTGATCAGCGAGAATTAAAAGTGTAAAAGTGGAATTCTGGGATATTAAACTGCGAAAGTCGCTTTGTAGTTCTGTGGGTAAGAGATGTGCAAATAGGTATTGACCGAGGGAAATCAAACGGGATTTTCCCTCAGTGGGCAAACTACTGGATATGTTTTCGAGTGTAGTTGCTAACAATCCCCGTACCTGTTCTATCCAATTGCAAGAAAGTAAGTCTGATGTATAAATGTTGCTGTCGGAGAATACTGAGGGAAAGCGGAAGCTTTTTAGTTGGTATTGGAATTTGCAGCTTGAAGTTGTTTCGTTCCAGATTGTTTGGATGCGGAGGATGAAATCTGGTTGGGGGACGGGACGGGGTTGGGTGGTGATGCGTTGAGGGATGAAGGTTGCTTCATCTATGTCAGCAACTTGGATTTGGGTTTCTAGTTTTGTCTCAAAAGTGTCACTTCGGTAGAGTTCAGCAGTGATGGTAGCGTTACCGGGGCGGAAGGCGGTGAGGCGGAAGCAGGCGGTTTGGTTTTCTTGGGTGGTGTCGGGATCGAGAGGTAGGCTGGTGGTGTTGTGACCTTCCAACTGGAAATCTGAGGTTACTAGAATTATATTTAGCTCACTTCCGGCTGCTTGATATTGTGGAATTTGCAGCACATAATCATTGTTGTTGCTAACTGTAAATGGCTTCAGGGAAATTAAAACTTCTATTTCTAAACCAAGGGATACTGATGCTTGAGATGTAGTTAATGAAATAGTGTAGAAGTAGTTATTCTGAACGTCTGCCCTTAAGGGTAAAAGTTTCTCTCGTTCATATTCTAGTGAATCTACATTTCCCTTAAATATTTGGAGTAAATCTTCATTCAGGTGTTTTTTTTTCTTAAGTACAGGAATAGCTGACTGCGAAATATTTTCTAAAGCAATAACACTACAACCCAATTCATAAGCAAATTCAATTGATTCTCCACTACTTAAAGCCTCATAGAATTCAACTGCAAACGTAATCGCTGCTTTATCCCCAACCGCTTGATTCATGCCAATCACATAGTTAATATGCTGGCTAATTGCCTGTGCCTGTACCTCTGAATAGCAAGCATTTAAAATTACACACTCTATACCGATCTCAGCAAACAGTTTAAACATGCTTGCCAAAGCATCAGCCTGCACAAAGACTGCTTGTTCTGTCTCAGATTCTAGGAAAATACCATTCTCGCCGGAACCTTTTAAGTGAATAATTTGGGGCTGAACATCTAAAATTGCCAGATAAAAATCTCGCACCCGCACGACCCATCGTTGCTCCAGCTTGAACCGCTGCCGCTTGTTTGTACGTCGGAGTCCTTTATCAATTTCTCTGATTTCTTTGTCTAGTCGTAGTCTAGAGGTATTTACAGGATCAGCAACTAAAATCAGAATTGTTTTAGTATCAGTTTTTTTTGCTGTTGTCTTTGCCAAATAAGTTCTTTTCGTCAACAGCATTGGCATGGCAGACTCTGAAAACCCTGCTATTTGAATAGCATCATAACCAAAATTAAAGGCTTGCTCATAGGTCTTTCCATCACCTAAGGCTTGATAAAACCTAGTCGCAAATTCAATCGCTGCTTTATCCTGAACGGCACCATTATAGGCAATCACATACTCAATATATTGGCTAACAACTTCTGCTTGAACCCAAGAATATATGGCATTGATAAAGACGCATTCTATTTTGTCTTGAAACAACTTAAATAAGTTTGCCAAGGCTTCTGTAGTTACCAATTGCGCTTCTCCACGATCATTTTCCAAGACTATGCCGTCACTGTCTGTATGTCCAGAAAAATGCACAACTTGAGGCTGATATTTAAATAACGCGCTTTGCATGTCGTGAGGACGTACCCCCCATTTGTGGAGAATTTGAAATTCTTGCCCTCTTCTGCCACGTTCTAATGCAGCTTGAGTTTCCCTAACTTCCTCATCCAGGCGCAACCTTGATGTATTCAGGGGATTGGCTAATAAAAATAAAATTTTCTTTAGCTTAGTTGTTGCAGTTGTTTCTAATGATGCTACTGAGCTAGTTTTTCTTTTTAACAGTACTGGGGTTGAAGACTCTGGAATGTTCTCTAAATCAATAGCACTACAGCCAAATTCATAAGCATCCTCATAGGATCTGTTGGCACCAAGTGCATCATAAAAGCCAACCACAAACTCAATTGCTGCCCTATCCCCAATTTCCGGATTCACGCCCACTACATAGTCAATGTGTTGGTAAATCGCTTCAGCTTGCACCTCACTATAACAGGCATTCAAGACAACACACTCAATTTTATCTTTAAATAACTTAAATAGCCTTGCCAGTGATTCTGGACTCACTAGCTGCATTTGCCCTGCATTATTTTCCAAGAATAAGCCTTGATTTCCTGTCCCATGTCCGGAAAAATGGACTATCTCCGGCTCATAATCCAATAGGCTATGGCGCAAATCATCAGGACGCACTGCAAATTTAGCGATAATTTCAAACTGATCTCGGCTTCTCGCACGTTTCAAAGCCTCCTTGGTTTCCCGCACTTCCTGATCCAAGTGCAGCCTGCTTATATTGCTGGGAGTAGCTGACAAAATAAGGATTTTTTTCATCTATAGTTTTCAAATCAGTTTGACTTATTGACTAAAGAGTTGTGACTCGATAACCCGCTGGACTATAAACCCCATAAGCCAACCCCAAAGGATTATTAAACTCCTTCAAAAAATACCACCTCGTCGCCCGTAAAGCTTCGCCAACACTCATAATTTTAACCACTTTCTCCCCACTTATTTTATCCTCCACCACCTGTCCCCGCAGAAAAAACTCATAAAACACCTTCGCAAACGCCGCCGCAAACATATCTGGCACAGGACAGGCTGTAGCAATCACCGCCGCAGCACCATGCTGAATAAATACCTTGGGTAAATTGAAAGTCCTCCGTAACTCATCCGTACCTCCAGCCGACTGACAAGCATTGAGAAACACCAACGGCTGACAGAGAAATTTCCCCTGGCGGAACAAAAATTTGTAAGTTTCCAACTCTAGCACCAAGCCATTTTCTACAATCTCCTCATCTTGAATAAAAGAAATCAGTAGTTTATCCCCTAACTTACTTTCCTTACAATGGCAAGCAAAATGCAACATATTGTGGCTAGCTTTGTAAAGATACTTGAGCAAATCATCGCCCAACGGATCGCAGGATTTACCATTAGTCAAGTTGCAAGCTTTCCCCAGTAAGGTGAAGCGGTCTTTTCCTGTCACCCTCACCAACCTTTCAATTTCTGGTCTTTCCTTTTTATGAGCATGAAGCAACCTATGATGCAAGCAAAATAACATATCTGAAGGTTGGGCTTGCTCCAAGACATAATCTGCTATATCTTTTTCTGGGTTGAGAATCCGAGCCGGGGTGTAGCGCATTCCCCAAAACATTTCAGCATTTCCCTGTTCGTAGTCCTCCTCACTACCCTCAAACAAAACCTCCCAAGGAAAGGGCATAACTTCAGAAACAAAGGTGGGAGCTACATTTTCATTCAAGCGACTAGTAAGGATTTTATTTGGTCTATCTTCACCAAAAAATGCTTGGTAAGCTGTGCGTCCCCATTCAGCTAATTTGATTAAATATTGATGGCATAAACCCGCGTCTAGTGCGAGACTTTTTTCTTTGTTAAGAGTTATTCTTAAAGCATCAAAACAATCTAAAATTTCTTCTGTCAGCACTTCCAAAACTTTATTATCAGGTTTAGAAAAAGTCCAGCGCCCAATTGAGTAGTAATCTTTTTCGATTAAGATTTCTAAGCAAGAACTAGCCAAATTTACACCAACTGAACTACTAACTCCTCTCATTGCACCTCACCATCCCGTTTAACAATATTCAGTGCAAAACGCAAATTGTGAACAGGTTCTATCCCGTCCTCAAAGTAGACTTGAACTAACACTGACCGAGTTTCCATCTCAGCAGGGACAGTAAGCGCAAACCAACCTAAATAATCTCCGGTAGCTGTGCGTGTCATAACTATGGAATCATCAGGAGTCACCTGTAATCCGGACGTGACAATAAAAATACGTAAATCATCAAAAATTAAATCTTCAGCTACCTCCATCAACCGATTCTCGTACCATACAGGAGGGGTACGGCGCAGGCTAACGCGAAACCTTACTGTGCTTCCTGGGGGTACTGGATCGTCGATTTCCTGACCTATAGGTTCCACAACCGCATAGCCCTGTCCCTGCACAGGTCGGTAAGGACGCGCCATTGGGTCACCAAATAATACATAAGCTAGCCAGTCTAAGGATTCCGGTACAACGGTTTTAGCCAGTCTGCGAGCCGTTTGGAACGCCACACCCAAAGTTTGCCCTGCCCAAATGCTGTGATAAAAAGCACTAATAAAAGCTGCTTCCACATTCGGTTGCACTGCCCAGAGGGAACCAACAAAGGCGCTACAACCTGCTCTGACAAAGGTAGAAGCCCAGGTTTGCTCTAATGCTGTTAATTCTGGTTGCCCTGCATTTAGATAACTTAAAGATACAAGGGGATGATTGCGACGCAGGCTCAGCTTGGCTGGTTGCACCTCACGCTCAATATCTTCAATATTGCTACTGCTATTAACCCGCACTGGCGCATCCTGGCGGTTTGTTGTGTCTACATATTGACCATAGCGAATTAAATGCAAGCCACGTATTGATTCAAACAAAGTCATATCATTAAATACACCAGCTTGCATGGGAATTGGGGGTGGAGCGCCTGATGAGTGCAAAAGCTCAGTCCAAAGTTCAGGTTGTTCCACACTGGCATAATGGGCAACATTTACCGCACCCACAGGAAACTCATAGGGTCGTGCTTTTTCTAACTCCCAAAGCCACCGCCCGATAATAAGGCGATCGCCTAAAAATTTCTGCCCATCATGCAACAGTTCCCAAGGAAACCAAGCATCTTGATCAGCTAATATCAGTAAAGTGAAAGGGTGGTTTAAGCTGGCTATAGTGCGAAAGGTATTTTGCAGTTCTTCTGGGAGTAAGGATTGAAACAGGTACTGACCGAGGGAAACAAGGCGGGAATGAAAATCTCCTGGAAGACTACTTGCCGCTTCCTCAAGGGTAGTTTTTAATATTGAGTGCGATCGAGAGGCGACTCCTTCGGAGTATCGCTCAACCCAAGTAGCAGATAAAGACTGTGAATTGTAGTCAACATCATCCGCAAATAGCAGGCGCGGTTGGTAGCTATCAATGTGGAAATTTAAAGTACACGCGGAGATATCCGCTTTCCAAGCAGTACGCACTTGGAGAATTATATCTGGCTGAGGGACGGGGCGCGATCGGGCGGCGATGAGTGGGCGTAGTTCTGTTTCCTTGAATGCAGTAACTTCTACTTCAGTTTCAAGAGTTGTTTTATAGGTATCACCACAGTAAAGTTCTGCTTTGATTTTTGTTTTGCCTGGGCGCAAAGCGGTCAGGTTGAAGGTTGCAGTTTGGTTGATGTTTGTGGTGTCGGGGTCAAGGGGTAAGCTTGTGGTGTTGTCACCGTTAAATTGAAAGCCGGGAGTGGTGAGGAATATGTTGAGTTCGTTACCGATGGCTTCATTTTGGGGAATTTCTAATAGATACCTATTCCCTTTATCAAGAGTATGTGGGTTAACAAATACAGTAAATTCATATTCTTCACCAATTAGAATAGTTTCTGATGATATGTTGAGCAAAATATCATAATCTATATCTACTTTTTCTAATGTAATCGCAGCTAATTGATTAAAATTAGAAAACTTCTGAGTCAAGTGCTGTTTTTTTTGCTCAGACAATGAAGAAGATAATAAGTGTCGTAAAACATCTAAACCCCGTTGCTTTAATTCTTCTGCTTCATGAATTTGTTCCAAACCAAATAAAGCGCGAATCAAACTTTGAACTACTTCTAAGTATAATTCTGGAAAAGCTTCTGGCGTAAGAGTGATTAGGGTTTGATAATACTCAGTTATGGCTTTATGCCAATATTCCCAATAATTAGATTTTCCTTTACCCTGTAAATAATGAGCATCACCAAGTGCTTGATGGAGTATTCCCCAATCTTCAGGGTGAGTGGTTTGTTGGCAATATTTCAAACCTTCCTGATAGCTTGCTAATTCTCCCGCATAACCGCGCTGATTGAGAGCTGGGTTTTGTCTCACAATAGCGCTAGAAAAAGCCAAAAATTGATCGCAACTAGCTGATTTTCGAGCAGCAATACCCCGATTATGCCAAGCTTGATGAAAATCTAATTTCAATTCGATTGCTTTATCAAAAGATGCAATCGCTTCTTCAAACTGTCCTAAACTAACTAAAATTAAACCCCGGCTATTCCAACCTTCAACAGAATCAGGTTTGATTTCTATCACCTTGTCGTATGATACAAGTGCTTGTTCATATTGCTTTAATGTCGCAAGTGTAATACCCCGGCTGTTCCAAGCTTCGACACAATCAGGTTTGATTTCTATCACTTTGTCGTATGATGTAAGTGCTTGGTCGTATTGCCCTAAGTAGAATAACGATAAACCCCGATTAAACCAAGCTTCGTAAAAGTTAGGGCTGATTTCTATAGTTTTGTCGTATGAAGCGATCGCTGCTTCAAATCGCTCTAATTTTGAAAGCAAAACACCTTGATTGAACCAAGCTTGCCAATGTTCTGGTTTGATTTTTATAGTTTTGTCGTATGAAGCGATTGCTGCTTCAAATCGCCCTGATTCTGAAAGCAAAAGACCTTTTTTGAACCAAGCTTGATAACAATCAGGATTGATTTTTATAGTTTTCTCGTATGAAGTGATCGCTTCTTCCAATTCCATTATTTTTGTAAGAGCCTCGCCACGATTAAACCAAGCTTGATAACAGTCAGGATTAATTTTTATAGCTCGGTTGTGTGATGCGATCGCTTCTTCATATCGCACAAAGTTAAATTCTTCATATATCCCTAAATTGAATAGTGCTTCACCTCGATTAAGCCAAGCTTCATAAAAGTCAGGATGAATTTCTATAGCTTTATCGTATGATGCGATCGCTTCTTGATATCTTCCAGATTCAGCGTGTGCGTTACCAAGTTCAACATAAATTTTAGGATCATCAGCATGATCTTGAGTTAGAGGAATTACATAATGCGGAAGGGGGTTAAGTTCAGAAGTTAGATTCCATCGTGCATCAGGTTTCCAAACACCATTAGGCTCATCACGACGACGAGTTTCAACAGTGACTTTGCTAGTTTCTATCTTTATAAAGTTATATTGCCAAAGATAGCTAGAATCTGATTCTTGGACTGACGCGCCAAAAACTCCAGCACCAATGATATTTATCTGCTGCCCACCAGTACTATATTCATAGCGATAAGAATTATTCTCATCCCGATGAATACCACCATGCAAAACAAGGCGAAATTCAGCAGCAGCTAAACGCTCCATTACACCAGTATCAGTAATGCGGTCGCCAAAGATACTATTTAGAGGATGATGCCAAACAGCTATTTTTAAACAGTGTTCATAAGCTGGATTGCGCCGAATCAGGCTCAAGGCATTACTGACAGCTTCAACATTAATACTGACACTATATTTGTTATGATGGTCTATCTGCCAAGCAGAATTCAGTCCCAAAATTAGCAAATTTTGCTCTTGCAGGTGTTGTAAAGTGTATTGTTGCTCGTATTCCAAGGGGTATAATTCCCCTTTAATAGCCTCGTAAAAGCGGCTAAAGTTAATAAACCGCTGTTTATGCTGTTCTCCATCTACACCTTCAATAAATTCTCCGTTCTCGTCTGTCAAAAATTCCTCAGTTCCTTCTTGAGAATTTCCAACACTAATTCTGGAGTAAGCTGCTTCTGATAGTTGCCAGTTAACGTCATGATTACCTGGTACAATAATAATTTGCTGCGATTCAAGTTGGAATTCTTGAGATAGACGGTTTATAAATAAGTGAGCAGCGGCATATTCATCAGGAGTTGACTTACTAGCAATATCACCAGAAATGATGAGCGCATCAAGATGTGAACAGTGTAACTCATAGCGTAAATCTTCAGCTAGTTGAGCATACCAAATACGGGCATCGTCAGTAGTGCCAAAGTGCAAGTCGGAAAGATGGAGGATATAATTTAGGCGAGAGGACGTATTATTACCATGATTTTCCAGATCTCCTTGAAAATCTATTCCAAATCCCAAACCAAGATTGATTTCATTTACATGGTCAGCATTGCTCAGATCTGCTATTTCTTTCCAAGAGAGTCTTAATTTCTGACAAATTTCTTGAAAAGATGAAGAGGAAACAGGATAGCCATTGAAAAATTTACTTACGACAGTTCGAGATAGAGCTAACTCTAGAGCCAAATCTGCCTGACGCCCACCACTACTCCTCAAAGCTAATTTGACAGTTTCGAGAAGTTCAGGCTTAACTTTGAGCGATCGCTGCGCCATAGTGACTATTTAAAAGCGAGGTACTCGCTGTGCATTTGGAATTGGAACCATTTTAATCTTGTTCTGCCTTCAACGTCTACAGCCTACAATATTTGTCAGTAATTACTTACAAAAAGACGAAAACAAGATGACGGCGAGTAGGGAAAAACAAGCGTAACAGAAATAAGCTTACTACAGGTAGAAATGTGTGCCACTGTCCGTAACTGTAGGGCTTTGGTTGCGTCTTTTGACCCGTTTGATGGTGCAACTAACGGATGGTTCCATCTTGTTCACTTAGAATATACTGACTGGGATGGTATTCCGGAAGACACGATTATTTGGGAGCGAAAAATCAATGCAATGCTCTTAGAGCCTACCACTTTGCCACAGGTCGCTACCAATGCCAGTAGCTGACTACAATGCTCTATAACAGGCAGCACGCGGTGCAGCGCTTTATCCATTTCTTAATCCCGACAGGTCGTTAGGTCGTTTCTGCTTAAGAAGTGATTAATTCCCTCAGTCGTAGCCACTCCGGTAACCAAGTCCAAACATCTTCTGCCGAATCTTCGATTCCTTTAAGGATGCGCTGGCGAAACATAAGCGGAGACTCAAACCCAAAACTAGAAAGTTGCTCCCGCATTCCATAGAGCAAGTCCTTACCCGCAAAAAAAGTTAGATAATTTTGTTGTTGAAATCGACTGCCACCTGGGCAACAAGTTGGCAGCAATCTATCAAATTCGTCCAGGGAATTTAGTCTGGGCGAACTGAGTCTTTGTTCGTATTGTTTAATAATATTATTTAGTTCGCTCTTGCAGTTAGCTTCTGTCAATCCCCTATCTTTTGGGAAGCGATAGCTTTCTTTTTTGTCTCGCTCTTCCCCCCAAGAGTTATTGGGAAGTGAGGGACGATTTCGTAGATAAAGCGACAATGCAATTCTTGCTGCGGTATAGGCGGCAATTTTAGAAGCCGAGTTCTTCAATGCCGCACGGTATTCCTCTGCGGGTGGTGCATCTTCACCCAGCGCCCGCTTTACTACCTTTGGATCTATTAAATAATTTTCAATTTCTTTTCGTTCCCAATACCAACCTAAGGGTACTTGTCTATTATTCTCCGTAATGTACCAATCTCTAGGAGTGCCAGATGGCGGTGAGTCATCGTGATCAAAATCACGGTCTCTTAGACCTGCAATGACTGAACCGGATATAACATCTTTTGCACCCAAAATCCTTTGAGCTAAACCTTGCTTGCTACCAGCAGGTCTAACTACGCAACCAGAGGGAAGTATGGCTCCAAGAACCTGTACATCTGGACTTTTGGATATTCCTTCGCAGTAAAGGATATTTACAGGCACAGCGATCCCCCAGGCAAACGGTAAGTATCATCCTCACCGATTACGTCACTTACGGCATCACTATGAGTGGTAAAAACAAACTGACAATTTTGACTGAGTTTGGGAAGTTGGCGCACCAAACTTTGTGC
The DNA here is from genome assembly GCA_903903925.1 of uncultured cyanobacterium. Lineage (GTDB taxonomy): Bacteria > Cyanobacteriota > Cyanobacteriia > Cyanobacteriales > Nostocaceae > Stigonema. Next base: position 55,344 of record CAIVAU010000169.1, read on the forward strand.
TGCTGGGGGATGAAGATTAAGGTCAATTTCGTCAATCAGTACGACTGAGTTGGCAATCTGTTGCCTCACAAACTCATACAGAATAGGAAATACTGACTGTTCTCCTGCTGACATCTCGACAATGTCGTAGGTGCGGTGGTCATCGTTGATTAAAAAGTAGTAATCGAATGGTGTTGGCGAATCAACTCCGGGCATTGGTTCTACACCAGCAAAGGAGCGTCCAGGAAAGATTTTAGTATAAAGATTCTCCAGTTGTGTCAAGTAATCAATCGGATAGCTATGAGTAAGCTGGGCAAATTTCCAACCGTTGAGATACTGACGCAGCCTCGCTACACCTGCTTCAAAGGATACTCGACCGCTCGTAGACTTGCCTGTACCCACTCGCCCCAGGTCGGAGCCATTTTCTTTTGGAACTGAGTCATTGCCAAGGTTGCGAAACTGGTCAAACCAGAAAATGCCTGGGAGCTGAGAAAACTCTGAACGAACTCCTGGGTCTGTTTCCAACAAGTTTTGAGCGTAGTAGCGCCCAGCAAACTGAAAGAATTCTGCATCAGATCCAGCGCGGCAGCTTTCACCATCTAGAATGAGTCGGACGCGATTGTTGTCCCCCGGTTCGACTTCATAACGTTCTGGCTGTGCTGCTGCCCACCTTCTAGCTATTGCGCGTGTAGCTTCGATCTCATTCGTAGAAAATGATACTTCTAATTCAATGTGTGGTGGTCCCCAGCGTTGGTAACGACCTGGGAGAAACCCCAGCCAGTCAAAATCCGTTACCCTTTGAATTTGTCTAGTTGCTAAGGATAGAGGGAGAGCGATCGCTTGCAGCAGAGTCGTCTTCCCCATGCCATTATCACCCAGCACCAAAAATCGGTTGCTGATAGAGTTGAGGGTTTGATTTTTGAA
>CAIVAU010000170.1 GCA_903903925.1 uncultured cyanobacterium
GGGAGGGTAAAATTCGTCGCGAACCAGCGCAAGGAACGTGTCACTGGCTGCGGTTCTATGACCCACAAAGAAATTTAATCTTGCTACAGGAAGAAATAGCAGAACAGGAACATCAACGAGCAGAACAGGAACGTCAACGAGCCGAACAGGAACATCAACGAGCCGAACAGGAACGTCAACGAGCCCAACAGGAACGTCAACGAGCCGAACAGGAAGGTCAACGAGTTGAGCGATTAGCAGCACGATTGCGAGAGTTAGGAGAAGATCCCAATGCAATCTAGAACTTACAGCAATTTCCAGGTAAATAGACCTCGGTCAAATCATAAACGGCTCAATTTCCCGATTATGCCACTGTCGCTGATACCATTCAGCAACTAAGGGACGGATGATGAACTGGGGTGGACAACCGTCTTTAACATCAATGCGGAGACACGAGTAAGGTCGGCGCTTCTCGCGACCATAACCGTTACGACCAACGAAAAGGTGCGAACGCGCCACTAACCGATTCTGTTGTTTGCCTACATCTGCTATCGTCTCGATTAAATCTGCTCCCTCAGTTCGTTGGCGTCGTAGACTAAAGCCACTGCCACCACAAACAATCCAATGCATATGAGAATCAGCATAAGCAGTGTCCATTGTTTCAAGATGTTCTAGGCAGTGAGCGTGACCGTTTAAGACTAAGTCTACCAAGGGACGCCCTTGAGTTAAAGAACCTAGTGCCTCAGCGACTGCATTCAGAACCTCACGCAGACGGCTGCGAATTGCTAAAGTCTGCCCTTGTTGCCACTTCGTTGCTTCAGTCACATAGGGAGGGTGGTGGAAATAGATTACCCTTCCCCGAACATCTGCAGTATTCCATGATTTAATCAGTCTTAGCTTTAACCATTCCAGTTGATCGATATCAGTGACTGTTTTTTTATCAGTGGTTAACTGCTTGTCGATATCAACAATCATTTCCTCAATTTGTGACAACTGAGCGTGCAAATCATCCAGTTGCTCTGCATCATTAGGGTAATCTGGATTAAGTTTTGCAGAGGTTTCCATCATTTGCTGCTTTTTTTGCTCTAGGTCATCACGTTGTCTTGCCAATAAAACGCGATCAGCTTCTCCTTCCTTTGTATCAGGTAGAGGAGATGGATTGTTGAATGTATTAGAATCTAGTGCAAAGAAGTCAATCCCGCCATAACGAAAGGTGTAGTAACGATTGGGAAGGCGGGTAAAACAACCTGGTTCGTAGCGGAGACAGCGACCTGTATCGGTCCTTGCAGTGTAATTTTTATCTAAGTGACGAGCTAGTTCTCCTGGCAGCTTCAATGCCTTGAGGTAATCCAAAAATGCTCGTGCATAGGCATCACCTTGTCCTGAACCATGCCAGCCTAAATCAAGGTATAGCTTTGTCTGGAGTAGGCGGCGCAACGGAAGTGTCGTCAAAGACACCAAGCTTAAAAAAAGTGGCAAGTCGTAGTAATCATGATTTCCTGGTACAGGTAGGATTGGCAAGGTGAAAACCATCTTGTCATAAGCAATGCGCTGGGGGTCCTCTCCGCCTAAAAGAAACTCTCGGTAGGGCTGAATAAAGTTGTTCTGGTAGTACTCACTTGACCCCACTAGATAGATGACATCACCCGTATGTAGCATGAAACTACATTCTTGGTGATGAGGTAGCATTAGTTCAGCAATCTGCCGTTGGGGATTGTGACCTCGGTGTGCGCCAGAACCGCTATCACCTACAACCAAAAACGAGAATGTCTCATCAGATCTTCCATCTTCCAGCACCAGCCGAGTTTGGTCAATACCCCGCTCCACAATTGCCGGGTCTTGCCACCGCACCCGTTGATTCATTTTGCGAATTTTGTCGGCGATCGCCGGATCAGATACGAGTTTCACGGCAGCTTTTTACCCCTCAGATTTCAAAACTTTCGTCTCAATCATGAGATGAGGGAGTCCCTCTAGTTTTTCTGTCGGACCTGCCTCTGCGTGTGCGATCGGCACAAAAATTTTCAACCCAGCAGGAACGCAGTCAATACTTATGGGAGTTTTCCCTACAATTTCACCATCAACCACAACCTTTTGCGGTGGGTCAGTTGTAATTTTAAATTTTTTTGCTCGCAGGTAACCGATGTCATTTCGTTCCGCTGCACTGCCAGCAGAAGCTGTTTGAAATAGATGAAAGGTCGCAGCGATCGCAGCAGCCGTATTTGCCGGTGCCACAATTGTCAAATCCAGTAACCCATCATCAACAAAAATCCCTGCTGGGCCTTGAGCAAAGATTGAAGTAGGAGGTGCAGCATTTGCTACCGTTACTGCAGCAGCATTCGTTTTAATAATCTTATCCTCGGTTTCAATTTCAACGTCAAATGTCTTAAAGGAACTCAATTGCTGTAGCCCTGCGAGGATGTAAGCCAAAACACCAAACCGATTTTTGGCTTCTCGGTCTGCTTTTTCTACAGTTTCGGCTTCAAAACCAATGCCTGCCAACAACACCATCGGATAACCATTGCAATAAGCTGCATCCACAGACCGAGTGTGAGACTCCAAAATGACTTGACAGGCGGCTTCTATTGTGTCTGGAATTTCTAAGGCTGTAGCAAAAGCGTTTGCCGTTCCCCGTGAAATAATGCCAAAGGGAATACCAGTACCCACCACAGCACCAGCAACCGCTGACAGAGTGCCATCTCCCCCAGAAGCAATGATGGCATCCACCTTCCGGCTTACTGCTGCATGTGCTAGTTCTTCAGCACCAATTTCTTCTGTTGTCAAGTAAATATCCAGGTCAATTTTCGGCTCTAAAATTGCCTTAATCTTTGCCAGATCTTGTTCTGAGTCTCCCTGACCTGCAACTGGATTAAAGATAAGGCAGCCTGAACGATTCATATTTTGTTAGTTGTTGGTTGTTAGTTGTTTTATGGTAACGATTTTCCATACCTCATGCCCTATGCCCAATATAAAGAAACTTAACTATAATCAGGCATTGCGAAGCTGATGGGTGTTCAACTACGGTAGTCTAGATCCAGTAAAATTATCTCCCGGCTGAATATATTACCTTATGACATCAGTTGTTTCCATTGCCCCCCGCACTATTCGTATCGGTTCTCGTAAAAGCCAACTTGCTCTTGTTCAAACGCACTGGGTACAAGAACAACTCCAGAAAAGCTTTCCTGAACTCACTTTTGAAGTCCACACTATGTCCACTCAGGGGGATAAAATATTGGATGTGGCATTAGCCAAGATTGGTGATAAGGGATTGTTCACCAAAGAACTTGAACTCGGAATGTTGAACGAGGAGATTGATTTTGCTGTTCATTCCCTCAAGGATCTACCAACACAGTTGCCAAAAGGGTTAGTTTTAGCAGCCATTACAGAACGGGAAAACCCAGCAGATGCTTTGGTATTGCATGAAAAGCACAAAGGTAAGCAAGTTGATACGCTCCCAGAAGGTGCTGTGATTGGGACTTCTTCCTTGCGGCGACTAGCGCAATTGCGCCATCACTTTCCCCACTTTGCGTTTAAAGATGTGCGGGGAAACTTGAACACGCGCATGGCAAAGTTAGATGCAGGTGAGTACGATGCACTGATTTTGGCGGTAGCAGGGTTAGAAAGATTGGGGATGGGCGATCGCGTTCATCAAGTTCTCCCAAGTGAAATTTCTCTCCATGCTGTCGGTCAAGGAGCATTGGGCATTGAATGTCGTTCTGATGATACCGAATTAATCTCCCTACTGAAAAAATCTATTGAACATCCACAAACACGCGATCGCTGTCTCGCAGAACGAGCTTTCTTACGCGATTTAGAGGGTGGTTGTCAAGTACCTATTGGCGTAAATACAGTCATAGATGGTGATTATCTAACATTGACTGGGATAGTCGCCAGCGTGGATGGTCAAAATTTGGTAAAAGACACAGTTCAGGGGGAAGCTACTCAGGCAGAACAGCTAGGCACTAAACTAGCACACCTTTTGAGAAAACAAGGAGCCCAGGAAATTTTGAATGAAATTTTCACTCACATCCAACGCGGTTCCTGACCTTTTCACGTGATACGCAGATGTGATTAGATGAACTTAACAGAAGTAGAAATGGGGTGGGCATTGCCCACCACTACTACGGTGTCCTTGAAAACCTAGGCAGAATCGGGGAAACAAAAATTACCATGCGGATTCTATTTGTTGCAGCAGAGGCAGCTCCTATTGCGAAAGTAGGAGGGATGGGAGATGTCGTCGGAGCATTGCCCAAGATCCTGAGAAATATGGGGCATGATGTGCGGATCTTCTTGCCTTACTACGGTTTCCTACCAGACAAAATGGAGATTCCCTCGGAACCGATCTGGAAGGGATCTGCCATGTTCGAGAACTTTGCAGTTTACGAAGCAGTTCTCCCTGGTACTGATGTTCCCTTGTACTTATTCGGACATCCTGCTTTTTTACCCCGCCATATCTACTCTGGTGAGGAGGAATCCTGGCGATTCACATTGTTTTCCAATGGTGCAGCCGAGTTTTGCTGGAATTATTGGAAGCCGGAAATTGTCCACTGTCATGATTGGCACACGGGAATGATTCCGGTGTGGATGCACCAATCTCCTGATATCAGCAGTGTTTTTACTATTCATAACCTAGCTTATCAAGGACCGTGGCGTTGGTATTTAGAGAAAATTACTTGGTGTCCCTGGTATATGCAAGGACACAATACAATGGCAGCAGCAGTGCAATTCGCAGATCGGGTGAATACAGTTTCCCCCACTTATGCTGAGCAAATTAAGACACCTGCTTACGGTGAAAAGCTAGAAGGCTTGTTGTCGTTTATTAGCAGCAAGTTGTCAGGTATTATTAATGGAATCGATACAGTAGCTTACGATCCAGCCACTGACAAATACATTAACCAGAACTTCACCGCTGATACTTTGGATAAACGCAAAGCTAACAAAATTGCTTTGCAAGAAGAAGTGGGATTAGAAGTCAACTCCAAAGCCTTTTTATTGGGGATGGTGACACGGCTGGTAGAACAAAAAGGCATTGATTTGGTCATCCAGATGCTTGATCGCTTCATGGCATATACAGATTCACAGTTTGTGTTGCTGGGAACAGGCGATCGCTACTACGAAACTCAAATGTGGGAGATGGCATCGCGCTACCCCGGACGCATCGCCACTTACTTACTTTATAATGATGCCCTCGCTCGCCGGATCTACGCTGGTTCTGATGCCTTCCTCATGCCTAGCCGTTTTGAACCCTGCGGTATCAGTCAAATGTTAGCTTTGCGTTATGGTTGTGTACCCATTGTCCGTCGCACAGGGGGGTTAGTTGATACTGTATCTCATCATGACCCGATGGCACAATCAGGGACTGGTTATTGCTTTGACCGCTATGAACCACTTGATTTATTTACCTGTCTGGTTCGCGCTTGGGAAGGCTTCCGCTACAAACCTCAATGGCAAGCACTACAGCAACGCGGTATGAGTCAAGACTTTAGCTGGGATCAATCTGCTAAACAGTATGTGAAGTTGTATAGATCCATTTATGGATTACCTGATGAAGAAGAGGAACAAAAGCAACAGGCAGAGTCAGTGATAACCGAACCAGTCCCTACTAAGTAGCCGTCATGGACTGCCGTCAGAGATAACCGCTATTGTCTCCGACCAGACGCTTGCAAACCGGCCATTTCGTGGTATGGTTCGGCTTGCTTTATAGGAAATTTCATATATTATGGTTGGTAGTGAGGACATGCCGGAAGTACCTTTACGACCTCTTGTCTGGATGGGCGATGCCCGAAAGAATATTCGGGCGTTTCCTGAAGAGGTACAAAAAGCGGTAGGGTATGCGTTGCAACTGGTGCAGGCCGGAGAAACCCCACGGGATGCCAAGCCTTTTAAAGGGGTGGGAAGCGGCGTGTATGAGATTGTCAAACGGTATGATACCGATACCTACAGGGCGGTTTATGCGGTCAAGATTGGGGAAAAAGTCTATGTGCTGCACGCTTTTCACAAGAAATCAAAGCAGGGAATAAAAACCCCACAGGCTGACGTTGACCTGATAAAACTTCGGTATAAGGATGCACTCGCTAGGGAGGAACAACCATGACAGAAGAAACCATTTTTGAGGAAAGCAGCGGAAACGTCTTTGCTGACCTTGGGCTAGAAGACGCAGAGGAACTGTTTACCCGTGGCAAGATCGGGATTCAGGTCATCCGCCTTTTGAAACAGCGACATTTGAAACAACGGGAAATCAGTGACCTGCTCGGTATTCCGCAGCCGGAAGTCTCTCATCTGATGAACGGGGAGTTTCAACGGTTCAGCGAAGGCAAGCTGCTGACCTTCCTCAAGCGGCTTGATACAGAAGTGACTTTGCATCTTCGGCTCCGGCATGGAGGGAATCAAACGGGGGAAACCGTGGTGTCGTTGTAGAGGCTTTCATTCGTTTCCCGTACACTGCTAAAGTTTGCGGTGGATCGCACCAAGCGCGTCCACGTAGATACCAGACCTGCCAAAGAACCCAACCAACTCTGAGCCTTGAGGGATTTGAAAAGAATAGTCACTACTCCCCCCCTCACCACCATAGATATACGATTGGACGTTGGTTTTGATGATTAACTTGTCTACATAAATGCCACTTTTTCCATAGAGTACCTCGATCACTTCCCCCTTTCCAAGCATATATTGATGCAAATCCCCACTATTGCCACCATGCTGTTGAGAGTTTTTTCCGTTACTGTATGACAATTGCACGGAGTTTACGTATTCTCCATGTCTAATTGTCCAACCAATGACATGTACATCATTAGGGATGGGTCCATCCTCAAATGGAGAACCGCCTTGACCACCAGTACTTCCTAAGAAAAAAACTTGCTTAGACATAACCCATTTGACCTTTTTCTATATCAAGAGTTATTCAATTAGCGCCAGAAGCCAAGCCCACAAACGAGGATCGCCAAGAGACTGAAAATCAACGAGATCACGCTGAGAGTCAAAGTCTTCTTATACTGCTCAAGGATGTTCTGGTACTGATTGAGGGTGTCCTGCAGATTTTTGTTGAGTATCTTATCACTAATTGATATCTTGACTAGGTTGTCAAAATTATTCTGGCAGCATTCCAGGAGCTTAATTGTTCCAGTTTCTTTACCCCCAAAGATCTCGAACACTCGTGCGATCGCTGCTAATGGACAAACCCACAAACGAGGTCCATCCGGAGGCTGAAAATCAACAAGATAACGGTGTGGGTAGACCTCGCATGAGGTACTAGGTCGGACAGCGATGGACCAGTAGTCTCCCACATGAAATAGTTTGCCCTCCGGGGCGGTTTTCAAAGTGACCTGCAAACCCGTATCTCCTAAAGCTACCGCCATGTTTGGAGTAAAGGGGAGTTCATCTTGCCATACGCGCAAGAAGATTTGGGGTGTTTGTTGCTGATCCCAATATGCAGTTGGCAAAGCCTCGCCATTAGTATCAGTAGCAGGAAGTTTAAGGCTTTGGGTATCGCTATCATAAGACACGGTGAGTTTAAAAACCTTACCAGTTGCAGATGCGATGTAATCCCCATTGCTCAGTTGTGCTGCTGAACGCAGGACTTCCACAACTTGGTTTGCCTTTGGCTGATGAGACACATCCACTGGTCTCTTTTGAAAGTGGAAAGTCTCGCCATCTTTTGTATCCACACGGTAGAGAAAAGAAGCATTATCAAACCCCCAAAGGAGCTTATTAGAACCCGAAATCTGGACGCGGATCAGCTGATTTTCTGCCCCAAGATAGCCCCCATTTGCCTGCGGATTACTAGAATCGGCTGAACCACCTAAATCCTGAAAACTAGCCTTAAGAGTGCTCCAAGACCTGAGCCTCATAGTATTGGGGTTGAAATACAAACCTTCTGTCTCCCACGTCTTGGCTGCTAGATTCATCGCGTCGCTGCAGCACTGTGCTTCTGTGCTTAGACGCTTGATGCGCTGTATCAGACGCAGACGCTGAGCAGTATCCGGTCCGCCAAGCGCCACCTCGCGCAGGGCTAAATCCTCAACAGCACTCACTTCTTGTTCACGTAAGTACAGATAGATCAGCTCGTTATTTGTACTACTCTTGGCGGATAAGTCAACCCAATCCGGATCAGTGCTGTAGTCTAGCCAATCCCCCTGAACACTATACTTGACAGGATCGGCAAGGAAAGTACGCAAGCCACCTACATACATGGTGCCGGGACAAACCGAGAAGTCAAAAGGCAGCTGCGTCGGTTGTCCCGTCAAGTCAATGGCATAACCCTTGTCAGGAGTGCCACTGCTGCCAACAATATCAAGCGTCTCCTTGCGGATTTCCTCGTTAACAATCTGTTGCGCTTCGTTCCAGTCCGCCTCAACAGTAACCCTGCCTTGTTGCATGACCACTGCACGGTACTGCCGATGTTCATCGTAAGATATGCGTGCTCTATCGCTGCTCATATGTTCTCCTTAACTCCAAAAGATCTCAGGTCACGTAAATAATTACTGGAACCAACCCCAGTGGCATAAACTCCTTGTACTTGATCAGCACACTGCGCTCTTTGATCAAGTTTTTCTCCCGTGCAAAAGCACCCATTTCCGAGCCATCCTCTGCACCGCCAGCGATCGTAGCACCCACAGTTTTCGACAAAATGGCGGTATCTGCACTCTCACTCAACTGGGCATAACCAGATTGACCAAAGACGTGGTTGGTAAATAGAGGTGCTTGCGGCGCAATTTCTACGCTCTCGTAGGGTCGGGGCAAGACGCTGCCAGAAGCCCAAGCGCTGAAGCGCACACAACCATGCTGCATGTCTTCCACCAGTACAATATCATTCAGAATACATTCGCTAGCATCTAAACGATGCAGGTAGGCTGGTCCCAATATTGTGCAGCGGCTAAGAACAGCTTCTCCGTCACCGAGAGCGATCGCCTCATCTGCCAGATCCATCGGATAAACCCCTTCCAAAAGTAACCGATTGAGACGCACAAGGTCTGCTCCTGAGGGATTTTGCGCGATTAGTGCTTGAATCGTTGCCGTCAATCTCACTTGCCGAAACCGCTGGGAGTCATACAACGATGCTCCAGAAAGTAGTGCGTTCAGCCCTGTGATTAATGCCTCCTGCAACTCAGGTGATGGCAAATTCTCACTATTGTATCCGTTTAACAGTTGCTGAGTCGTGGCGGTCAACTGCCCCTTCAGGTATTCTGACACAGGATCGTGGGCATCACGTAGTTTAGATGCCAGACCTGCCGGGTCTTTTAAATCCGCTATCTGGAGCAGTCCAAAGTCGCTCGTTCTAATTGCCTGTACAATACTATTAGATACCACTAGGGTTTCGACGTTCCCTTTTTCACCACGTGTCCTAATTGGCCCCATGATGCATCGATCAAGTGTCATCTGTCCGACCTCAGCTTCTATCCAAAGTCGGCAGGGGATGAGGTCTCTACCATCTACAGACTTCTCATATAGGGTAGTTGGAGTCTCAGAGTCTCCAGAGCTACCCGGATCGAAGGTGCAGCAAGTGAGTGTTATACTAGAAAAATTCCCCTTCAGCACGATATCGCCACCACTGATGAATAGACCCTCCAGAACCAGATTGCTGCCAGCCGCCCCAGTAAAAGTCCATTCCTCAATATTGGGTGCAGGTGCGGGCAGTCGGATCAGGGGGCGGGTTTTGTTAGCCGATCGCAGAGTCACATTCTGAATATTTCCCACAGCCATCACGGCACTGTAGGTTAGCGAGTCTGCAATGGTGATGGTTCCTGTGGGAGCAACTGCACCCAGTGGTGTCAACAGCGAGTCTCCACCTCCTGTCACCGACCGCAACTCAGGACTTGGCAGTGTTGGTAGTGTCCCTCCAGGGATACGACGATCAAAGCCCCCCGCACCGATAAAAGACGAAAAGCCGTAATGATAAAGCACCTGTAGCGTTGTATTGTCATCAGCCACTGGTTCCACCCTCAATGTGCCCTGTTCTGGGTCAATGGAGACCGCAGAGGGAGGGAGCAAAGTGGATCGGAAGACACCTAGGGAATTGGGCACTAACTGACCTTTTTCATCCAGCGTCGAATAAAGAGTGTCAGTGTGTGCTTGAAGTAGAGGCTTGGTGATTGGTGTAGGTAGCTGCCATTCAGATGGCGACACCCATTGGTCACCAAAGGGGCGGGATGATTTGGCAAAGAGCCAGATCTTTCGACCTGTTGGATCAAAACTATAGTGACCTGGACTATTCTGAACCAGAACGGGTGTTGTTTTTATCTGCTCAATGTCCTTAGGCAGATCCACTGGCAAGCTATACAATCGCCAGAGAAACACCCCAAGGCGGGGAATATTATGCCAGCCCACCTGTCCACGACCCAAGCGGAAGTCAGCAGTGTAAAAGTACTCGTCAAAGGCTGTATGAGTTTTAGTTGCTCCATAAACGTTGCGCAGATCTGCCCAGCCACCAATACCAGTGTAGGTTAAGGAGCCTACTAACCCCTCAGCTATTTGAAGGGTTAGACTACCAGACTCAATTTCTGGGTCGAGGCTGTGACGCGTTCTGCTCAAGCGGCGGAAAAATTCCACCACACGCACATCCCAACCAGTAATATCTGCGGCGATTTCCTCCAAAATGGCAACGGTGCCTGCACGCTGCCGATAGTAAATTGTTTTGGCAACATCCAATCGCTGTCCACGGGCATCAAGGCTAGAAATGAGCCTAGTGGCTAGTAAATCGGCAATATAGGGAATAAGCCAATCATCGCAGGTTTCAATAGATTGATCTTCCCACATGCGGTCAATGCTACGACGGAGAATTGCTGCCTGAGTCCCAATACGGTTGACCATTTCTCGCAAAGGACCAGGTGTGTCAGAAGTATTGGTGTCCTGAGTCCGATAGACAGCAGGTAGCAGGTTCCACAGCTTATCAGAGTAGTAAATTTCGTAATGGTCGCGGTCACTAGTCATAGTTATGTTCCCTCCACGGCGATGGTGAGATTTTCAGCTAACAATTGATAGAACTTGCCTTCGCCAGGAATGTAGGGAGATGGGGGAGGCGATAAAGAGACGGTGTTTGCCGAAAATTGGAGACCATGCACCGCCACTACCCCAGGAACACTCTGGCAAGCTGCATAAATTTGACTCTGATAGACAGACTGTCCAATCTGGATTGCATTTGCACCAAATAAACCTGCATCGGCATCAAGCAGGGCTGTTTTGACACCGGTCACCACTGCATCTTTGAGATTTGCGGAGTTGATGCGGAGAGTCAGGGTGAGACTAATGGGGATGGTGATCGCCTGCTTTACCATGACAGGACGATTGGGATCGTCAGCACCATTGAGTGCAACTCTAGCAGCATTAACTGCATTCACATCATCTCCGACATAAATCAATACTAAAGTTCTTTGCTCCTCTGGACTCCAAGTCCAGTAAGCTTTTGCCTTCGCAACGCCAGGAGCTTGAGCCGCGATAGTCTCGTAATCGTCGCCTGAAACTGCCCGACCCAAAGTGAGTACAGATCGGGGTGCATAGCGCTGGATCTGCTGCGGTGGATCGGGGTCTGCACCACCGCTCACTGCTACGGGATTGTGAATGGCTTTCAGATTAGGATAAGACTTAACAATAACATTTAATGTTCCCGCACTAGGGGCATCTTTACCACTGCCATAGCGGTAAGTCGCAACAACATTGTTCACTCCCGAAGGTAACCTGGCTCCATTGACACCATCTCCAAACTGCACATGAGTGTTATCACTCTCATCTTCGCTGGTTACGAAGATAGAGGCATCTCCAGCTTGTCCATAGAAACTCGGGACTTCTTGCCATTGCACTCCATTCACCCACACGACCAAGGTACTCTTGTAGCGATCGCCCGAACTAGAGTCACCACTCAGTAAGTAGGTCAGCGGTGAATTTTTGAGCACAAACTCCTGCCCAGGAATACTCGCGTCTCCACTACCCAAGATTTCATTAGCAACAGTCTGTCCCCGCGAAACTGGGAGCAGGTTGAATAACATCTGTAATGGTGGCTTTAAATTGATGGCTGAATTTGCTGAATTAGACAACTCGAGTACAGGTGGGGAAGTACTGACGGAGGCTTTAGCAGCGATGCCATTGCCATCAGCACCCTCAAGCAAGAGGGGAAGCTGATTCTTGCTTAAAGAAAATCCTGGGTCTGGGGTAATCTCTGGTTGTGTCGTGCTAAATGTTGCTGCGGGAGTCGAAATCAATACCCCAACATCTTGCCAACCGTAATATACTAAAATAGTGGCTCTAGCTATTGCACTGTCCCAATCGCCTACTAAGCTCGCAGTGAAGCTCAGCTGGGTGTGAGGAATGGGAATGGGAATGGGGTTACCAGCCGCAGAAACTAACTTCGTAGGATCGAGGGGAGTGGTTGGGGGATCGGCATTCCAAACAACCTCTGTGTATTGCGTCACTTGAATGAGTTGGAACTGAGTCTCAGACTGGTATAACAAAATGGGATCGGTTACCTTAATTTGGCGAACGAGAGAGGCTAAATGGATCTGTCCATTACCGGTGACGTTGATACTGCCAGTGGGATATTGCCAAACATGGGTATATTGATTGCTTTTGAGTAATCTATAGTCCTCTGCCTGAGCATTTGCTAACCCATTGGGAGTGCTAACAAAAATGACTCGTGTATTGACTTGACCTTGTGGATCTTTCTCCGGATTCACCTTTTGGACAGTGACTAAAGCATATTCATTGGCTGAGCCAGACCAACCCTTCTTCAACAGCAGCAAATTATCTCCAGGTTTGACATTGCTGACTGTTCCCTGGAGTAGAACAGTAGTTCCTTGAAGCAAAGCTGGATTGGCTATGGGAGCAGCGGCGATCGCATCGGGAAATTGAATGAGAGTATCTACATCCAGTTCAAAGATTTGGGGCTGCTGACCTGGGCCTGGTTTGCTCTGAATTTGAAACCCTTGAGGCAAGGTAAAGGGCTTTGTCACATCGCTCATCAGCGCCGCTACAAATCCCTGGGCACTGATACCGGGACGCCGACGATAGCCGATGGTACTGATTAACCTTTGCAGACTTTCAGGCAAATCGGCAGTACGCAAATAGGCTTGATTTGCAATCCGCTCATTATAAAAAGTGAGAATATCAGCAAGATAAGCCCACCATTCCACCATTTGGAGTGCGAGATCGCTTTTGCCACTGGGATGCCAGAGAATGAGTTCCTGGTTGTCCGTTTCATCTTTCAGCGGTAGCAATAACGCCTCGCGAAAGGTTGTATAATCACCGATGCGATAAGAAAGGGTGGTTTGTCCGGGAGGATTAAAGATAACTTGGGGATGGGTGATGCCCTCACAGGGGCAAATCGGCAGGTTGTTCATTTTCCTCCCCCTACGATAACTTTTAGTGAACCCTGCTCTGGTCTTGTGCGATCGTTGTCCAGCCTCAGGATTGTATCTGCTGAGACTGTTAATATCTCTGGCAAGTTCAGATAATTGGATGTGATTCCGCGTTGACGATACATAATTGAAACAATCCCTGCGACACCGTAGGCTTTCTGAATCGCAGCTTCTAGGGCACTACGTTCTAGAGGTGTCCCGGAGGTGAAGTTATCTACGTAGAAAAACCCAGTACTCCCGTCAGGAAACTTAGTTGCACTCAGGTTCGCTAAGACGGCAGCCTCCACATCGCCGCGAAAGGCATCGGGTGAAGCATAGAGGGAAATTTCTAGATTGAGCGATCGATATTGTGGTTCGGGCACATAGGATTCATACCCGGCAAGGCGATAGCGATTCAGTAAGTCGATGAGTTGAGTGTGTTCCTGAAGGGTAAGACCTTCACTGCCTTTAGGGTCAGGTGTTGTAAAAACCGTCAGCCAACTCCCCGTCCAACGAAAGACCGTACCAGCACGCAATACCCACGGCAGGGTTTGGGCTGCTGCTTGGTAATCCTCTGCTGCTACAGCACGATACTGTACAGCACGAAAAGCCTGGGGTGCCAGCCGACGCACTCGTTCAGCCGGTTCTGCATCCGCACCACCCGCTGCTGGGAAGGGGTTATTCACGGCTGAAATTTGAGATCCAACGGCAGCATTGACGTAGATAATGGAGTCGGCAGGTACGTTTCCCCTTGCACCACCCCCCACTTGGTAAGTTACTTGGAATACCGTGCCAGGGTCAGGTAACTCCCCAAAGATTCCATCCCCAAAGCGAATCGTATCACCACCATCGCCGTCATAGTCTTGCATGATGGAACCATCGGAGTTATGGGCAGTAAGACTGTAGCTCGTGGGATCGATTGTGAAGGCGGATTCAAACAACTCGGCTTTGAGTAGGCTTCTACGCCAAGTCCAATGAAGTAATTCGCTACCCTGCTGTGTGAGTAAGATTGCTGGTAACGGCAGCAAATCCCCAGTATCCTGCGGGAGCCACGCTAGGGGTGCTTGCTGCAAGGTATAGAGATAATTTGGCCTACCATTGGCTCCAATCCGCATTAAGGCAAGGGGTGGAGTCGATGCATCGGCAGGGATAGCAAAGGTTTCATCAGCTCGGCTACCCTGAGTCGCGGGGATTAAATTCCCAGCCAGCACAGTCTTCGTTAGATCGTGGTCAAACTTCAAGGCATCGTCTGCTATCCAAAAGATGTGGGTTACTGGCTGATTGTAAAGAAAGTCAGTCTGCTCAATAGCAGGATTCTGGTCAACTAAATGTACAAGTTCTCGAATCTTTGAGTCCAGTGTAGTGGCTCCCTGTGTCTCAATGAGAAGCGCTTGCCCTCCTGTAAAATTGAAACCTTGCCCTATAACCCACATGTCAGTGGAGCCAGCTCGCAAGCACTGTTGGCTATCATCCCACCAATAGGGCTGAATCCCATTCCATAGAAGGTTTACCGGATAGGTTGTTAGATTTAGCAATCCAGTCTGCGGGTCAATCAGCCCCGTTCCAGTCTCAAAGTTAATTGTTTCACCATCCGGACCCTGAGCATTTGCCACCACAACTCCTGAAGGAATGGGGTTATTATTCAGTACATCCAACTGCAAAAGCACTTGAGCGGTCGTGGCTGGTTTGGGTTCGTAGTCCAATAGGCGGGCGTGTCGGACGAGGGAGCGACGTTGGGTAGCAGTAGCGAGAGTTGCTTCCGCTGCGATCCGGTCTTGAGTGTAGCTTAAGTCATCGGCTAGGGCGCACAGTGCTTCCATGAACATGACGCCGAAGTCAGCTTCAGAGCGTTCTTGCCATTGTGGATAGCGCTGCACAGAGAAGTCGGAAAGGGCTTGACGGAAACTGAGAAAGTCCTTCGCGAGATAGTCGATAGGCGGAATATCTTCCTGCGGCGGTGGGCAGACTAATGGTGGAGTCTCGCAGTCTAAATTTGAGGGGCTGAGTGCTTTAAATGAAAAAATGGACTGGCTGAAGAAGAGGTCTAGTTGAGGGCTGTTTAAGGTTAAAGTATACAGGGAAAAGTCCCCTGGCTGAGGGACTGTTAAGATCAGTATGGGTCGTCCTTCACGGTCCGTCATCCAATCAGTAGCATCATTAATTGGGTTTACGGGCACCGTTGGAATCGTCTCGCCCCCAGTAATTTGAGCCGCTGGAATAGTTGTTTTGCCGTCGGGGGTAGTCGTTGCCTTTACCGTTCCTTGCAGCGGCGGGTTAGTGTCCTTCAGAAAATGAACATGGAGGGTTTTCTGATCGGAACTGGCAATTTCAACAAAGTCGATGCCGGTCAGAGTTTGGTTTTCGAGTAGCTTTTTGAGTCGAGTTTTAGGGTCAGTCATATTAGATCACCTGTACTTGCAGAGACTTGTTTGAGCGAGTATCGATTAATACATAATCAATCTCGACCAGCAATTTTGATTGGTCTAAAAACTGTCCCTGGGCTGATGTCGTGTTCGGCGAAACTACCGTGACTGACTGAACCTGAATTTGCCCTGCTAACCAGCGGTTAAGGGCTTGCGTCACAATTAACTTCGTTGTCGTATCGAGAGCGTCAGAGTGAGGAGCAAAGATCAGTTGCCGCAGTCCACAACCAAATTCAGGTAAATTTACTCGCTCTCCTGGTGTCGTTAGTAACACTTGGCCAATCATTTGCTCGACGTGAGCTTCGTAAGTTGTCTGCGCCGCCTGACCAGACACAACATCAATTCGGAATGGAAAGGCATAGTCATTTCGATTCATGGGTTTGCTCCTCTAAGTCATCCTAGCTAAAGTCCCGACACCTGGGATTGGGTATAGTCAATCAACACAGACCCCTGCACGGCTCGATCGCCTGCCACGCAGAGTCCGACGCTGTCTTCAGTCAGCGTGAAGTCGCTCATGACCTGGGATTTCAGCGCTGGTTGCACCCACTGCACTTGCACACAGGGATGCGGGGTCCCGGAGGGCAGAGTAAAGATGCAGGTCAGGATGACGAAGGTATCGGAAGACCTCAGGATATAACCATCTTTGGTTTTGACCTTGGTGTTGGTTGTAGTTGCCTGAACCATACCACCGTGGGGACACATCATGATGCTAGAAGTCGTGAGCAGTCCTGCCATTACATCACCTCCAAGGAACCATCGTTAATATTGACTTCGCTATTACTGATCTGGATATTTTGACTGCCCCGTTGTAGGGTGATACCTGAAGACTCCAACGTAATTGTGTTGTTGTTTGCATCGGTAATTGTGATTGTTCCGGCATTGTCATCCAGCAAAATTTTGTGCTTAGCTTGGGTGACAATCACCTTCACCGCAGGTGCAGCATCAGCAGGCTGTTCACCTGATCGCCAGTAACACCCCGTCCAGATGGGGTAGGACACATCACCTCCCTCAAATTCAATCCACACCCCCGAGTCTTTCTCTGGCAGAAATGCTAACCCAACCTGTGGACCAGCATAGGGGACACAGGGCATACACCATCCCGTTTTTTTCTGTCCTAAGACAGCAGGTACTTTCGCTTTGATCCGTAAGGTGCCTGGATCAATATCTGTGACCGTTCCTCGGTATTTGCCATAGAAACGGTTGCGTACCCGTTCAAGTAGATCCAACATCATTTGATCGTTCATTACGGGAATCCTCCCAAGAGTCCATTACTACTGGATGGCTTTGGTCCCATGGCATTGCGTACCAACACGAATTTCATTTTGTGAGCATCAGCGTTGATACTATGACGTACCGTCCAAACGTAGTACTTGCCAGAATTGAGACTGCCAACCCCTTCAATTTGTACCACTGTGCCAACCCGCAGGATGGCATTGAGTCTGGCAACATCGGCTTCCCCCTCACACCGGACAAACCAGCCTGCTTCCCGTAGCAGGGATTGGGCGCGGAACGTTAATTCCCCGGCATCATCCACTGGTGTTGTGAGAATGACCGTCATGGGTTGGCCCGCAAAATCGGCTAGATTCTGAGCATCTAGGGGCTTTAAGCCGGAATCGCCTGTATCAGTGCTGAAGCCATCTTCATTACTATTAGTAAAGGATGCTTGACTAGCTTTGACAGCACTGGGGCGAGTGATATCCCAGTCGAAATCAAGGGCATTGACCGTCCAGTTTTCTGGGTTGTTGAGGTTGAGGGTGACGATCGCCTCCCCATCCAGTTTAGGTTTAATAAAGTAGCCGATGCGCTGTCCTGGTTGATTGGTACAGGCAACGCGACAGAATTTGCCGTTGCGCCGTGCTAAGTTACGCAAAAATTGGATATCGGAAGCCCGTTGCATTAAACTATGCCCATCTTCGGTGTGGGAGGGCGAGTCATCGTCGGTATTGTCAGTTGAGGGGGTAATACCGTAGCCGCTGAAAATCTTATTAGCCACACTGGCATCGGTGATATCGACCCATTCCTGGACTTTTTCTTCCAGGTTCATCAGCCAGGAGGCATCCTGTCCCCAAACCTGAAGGGTTGCATTGGTGGTGCCTGTTTCCAGGTGTAATTTATGGGAAAGGACATAGCCATCAAAGATACATTCAGCCGATTTATTATCAGGGGTGACGACAACAGCTAGATTTGCCAACGGTTTGAGGCGATCGTCATTGACAAAAGTCAGGTCGCCATCACCTGAATGACTGACGGGTAGACTAAGTTGGATTGCACCGGGCAGGTCAATGTTTTCCTCCACTTCCAGGGTGGACAGTATATTGTAGAAGTTGTCATCCACTGCTGTACCATTGAGAAAGAGCTGGAAGGTGCTAGCCATGACTCAACTCCCCTTAGCTGGAATGCCGATTAAATCATGGGCTGCCAGGGCATCAGGAACTACGGCATTATTTCCATCGCACAGTTGCCAGAAGGCAGTGGCATCCTTGAGGTAGTTATTGGCAATCAAATCCAGGCGCTGCCCTTCCAGACGGCGGTGGTACCCCAGAAGCGGTCGGTTAGATGGCAGGGGGATTTTCGTGACGGTGATCAGGGTGCCATTGGGTCGAGTCAACTGATAGGTACCAACTTTTTCGTAGCGACTGCCGAGAAAGAACATGCTTAACCTCCTTTAGGGTTTATACGGGTAGCATACCGATAATGGATTCTGTAGCATTGGCGAGATTGGCGAGGGCGAGGGTCTGACGTAGTCCTTGGGAGTAGGTATAGGCTGTTTTGGCGATCTCGTTGAGTGGGTCTTGTCCAGAAATCGCGTTGAGCTCTTCCAGAGTCAGTACCTTCAGGCTCAGTTGGGCTTCGGCATGAATGGGATTCAATGTGCTGTCATAGAGCTTTTCAGTAATCGTCAGGTTCGTAATGCGGACGGGCACAATCCGTCCCGGACCCCAGACAAAGAGTACAGTAGGTACCTGGGACTGTGGGACACTACGGCTGGCAGCAGTTGTATTGACGGAAACCCCAACTGATGCAGATACACCACCCCCTCCCACATTGATTGAAGCAGAGGCAGAGACAGAGACCGAGCCGAGCAACCCGCCGCCAAAAGCATTGGTTGGGTAGAGGAGCATCTCCAGGGCAGCCAGTCGTGAGTAAACACCACTCGCCTGGGCAAGCCCGGCGGTAACGGCACTACCATCGGCAATGGTGTCGTTGGCATCCATCATGATGGTGAATGAAAACGATTCACCGGGCACATTTCTAATTGCCAGGGGATCGCTGATGGGTTGTTCTTTTGCACTGGATGTCTCTGCCTGAGTCCAGGTGTGGGTCATGGTTTCCGGGTTGTACTGAAACTGAATCACGTTGGGTAGAGGCACCAGAAACGTGGGCATGAATTCGACTAACGCACCTTTGATGAATTTTCCTGCCATTGCTTACTCCTTATTATCCTAGGGTTTGATTAAGTTGCCGCAAGATACTTGTTACAATTTGTTCTGCTAGCCAATCTACACTGGCATTGGAGCGAGTGGGAATTGTTACTTTAAGGGCAGCAAGATCACTGGGTTCGTGGTTGGTAAGATGGCTACTGGCAAGCCTTTGGGTAACGATCTGTGCTAGGCGTTGTCCTTCAGGTTCTGAGAATCCGGAGAGTTTGAGGGTGAGGCGATCGATGGTTAGGTTTGTCATTGTCATTTGCGGTTTAAGAAGTAGTTTTAGATTGTTGGGTTTTATGATTTGACTCAACCTACAGGACAGGCGATCGCACTTAGTCTGATAGTTACTCACAGCTTGGTGGCTTCCATCCTTCATGAGATACTTCTAGCGAACTCAAATCTATATTTTTTAGCCTTCCTTGTCCTTGTTCCTTCCATGTAAGTAAACTACTTTTATCAACTTCGACTCCCTCAAGCGTTACGGTTGGTTTAAAAATAGCACTTAAATTATCACCAGCCTTTTTTTCTATTGAAGAGTCATATAGAGAATTTTGCCAGGCTTCTTCAACTGCTAAAGATAGTGTTCCAAACCCCTGTAGGCAGGCTATCCTACTGACACGATGACCAGCTTGAACACCCAATTCGTTTGTTGGTAAACGGCTCTGCCAAGTTTTAGCGTCATAATCAACTAGAAAATTAAGTGGATGGTTTCGATTTGAGAGAATACGTTGAAGTTTTTCTTGCATAAACTTTTCATTGAATCTACGCCAATTTTTCTCTAAACAACATGGATCGTCGTGATCGTCGTCTCCTTTGTCTTCTGTATCGCTCCGTATTGTAGTTCCGGCTGTTGCTGATGAGGTTGGGCTGTCGCTCAATAGTGTAGCTCCGGTTGTTGCAGCTGCAGCTGCAGCGCTTAATACATCTATGGTTACTTTTACAAAAGATGCTGAACCAGCAACAGTTGTTGCCGTTGCCCCTGATTGGAGTGCCACTGCGGCAGCTGGAGCGGCTGCCGCTCCAGCCGCTCCAGCCACTCCAGCCGCTCCAGCCACTCCAGCCACTCCAGCCACTCCAGCCGCTTCGGACAGAACGATTGTCGCGCCCCCTTGTACAGCAGTAACGGGGCCTGCTGTCCCGACGAGTGCGAGAGACTGTACCAGCGCATACACGCGTGCCCCGCTTGCTGCCACTCTTACCCCGCCGCTTAACAAAGCAGCCACTTCAGGGCCCAATACAATAATCGCCCCGGCGGTGATGGTGCCTCCGACGACAACCGCGACGATACCAGCGGCGATAGCAAGCCCAAGATGGAAATCTTCTAGTTCTTGCTGGGTATATGGGGGATTGTTGCACTCATCTGGAGATGGATATATGTCAGGCCCATCGTAATTAGTTTTCTCCTGTTCTTTACATTGTTTGTTGTATTCAGGAATATACTCGTCGGCGATTCCTCCATCACGAGAATAAGTTCCTGATGAGCACCCTCCCAGCTGCACCACGCAGTGCAGTTGGCGTTCTCTTGTTGATATCGAAGGTGTATCTCCACCATTCTGCTGTTGTTGCTGTTTGGCACCATCGCTGCCACCGTCTTGACTAGTTTGGGCTGGGACTGGAGTGGTCGTTTGATCCGAAGTGGCTAGTGCTGGAGTTGGCGCTTGATCCGGAGTAGCTAGTGCTGGAGTTGTCGTTTGATCCGGAGTGGCTGGGACTGGTGACGGTGTCGCCTGTGGTGGCGATGTGGAAGCAAGAGGCGTTCCTGGCTTAGTTAACTGAGCTACTTGAGAGTCCGGTCCAACTCGGTCGTTGTCCAGCGCACCCTGGTGGATATACCCGATCTCGTCTTGCGTCAGTTGGGCGAGGCGGCTCTGGATATCCTCATGATTGAAACCATTGAGCTTTTCAGCTACATCTTGCCAGAGGGTGCCGCCTGTCTGCCTAGCAGCCTGCAACGCATTGTTGTACAACTCGTCTAGGGTGGGCACATCGGACTCGCCATCGCGCTGAACCAGTCTGCTGCCCACTGTGGACAATTGTTCCCGTTTCACATCCGAGTCGAGATTCCTTGCCGAGTTCTGTTGCACTGTGTGCGTCAACTCATGGGCAAGCAAGCGCCGTCCTTCATGCGTCCCTGGCGCATACCGACCTGCACCGAACACGATGTTGTGCCCTACGGTGTAGGCATTGGCGTTCACGTCCCGAGCTGATCGCTCAGCCGCCGCACCAGTATGTACCCGCACACTCGAAAAGTCGTGGCTAAAGCGTTGCCCCATATCCTTCTGTAATGAAGGCTCCAGCGGTCTGCCAGGACTTGACAAGACGTGGTCTACGCTTGCAGGTGCCGCCATATCTGCCCTTCCAGTCGTTTGCCCCGTAAAGCGCTGGATGCGGGGAGGTACACCACTGATGATGGAATTTGTTGGTGCTGCTAACACTTGGTCGGCAACGCGATCAGCTTCCTGTTCGTAGCGATCGCCGGGTTGGTTAACCGTGAGTTTCGTTTGAAAGTTTCCCGGCAGACCCATCCCACCCTTTTCCTCACACTCAGCACTGCTTCCCAATGCACCCGCCGCATTTCCACAGGCACATTTCCGCTGCAAAATGCCACCCCGACTTAAAGGCGAAGCAGTTACAGGGGCTTGTGCTGGCGATTTATTCATCATCCGCAACATCGCCTGATTCCCATAGGCTTTCTGCATCCCTGCCTGGTGTGCCTGTTTTCCCAGCGGCTGAGAGACAGCCGCTAACCGTCCACTACCCGGACTGAGTGAGCCATACCCCGCCCAACCCCCAGAGCGTTTGTCTCCTTCCATCCCAAACTCAGACTCAGCTTTCCCTTGCTGTTCCTTCGTTTTGTTCTCACTCACAGGTGCGCTTAACATCATCAGCCCCTTCAGGTTTAGTGTTTACAAATCGCCTAATCAGTCACATCCTCTGGGTCAATTCCTAACCTTCCCATTCCCCTGCCCGGATGACGATCCCGTGTTTCGCCATCTCTCGTTGCGCTGCATGAAAAAGATGCTGCATGGTGATGCGTGTCCCACTTGCCCGTGCCAAAAACGCTGCCCCCAATGCCGCCCCCTTAATGTCTGCTCCCGTCATATTGAGTTGCTTTGCCAGCCTTTGCCAATCCAGATTTTCCAGTAACGCCTCACCCCCAGGCGATCGCTCCAGCAAAGCCAATTTCCAGATTTTCAACCTCTCCGCTGGTCCCGGCTGGATAAAATCCACAATGAAGCGCAACCGCCTAATAAACGCCTGATCCATATCCCCCTTACGATTCGTTGCCAAAATCGCAATCCCATCAAACTGCTCCATCCGCTGTAACAAATAGTCAATCTCAATATTGGCAAAGCGATCATGAGCATCCTTCACCTGCGTCCGCTGCCCAAATAACGCATCGGCTTCATCAAAAAACAACACCACATTTGCCCGTTCACAGGCATCAAACACCCGCTTTAACCGCTTTTCTGTCTCCCCAATATACTTGTTCACTACTCCGGCTAGATCCACCCGGTACAGTTCCATGCCTAGCGATCGCGCCAACACCTGTGCCGCCATGGTTTTCCCCGTGCCACTGGGCCCCGCAAACATCGCCGTAATGCCTCGACCCACAGGACACAGCCGCTCAAAACCCCACTCCTCGTACACCTGCCACCGCAGCCGCGCCTGCTGTTCCAGTTCCTCCAGGTGTTGGCGGATGGCAGATGGCAACACAATGTCTTCCCAAGTATAGGGACAAACCAGCAAATTAAACAATTCCCCCGGTTCGTGGTGCACCATCTGCTGACACACCGCCACCACCGCAGCCGTGCCCGCCCCTGCTGCCCGTGCTGCCTCAGTAATTTCACTGGGAGTTAACACCCAGTTTAGCACAGGATCGGGCACCGGACTACTGTTAGTTAACTGCTGCCACAATTCAATCCGCTGCTTGCGGGTTAAGGATGGCAACGGTACCACTCGCCGCAGTGCGCCATTGTGCCGTTGTCCTAGGGGTGCCGTCGCCCCAAAGATTGTCAACTGGCTAATATCCCTGAGCGATCGCCACACTTTGGGCTGGCTATCCTCTACCCGATGCCAGTAGGGAACGCTCCGATTCAAACAAGCTGATCGCAGGACTCGCATCACCCGTTCCGTCGCCAGTGCCAGCGATACCTCTGCCCCCAGAAGCAGGCTGCTATCTGCCACCAGCAGGCTAACCCCTAAAGAGCCACACACCTGGGCAGCCAGAGTCCGCTTCCCAGCCCCTTCTGGACCAATGAGTTCCACTTCAATGGCAGTAAAGGAGGACAGCGCCTCTGGGCGATCAGGGGGTGTGTGGGCGATCGCCACGATAAATTCCCGCATCGCTGCCAGTTCAGCCGGATACAAGCAGGTATTACCAGTCCCTTCGGTCGCCGGAATCCACTGGACGGCATTACCCAGCATGGGATCAAGCCGTTGTCCCTGCACCAACCAGCCTACAATGTAGGGGTCGGCAACCCAGGCGGTGGTGATCGACCCGTTTGGGTGATTGCCCTCCCCAGGATAAGCTAACCGCCAGCGCAGTAGCCCTGACTCTGGGCCCGGAACACTGGCAGTGTTCCACTGAAACAGCAGGGAGGCTAACCAGGGAGTGGCATACCCCATGGTGGCATCGTCATGGAGATAGCCATATACTCGCCGCAACAAGGGATCAACTTCTACCGCGATCGCCAGCAATAACAGGTCACTTTCCCCATCAGATAACCCAAACAGTTGCCGCAAACCTTGCCAGCTTGAATCATTAGCCAATTGCTCCTCAGCAACTTGAAGCTGCTGCGTCATCTGTTGGGCAGCGCGATCGCTCTGGTAGAAAGCCCCCTCTGCTTCTGCCATCACCTGGGGTGGGGTCAAGATGCGATCAACCTCTGTAGCAGAAATTGCCAGAGACTGTCTGGCGATCGCCATATCCTCTGACCACAAAGTTTGCATCCACCGGACTCGCCGTTGAGCACGCAGGCGAACAGTCGCCAGAAAGTCTGTCGTTGTTCGCTGTCCCTGTAACGCCTCAGATGCAATCATAATTATTTCACCACCCATTTCGCCGGTGGAGATTCCACCTGATTAACGCGAACCCGAACCCCATACCGTCCATTGGGTAGATCCCCTGGCAACTGAAAACTGATGGCATTATTGCTACTGAATCTGAACAGTGCGGGTGTCAGGGCGATCGTCTCCAGCAAAATTTCTAATGTTCCTGGACTAAAGCCAATGCCGTTAATCGTATAAGTGCCTCCAACCGGGCTTAATAGAGGACCACCCGTTGGATCAACCCAGGCGGCAACACTGAAGGGTGTTGCGTTTGAGCGAATTGCATTGGGGTCCCCTAAAGGGAGATTATTTCCCACCCGCAACTGATAAATGCCTGCTAGAGGGGCACCCGTGGTGGGTAATACTAACGTCAAGCGCGAATCCGTTTGTACAGGCGGTGCCGGGGATGGTGGATTCGTTGGAGTTACCCAGGCTGTCACATCCTGCTCGGTTCCATCTGGTAATAAAAGATAGACTCGGTTAGAACTATTCTGATTCAACCCTGCCCCGTAAAGCAGAAAACTTTGTCCCGGAGCAACTACAGCTGGTAACAGATCGTAGCTTCGACGATCTGGTTGCAAAGGCGTGTCATTTGGTCCAATATAGTTAACTTTGATATAGGTTCCAATCACCTGTCCTGCGGCGGCAAAGGGTAAAGATGCAGGACTGACGGCTAAATTCACTGTCTGTACCTGTTTTGCCAGTGGCGGTGGGAGCTTGGGTTCGATAAAAATAACGCTCACTTTATAAATTAAGGAAAGCCGAAGTGAAGAAGTAATGGCTTGCCAAAGTCGCCCTGCTTCTAAAACACTTTCCACCTCCATCGTTAGGCAGAATTCTTCGACTCGATTATCAATCGGTACAGTTGATCTAATGATTGGATTTTCGTGAAAGCATTTCAAGGCGATGCTCATTGCCTGTTGCTCCTGAATATAGGAACCTTTGGCGTAAGCACTGAGCAGGTAATACAGATCCAGGCTCAAAGGCTGATGTGGAATTGGCGGTACACGGGTTGACGTTTTGGTAGGATCTGTTGCCGGGGGAGTTGTCCACGGTCCTGTAACAGGCGAATTCCGTTGAAAGGAATCCTGGGCGACGTGAAACAGGTAGAGATTCAGTTGGCATCCCGTCAAACTCCGTATTTCGTCAGGGGGCAAGCCTGTGACATTAATGTCAAAGCGTTGACCAGGATTGATGCTAGTAGGAGTGCCATCAGGGGGAGTGGGTTCTTCGCTCCACAGTTGAGAGCTTTGCACACTTGCATTTAGTAGACTGATCAGACGGTCAGTAACAATAGAGAGATCAAGCAATCCTAGTGGCATCTCTTTCCTCCTTTCAACTTTGGCGTAAACCAAAGGTAGATATAAAACCACGGGATAGTATGGGCGCTGCTCCTGATTTCCCTGCAACGGTCACAACCCTGGTGGTTACTGGTGGAGGCGGTGCAGGAGGGGGCACGATGTGAACCTCGATGGAGCCAATGTGAACGGTGGAAGGCTGGGGCGGTTCTGCTCCCTGGGTTGGCCATGATCGCTGAGACAGAAACTCGGTCATTGCATTTGTGTGTGTCTGTTGGCTAGGGCTTCCAGGTTCCAGTACGGTTTGCAATGGTTGAGCCACTGGGGGAGAGGCTTCAGATCTAACAGGAAAAGAAGGTTGCACAGGGGGAGTTAATCTGGTAATGGGGGGTGGTGGCTGAGACTGTAAAGCAGTTGCCTCAAAAGGTTCAACAATTGTTTGGACACTGGGTGGACTGGATGGCGTTGGGGGCATCAGTATTGGTTGCACCACCTCTAAACTATCGCTGGATATGGGACGAAGGATGGTCGAACCTGGCGAAACAGGCTGGTTGGCTGTCTCTATCTGTTGTGGGAGTTGTGGTAATAACGGTGGTGGTGGTGCATCCAAGGTTGGGGACTGGAGACTGATGGGATTCAGTGCCACTGGCTCAGTCTGGATCTCTGTCCCAGGTTGGTTGGTTGTAACAGTCTCTGTCTGTGGCGGTGGTGATTGGGAGAGTTGTGGGAGTTGTGGTAATAATGGTGGTGGAGCAGATGGCGATGGTTCTGTATCCAAGGTTGAGGGTTGAACACTAAGGGGATTGAGCGTGGCTGGCTCAGTGTGGATCTCTGTGGTTAGTGGAGTGGTGATGGTAGGCAATGGCGGGGTTTGCCCAACAGTTACCTGGGGGGGTTCAGGGGATTGGGGCGATCGCACTTCTGCTGATCCATAACTCAAGGGTGTTTGCTCCTCCCCTGCGACAGCCTGATTGAGATTTCCCTGAGGAAACAGCAATCGAGGGGGAGTTAGCATCGGCAGTCCACCAGGGGGGCGATAGCTCCCACGACGAGTACGATGGGCGATCTGTTGCAGGTAAGAAAATTGCACCATATTTAAGCTGTCCTCTTTGTCTGTCGCAGGCGCTCAGCATATTGCATTCGACGCTGACGGGGTAGTGCTAAAATAGCCGATTCTGACCACTGATAGTACATGGCTAACAGGTGAATTTCTTCGTAGATAAACGCTGCCTGATTGCGGAATTCTCGCAATGTAAATTGCTGCGGGTCAAAGAAAATTTCGACCATCGCTCCGCATTCCGAGCATTGCCCCTGGAGATTCTGAGCAAGATTGGGTGCTAGGATTTCCATTGCCTCCTCAATTTGCTGGAGTTGTTCTGAGGTCAGATTAGTTGGTCGGAGACATCGGTGGATCAATTCCTGTTCAGGGTGAGCATGATGGGCGATCGCCACCTGATCGGCAGCAGTAGGCAACCGAAACAACACTGGCATATTTCCCAAACGCAACCATCCCGATTCTTCAGCCGCTTCTACACCTGGAACACTACCTGGCAAGTAGTTGGCAAGATACTCACTCACCTGGAAAGAGATCTCTATGGGTAAACCACAGTTACTAGCAGGGCAAGTCGCATCAGCCCGCAGCTGATCGCCAAAGGCTAACTGCCGGGTACGTAGGAGCAACGTATCCAGGTCGGTAATTGAAAGCATATCCCAGGCAAACTCTTTCCCATCAGCAGCTTGTGCGATCGCAGTCAGCAGCGCTAATGCCAACTGGGTATCCAGGTTGGTCGCCTCCAGCAAGAGAAGATCTTCAACCCCTGTTGGTTGGCTTAGAAACACCTCTAACCCACTGACTGGCAGGCGTAGAGTCTGTTCATTCCGGCGCATTGGACTTACCCTACCTGATTCTGATTGGGTTCTGTCACACTCAAATCGCGTTCCCATCCCTCGTGTACTAGCTTGATATGCTCGATCGCCACAGCGTTTCCTCCGGCATCAAGATCGGGCAATGCTTGGTATTCCGATACCCAGCAACGGTAAACTTTATAGACAAAAGCCTGTTGACCCTGCTCATTGAGCAGCGCAATTCTAATATCTTTACGCAGAGCATTTAAAGATTGGTTAGGGTGTCCAGCATCCAGTACCTGAGCAGCATTAGCCCAGTCTTCAAAATCACTGTCATGGGTAATCCCCCGCTCCAGTGTAAT
Organism: uncultured cyanobacterium; assembly: GCA_903903925.1. Classification (GTDB taxonomy): domain Bacteria; phylum Cyanobacteriota; class Cyanobacteriia; order Cyanobacteriales; family Nostocaceae; genus Stigonema. The sequence continues at coordinate 27,707 of CAIVAU010000170.1, forward strand.
CGGGTCGTATTTCATCCGCCCCAATCCCTGCAAAATAATCATGTTACCCGCTTCCTTGTATTCAATCACATCAGCAGTGCGCTTCATCCCACCAGTCATCTTACTCATAAGAGCAACGGGCGTCGTGGAAGTTCCAAAGTAGATTTGGAAGCGAAACGTTTTATAAGGGTCAAAGCGATTGATGTTAACGGTGAAAGGTTTACTCATGGAACTCTCTCCTATGACTGTACTTGACCAGCAAGTTGTGCAATTTTGATAATGACGAATTCAGCGGGTTTGAGGGGTGCAAATGCGACGATGATGTTTACAATGCCGTTGTTTTGGTCATCTGAAGTCGTCGTTGAACTATCGCACTTGACCTGGAATGCTTGACTTGGGGTCGAACCCTGAAGCGCACCTTGTTTAAATAATGACAACATAAAGTTGCCAATGCTGAGACGAATGGCAGCCCATAAAGGTTCATCGTTCGGCTCAAACACCACCCAACCAAGGTTGCTCAAGAGAGTCTGCTCAATGAATAAAGCCATGCGCCGGACTGGCACATATTTCCATTGTTGGTAGGCTGGGTTTGCAGACACCAGTGTTCTAGCACCGTAAACAACAGTTCCAATACCAGGAAAAGACCGTAAGCAGTTTACTCCCTTTAAATTGAGAGTCCCCTGTCTCAAGTCATTCATACGTCCTGTATCAACCACACCAGTTGTATTCAAGAGAGTCGTTGCCTGCCCAGCAGGTGCTTTCCACACACCACGGCTAAGATCAGTACTAGCGTAAATGCCAGCGACAAACCCGCTGGGTGGCAGATTAATTTGGTTGCCAGTTAAAGGGTCAGTAGAAACTAGGTAGGGAAAGTAAAGCGCCCCATTCTGACTTTTTGGACAAGTAGTACCATCAATGTAATCACCAATCCAATTTGTACCCTGATCGGCTACATCTATAGCAGGCGGATCCATAATTAAAAATGCTTGCTTCCTTTCACAGAAGGCAAGGGCCTCGCTTAAGGTAGAATTATCAGTGATACCAGGAAGCAACAAAAGATTGAATATTGGAACCTTATCCAAATCGCTATCCTGCTGAAAAATCGGTGCAAAATCCGATTCACGAAAGATACTTACCGCACCAGCAGGCAATGTTGTCGATAGAGTTATGCTGCCGCCATTTGCGAAATCGGTTGGCCACGTTGTCGTTCCAGTAGAAAGACCAACTGTTACTAAAGTAGATATATTGTTGATCCTTGTCGTGATAAAGTTTGGATTTGTTGGATTATTTGCTGTTGGACTTGGATTGCTAGGGGTAGGGGAACCCGGATCAAGAGATACTTGACGGTAAGTTTCTGTTCGGATACCTTTAGTGCCATAGATAATAGTAATGTCAGCAACATGACTATTAGTAGAATTTGGTGGTGTGGTGATAGTGACTGAGATCCCAGTGTTGGGTGAATCCGCTGGCTCCAATGCGGTAAACTGGATGCCGTTGGTAGTTTGTGCAGCAGGCGGAGCAACGGCACCCACAGGATTTTGCTTGCTGTCAAAATATTCTTGCGGCTGCACCCCAACCACATATGCACTCGATCCACCATTTAGAAAGAATTGGTTAACGGCTTGGGCAACATTAGAATCAAGCACACTGCTGGCGTAGAAGCCCCCAAAGTATTTCTCATAGTCAGTAAAACTAAATATCTGGATAGCCTTGTTAAAATTCGTAATCGTGGTTTTGGGGATCAAGGTTTTGAAAGGATGAGTATAGCCCACAAAAACAGCAATGGATGTGGGTGCTGCTGTAATTGTGTGAGTGCTACTGGGTAACTCTTCAATATAAATCCCAGGATAGGACGGTGTTACTGGCATTCGGTTGTCTCCAATTTCAAAGAGGTTTCAAGTGTAAAGATGTAATAATTTCTAAGAATTTTTGTCATCAAGTGAGTACAGCTATTAACTAAGTGAAACAGTATTCTTGTCACCGCCAAGATTCTCTCCTATAACTGCACTTGACCGGCGAGTTGCTTAATCTTAATAATGATGAATTCCGCAGGTGTGAGTGGTGCAAAGGCGACGATAATGTTCACAATGCCATTGTTTTGGTCATCTGAAGTCGTCGTTGAACTATCGCACTTGACTTGGAATGCTTGACTCGGGGTTGAGCCTTGAAGCGCACCTTGATTAAATAACGACAGCATAAAGTTACTAATGCTGAGTCGAATAGCAGCCCACAAAGGTTCGTCGTTCGGCTCAAACACCGCCCAACGAAGGCTTCGGTAGAGAGTCTGCTCAATAAATAGCGTCATGCGCCGGACTGGCACATATTTCCATTGTTGGTAGGGTGTTTCAGTTGGTTCATCATAGCCGACTAGTGTTCGTGCTCCATAAATGACAGTGCCAAATCCAGGAAAGGTTCGTAAACAATTAATCCCCGCCAAGTTGAGGACTCCCTGCTGAGAATCTGTCAAGCGACCATCGTCTCTCACGCCAGTTACATTCGTGGTGATGGTTTCTAAGCCTGCGGGTGCCTTCCAAACACCACGGTTCAGGTCAGTGCTAGCATAAATACCTGCAACTGTACCACTGGGTGGTAGTGTAAATGGTATGGGAAGACCTGTTGCTGGATCATTACCAATACTCGATAGACCTGTGACTGGATCGATGGATTTTATATAGGGAAAGTACAGAGCACCATTGGTGCTTTGAGGAATAGGGTTGGGTGCATCTGAATTGGGATTTACCTTGTCATAATAAATTGAACCTGATAGCTCTCCAGCTATGTCAGCAATTGGCGGATCCATGATCAGAAATGCTTGTTTACGTTCACAAAAAGCCAGTGCCTCACTTAGAATAGAATTACCTGAATTGCTAGCAACACCAGGGAGAACCAGTAAGTTAAAAATGGGTAATTTATCTAAGGCACTGTCCTCCTGTAAAGCCGATATAAAATCATCCTGCAAAAAAATTTCCGTACCGTGGGGAGGATATACAGACAAACTCTGTGGCCGTGGAGTATCTATAAACTTAGAATAAGTTTGATCATCTGGAAGCATTACTAGAGCAGAGATAGGATTTGTTTGGCTTCCAATCCGATTAACAATGTAATTTTGTTTGTCTGTGCTATCAAGATTGACTTTTGGATATCTTTCTATGAGATTACCGTAGGTGATAGTAATGTCAGCAGTATCGTTATTCTTCTTAATGCTCTGAACATTCGTAATTGATACCATCATCGGAATTTTATCCGTTGGCTCTCGTCCGATAAATTTGATACGAATGGTTTCATTAACATAAATATCCTTCTTTATGACGATACAAGGATAAGGAGGATCAACCTTTGCAAGGGCTTTGGATGAAAGACCGATGACAAATGCGTCTGAACCGCCATTCAGAAAGAATTGGTTAACTGCACAAGCAACGCTGGCAAACTTATCCTTGCTGTTGTCAAATGCTGCACTGGTAAAGAAACCACCAAATTCTCGTTCATAGTCAGTAAAGCTAAACAACTCAACAGCCTTACCGGGATTCGTAGTTTTTAATGGATGGGTATAACCAATAAAAACTGTAATAGAAGTCGGTGCTGCAGTAATTGTATAAGTATTACTTAACAGATCTTGAATATAAATTCCAGGATAGGACTGTGCCACTGTTGTCATTTGTTCACCCCGCTAGCAACCATTGAAAGTTCCTTAGCAAACCGATGAATCACCAAAATCCCCGCGACTGGGAATGGGGAAAATGGGAATACTGAGCGTCTCTGCTATCAGCAAATTGCGAACACCTACGCTAGGTCATTACAAGTAATCGTGAGCACCCGCCCCAGAAATGTTGTCTAAAACCCTGATTTTTTCGTCAACTTTCAAAAGTTTTCAATCTACTGAATTTCTCTCAAAAGTCTAGTAGATGAGACAGTAACCGTGAAGATACTTATTTCATACATACTTTAATTAAATTTTGCCGTAGCTTGACGGTTATTGCTTTTTTTATTCAGAAATATTTACACTTAGGCGATCATACAAGTAGTTTGCGCTTAAGCGCTCTTGGAATCAAGGACTAAAGTCCTTACTACGAACTTCTCAACCCGTGAGAATTAATGACATGGACTACTAGTGGTCTGTCAAATTCATTTTGATGGGTTCGTAGTGTGAGCGTCTCGCTCACGAAGCGAGCATCTTGCTCACACTACCCATCAATTTAATCTTGACAGACCACTAGTACAGCGGTCGCGGAAATAAAGATACCATTTCAAAGAGGTAAAAGCCTTGATATATAATACTTTTGACTTTTGACTTCCGCGCAGCGGTGCTAGCCCGTCACATAGTACCTGTAGCTCCTGGTGACCCCGAGGAAAACGGAGAGGCACTTACACCAAGGGTCTCACAGAGAAGTATATTCCAAATCCAAGCCAACTGCCTTGAAATAAGTCTTGAGCCGTCTGATTGGAAACAGTCATGCACGGTTCTTAGGGAAGTGCGGAGGGGAGACCCTTAATTCTTACCCGCTTCACATTTACTATCCTGATAATACTGACTTAACATTGAATCAGCATATAATCAAAAGTTTTCTAAACCATTTCATCGGATTGGGACTCATGAAAAAAGTGACCTTTTCTCAATTCTGTACTTACGGTATAATTGGCTTTATTTCTCTTACTACCGTAGTCAGAGCAGATACCTCTGTTCTAACTCCAACAACAGACAAATCCCTGATAGCCCAATCTACTAATCCTTCCTCTAGCTTAATTTGGCCATCTCAGGGGATAATTTCTCAAGGCTTTTATAGAAATCGTCATATAGGAATTGACATTGCAGGACCACCGGGAACGCCGATTATTGCTGCTGCAAAGGGTCAAGTGGTTAAATCCGGTTGGGATGAGTGGGGATTAGGTAATGCGATCAGAATCCACCATTCAGATGGCAGTTTCACGGTTTATGGTCATAATCGCCGTCTTTTGGTCAAAAATGGTCAACAGGTGAGTCAAGGTGATGTCATTGCTGAGATGGGAACTACAGGTAATAGTTCAGGCCCTCACTTACATTTTGAAGTTCATCCCTATAATATGGTATCTGTTGTTGACCCCATCATTGCATTACCACCTTTAGTAGCAGGCAAGATCCCATCACAACAAATAGCAACCGCCACTACGAACATGAGTCGAGATGGTATGCCGACTCGCATCGTATCTTCCCCACTCATACAACAAGAAATTTCTCCATCACAATCAATTCCCATACCTGTTGAACCTGCTCGATTCGTCGCACCACCAGTAACAACACAAGCCTTACCATCACAATCAATTCCCATACCTGTTGCAACTGCAAGGGTTAATACTGGGTGTAGCGGTGCAATAGTGATTGAAGGTGAAACGGAAACCACTCATGTTAAAGTTTGTCAAGAAAATGGTCAGTTCTTTTATATCGGGCAATTAAAGCAAAACCCAAACCAGCCTATACGAATTTTGGCTCAGAGTGTTGGCAGAACTCTATATCGGGCAGACAACGGTAGCTTTTCTTATTTGGTTAGCCCTAACGGAGTACAAGTTTGGCGAAATGGTAGTCCTGTACGTTCTGAGAGTTTTTATAAATCTAATTAATGACTGATAAAAAATTCGTTTGTAGTTGCGCTGTCTTCGTTCTTAGCAACTACAGTAATTCGAGCAAATGCACAAGATAATTAGGGTCACGTTGTACGTGACCCATTTCGCCAATCGACCTAATCACAATATACTGTAGTACAGTGGAGCTAAACGTAGTTAAGCGGCTCGACTATGCAAGATTAATTCATAAAGTAAAACAAGAGCCGCATGAAGTGAGTCTCAGCAGCTGCTTTTAGTGGATTTTGAATGAGTGACAAGCCCTTCGGGCAAGGCAGCTATGCTGGAGGCAGAGGGCAGAAGGTTAATGTAATGGTTTATACGAGAATGCGATGCCTTCTGCCCTGCCTTGCCCATAATGGGTCCAAGCCCACGGATTTATCCGTAACAAAAAA
>CAIVAU010000171.1 GCA_903903925.1 uncultured cyanobacterium
AGTCAGGAGTCAGGAGTCAGGAGCACCACCCGTTATGAATGAAAGAAACTCCTCCTATTCCCTGCTCCCCTGCTCCCTGCTCCCTGCTCCCTGCTCCCTGCTCCCTGCTCCCTGCTCCCTGCTCCCTGCTCCCTGCTCCCTACTCCCTGCTCTCTACTCCCTGCTCCCTGCTCCCTGCTCCCTACTCCCTGCTCCCTACTCCCTACTCCCTGCTCCCTACTCCCTACCCCATCCCCCTTTAGGATTTAGACGCGCAAAGCGACCATTTTTTCCACAGCTTCTACAATTTGCTCTGGTTGGACAATTGTGAGACGTTCCAAAGCACCGTTGTAAGGTGTAGGAATATCCTGTGAAGAAAGCCGCAGTACTGGCGCATCCAATTCATCAAACAGACGGTCATTAATTGAGGCAATGAGTTCTGCCGCAATCCCGCCGGTTCTCATGCATTCTTCCACAATCATCACTTTATGAGTTTTGCGGACTGATGTACCAATGGTATCAAAATCTAAAGGTTTGAGCGATAGCAGATCAATAACTTCTGGGTCATAACCTTCTTTTTCCAGGGTTTTTACAGCTTGCATGACATGATGCCGCATCCGAGAGTAAGTGATAATTGTTACATCTTTCCCTTGACGCACAACTTCTGCTTTATCCAAGGGCAGTAGATATTCTTCTTCGGGCAGGTCTTCTTTGAGGTTGTAAAGCAAAACGTGTTCAAAGAACAACACTGGATTATCATCACGGATGGCTGATTTCAGTAGTCCCTTGGCGTTGTAAGGTGTAGAGCAGGTGACAATCTTCAACCCAGGAACAGCTTGGAAGTAGGCTTCTAGTCGCTGAGAATGTTCTGCCCCTAGCTGTCTTCCCACACCTCCAGGACCACGAATAACCATAGGAATTTTGAAGTTACCGCCAGAGGTATACCGCAGCATTCCAGCATTATTTGATATTTGGTTAAAGGCAAGGAGCAAAAAGCCCATGTTCATGCCTTCGATTATTGGTCGCAACCCGGTCATTGCTGCTCCCACGGCCATCCCAGTAAAGCTGTTTTCGGCAATGGGGGTGTCTAAAACTCGAAGTTCGCCATATTTCTTGTACAGGTCTTTAGTGACTTTGTAGGAACCACCATAGTGTCCTACATCTTCACCAAGCACGAATACATTTGAGTCACGCGCCATTTCTTCATCTATGGCTTCCCGCAAAGCGTTGAAGAATAGTGTTTCTGCCATCAGACCTAAGAGTGCGATTTATTTTTCTTGCATCTTATCGCGCCTGTGCGAAAAATACGGTGAGCGATCGCACGAGTTGATGAGGAAGTGTCGGCAGAACAGTTAAGTGACCTGCGTGACCTGCGTGACCTGATTATGATCTGGAAACCTTCTAGGTCTTCCTGGTTTGCGTTTATGCCTTTGATTAATTGATTTCTCGCTTGCTCCTGCCAACTCTTCTGGTGTACACTTAAAGAGCCGCAAAGCTTCTAAGTATTTTTTTGGCGTCATTGTGGGTTCAGTACGACCAGCTTCCCAGTTGCGGACACTAGTTTCACTGATTGCAAGCCTGAACGCAACCTCAGCACGGCTTAGCCCCGCACGTTCTCTCAGGACCTGCATATCCATATCTTAATGCTCCCTTTTTAAAATGTGTAACTATTTATTAAATCAATTGACCTAAAAACGCCAATCGAAAATTATTTCTTAACTATATTAGTTATAAGCTATTAAATGAATATTCGCCAGTCGGGATATTACCTCTTTTTATCACATGCAAAACCCTACTCAGTATTCTATCTCGCTTGAGAAGGCAGGTATGATCCCACGTTTTTAAGCGTAGGATCATACCTGCCTTCTCCCTTGCTTAGGCTGTGTAGATCTTTTTGCTCTTGAGCTAAAAACGACGACTTCCTATAGCCACCGTGCTGCATCTTTAGCATGGTAAGTTAAAATCAAGTCAGCACCAGCACGTTTGAAGCCGATTAAAGTTTCCATCACCACCCGTTGCTCGTCAATCCAACCGTTGAGAGCGGCAGCTTTGATCATAGAATACTCACCGGAAACGTTGTAAGCTGCAACGGGTAAGTTGCAGGCTTCCTTCACACGCCAGATAACATCCATGTAAGCCAAGGCAGGCTTAACCATAAGCATATCGGCACCCTCAGCAATATCCAGTTCTATTTCTTTCAGTGCTTCCCTGACGTTACCAGGGTCCATTTGGTAGGTTCTGCGATCGCCAAATTGTGGTGCTGAATCTGCTGCATCTCGAAACGGCCCATAGTAAGCCGAAGCATACTTAGCTGCATAAGATAAAATCGGCGTATCTTGGAATCCAGCTTCATCCAACCCAGCACGAATTGCGTGTACAAAGCCATCCATCATCCCTGAAGGCGCGATGATATCAGCACCTGCTTTTGCTTGAGAAACTGCTGTTTTCTTTAGTAATTCTAGGGTTGGGTCATTTAAAACCCGTCCAGTCAGGTCACCAGTTTGTAGATAACCGCAGTGACCATGACTGGTGTACTCACATAAACAAGTATCAGCAATGATCATCAAATCTGGGACAGCTTCTTTGACAGCAGTAGCCGCTTTTTGGACAATACCGCAATCATGCCATGCACCAGTGGCATCTAAATCCTTGTCCGTGGGAATGCCAAATAAAATAATCCCAGGAATTCCCAAGGAATAAACTTCTTTTGCTTCTTCAACAATTTTGTCTACCGAAAGTTGGTAAACTCCTGGCATTGATTTGACTTCATTGGCAATTCCCTCTCCTGGTACAGCAAAAAGGGGGTAAATTAAATCACTTGTCGTTAAGACAGTCTCACGTACCATTTGACGCAGTTGTAGATGGGTACGTAGACGACGAGGGCGATGTGTTGGGAACATAAAGTTTTATCACAGAAAAAAGTAAATCAGCACCAAACCTAAAGTAGGAGTCAGGAGTCAGGAGTCAGAATTATGAATTATGAATTATGAATTTATCAGAATTTCTGGCTCCTGTATTGTGACAAGAATTATTTTTCCTCATCTTCCCTATGGGCTCCGTTACCTCTTGTTGGTGCTCTTGGGCAACTTTGTATTTTACAGCTATGTTGTGCGTCAAACGGGTTAAAATAAAAATATAAAAAACTTATTCAATTGAGCAGTTCAACTGAGTTAAAAATGAGTGATAATTGTCATTTGTCCTTTGTCCGGGTGCAAACGACAAATGACGAATGACTAAATTAGTCGGAAAATGAGGGGATAGCGGAAGGATTTATTGGGATCTCCAAGAACATTGATGATTGCCCAAATTGTTAATCCCCAATGCAGGAGATACCCCAAAACTACCGGAATCCATAACACAATAGATAATAACCCAAAGCTGATAAACAACAGGAGTGCAATAATTGCTCCCAGAATCCCACCCCAAAGCCATACATTGAAGTGGAAATTAATTGATTCTTTAGCATTCTCCTTAACAACAGGATCTTCGGATACAAATAATATGGCAATAGGTACGCCTATAGAGACAAATAGAGTGCTGAAAAAGATGGCTCCGTGAGACAGAGCGGATAAAAGCTTTCGCTTATCCGTGTCGTACATTGCTTCCTCCCATCTAAAATGAGGTGATGAATTACATTAAGACCCTAGCACAAGGCTTGTTGTCTTAAAATTAAGAGACTCGCTAAAGTTGAAAAAAGTTAAGTTAAGTTAGGTTACAGAAAAAGTAAATTATACCTTATGTCTACTGAACTTGAGTTGGAACTGTGCGAAGCAGTTGAACACCGCCGTAACTTTGCAATTATTTCTCACCCTGATGCTGGTAAAACCACGCTGACTGAAAAGCTCCTGTTGTATGGAGGGGCAATTCACGAAGCTGGAGCAGTCAAGGCAAGACGGGCACAGCGCAAAGCAACTTCAGACTGGATGGCAATGGAACAGCAACGAGGCATTTCCATTACCTCTACTGTACTACAATTTGCATATCAGGAATGTCAGATAAATTTGCTTGATACCCCTGGACACCAAGATTTCAGTGAAGATACTTATCGTACCTTGGCAGCGGCAGATAATGCAGTGATGCTGATCGACGTGGCAAAAGGTTTGGAACCCCAGACGCGAAAGTTGTTTGAAGTGTGTAAGCTGCGGGGTCTCCCTATCTTCACATTTATTAACAAACTTGACCGTCCGGGAAGGGAACCATTAGACCTGTTGGACGAAATTGAGCAAGAATTAGGACTTACAACCTATGCTGTCAACTGGCCAATTGGCATGGGCGATCGCTTCAAAGGGATCTTTGATCGAGGAAAACAACAAATACACTTGTTTGAAAGAAGTGCCCACGGAAGCCGCGAAGCAGTAGATACAGTAGTTGATTTAGGCGACTCCAAAATTGAAGAACTCCTAGAACAAGACCTCTACTACCAACTGAAAAATGATCTAGAACTCATAGAAGGGGTAGGGCCAGAACTAGATTTGGAGTTGGTGCATCAAGGCAAAATGACCCCTGTATTCTTTGGCAGTGCCATGACTAACTTTGGGGTAGAGTTATTCCTGAAGTATTTCCTGGACTATGCCCTTAAGCCCGGTTCCCACAATAGTAGCGTTGGCGAAGTTGCCCCTACCTACCCAGATTTTTCTGGGTTTGTTTTTAAACTTCAAGCAAACATGGACCCAAAGCATCGCGATCGCGTGGCTTTTATCCGCGTCTGTACGGGTAAGTTTGAAAAAGATATGGCGGTGAATCACGCCCGTACTGGCAAAATTGTTCGCCTGTCTCGCCCACAAAAACTATTTGCTCAAGAACGGGAATCGATCGAGGTTGCTTATCCAGGGGATGTCATTGGTTTGAATAATCCTGGAGTTTTTGCTATTGGTGATACAATTTATACAGGCAAAAAAATAGAATATGAGGGTATTCCCTACTTTTCTCCCGAGTTATTTGCCACTCTCAGGAACCCCAACCCCTCAAAATTTAAGCAATTCCAAAAAGGGATTTCTGAGTTACAGGAAGAGGGAGCCGTACAAATTATGCACTCGGTGGATGAAGCCAAACGCGATCCAATTTTGGCAGCAGTGGGTCAGCTACAGTTTGAGGTAGTCCAATTCCGGTTACAAAGTGAATATGGCGTCGAAACCCATCTAGAACCATTGTCCTACAGTGTTGCCCGGTGGGTGGAGGGTGGTTGGGAAACCTTGAATAAGGTGGGACGTTTATTTAATACCACAACAGTAAAAGACAACATGGGACGCCCAGTGTTACTGTTCCGCAACGAATGGAATTGCCAACAATTGCAGTCGGATCATCCAGAGTTGAAATTGAGCGCGATCGCCCCAGTCATTTTTGTTGCTTAACATTATGCCTTCACATCCCGAACAGTCCTTAGATGCTGGTATAAGCGCCCTCAAACAAGGAGATTACCAAAAAGCGTTAGCAATCCTCAAAGCTGTCGTTGCAACAGTTGGCGATCGCGACTCTGGGTTACAAGCCCAGATAGGCGTAGTCGTAGCTTATGCACGTATTGGTGAAGTTACAGAGGCGATCGCCTTATGCCAAACTCTCGCTCAAAGTGATAATCAGCAAGTTCAAGAGTGGGCAAAACGATCTCTGGAACAGTTAACAAAACGTCATCAAGCGGAGAAGGGAAGAGGGGGAGAGGGAAAACAGGAGGATATCGGGGAGGAAATAACAAATGATGATTCTCCTGTATCACTCCCTCTCTCATCCCCGGAAACTCCTGTCAACCGTGCCAAAGCGAAAACACCCACAATTTATTGGCGACAAGCAAGACGAGCCAAGGTATGGCAACCTCTACAAAAACTTAACTTAATACCCTTGCGGCTGCTGATGGCAGGAACACTGGTGGCTCTGTTTTGGGTGATGCGGGAATTGTTAGTGTTGGTAATGACATTAATTAACAATATCTTAGTCAAACTACCATTCCTAGAACCAATACAGCTTTTCTACCGCAATCCTGACCCATTGGTGCTGCTAGTACTGGTCATCTTAATTTGCTCTTGTCCCTGGTTGTTGGATTGGCTACTGACAAACTTTTATGATCAGCGACAACTATCTAAGGATACTTTAAGTAAGCACAGTCGAGAAACTGTGAGGTTAATGCAACGTTTTTGCCATCAGCAAGGCTGGCCGTTCCCGAAACTGGGTGTTTTGCCGATGTCAATACCAGTGGCACTGACTTATGGGAATCTGCCTCGCACTGCCCGAATTGTGGTGAGTCAAGGGCTATTAGAGCAACTGGCAGAGGATGAAATTGCCACAATATATGCCTTGGAGTTAGGACACATAGCTCACGGGGATTTTGTGGTGATGTCTCTAGTACTGCTTTTCACGATTCCAGTTTACGGGCTTTACCAGCAATTTTCCGATTGGGGAGACAAAGCATCGCAGAAAATCTGGCGTTTTGTGATGGGAATTCTGGCAAGTCTCACCTATGGAGTTTGGTGTTTGTTGACGGGAACTGCTTTGTGGTTGTCTCAACTACGGCTTTACTATAGCGATCATCTCGCCGTCGGCATAACTGGCAATCCCAATGGTCTTGTTCGTGCCTTACTCAAGATTGCCATTGGCATTGCCGACGATGTCCAAAAAGAAGAACAGACCCCTTGGCAGTTAGAAAGTCTGAATATTGTAGCACCAGTAGGTTATCAACAAAGTATATGTTTGGGTAGTATTGCTCCTCATACTACCTTTGAATCATTCTTGATGTGGGAATATCTTAATCCCTACCGTTGGTGGTTTGTGTTTAATAATACTCATCCCTTAATGGGCGATCGCCTACAACGCCTTTCTGCAATAGCCCAATACTGGCATTTAGAAAAGGAACTGTATCTGGAGCCGCAAAAACCCCTCCTGGTCAAACATCAGTCCTTTTTTCTCCAAATTGCTCCTTTTTTGGGAATTCCTTTAGGTGTTGTGTTTGCATTTCTCATTTGGCTGGGTTGGCAAATAGCATTTACATTTAAGTTTTTGAATCTAAAATGGATATACGATGATTGGTCTTTCGTTACAGGTAGCGTACTGATTGGCTTTAGCATTGGTATATTGATCCGAATTAATTATTTTTTTCCTGAAATCCAATCAGCTAACGTTCAGACTGATGACCACCTGCCCAGCCTGTTAGCAAACCCAACGGCCCTTCCCATTGACAGTGTCAGTGTGCGTCTTGTAGGCAAGCTCTTAGGTCGCCGTGGCACAAGCAACTGTTTGGGACAAGATTTAATCTTGCAATCTAGCACGGGGTTGGTAAAATTACACCACGTTTCCTGGCTGGGACAGAAAATCTTTCTCCAAGACTGGATTGGTCGGCAAATTATTATTACAGGCTGGTTGCGACGGGGTGCAACAACCTGGATCGACATCCAAACTTTACAAACTCAAAGCGGTAAAATCGTTAATAGCCCTCATCCAATTTGGTCTACGGTTTTGGCCGTCGTAGCCGAGGCATGGGGAGCTTACATTCTTCTTAGGGGGTAATTAAAAGGTTGTAGGGTGTTGTAAATAAAAGTTGCAATCATCAAAATAATCTGTTACATTTATTTATATAGGAAGATAAAGTCAGTGTAACTTGGTCTCAAGCATTGGATGAGTGAAGACTACTTACACCGATAGATCGCTTTCCATCCTTTTAACAAGGCAGTAAATTAACCGGCGAGTGGCTGGCTTTTGTCTCCACAACAGGAAATTTTTGAAATATTGTACTTTATGCTACGATGCAATCATGGAACTGCTGAAAACGCCTGCCTTGAACTAGCTGCTTAGAAAATACCGCGATAATGTAAGAAATGTTATTGGATTCTTCATAAAAAGAATATTAAAGACTTTTCTGGCGGTAAACACTAGGCTGTAGAATTCAAAATTCTTGGAATGAAGGTGTTATGAGCGTTCCGTGCGCTTTTTTATTAAACAAGCTTGATCCTGGTAAAAAACTGTATTGTAAAGGTTGACAGTTTCGAGTAAAAAAAAATTGGCAATGTTGGTAAGTAAAATCTATCAAGCGCCAAAGCCAAGAAAGCTGTTTTTTGCCTGGTCGTGTTCATTAAACTTTGGAGGTATAGTTCATGTCCGTCCGCCTATACATAGGTAATTTGCCAAAAGAAGAAATAGATCGTCAAGAACTGCAAGCGGTTTTTGCAGAAGAAGGCGATGCTGTTACCACTAAGCTGATTAAAGATCGGAAAACAGGCAAATGCCGTGGCTTCGGTTTTATTACGGTAAATAACGATGAACAAGCAGATCAAGTGATTGAAAAATACAATGGTCAATTGTTCAAAGACTCTCCTATTAAGATAGAGAAGGCATTACCTCGTACAAAGGGTGATGAAAGTGAGGAGCAAGCTCCCAAAACCGTGAATAATGCCCCAACCCACGCAACCCCTGGTCCAATCAAAGAAAGCAATCGTCGCGAGAAAAGCTCCAAGAAGTCTCGTCGTGGTCCTGCACGCGAAAGTAGTAGCACCCCGTCAGACTCAGACGCTATCCGTCCAGACCCACGTTGGGCTAATGAACTGGAAAAGCTCAAGCAAATGCTTGCTGCACAAACGACGAACTAATCCCCATGGGAATAAGATTAAAAATTAAAAATCAAAAGTTTTTTTTGATTTTTAATTTTTAATAAGTACTTAAACCGTAGCAACTGAGCTAAATGGGTATCTGTAGCAATTGTTGTAAGTGCGATCGCAACTGCTGGGTGAACTGCGATCGCTGGCTAAACAGTATTGTACGGACTGGCTTGCGCTCACTATCAAGCATCCAGCCATAATCGCTACTGAGGCGCAGCTTGTCTTGCCAGTCCGAAACTGAGACCACAAGCCCAGGTGCAGGACTGTTATCGACACCTAACACGCGAAATACATAATTAAAAGTATTTTGTTTGCCTGGAGCAACAGTAGAGGGTTGACCGTATTCTACAAGTAGTCGCGATCGTACTTGTTCAACTTCAACTAAACTTGGTTGAGCCAAATCTTCTAGCGTCCGAACTGCCAAGGTGAGGGCAAAGTAAAAGTCTTCGACAGGAACAAATTGTAATTGCATAGGCATTTTTTACGCCGATCTGTACTAGTGCTAGCATTTCTCCTTGCACAAGAAATTCGTCTGAATTTACTATTTTTTATAATATCTTAATATTTAGTCACATAAGCTGCTGCGATCAACAAATAGCACAAATCAACTGTGACAGAAGATAGCCCATTGCCCTAATTAAGTTAATTCCGACATCAGTACCCTTTGTAGAATCTCAGTCACTTCCGTTGCCATCCTAGCATCAAGTTCCACAACCTCGCGCTTGAGATCTCTTGGCTCTTGCGTCCTCGCCCCCCTTAAAGCCATACTTAACGTCAGCAGTTTAGTTTGCCCCCCCAACTTGTCTGGAGAACGAACAACCAACTGCACCAACGCGACATAAACAGCTTCAGTTCTGTTCCTCAGACTGGTTGTCCCATTGCCAATTTTTGAGAGAATGACGACAGAATCGAGGCTATGTTGTAAACCCAACTCCTTGATTGCTAAATCAGTTAAACGTGCTGAATCTGTCCCGAGAGCTTTAATAATACTTTCAAGGTTTCTCCACTTGACACCTGGTAGCCGCGATTTTGGTGGGATATAATTGTGCCAAGCTAGCATTGAGATCACTCGAGTTAAATCACAGGCAGATATAGTATTATTTGTCCAATTAGGATTAGGCAATTCTTTTGCCGCCATCATAAGCACTTTTCCTGTCCTGCGCTCAATCACTTCTGGCTGGTTAATAAAAGGCTGTTCACCGTAGTCACCCCGGAAAACCAAATCTTTATTGCCCGTAATCCTTCTGAGCCAATTTTCTAACTTCAGTTGAGGAGAGAATCTCTTGAACATTCCTGCCAAAGAGTTTGATGTCGCTATCTTTTCTTCATAGCTCACTAGATCTCTAGCCAGATCATAGATGGGAAAACTCCTTTGAATTCCTTGTTGGTCTACACCTCTAATTCTATATTTATCAATATCTGCATTCCTTATTCTTGTACTTAGTAAACAGACAAGATTGAGCAGGGGAATAATTTTAGTTGCACTCCAAAACTCCTGATTACTCAGTGCATTTCTTCCTAGCCATTTCGTCTTGAATTCTCCAGATGAAAAGCTGCCAACACAAAGACATGCTTCTTTTATATCCTGATGGAGAAAATTTAGACCGTGTTCATCAATTTTAGGAAGTTGCCCAACGGCTGGATAAGAATTGAATGTATCATCAGATTCAGTACCATTTAATAAATTTTTTCCATTAGGTTTCTGCTTTAAACGAATCGGATAGTCCTTGATTTGCTCCTTGTAGGGTGAGGTTTTAATCCCTTGATACAAAAGTGCTGGGTTGTCTTCAAAGCCGCCTGCTGCTGCTTTAAGAAAATGATGATAAATTCGCTCTTTGTCAATTTTATTTTTTGGTGACACCTCTGGGGTGATCAGGAGATCGTCGTACTGGTCAATGTTGGGAAACTCCGTCTGGACTTGTTGACGACGGCTTCTAAAACCAACTAGTATTAAGACAGTAGCGAGGGCAAGAATGCTGTTCCGTCTTGTCAGTTTCATGAATTTCTGTTGTCTTCTTTTCTGCTTCAGAGAGGCAAGTGAATAATTCGTAGTTTGCAATTCGTAATTATCCCATGAGGCGCTATAAGGGGCTTGAAACAAAAATTAAAGCCTTTTTGCCCTGAACATAAAGCGCCTGCACGAAGCTTGTACCAGCTAATTTGCTGGAAAAGCCTACTAAATCAACGTCAGGATAAGATACTATAACCTTAAGGACATGAGAAAAAAGTGAAGAAAGTCACGAATAGATCCTTGTGAGGCTCAAGTACTCGCGCTTCGCTGCGCTATCGAAATCTGGTTTGGGGAAAAGGTGACTGGGTTTGGGGTAAAGGACTTTTCTTTCCCCTTTCCCCCAAAACCTGTGCAGTATTGTCTTCTTCCCTTGCCAATTTTCCACAGAAGCGCTGCCGCAAGGCGGATCGCCGCTAGTTGGAGGCTCAGATCTTGCACCTGAAAAAATCTTATTTACTTTAACTACTCAGTATTCAACTACAAACCTTGATTGAGTGATAAAAATCTAGAAAAATCTGGTATCTTCATCGTGCTTTTTTTTACTTTATCTGGGTTTGTACCCATTTTATGAGTTTGTGTTGGCATTTTTTCGGAAATGCCATTTTTGCTTTTGTAGCTTTATCTATGTCTAAATCAAATTAGTTCATGGATGCTGGTTCTCAAACAAACCGAGAATCTGTTTTCAAGACTCCTATTAAAGCTTCACCAGTTTTTACAAGACAATCCCCGTTTTCTTATGAGTGGTAACCCCTTAGTCAAAAAAATTCTGGTTTGAGTATTGGATTGAAGATTTAAAATCAGTCAATGGTACATCAATACTGCTCGGTTAAGAAATTTCAGTGACGCTCGCAGACTCGCTAACGCTGCGCTATCGGAATCTGGGTTGGGGAAAAGGTTACTGGGTTTGGGGTAAAGGACTTTTCTTGTCCTTTCCTCCAAAACCTGTGCAGTATTGAATGCTACATATAGCAATCCTAAATGAAATCAAAATAAATAGTACTAATGTACTATTTTAAGCTCTTTACCAATCATTAAGAATTTGATTTTCCTAAGCTGCATCAGTATATACCCTGTTCATAAATTATTTAGGATTGCTATATATTGATGATATCAAGATTGAACAGTTATATCTAGTTTAAATTAAGGTCATAAATCATGAGTAAAGCTATTCGCTCACCTTTCGGTTTAATCATTTCTTTTCTGCTAGCATTACTTTTTTCTTTAAAGATTGTACCTGCTCTTGCTACTAAAGTACCGCCTAAAGTTCATTGGATCAAAGGACCACAAACTATCTCCATGGGAGACAATCTTGCTACTTTGAATTTGCCCAAAGGATATCTTTTTGCAAATCCTGATGATACTGCCAAACTAATGGAATATATGGGGAATCTTGCATCTAGTAAGGATATTGGTTTGGTGGTACCTAATAATGACCAAAAAAGCTGGTTTGTTGTATTCAGCTACAACCCTATGGGCTATGTTAAAGATGATGAGTCCAACTCCATTGATCAAGATGCCATTCTTGAAAGTATTAAGACAAATACAGAGGAAGAAAACAAGCAACGAAAATCTCAAGGTATTCCCCCAATTACGGTCACAGGTTGGCATGAACCGCCGCATTATGACCCCACTTCTCATAACCTTGTATGGGCAATTTCTGCTACCGAAAATGGTCGCCCAGTAGTTAACTACAACACCCGCAAACTTGGGCGGGGTGGGGTTACATCTATTAATTTAGTCACCTTTCCCACAGAACTTCCAACCTTGAAACCAGAACTAGAAAAACTAGTTGTTAGTTATGACTACGTTACGGGGAATAAATACAGTGACTTTATCCAAGGTAAAGATAAGGTTGCTGAGATTGGTCTGACTGCTCTCATTGCTGGTGGTGTAGGAGCAGCAGCCGTCAAAACTGGTGTCTTGACTAAGATATTGCTGTTTTTGGCTGTAGTCCTGAAAAAAGTTTGGATCTTTCTGGTGGTAGGAGTAGGCGGTTTCCTCAGAAAGCTGTTTAGTAGTAAAAAGTCTCAAGACAGAGCTGAAAATGACAACTGAATAAGCTGTTGAAAGGTAAATAACCTAGTTGATCCGCGTTGGTAAACACAAAATCCAATTACTCAGAAATTTTCTCGCTCATTGGCGATCATGCCTATCATGAAAATATAACCCCAACCACCTCACCCCCACGCCGATCTCGCGATCTCGTGGGGATTTTTCTGGCCATTAGGGGAGAAAATCTGAGAGGTAATTGTGGAGAATCCCAGAGGAGATTTTCTAGCTCATCTGTCCAATATACTTTCGTGATTTTATATTCATTGATATGGTCTAAATTTTCTAATAAATGTAGTAAAAAAATATCTTTCTTTTCTTTATCATGCCAGTCAGATTCAGATACAAACAAGTTTCCCGGATCAAAAACAGTTCTCACAACTTATTCCTATTGTTTAACTTTACTATTGTTATTTCTCAAAGATTGTCGCTTTCTTAGCCCTGCTTTAAGAATATTTTCCTGTTCTAATGCAGCTTGATCAAAGAAATCAGAAGGCCAGTTAGTGATTCCAAAGTTTTCATTGATACATATTTCTTCAAAGACAGATCCAGAATCAGTCGCACTGATAAAATATATTCCAATTAGATTCTTTAATATGTCTGATTCATCCTCGACAATTCTTCTCACTAATCTATTTATAATATGATCGCTGTGAGTTTCAACTATCACTTTTTTACCAGATTTAGCTAATGCAATAAAGTAGTCTGCTAACTGCATCTGAAGATTTGGATGTAAATGAATTTCTGGTTGTTCAAGCAGGAGAGTATTTCGATGTGGCATCCTCAACCCTTCTAAAATAATTGGAAATATTTGGCTGACCCCAAAACCAACATCAGCAATGCTGACGCTGGTTTTGGAAGCAGAACTTGAATTAAGATTTAAATAGACAATTTCATTTATAAGTTCGGACTTAAATCCTTTTATATTCATTAACTCAAGCCACTCTTGTACGGCATCAGATAAATTTGATTCTTTTTTAAGCTTGAATGTATTAGATTTTTCATCATAAAAATAATGATTATAAACAGGTTTATTCTGCTCATTTAAATAAATATATGCTGCATTCTCACCTTTGATACCGATTTCTATAATTTCATTCTCATATATATATCTTCTATATGGTTCTTCTCTTAAAGGACCTATGTAGCTATATGAAGTAAAAATTGCTTGAAGCAGACTGTTTATTCTATAAATAGAAAATGAAACATCTGAAAAATTCCTAATTCTTTCAGAATCAGAGCCCATCTCAACGGGAACAATTGAAAATAAGCTAGTAAATTTTATCTTTGCAGATACAACTTCACCTTCATTATTTAAATCTTCTCGATGAACTCTATTTCTTAAATTTTTCCAAATAATTGTATACGAGTCATTGTCGTCAATTTTTACATCGATTGAAGGACCTGGTATTTTCTGCTTGTCTGAACCTAATCCTTCAAGATTAAACTGGAATTGTTCAACAGTTATTGTTTTAATATGATTTTTATTTCTACTTTTATTTTTAGATGTTCTCAATACAATCTTGGCAGAGAGAATGATATCGTGATTCTGGGGTTGTGATCCTCTAGGGAAAAGATCCGCTAGTAAAAGTCTCAATGGTACGCTGTTTGTCCTAGATGCTGCTCTCTGATCATCTTTAGTAAGCTGAAAGTTAAGCTCAAAGCATAATCTGTTGTCAGTATTTTTCTCAAAAATTATGTTTTCAAATGATCCTAAATGTACAAATCTTCCATTAAGTAGCAAAATCTGATTTGGATTTTGACTTTCAAGGGTTTGTTTAAGCAGAAGTATACTTTGCAAAATTGAACTTTTCCCACAACTATTAGTTCCGCATAAGATAGTGATTGGTTTAACCTTTAAATTTTCTAAGTTTTTAAATCCCTTGAAGTTTTCTAAAGAAATATTTTCCAACATATATTACTGCCTTCAAGTCCCTCTGTTACTCAATCAAGTATACTAGGCACTTCCAAAAAAATAGAAAATACCGCAAATAGTGAGGATCCGTCTCCTCCAGCTTAACGTGAGTTCGACGGGTTGAAAATGGCGCAAAAAAGCTGAGACTGTCATAAAAGCAAAATAAGGTGTCTCAGCAATGTCCGCTATTGTATCTCGCCTTGTGCCTACACGCCATCCCCTACAACCTTTCAAGTTAAAGGAACGGGGAGTAGCTTTTCATGTATTTATACTTATATTACTAATAATAGTTTAAACGACGCAGAGCGAGAATTAGGTATTAATAGAAATGATAGAGATCCTAATTTTCCCGGTCAACCTGTTCAATCAGGGCAGTTTGTTTGGGGCAATGCAACCCAGGTAAATTTCACCCTGGATTACACGGGAAGCACTGTTAAATATACTGTTGGCGACCAGGTTCTAAGTACCACAGCTTTCAATGATCCTGTAAGTAACATTTTCCTCCGCACCTTTGCGGTTGACAACAGTAGTGTGACGCTGAGTCATCTTGTTTTCAATGACCTCACCAACCCTGGCAGTAAATTTACCATTGATAGTTTGTCTTCTTCTGGCACAAGCAGCGGTCCTGATACAAACTATATCGAAATTAGTGATATATCCGCTCCTTTTGAAATCACAGGTACAGCATTGCTGAGCTGGACGGGTCCAGAACCCACGCGCTCTAATCTTGCCTACCAAATTAAAGTAGGTAATTTTTATTCTCCATCGCAACAAGTCCCTGAGCCTGGTACACTTGGCGCTATCTTGTTGACTGGAATTGCAGGCGTAGTACAACGCGGCGCAAATAAAGCAATCAGTTCAAACAAGCAAAAGCTTTGATATATAATAATGTTGACAAGCCCTTCGGGCAAGGCAGCTATGCTGGAGGCAGAGGGCAGAAGGTTAATGTAATGGTTTATACGAGAATGCGATGCCTTCTGCCCTGCCTTGCCCATAATGGGTCCAAGCCCACGGATTTATCCGTAACAAAAAA
>CAIVAU010000172.1 GCA_903903925.1 uncultured cyanobacterium
CAAAGTTGGCACCATACTCAATAATTTCACGAATACGGTCAGGACCCTCCCTTACTACCAAACTAACTACTTCTTCATCGCATAAACCATCACCGGCAATTAGGGTATCTTGTATATGCTTTTCAAACGAATCTTCTTTTTTATCCACAACAACAGCAACACCACCCTGTGCATATTTTGTGTTCGATTCATCTTCATTACTTTTTGTAACTATCAATACCTTACCATGTTTAGCAGCTTTTAGCGCGAAACTTAATCCGGCAATTCCAGAACCAATAACTAAAAAATCAACAGTTTTACTCATGAATTTAATATAGGGTGTGTAAAAATAGGTATATTGTTAATAAGCTATCAATAGTGTGTTAATTTAATGTAAGCAAATACCTAGTAAGTAATTAATAAGTGGATAACTACAAAAAACAGTAAGGAAAATAAAATATTTTAAACGACTTTTGAGTAATTAAAATAGCAAAGCTAACATTTTAAACAGTAACAATCAATAGGAGATAAGAGCGTGATTCAACCCCAAACTTACCTTAATGTGGCAGATAACAGTGGTGCTCGTAAACTTATGTGCATCCGTGTTATCGGCGCAGGTAATCGCCGTTATGGCTTTGTAGGCGATAAAATTATCGCCGTTGTTAAAGATGCCCAACCCAACATGGCTGTCAAAAAGTCTGATGTTGTAGAAGCAGTCATAGTTCGTACCCGCCATCATATAAATCGAGACAGTGGTATGAGTATCCGGTTTGACGATAACGCCGCAGTGATCATCAACAAAGATGGCAACCCCAGGGGTACGCGGGTATTTGGTCCAGTTGCGCGGGAACTGCGTGACAAAAACTTCACGAAAATTGTTTCTCTGGCTCCGGAGGTGCTTTGATGGCAACCAAAAAGAATCAGCCCAAAATATTCTACAAAATGCACGTTAAGGCTGGGGACACTGTACAGGTAATTGCTGGGAAAGATAAAGGCAAAGTTGGCGAAGTGATCAAGGCGCTACCTCAACTTAGTAAAGTCATTATCAAAGGTGTAAATATTAAAACTAAGCACGTCAAACCTCAGCAAGAAGGGGAATCTGGGCGAATCGTCACCCAAGAAGCCCCAATCCACAGTTCTAACGTGATGCTTTATTCCACCAAGCAAAACGTCGCCAGCCGCATCTGTTACACCTTCAACCAAGACGGTAAAAAAGTGCGGATGCTCAAAAAAACTGGGGAAATCCTTGATAAATAGTTAGGAGTTAGTAGTTAGGAGTTAGAAATAATTATTAACTCATAACTCATAACTCATAACTTAATAACTTCTTTCTTGCTCCCTGACCAAGACCAGGGATAATCAGGACAAAAACAATGGCACAGACAAGACTCAAAAAAGTATATCAAGAGACAATAGTTCCCAAACTGATGAATGACTTTCAATACGGTAACATTCATCAAGTACCAAAGTTGGTGAAGGTTACTGTTAACCGAGGTTTGGGAGAAGCAGCTCAGAATGCTAAATCGCTGGAAGCTTCTTTAAATGAAATTGCACTCATTACAGCTCAAAAACCTGTGGTGACGCGGGCGAAAAAGGCGATCGCCGGCTTTAAAATTCGTCAAGGTATGCCAGTAGGCATCATGGTTACCCTCAGAGGTGAAAGGATGTATGCCTTTGTTGACCGTTTAATTAACTTGGCTTTGCCTAGAATTCGGGACTTTCGTGGTGTGAGTCCTAAAAGCTTTGACGGTCGCGGCAATTATACTTTGGGTTTGAGAGAGCAATTAATTTTTCCAGAAGTGGAATACGACAGCATCGATCAAATCCGTGGGATGGACATTTCCATCATCACAACAGCTAATAATGACGAAGAGGGTCGCGCCTTACTTAAAGAAATGGGAATGCCTTTTCGGGATCAATAAGTTCATCTAAAGAGGGAAAGATGGCGGTAAACGATACAGTTGCAGATATGCTGACGCGCATCCGCAATGCCAACCTAGCAAGGCATCAAACTACACAAGTGCCTGCCACAAAAATGACCCGTAGTATCGCCAAAGTGCTACGGGAGGAAGGCTTTATTAATGATTTTGAAGAAACAGGAGAAGGTGTTAAGCGCAATTTGGTGATTGCCCTCAAATACAAGGGCAAAAATCGCCAGCCTTTAATCAACACCTTGAAGCGAGTGAGCAAACCTGGTTTGCGCGTTTACTCGAATAAAAAAGAATTACCACGGGTACTAGGCGGTATCGGTATTGCCGTTATTTCTACATCCAGTGGTATTATGACTGACCGGGAAGCACGGCGTCAGAACTTGGGTGGTGAAGTGCTTTGCTACATTTGGTAGTAGTTAGTGGTTAGTGGTTAGTCGTAACAACCAACAACCAACAACCAACAATTAACAACCAACAACTAACACAAGGAAAGTTATGTCTCGAATTGGTAAACGCCCAATTACGATTCCGGCAAAGGTACAAGTGACTATTAATGGCACAAATGTTCTTGTCAAAGGTCCTAAAGGTGAACTTTCTCGCAATTTGCCTAACAACGTCAAACTCTCCCAAGAAGGAGAAATATTGTTGGTAAATCGTCAAGATGAAACCCGTACCTCCAGACAATTACATGGTTTGTGCCGTACCTTAGTTGCCAACATGGTCGAGGGAGTTTCTACAGGGTTTCAGCGACGATTGGAAATCCAAGGGGTTGGCTACCGGGCACAACTTCAAGGTCGCAACCTAGTTCTGAATATGGGTTATAGCCATCAAGTGCAAATTGTTCCACCAGAGGGAGTTCAGTTTGTCGTTGAGGGTAATACCAACGTCATTGTCAGTGGCTATGACAAAGAAGTGGTAGGGAACACCGCTGCTAAAATCCGAGATGTTCGCCGACCAGAACCCTATAAAGGCAAGGGTATTCGCTATGCAGGTGAAGTGGTAAGACGTAAAGCTGGTAAGACTGGTAAGAGTGGTAAGAAGTAAACATGAAGCGTACTCGTAGAGAATCAAAGCAGCGTCGCCATCGACGTATCCGTGGTAGAGTCGAAGGTTCTTCAGAACGTCCACGGCTAGCTGTATTTCGTTCTAATGAGCATATTTATGCTCAAGTGATTGATGATACTCAGCAACATACCCTGGTAGCAGCTTCAACTGTAGAGCCAGACTTGAAATCCAAATTAGCTTCAGGCGCTAACTGCGATGCCTCGGCAGAAGTTGGCAAGTTGATAGCAGTACGATTACAAGAAAAAGGAATCACCAAAGTTGTGTTTGATCGCGGTGGTAATCTCTATCACGGTCGGATTAAGGCATTAGCTGAAGCAGCACGCGAGGCAGGGTTGGATTTTTAACCTAGTCAAAGGTCTATAGTCAAAAGTAATGACTGTTGACTGTTGACTGTTGACTGTTGACTACAAGAAGGTAATGAATTATGGCAACTAATCGTCGTAAAACGAATCGCACTAAGAAAGAAGAAACCAACTGGCAAGAACGGGTCATTCAGATCCGCCGGGTCAGCAAGGTCGTTAAAGGAGGTAAAAAACTCAGCTTCCGGGCGATCGTTGTTGTTGGTAATGAACGAGGTCAAGTAGGCGTTGGAGTAGGCAAAGCCTCAGATGTGATTGGTGCTGTGAAAAAAGGCGTAGCCGACGGCAAAAAACATCTGATTGACATTCCAATCACCAAATCTAACTCTATTCCCCATCCTATTAATGGCACTGGTGGTGGTGCTAAGGTGATGATGCGTCCCGCAGCACCAGGTACTGGGGTAATTGCAGGTGGTGCGGTTCGGACTGTACTGGAGTTGGCTGGGGTTCGCAACATCTTAGCTAAGCAACTCGGCTCAAACAATCCGCTTAATAATGCCAGAGCAGCAGTCAACGCCCTCTCTACCTTGCGTACCTTCGGGGAAGTCGCTGAAGACCGGGGCATTCCGATTGAAAATCTTTACATTTAGGATAGTTGACGGTTGACAGTTGACGGTGAACAGTCAACAGTGAACAATTACAAATTCTTAAGTAATATTTTGATTATGAGACTAAACAATGTTGGTCCTCAAAAAGGCTCAAAAAAACGTGGTCGTCGTCTAGGTCGAGGTATCGCTGCTGGTCAAGGTGCAAGTGGTGGTAAAGGTATGCGTGGTCAAAAAGCACGCTCTGGTAGCAGTACCAGACCTGGTTTTGAAGGAGGTCAACAGCCATTGTACCGTCGGGTACCTAAGTTGAAAGGCTTTCCAGTGGTTAACCGGAAACATTACACTACGATTAATGTAGAAAAGCTAGCCTCCCTTCCCGCTGATACAGAAGTTACACTGGCCTCGTTAAAAGCAGCAGGTATCCTCACTGCGACTAAGGGACCTTTGAAAATATTGGGGGATGGGGAATTGGGCGTTGCGCTCAAGGTTCAGGCGGCAGCTTTTACAGGTACGGCTCGTAGCAAAATTGAGGCGGCTGGTGGGAGTTGTGAAGTTTTAGAGTGAGATCTGAGCCCATACACAACGCTCATCCACGCACCTCACTTCACTATCAAGGTAGCTCTCTATGATCAGTCGAGATAAAGCTCCAACGGCTCAAGAAACTTTTATGCAGATGGCGCAAGCCGCTGGCCTGCGAGGTCGGCTGCTTGTCACTCTCGGTATTTTATTTTTGATTCGTATGGGTATACATATACCTATACCAGGAATTAATCGAGAGCAGTTTGCTCAAGCTATCAGCGGCAATAACCAAGTGTTAAGCTTTTTGGATATCTTTTCCGGAGGCGGACTTTCAGCTTTGGGAGTCTTTGCTTTGGGCATTTTGCCTTACATTAATGCCTCGATCATCATCCAATTGCTCACTGCTGCTATCCCATCTTTAGAAAATTTACAGAAAAACGAAGGTGAAGCGGGAAGGCGGAAAATTTCCCAAATTAGCCGCTATGTATCTTTGGGTTGGGCAATTATTCAAAGTACATTCCTAGCACAATTCTGGCTAAATAATGATAAGTTTGCGCTGCATCCCGGTCCTCTGTTTGTCGCCCAAACAGCGATCGCCCTCGTTGCTGGTTCAATGTTCGTGATGTGGGCATCGGAACTCATTACCGAGCGCGGTGTGGGAAATGGTGCATCTTTGTTAATTTTTGTCAACATTGTAGCAACACTACCAAAAGCCTTGGGTGATACCATCTCCTTTGTTGAAACTGGTAGTCGGGAAACAGTAGGTCGTGTCGTTGTGCTACTGCTGCTTTTCCTTGCCACGATTGTGGGGATTGTTTTTGTTCAGGAAGGAATGCGACGCATCCCGATTATTTCAGCTCGTCGTCAAGTAGGTCGGCGCGTTTTGGCAGAACAGCGTAGCTTCCTACCACTGCGGCTGAATCAGGGGGGTGTGATGCCAATTATTTTTGCCGCTGCCATCCTGAGTTTGCCTCTTCTGGCGCAGCAGTTCATCAAAAATCCAGAATATTCAAAAATCGTTAGCACTTATCTCGTTCCGGGTGGCTCTGGCTCTTGGGCCTATGCCATTATTTACCTAGTTTCTATCGTTTTCTTCAGCTACTTCTACTCTTCGTTGATTGTTAACCCAGTGGATGTGGCACAAAACTTGAAGAAGATGGGTTCCAGTATTCCAGGTATTCGTCCGGGTAGGGCCACAAGCGAGTATATTGAGCGCGTGTTGAATCGACTAACTTTTTTGGGTGCGATCTTTCTCGGTTTGATTGCGATTATCCCAACTGCAGTCGAAACAGCTTTGAAAGTGCCGACCTTTAGGGGATTGGGTGCTACTTCGTTGTTAATTTTGGTGGGTGTGGCAATTGATACTTCAAAGCAGATCCAAACTTATGTTATTTCACAGCGCTATGAAGGAATGGTGAAACAATAGTGACGCGATTAATCTTCTTGGGACCGCCAGGAGCTGGTAAAGGAACTCAAGCTAAATCATTAGCTGATAACTTGAATATTCCCCATATTTCTACGGGTGACATATTGCGCCAAGCATTGAAAGACCAAACCACTTTGGGCATCAAGGCTCAAGGTTATATGGATAGGGGTGAGTTAGTTCCCGACAAGCTTGTAGAGGATATGGTGGCTGAGCGCCTCGGTCAACCAGATACCAACTCAGGTTGGATTCTTGATGGCTTTCCCCGCACCGTTAGTCAAGCAG
Source organism: uncultured cyanobacterium (assembly GCA_903903925.1). Lineage (GTDB taxonomy): Bacteria > Cyanobacteriota > Cyanobacteriia > Cyanobacteriales > Nostocaceae > Stigonema. The sequence goes on from CAIVAU010000172.1 coordinate 6,110, forward strand.
ATTTCTTAAATAAATTACTGCAAAAACTAGAGCAGGGTGGTGAAAAGGTGGTCAACCTAGAAGTGCCAGATGATGTTGTGGTAGCACGTTTACTGGAACGAGGGCGGAAAGATGACACTGAAGAGGTGATTCGTCGGCGCTTAGAAGTCTACAGGACTGAAACTGCACCCTTGATTGACTATTACCGTAAGCGCAAACAACTCCTGTCGGTGAATGGCAATCAGTCCCCAGAAGAAGTCACGACTGAACTAGAAACGGCAATTGGTTCTTAAAAAGTGGGCATCGGGTATTGGGCATCGGGTATTGGGCATTGGGCATTGGGCATTGTGAAGACTGATAATTCTCCCTGCTCCCTGCTCCCTGCTCCTTACTCCCCGCTCCCTGCTCCCTGCTCCCTGTAATTTGATAAGATATATTAATAAACCATTGATATATTCTCCAAAATATGTTCTTTTGCAAATGTAAAGTGCTGCAACTGAATGGGAGACTGTTGAGTTGAGGAAAAAACAAATTGTCTAAGCAAGATTTAATTGAAATGGAAGGCACGGTCACCGAGTCCCTGCCAAATGCTATGTTTCGTGTTGACCTAGACAATGGCTTTAATGTCTTGGCTCACATTTCCGGTAAGATTCGCCGTAACTATATCAAAATTTTACCCGGAGATCGCGTCAAAGTGGAGTTAACCCCCTACGACCTAACCAAGGGCAGAATTACTTATCGACTACGTAAGAAGTAGGTAATGGTAAAACTTTACGACCAGAGGCGAGTCAATTATTGTCAAAATGACTTGAGGTATGACCTCAAAGCAATTTTTGCCCGAACAAAAAATACCAATGATCAATGAGGGACAAAGCCAGCTTATGCAGAAAATTTTACTATAAAATCATCTTTTTGGGTTTTCTGGAAACATTTAATTGCATAGTTTATCCTTAAATGTTAGAATCAAGTATTTGGAGTCAATGAAAAAATGAAAGTCAGAGCCTCAGTCAAGAAAATCTGTGAGAAGTGTAACGTGATCCGACGGCGTGGTCGAGTCATGGTGATTTGTGTGAATCCCAAGCACAAACAACGTCAAGGATAGCGCCAACAAAACAGTAAACAGTCATTCAGTAAAAATTATCTGAGAACTGCTAACTGAGAACTGATAAAAGTTACACCAGTAGTGAGTCATATAGGGAGATATTCATTGTGGCACGTATTGCCGGAGTAGACCTGCCACGCGACAAACGCGTTGAAATTGGTCTGACTTATATTTACGGAATTGGGTTATCGCGCTCAAAAGAGATTTTAGCTGCTACGGGTGTAAATCCAGATACCCGTGTTAAAGATTTGAGCGATCCCGACGTAACAGCCCTACGGGCGGAAGTAGAAGATAACTATCAAGTTGAAGGTGACTTGAGGCGCTTAGAAGGATTGAACATCAAGCGCCTCATCGAGATTGGTACCTATAGGGGGCGTCGCCACCGCATGGGCTTGCCAGTAAGAGGACAAAGGACCCGCACTAACGCCAGAACCCGCCGTGGAAGAAGGCAGACAGTGGCTGGTAAGAAGAAGGCACCAGGTAAGTAATTTTTTGACGCTGCTAACAGCCGTGTTAGTAGCGAGTCGTTAGTCGATAGAGGTTAGTGTAACTTTTTGACAACCAACAACCCAACTCAAGTCAGAGAGATTCGCTGACTCGCCGCCGCGAGACCGGGAAACCTCCCTGCAACGCTGACTCACTAACAACTAACAACTCACACTAAGTTTCACTTTAATCTAACGCAACTAATATGGCGAGACAACCAACCAAAAAAACCGGGAGTAAAAAGCAAAAACGCAACGTTCCGAACGGTGTTGCTTACATCCAGTCTACTTTCAACAATAGCATTGTCACCATTACAGATCAAAACGGAGATGTCATCTCTTGGGCAAGTGCTGGTTCCAGTGGTTTTAAAGGCGCAAAAAAGGGAACTCCCTTTGCAGCACAAACTGCTGCTGAAAGTGCAGCCCGTCGAGCAATGGATCAAGGGATGCGCCAAATTGAGGTCATGGTGAGTGGTCCAGGCGCAGGTCGAGAAACTGCTATCCGGGCGCTTCAAGGGGCAGGATTGGAAATTACACTAATCCGCGATATTACCCCAATTCCTCACAATGGTTGCCGTCCGCCTAAGCGTCGTCGAGTTTAGACACAACTAACTGATATACCAAGAACTTTAGGGCATTAAGTAAATTCGGGAGGCTACTCCGTGGCGCAGTTTCAAATTGAATGTGTAGAGTCCAATACTGAAGAAAATAGAAGCCAGCACAGTAGATTCGTTCTGGAACCTCTGGAACGTGGTCAAGGAACGACGGTTGGCAACGCCCTGAGACGAGTTTTATTGTCTAATTTAGAGGGAACTGCGGTAACAGCTGTACGGATTGCAGGAGTCACACACGAGTTTGCCACAGTTCCGGGCGTTCGGGAAGACGTGCTGGAAATCCTGATGAAAATGAAGGAAGTTGTCCTCAAAAACTATTCTGCCCAACCTCAAATTGGGCGTTTACTTGTGACAGGACCAGCAATAGTCACAGCGGCACATTTTGATTTGCCAAGTGAAGTAGAAGTCATCGAACCAACTCAGTATGTAGCGACCCTAGCGGAAGGGGCAAAGCTAGAAATGGAATTTCGGATTGAGAGAGGTAAGGGCTATCGTACTGTGGAGCGCGGTCGTGAGGAAGCCACATCTTTGGACTTTCTCCAAATCGACTCAGTGTTTATGCCGGTCCGGAAAGTTAACTACAGCGTCGAGGAAGCCCGTGGAGAAACCGGGATACAAAAAGATCGACTGCTGTTGGAAATTTGGACAAATGGTAGTCTAACTCCCCAGGAAGCTCTCTCCTCTGCCGCTGGTATCTTAGTAGATTTGTTCAACCCGTTGAAAGATATCTCCCTCGAACCCACCGACACAGGATCTGACATTCCAGACGACCCAACAGCCCAAATTCCGATCGAAGAGTTGCAACTTTCTGTACGGGCATATAACTGTCTCAAACGGGCACAAGTTAACTCTGTAGCAGATTTATTGGATTACACCCAAGAAGATCTGTTAGAAATTAAAAACTTTGGTCAGAAGTCAGCAGAAGAGGTCGTTGAAGCATTACAGCGACGCTTGGGCATTACTCTACCGCAAGAAAGATCCTCTAAACACAGCTAAAAATAGTTAGGAGTTAGGAGTCAGGAGTCAGGAGTCAGGAGTCAGGAGTTAGGAGTCAGGAGTTAGGAGTTAGGAGTCAGGAGTCAGGAGTCAGGAGTCAGGAGTCAGGAGTTTCTAGAACAACTAACAACTAACAACTAACAACTAACAACTAACAACCAACAACTAACAACTAACAACTAACAACCAACAACTAACAACCAACAACTAACAACTAACAACTAACAACTAACAACCAACAACTAACAACTAACAACCAACAACCAACAACTAACAAAATTATGCGTCACCGTTGTCGGGTAAAACAACTCAGCAAACCAGCTGACCAGCGTCGCGCTTTATTGCGATCGCTCACAACTGAACTGATTCGCCATGGTCGAATCAGCACAACTCTCGTTCGAGCTAAAGTGATCAGAGCAGAAGTAGACAAAATGATTACCTTAGCAAAAGACGGCTCCCTGTCAGCACGTCGTCAGGCTCTCGGCTACATCTACGACAAAGAACTGGTTCATGCGCTGTTTGAACAAGCAGCTGATCGGTATGGTAACCGCAATGGAGGGTATACCCGTATCTTCCATACCGTACCTCGTCGTGGTGATAACGCCGAAATGGCAATCATTGAGCTAGTGTAATAGCTAATGGCTAATTGCTAACTGTTTTTTCCACTAGCCATTAGCTATTCGCAAATCTAAAAGATATGTTAGAGAGCCACCAGCCTACACCTAGAGAACGAGTTGCCCTGGTAATCCAATACTTGGGCACTCATTTTCATGGCTGGCAAAGGCAATCACATCACCGGACTGTGCAAGAAGAGATCGAAAAAGCGATCTCTACCATACTGGGTTACCATGTGACACTACATGGCGCAGGACGAACTGACAGTGGAGTTCACGCCGCTGCTCAGGTAGCCCATTTCGACGCCACAGGTAGAATTCCGGCTCATAAATGGGCAAAAGTTCTCAACAGTTATCTACCCAAAGATATACTAATTCGGGCTTCAGCAAGTGTAGATCACCGTTGGCACGCTCGTTTTAGTGCAGTGTATCGACGATATCGCTACACACTATATACTGAAGAACTACCCAACTTGTTCGTTGGACCCTTCAGTTGGCATTATTATCATGCACCCCTAGAGGAATTGCTGATTCAAGCTGCTCTCAAACCTCTGGTAGGACACCATCACCTAGCTGCTTTCCATCGTGCAAATTCAGCACGCAAGCATTCCTGGGTAGAGGTGCAAGTGGCAGATTGTTATCGCAGTGGTCCATTTCTCCATATTGAAATTCAGGCAAATGGATTTTTATATGGCATGGTAAGGCTATTGGTGGGGATGCTGGTGCAGGTAGGTTCCGGACAAAGGACACTTGCTAGCTTTACAAACCTTTGGAAAGATGAACGGCGAGAAGAAGTAAAATATGCGGCACCTGCCCACGGCTTATGCTTGTTACGAGTCGGCTATCCAGATTTTCCTTTTGGACCAGAGATTTGGTACGAAACCCAGCCTAAATTTATCTTTGGTTAGTGGTAATAATTAGCAATTAACAACTAACAACTAACAACTAAAAATGGAAAAAACATACCTCCCTCCTGTTAATACCCTAGAACATGAATGGTACGTAGTGGACGCTACGGACCAACGCCTTGGTCGTTTAGCCAGTGAAATCGCCATAGTTCTACGAGGCAAAAATAAATCCCACTATACCCCTCATATGGACACAGGTGACTTCGTTATTGTGGTTAATGCTGAAAAAGTCGTAGTCACAGGAAAAAAGCGTACCCAAAAGGTTTACCATCGTCACTCAGGTCGTCCTGGCGGTATGAAGACGGAAACCTTTGCCAAGCTGCAACAGCGTCTACCAGAACGAATTTTGGAACATGCCGTTAAAGGTATGCTGCCGAAGAATAGCTTGGGACGGCAGTTGTTTACTAAGCTGAAAGTCTACGCGGGACCCCTTCATCCCCATGCAGCACAACAACCCAAAGAGTTAAATATTCAGACAATTCCAGGAGTACAAAACTAATGCAAGCAATAGAAACCAATAGCGGTCGTGCTGTGTACTGGGGGACTGGTCGTCGCAAGTCCGCCGTAGCACGAGTACGCTTAGTTCCAGGTGGCGGACAGTTGATTGTCAACGGCAAACCAGGGGACCTTTATTTCCAATTCAATGCTAACTACTTAGGTGTCATTAAAGCACCCTTAGAAACTCTGGGATTGGAAAATGAGTATGACATTTTAGTGAAAGCTGAAGGCGGTGGCTTGACTGGACAAGCTGATTCTATTCGTCTAGGAGTCGCTCGCGCCCTGTGTCAACTCGACCCAGATAACCGCTCACCTTTGAAAACCGAAGGCTATCTCACCCGTGACCCCCGAGCAAAGGAGCGCAAAAAATACGGTTTACACAAAGCCCGGAAAGCACCTCAGTACTCGAAGCGTTAAGGTCAGGAGTCAGGAGTCAGGAGGAGGCAGCGTGGTCTTGGGGGTTGCCCCCATGAGCGACTGCCGTTCAGGAGTCAAGAGTCAGTATACTTTCGGTGGAACTGGTAAATGGCTCGTTGGTAGAAGTTTTAGCTTTCTTAGGTGGAATTTAAAACAGAAAACATCAAACATTCAAACCCTACCTACCAATAAAATTGTTCTTCTGATTCCTAAATTCTGACTCCTGACTCCTGACTCCTGACTCCTGAGTTATAATTATCATAGATAGACCACAAAAGGAACAATGGCTAAACCTGATATTCATCCTAAGTGGTATCCAGAAGCTAAGGTGTACTGCAACGGTCAAGTTGTTATGACTGTTGGTTCTGCTAAGCCAGAACTACACGTAGATGTTTGGTCTGGAAACCACCCGTTTTACACTGGTACACAGAAGATTATTGACACTGAAGGTCGCGTTGAGCGTTTCCTCCGCAAATACGGTATGGCAGAAGGTCAATCCACAGGCGGCAGAAAGAAAAAGTAGCGGGAAGGCTTTTGCTGTTAACGACGACCCTGCATCGGCTGGGTCGATTGTTTTGTCTAATGCTCAAGCCAATTTGCTATTTTTTAAGGAGCGATCGCACTCGTCATGGCTGAAACATACCTGCTGGAGAAACTAAAATCCGTTGAACAAACTTTTAATGAGTTGACTCGTCGTCTTGCGGACCCTGATACTGCTAAAAACCCGGATGAGTATCAGAAAGTTGCTAAGGCACGTTCTTCTTTGGAAGATGTGGTAGATACTTATGAAACTTGGAAAACAACCTCTGAAGAATTGGTAGGGGCACGTCAGATACTTAAAGAAGCTCAAAGCGATCCAGAGTTGCAAGAAATGGCAGCGCTGGAGGTGGGAGAACTGGATCAGAAAATAGAATATCTAGAAAATCGTCTAAAAGTACTACTGCTACCCCGCGATCCGAATGATGATAAAAATATCATGCTAGAAATTCGTGCAGGTACTGGTGGGGATGAAGCAAGTATCTGGGCAGGTGATTTAGTCAGAATGTACTCTCGCTATGCTGACACTCAGCATTGGAAAGTGAAGCTGATCAGCGAGTCCTTGGCTGAAATGGGTGGCTTTAAAGAAGCTATTTTGGAAATCCAAGGTGACAGCGTTTACAGCAAGCTGAAGTTTGAAGCAGGAGTACATCGGGTGCAGCGTGTGCCGGTAACAGAGGCTGGGGGACGGGTTCATACTTCCACGGCAACTGTGGCAATTATGCCAGAAGTAGATGATGTGGAAATCCACATAGATCCAAAGGATATTGAAATGTCCACGGCTCGTTCTGGTGGTGCTGGGGGACAAAACGTGAACAAAGTAGAAACGGCGGCTGACTTGTACCACAAACCTACAGGTATTCGTATTTTCTGTACAGAAGAGCGCAGCCAGTTACAAAACAAAGAACGGGCAATGCAGATCCTGCGGGCAAAGCTGTACGAGATGAAGTTACGCGAACAACAAGAGGCTGTCACTTCTATGCGGCGATCGCAAGTGGGTACAGGGTCACGTTCAGAAAAAATCCGGACTTTCAACTATAAAGATAATCGGGTTACCGACCACCGCCTTAATCATAACTATCCGCTTAACGGAGTTTTGGAAGGCGACTTGGAAACAATTATTCAGTCTTGTATCTCTCAGGATCAGCAAGAACGCTTAGCGGAACTAGCCGCTTCTATTACGAGTAGTTAATTTTTGACACTCCCATGCCTAAAGGCGATGGGATTCTTTAAGAGGTTCTGCCATATCTCTTAAATATCCAACTGTCGGAGTTTCTCGCACGGGCGCGGTTATTCCCGAAGGCATGGTTCCCAGTCTCAACCACTATGGATTGA
>CAIVAU010000173.1 GCA_903903925.1 uncultured cyanobacterium
GTCAAGTCTGTTGAGGGTGTAGAATTGCTGCGAACTCAGCTGGTGCTAGAGATTGAGCAGGAAGGTGAACAAGACCACAACGCTTCCCCCCTAGCAGCAGATATTGAATTGGTGCTCGATCCAGATGATATAGAAATCCAACGCTTGCAACTGGTGATTTTGGAGTCCTTGGTAGTTCGTCGGGACATCACGGCTGACGCCACTCAAGGCAGTACCCACACAACTCTAGAGGTAGAGGATGGAGACACGATCGCACCAGGATCAGTAGTCGCACGTACCCAAATCTTGTGCAAAGAAGGTGGTATTGTGCGAGGGGTACAACGAGGAAGCGAGACAGTTCGCCGCTGCTTGGTGTTGCGTCATACTGACATGATCACCATGAGTACTAATGCTAAGCCAAAGGTGAAGGTAGGTGATTTGCTGGTAGAGGGTGCAGAACTTGCTCCTGGAATTTTTGCCGAAGAATCGGGACAAGTGGTGGCTGTCAAGAAAGCAGGGGAAGTAGAGGGAGTAGGGGGTGCTGATTCCTCCGCTTCCCTAGCCTCCCCTGCTGCTTATTCCCTCACCCTTCGTGTTGGTCGTCCCTATCGCGTCAGTCCTGGGGCTGTGTTGCAGGTAGAAGATGGAGATTTAGTACAGCGTGGTGATAACTTGGTGTTGCTTGTGTTTGAACGCGCTAAGACTGGGGATATTATTCAAGGATTGCCCAGAATTGAGGAACTTCTAGAAGCTCGTAAGCCGAAAGAGGCGTGTGTTCTATGTCGGCGACCAGGGGAAGCCAAGGTGGTTTACGGCGATGGCGATGAAGCGATCGCAGTTAAAGTCCTAGAACCCAACGGAGTTGTCACAGATTATACAATTGGACCGGGGCAAAATTTGATCATTCCAGATGGAGCCCAAGTCCTAGCAGGACAAATGTTGACCGATGGGCCTTCCAATCCCCACGAAATTTTGGAACTCTTTTTTAACCTTGGTTCTGAAGAAGGAGTCTACGCCTGTACTAGCTACGCTTTGCAAAAGGTACAGACCTTCTTGGTGAATGAAGTGCAGTCAGTCTATCAGTCCCAAGGCATTGATATCGCTGATAAGCACATTGAAGTGATTGTCCGCCAAATGACCTCAAAAGTACGGGTGGATGATGGTGGTGACACGACCATGCTCCCCGGAGAATTGGTCGAACTGCGGCAAATTGAGCAAGTGAACGAGGCTATGGCAATCACTGGTGGTGCAAGGGCACAGTACACCCCAGTTTTGTTGGGTATTACCAAAGCTTCATTGAACACAGACAGCTTTATTTCCGCTGCCTCTTTCCAAGAAACAACAAGGGTCTTAACCGAAGCAGCAATTGAAGGCAAATCCGACTGGTTGCGTGGCTTGAAGGAAAACGTCATTATTGGACGATTGATTCCTGCTGGTACTGGTTTCAATGCTTATGAAGAACCAGGGGCGATCGAAGACTACGCTGTTGATATGAGCAGCAGTGTCTTAGATGAAGTCGATGACCCATTAGATATGGTGCTAGATGACCGCACAGCCCGTACCTACAATTTAGATTCTCCAACCTTAGGAGAATCAGGATTTGGCAATAGACGTGCAGATAAGACAATTTTAGATGATGAGGATGAGTTGATTGCCGATGCGGTAGACATTCTTGCTGATGAGGAAGATTTCGATGAAGACGAAGATGAAGACGAAGACGAAGACGAAGACGAAGATTTTGACGAAGATGAAGAGTAAATAGGAATGGGCTAGGGATGAAAAGGTTGTATGGTGTGGGAAAACCCATTTGGGGTGCGGTTCATCTTCCCCCACATCCTACACCCGACACCCCGTTCTTGGTCAAGCGCGAGGGAAGTGGAAATTGGCACGTCAGCTTCTGACTAAAGATTCCCTTAGTTTTTCTTAAAGATTAAGCCAGGAGTCAAGCAGTGATAAGCCACTTAGTCATTTTTTCAAGCCAACCAAATGCTGTTCGTCATGGAAGTATCAAAAAAATCCAGGTTAAGCTAGAGGAGAGAGTTAGTATTAGCTTTGCACCCCTGTGGGTAAGGAGCAAAACTCATTCTCATTCAGAAATTTTCAATCATTTGGCATTGTCCTTACCCCATGCTGCGAATCATTACTCAGCAGGCAGACGTCAGAGCCGAACTACAACGGATCTGCGAGCGCACCCATGATGAACAGGTGCTTCACAAAGAAGCAACAGTGCGGGAAGTGTTGCAGGCAGTGAAGCGCCAGGGCGACAAAGCTGTGTTGCATTACACAGCGGAATTTGACAAACAAACTCTCAAGGCAGAAGAACTGCGCGTGACAGGCTCAGAACTAGATGCCGCTTATCAACAGGTATCGAAGGAGTTGCTTGAGGCAATTCGACTCGCTTGCCGCCAAATTGAGGCGTTTCACCGCCAGCGAGTTCCGAAAAGCTGGGTACACTTTGGGGATGATGATGTAGTGCTAGGCAAACGCTACACTCCTGTAGATCGAGCAGGGTTATATGTGCCAGGTGGTCGTGCCGCCTATCCAAGTACGGTCCTAATGAATGCGATTCCGGCTGCTGTGGCTGGTGTGCCTCGTGTGGTGATTTTAACACCACCAGGAGCCGGAAAGGCAATTAATCCAGCAGTATTGGTCGCTGCCCAAGAAGCTGGGGTGCAGGAAATTTATCGTGTCGGGGGTGCCCAGGCAATTGCGGCCTTAGCCTACGGCACAGAAACGATTCCTAAAGTTAATATCATCACTGGCCCTGGTAACATTTATGTCACCCTAGCGAAAAAACTTGTCTATGGCATCGTCGGAATCGATTCCTTAGCAGGTCCAAGCGAGGTGCTGATTATCGCCGATGAAACAGCAAATCCAATAGATGTTGCAACCGACTTGCTAGCACAAGCAGAACACGACCCAATGGCAGCGGCAATTTTGTTAACGACAGACACAGCTTTGGCAAAGAACGTAAAAGTTGCTGTGGAAAGACAACTCATTGATCACCCGCGTCGAGAAGACACCGAAAAGGCGATCGCCCACTATGGCTTAATTGTGGTTGTAGAATCACTTGCAGCGGCGGCTGAATTCTCAAATGAGTTTGCTCCCGAACATTTAGAACTAGAAGTAAAAGATCCTTGGGAATTGCTTCCACTCATCCGCCATGCTGGGGCAATTTTCATGGGCTACTCTACCCCAGAAGCTGTAGGAGACTATTTGGCTGGACCAAACCACACCTTACCAACTTCTGGTGCTGCCCGCTATGCCTCGGCATTGAGTGTCGAAACGTTCTTGAAACATTCCAGTATCATCCAATACTCCCAAACCGCACTGGAAAAAGTTGCGAGTGCAATAGATGTGCTGGCAACTACGGAAGGTTTGCCCTCCCATGCTGATTCAGTCAGACGCCGAGTTCAAAAGGAAGATTAATTCTAAATTCTTAATTTTTTCCTGCTTACTTTTGCTAAAAGTTAGTTGATGGCTTCAAACGAAAAGTTTAAGCCTACATAAACTAACTAATTCTCTAGATTGGGCATGGTTGGCGTAGCTGCCAATCATCTTTGCCTATATTATGTTATGAACTGACTGTTGAGGAGACGAGAGCGGTGTTAAATACTATTTTGGTAGCTCTAGACGATACAGAAATCGCAGATAGAGTGATCCAGATTTTGCAAGAATTGGTTCTGTCAAAAGACTGCAAGGTCATTCTCAGTCATGTATTTCCAACGTCAGAGTCACAAATAGAACTACCCGCTGATCGTCCTCATCCAGAGTCACCAGCGCTATCTTACTCACAGGTTGAAAAACACCTGCAATTTTACCAAGCTCAATTGCCAGTCAAAAGCGAATTAGAGATGGTCACAGGCGAACCAGCAGAAGAGATTATTCGCCTTGCTAATATTTATCAGGCTGACTTAATTGTGATTGGCAGTCGTGGGTTAACTGGTATGACGCGGATTGTCCAAGGTTCGGTGAGTAGTCAAGTCGTGGAGGAGGCTCAGTGTTCGGTGTTGGTGGTGAAGCCAAGATGAGGGAGTAGGAGAGCAGGGGAGAGTTTTGGTGGGCTACACTAATTCTTCAGTACTGAAGAACCAAATAAACTTTAGCCAAGACAAATTTCCTATGATCGCTCAACCTCAACCCCAATTGATGACTCCCCAGGAGTATCTGGAATGGGAAGAACAACAACCCATTAAGTATGAATACATGAATGGGGAAGTCTTTGCGATGACAGGGGGAATTCTGCCCCATAACTCCATTGCCTTGAATTTAGCCTCTGCACTCAAAAATAAAGTGCGAAGTAAAGGCTGTAAAGTCTTTATGGCAGATGCCAAAGTGGGGGTTTCGCCAAACGGGCCTTTTCACTATCCTGATGTGATGGTGACTTGTGACAGTCGCGATCTCAACGCCCGTAAAGTTATTTATCATCCCTCTTTAATTGTCGAGGTGCTATCACCTGGAACAGAAGCATTTGATCGTGGTAAAAAATTTAGACATTACCGTAAAATTCAAACTTTAAACGAATACGTTTTGATTGAAGTTGATCGCATGAATGTGGAGTGTTCCCGAATCAACGAGAGAGGGAAATGGGAACTCACAATTTATTCACTTGAAGAAACAATTATTAACGGAACAGAACTAGAGGTTCATTTTACGAGCGTTGATTTCCGCTGTCCGATTTCTCTGCTGTATGAAGATGTTGTTTTTCCTGAAGATAATTCAGAAGATTCGGTGGAAAGTTAAGCACAGATTAAATATAAACGTGATCACTTTTGGCGAATCGGTGATTGGGCGATTTAACATTTTCACAATAGAAGCTACAGCCCGTAAAAGTCTTCATCTAGTATCTGCGCGATAGAGAAAGGACACATTATTGGATACTCACTTTCTTCCGGTACACGCACCCCAAACTTCGCCAACTGCCCCTCCTTTATTGCCAGTTTTCGCCCACCTGGATAGGCTTTTTCCACTGCTTCTACCAAATAGCTTTTGAGCGAAGGTGTATCTGCCACATTATTGAGTACTCGCTGACGATGTTCCAGAACCGAACTATACCAACTAACTTTCATGCTATCGGGGACATCATGCTGTATTTTCAACTTGAGTAAATGCGCCAATAAAATCATGAGATTTCCTCTTAACGCATTCTTTTCAGATTTGCCCAAGTCAACCAACTCCTCAATCAAATGCTGAATATCCAGCGACTCAAATTCATGATTCTTTAATTGCCCAATCGTTTGCTCAATCCAGAGTTGAAAATCGCGATCATATAGCGTGTTAGACATCTTTAAAATTTAACTCCAAAAAGTATGCTATTCCATCTTGCTTCGACAATCCACAAATATTTTTCAGTTTATCGTTTTTGCTATCGCTATTACCAAACCTTTATCCTGCATAGATTTTACCTAAATCTCTCTGTGTCCTCTGCGCCTCTGCGGTTAATTACCTGTACATCCAGCCAGAGGGCTTTCACCTTAGATTCCTGTAGATTTTTATATTTGAGCAATTAGTGGGAATAATAAACAAGAAGCCTCTCTTCCAATAGAGAAGAGATCTTTGTAACTTTTTATACCCAAAAATATATGTCAACTCCCTTTGAATACCAAATTATTTCCACCCTCCATGAAGGTATCCAAACGATTGTCTATCGGATACGGGTTCCACACCACCAGCAGCCAACAATCCTCAAGCTTTTACTAGCTGAATATCCTACCCTGGAAGCGATGACTCGCCTTAAACAGGAATATCACATCCAGAAAGATCTAGATCACCCTGGCATAGTGAAAGTCGTGAGCATAAAAGCCTTTGAGCATCGTTTGGGACTGTTATTAGAAGATTTTGGCGGAAACTCTTTAGCAGAACTACTGCAAACAACACAACTTAACCTAATAACATGTTTGAACATTGCTATTCAACTGACCAAAGTCTTAGATTATTTGCATAAAAACCAAATTATTCATAAAGATATCAAACCCAGCAATATCATCATTAACGAGCAAACTGGAATGATTAAACTCACTGACTTTGGTATTGCTTCCCGCCTGAATAAAGAAAATCATCAATTTAGCACTCTCAACTCCATCGAAGGAACTCTCACGTATATGTCTCCCGAACAAACTGGGAGGATGAATCGCAACCTTGACTATCGCACAGATTTTTATTCTCTAGGTGTGACTTTGTATGAAATGATTACTGGAAAATTGCCATTTGAAAGCAGTGATCCCTTAGAGATAGTTTACAGTCACATTGCTGGTCAACCCGTACTGCTGCATTCATTAGACACAAAAATTCCTCGTGCTATCTCAGAAATTGTTATGAAGCTGATGGCAAAAAATGCGGAAGATAGATATCAAAGTGCTGCGGGAATATTAGCGGATTTAGAAAATTGTCTTGAGCAATTAGAAACCAAAGGAAATATCACTGATTTTATTGCAGGAAGTTTAGATATTTTGAGTCAGTTGTTAATCCCTCAAAAAATGTATGGTCGAGAAAGACAGGTAACAGAATTATTAGCAGCTTTTGAACGTGTAGCTAATGGAAGCAGTGAATTAATCTTAGTTTTAGGTTATTCAGGGATCGGCAAATCAGCTGTAGTTAATGAAGTTAATAAACCTATAACCCGAAAGCGGGGTTACTTTATCAGCGGTAAGTTTGACCAATTTAAACGGAATATTCCTTATGCTTCATTGATTCAAGCTTTTGGTTATTTAATGCGCCAGTTACTAACTGAAAACACTGATATTTTACAAAAATGGTGTACTAGAATTTTAGCAGCTTTAGGGGAAAATGGGCAAGTGATTATTAATGTGATTCCGGAAGTGGAATTAATCATTGGTAAACAGCCAGAGGTGGCGCAATTAGGCGCAACGGAATCACAAAACAGATTTAACCGCGTTTTTAAAGAATTTATTCACGTCTTTACTTCACATGAGCATCCTCTAGTCATATTTCTAGATGACTTGCAATGGGCAGATTCAGCTACACTGAAGTTCATGGAACTACTGATGAGTGATCCTGACAATAAATATCTGTTATTCATTGGCGCGTATCGAGATAATGAAGTTAGTCTCACCCACCCTTTGATGCACACTATCGAAGAAATTCAGAAGAGTGGCACGGTTGTTAATAATATTGTTTTACAACCGTTAGATTTGAAAAATGTGACTCAGTTGATTACTGATACATTGAACAAAAGCCACAAATTACAGTTTTTAGCTCAACTAATCTATAATAAGACGGGTGGAAACCCATTTTTTATCACACAATTACTTCAGGCACTTTATCAAGAGGATCTCTTAAGATTCGACTTTAATTACGCCTCGTGGAATTGGGATTTATCAGAAATTCAGGCAATTGGCATTACTGAGAAGAGTGTGGTGGAACTGGTAGCAAGTCGTATTCAAAAGCTACCAGAAGATACACAGAAATTATTGAAAATAGCAGCTTGTATGGGTGATAGATTCACTCTAGATGTGTTGTCAATTGTTAATGAACAGTCACCATCAACTACAGCGAGTGAACTTTATTCAGCTTTACAAGCCGGGCTTATTCTTCCTTTGAGTGACACTTACCGCATTCCATTAGTATTTAAGCAAGAAGAAGCGACTCATCTCACATTCGATAGTTCACAGGTAGGTTATAAATTTTTACATGATCGAGTTCAGCAAGCGGCTTATTCTCTGATTCCTGAAGATCAGAAAAAAAGTATTCACCAAAAAATTGGGAGATTGATCCTACAAAATACGCCTACTGAGGAATTAGAGTCGTATATCTTTGATATTGTCAATCAGTTGAATTATGGTGTAGATTTAATGACTCAGCAGATTGACCGTCATCAATTGGCACAGTTGAATCTGATAGCTGGACGTAAGGCTCAAATTTCTACCGCTTATACAGATGCGGTCAGGTATTTAAGTGTGGGAATAGGATTGTTAGCAGATGATAGCTGGAAAAGTCAGTATGAATTAACGTGCCGTCTGTATGAATCAGCAGTAGAAGCTGCTTACCTGAACGGCGATTTTGAGCAACTGGAACAACTAGCTGATACTGTACTGCAACAAGCAAAAACACTATTAGAAAAGGTGAAAGTCTATGAAGTTCAGATTATAGCCTGTATAGTCCAGAGTAAACAGTTGGAAGCGATCACGATCGCCCGTTCAGTGTTGCAACTCTTAGGAGTAAACTTTCCGCAACAAGCCACATCCGCTGATATCGAACAAGGAATGGATGAAGTTGCTGCTAATTTAAATGGGAAAGCAATTGCTGATTTAATTAGCTTACCCACCATGAAGAAAGCTGAAAATATTGCAGCTATGAAGATTTTAATGGGCGTCCTTCCTGCTGGCTTCCAAACTGCACCAGAAATGGTGCCGATAATTGCCTGTAAAATGGTCAATTTGTCAATCAAAGATGGCAATACTGCTGTGTCTGCTTATGGCTATAGTATTTATGGGCTAATTCTTTGTGGCGTGAGAGGCGAAATTGATTCTGGGTATGAATTTGGCAAACTAGCTTTGAATTTGGTGTCACGGTTTAATACTCGAGAACTCAAGGCTAAGATTTTGACAGTTGTTAGTGCCCATGTGATTCATTGGAAAGAGCATGTTAGGGAAACATTCTCATCGGCGATCGCAGGTTATTCTAGTGGTTTGGAAACCGGCGACTTAGAATATGCTGGCTATTGTGGTTATATCTATCCTTATCACTCATTTTGGAGTGGGAAGGAACTTGGGGAGATGGAAAGGGAACTAGCAGCTTACTGTGAAGCACTGGGCAAAATCAAGCAACAAGTAGCTCTGACTTGGAATCAAATATATTGGCAGACAGTTTTGAACTTGAGAAAAGAAAGTTCAAAACTGTCATGGTGTTTAACTGGTCCAGCCTACGATGAACAACGTATGCTACCACTTCATGAGCAAGCCAACGACCTTTACACAATGAACCACTTATTTGTCAACAAGCTCATGCTCTGTTATCTGTTTGGGAAATATCCTCAAGCTCTAGATAATGCAGCAAGGGCAGAAAACTCTTTAGGTGGGGTCACAGGACTGTTCGTTGTTCCTCTATTCTATTTTTATGATTCTCTGGTACGGTTAGCAATCTATTCTACAGTTCCTGAGGATGAGCAGAATTCCCTGCTTGAGAAAGTACGAGAAAATCAGAAAAAGATGGAACTCTGGGCTACTCATGCCCCAACGAATCACTTGCACAAATTTTATTTGGTAGCAGCAGAAATTCATCGTGTCATCGGTCAGAATTATCAAGCGATGGATGACTATGATCGCGCTATCAATGGTGCTGCTGAAAACGGTTACATCCAAGAAGAAGCATTAGCTTATGAGTTGGCAGGAGATTTCTATAAATCTTTGGGTAAAGAAATTATTTATCAGGTCTATATGACTAAATCATACTATAAATATATAAATTGGGGATCTGTAGCAAAAGTTCAACATTTAGAATCTAAACACCATTTTTTGGTAGCACAAACCCGGATAAATGAAGCTCAAGAGAGGGCACTATCTTTCACGAAAATCACTACTATAAACACCATAAATACTACTCAAAATAATGATTTAGGCAACTTTTTAGATGTCAGTACCTTCGTCAAACTTTCCCAAGCAATTACCAGTGAAATTGTTTTGAAAAACTTATTGAATAAGTTAATCAAAATTATCCTAGAAAATGCCGTTGCTCAAAAAGCCGTGCTATTACTAATCAAAAACGAGCAACTTTACATAGAAGCCACAGGTATTGCCGATGGTGACGTAGTGACAGTTTTACAATCTATTCCTTTGGAAACCAGTCATGATTTACCAATTTCTGTCGTCAATTACGTTTTCAGAACTAAACATAATCTAGTCTTAAATGATGCGACTGTCGATGAAATATTTAACACCGATACTTATATTCAGCAATTCCAGACTAAATCAATTATCTGTTTGCCAATTTTTTATCAATCCAAGCTCATGGGAATAATTTACTTAGAAAATAACTTGACTGTAGCCGCTTTTGCACAAGAAAGAGTAGAAATCTTAAAAGTCTTAGTTTCCCAAGTAGCAATTGCTATCGAAAATGCCAGTCTATATGGGCGAGAGCAAGAAAAATCTCGACAACTAGAACAGTCTCTCAATGATTTGCAGCAAGCACAACTGCAATTGATTCAAAAAGAAAAAATGTCTTCTCTTGGTAATTTAGTTGCCGGGGTGGCACACGAAATTAACAACCCTGTTGGGTTTATTGTCGGCACTATTAATAATGCGATGGATTCAGTTAAAGATTTAATTAATCACTTACAAATATATCAAGAAGAACTGCCTAACCCCAGCCCAACAATCATGCAGAATGCAGAGGATATTGATTTAGAATATTTACTGGAAGATTTACCTAAGATGCTTTCATCAATGGAAGTTGCATGCGATCGCATTCGTAGCATTAGCACTTCCCTCCGGACTTTCTCCCGTGCTGACACCACTTCTAAAGCCTCAGCAAATATCCACGATGGGCTAGAAAGCACCTTGATGATCTTACAACATCGCCTCAAGGCTCAGCCCCATCGTCCGGCAATTCAAGTTATCAAAAGATATGGCAATATTCCATCTGTAGACTGTTATTTAGGGCAATTAAATCAGGTGTTTATGAATCTTCTGGCAAATGCGATTGATGCGTTAGAAGAATCACACTCTGGTCGTCCTTCGACGGAAATAAAAGCCAATACTATTACTATTGAAACTAAAGTCAGTGAAGATAAGCGAAGTGTGGTGATTAAGATTCAAGACAATGGTAATGGAATGCCAGAAGAGGTGAAATCCTGCATTTTTGACCACCTATTTACTACCAAAAGAATAGGTGAAGGTACAGGATTAGGATTATCTATCAGTCGGCAAATTGTGGAAGAAACACATAGCGGTAGTTTAACTTGTGAGTCTGTGCTGGGAGAAGGCACAGAATTTACGATCTGCATTCCATGCAGCCCGTCAGATTGAGGGAGTGTGGGGGGTCATATTTTCTTCACCTTCTTTACCTCCCACAACTCCCACATCTGATCTAAACCGTATTGGAGAGTACTAGTAATTACTTCTTAATGAGTATTTTGTGGAGAACTGGGTGGAGAGGCAAGGTTCAGGAAGGTAATCAGTTTGAGTGTGCGATTGTAAATTTTCCAACTTCCATTTTGGTTAATGACCTGATCTGTATAAGTGCCATTCGCGACATCAATACTAGTATCAGAACGTTTGTGAGTAGCCAGTAGGTAAGAAGTCATCGTTGCAGTATTGCCTGTGACTATAGTGTTAATCGTACCCATTAGGTGTTGCGTAGCTACATAGCGATTCCCTTGGAATACCGAAGCAACGTAATCCGCCCAGGAATTTGGCCCGTTGCGTATCACAGTCGTTCCATCAGGGAAAATGGCAGTGATCGTTGCGTCCGGAGTAAAACAATTCTGATAAATTTTCTTTCCTCCTTGGATATCTCCTATGCCAATAGCATCAGTTCCCAAAGCATAACAACTCGTTAATTGTTGAATATTTAATTCAGCGTTGGGTTGCTGATCATCCGATGCAAGAGTAAATTGAAAAAATCCTCCAAGCAGCACGAGGAGAGTAGCTAGAAAAGCAATCAAGGCTGTAAAACGCGAGAGACGCGGGATCAGCCTTGAAGCAATTCGCCTACTATGCTTTCTTCTTTCCATGTCTATTGTCTTTCCCTGGTTATGTTATCAACATGACATCATTAGTGATTAAGTTTAAGATAGAATTGTCAGAGTCAACCAGCAATAATCATGCTGATTACCACATCTGACTTCAGGTATCAAAAACTTATTACTTAAATATTAATAGTATTCTGGAATGATGCACGTAAATATTACGTGAACTCCTCATCCCTATGAAGTGTAAATGTTCTACCTTGTCTCATAAATCAATTCAAGTAAAATAAGTAGCTAATGTATCCCTTGCAACTTGGTATGTCTCATTTGCTACTTAATTTACAAAATCAACTTCCCATAATTCATGAAGGCTTTATAAACGTTATGTGTGATTGCCCAAGCATTCTCAGCCAAATAGCCGAGGTAAGTTGAGTATTCCTGCCGAGATAATGTGGCAACTCGTTAGGCGAATCTTTTTGTAAGGAGTCAGGAGTCAGGAGTCAGGAGTCAGGAGTTAGGAGTTAGGAGTCAGGAGTCAGGAGTCAGGAGTCAGGAGTTAGGAGTTAGGAGTTAGGAGTCATAATTCATAATTCATAATTCATTTCAGCTTTTTTAAAAAATTATATCCTGTTTCATTTACCATCCAGCAATTTGTTCCAGCACCAACAATAGCTCCTGCAACAGGAATTAACTCTGCCATTTTTATTCCTCCTGTAACACCAACCTTAATCCCTAATGCTCTAAGTATAGGTACTAAGAGAGTTTTCACTAAAGGTTTTAAAGCTACTTCTCTGGCAACACCACTGCCAATTTCTTCTATAATTTTAAATGTTTTTTCCATGAGGTTGGACTCTCCTGAAACACCAGCCAATACAAAATTCTTCACTCTATCATCACTGGTATCTAACCCGTAAATTTCTGCAAGTACACCACACATCTCTGTCATGTGATATATTAAGGAACTCAGATCAGCTGCACTAGCACCTAATCCGGCTAAACCACCAGGAAGTCCTGCAATACTGCCTTGCATTGTCATCTTAGAAGAAGCTTGCCATATGACCTCATGAGCTGCATCTTCTCTATTCCATTTAGTAGCAGATTTAGAGATTTTAACATTATTGGCATATTGTTTAAATCGGTTTGAGTCGTAACATGCGATTTCCAAAACTTTAGCTAAAAAATCACTATCACCAACTTCAGTTAGTGCATCGTCAAATAGACTCATATTTTTCTACCCCGATTTACACTAAATTGTCATAAAAAAGTCACATTCTTTTGCTATGCTAATAGAAAGCGAACATTTCGTTTGCTCCTCACACCACATAAAAGCTCTCTTGGTTGGTAAACCACAGGAGAGCTTTTTTTTGTAGGCGCAAAAGTCTGGTTAGCTATAGATTAGGAACACTGCACTGGCGGCACATTACCTCCTACAAATGAAAGAAACACGCTACTCCCCCACTCTACTGTTGTGGAACTTGCGTCATTTCTGTCGTCTGTTTTTCCTTATCTAGCCTGCGTTTTCTGGCATAAAGCTGAATAGTCGCTGCCATAGCAACAATCAGGGCAACAATGCCCCAAACTGTGATATCGGTAGGTAGATTATTCTTGAAAACAGCTAGCAATACAATCACCACCAACATCACAGTAGGTGCTTCATTCAAAGCACGCAACTGCTGACCATTCCAAGCGCATTTGTCTTCTGCCAACTGCTTCATGAGACGACGGCAGTAATGATGATAGCCAATGAGAAGGACGACAAACAGCAGTTTGATGTGCAACCAGCCTTCTTTAAGAACTTCTGGTTCGGTAGTCAGTAAACCGATCGCCATTGCTACCGTCACCAGCATCCCTGGAGTTGTGATGATGCTGTAGAGACGTTTTTCCATGATCTGATACTGATTCTTCAGGATCGTGCGTGCTGGTTCTGGTTCTTGGTTGGCTTCAACGTGATAGATAAAAAGACGTACTAGGTAAAACAAACCGGCAAACCAAACGACTATGCCGATCAAGTGAAACGCTTTAAACCAGGAATAAGCCATGAATCATAACCTGCCTTTTTTGAGTGTAGTTGAAAATCGGAATCTCTTGGAAACCCTACTTTCTTTTACATTTTTGCATTGAACGCAGGTTCTATAGGACTAATATTTGATTTTTGAACGACACGTAGGGTGGGCAGTGCGTACCAAAACTTGGATGTAGTCAGCAAAATACATAAGCACTGCCCACCCTACACCACTACCCTGGGTAAGTAAATGATAAAAGTGCTACCTGTACCTAATTCACTTTGCACACTCAAGCTGCCGTGATGTGCCTGAACAATTGCCTGGGCGATCGCCAAACCTAATCCAGAACCGCCATTACTACGAGAGCGATCGCTATCCACGCGGTAGAAGCGATCAAAAATCCTCTTAAGATCCTCTTGGGGAATGCCAATACCAGTATCTTGAACCTGAATCACTGCATGATGATCATTGCGATCTAAGACAACAGTTACGTTCCCCCCTTTTTGTGTATATTTAATCGCATTAACGATTAAGTTAGAAACCAGACGATAAAGCTGATCAGAATCGCCGACGACATTTAGAGGTTGAGATACCCGGATTGAAGATTTCAGCGTCACAAGAGCGGAAAATGCCATCGCTTCAAACTCCTCAGTTAAATCGCCGACAATTTCATCCAGGTAACAGAGTTCGCACCTCATGGGCATTGGTTGTCGGGATCTACCACTTGCGATTCTGAAATTGGGGTAGTCACTTCCACTCTTTGACTAGGCAGAGTTTCAATCTGTCCGGTAGTTCTAATCCCAACCGCTAGCCGTTGGTTTTCGACTTTCTCAACTTTAATTCCTAGCCGTTTTGCTGTTTCAGAATCAACTTGAATAGAACCAGTTGCTTGGGTTGTATCTGAGCCTTCTTGAAATTCGTTTCCGTGTCCGCCGTGGGCTAAAACAACTGCGGGAACTGACAGTATAAAAAGTGAGAGAAGTGTCCCAGAAATACAATGAATTGCTCTATGTGGTTGGGAACGGTAACAGTTAGGCATCTTGATCAAAAGTCCTGGAGTACCGAGGGCAAGGAATTCAAAACACGAATGCGTGCTTCTAAGCGTTAGATGCACTCATCACTCAGTTTTTCATTGACAAATGAAATTAGGATGAAATTTGACTTTGACAGATCTACTAGCTCATTTGTTATACCAAGCTTTTCGCCATTGCTTCATTTGCTGAATTTCAGTCTGTTGCGAAGTGATAATGTTTTCAGACAGTTTCTTGATTTGGGGGTGCTGAGACTTCTTCAGAGCATCTTGAGCCATTGTTACAGCTCCTTCGTGGTGAGGAATCATGGCGTTGAGAAAACGTAGATCGAACTGTGCATCGGCTGTACCTAAATCCATGCTCATCATCATGCCTTTCATTTGGTCAGGTGACATCTCCATCATGTGACCCATCTGGGCATCATAGGCTACTGGCTGATCTCCTGCTTTGGGATACCAAGCTTGTCGCCACCTTTTCATCTGAGCGATTTCCTTGTTTTGTGCTTCAATGATGTCGTTTGCTAGCTTTTTAATTTGTGGGCGTTGAGATTTTTGTAAAGCAACTTTAGCCATGGACACTCCCCCTTGATGATGAGGAGTCATCGCATCTATAAACCGCAAATCATAGTTAGCGTCGGCTTGACCTAAATCCATCATCATGCTGTGATTCATGTCACTGCCGTGATGCATACCGCTTCCGTGGTTCATCTGTTTATTGTCACTGGCGTTGATCCCGGTGGTGTTTTGGGCTTGGGCTTGGTTTTGGGAAGCAGTTGTGGAACAGGCTGTCAGCACACCAGATAAAAGTGAGGCGATCGCCACCAAGGTAAATGTCAAAATACTGTTTCTCAAATTTAGGAGTTGCATAATTATTACCCCAAAGTTTCCTAATTACATTTCGCACTTTCTAGCTAGCTAGAGTAGTAACATATAGAGTTACTTTTTAGCTTGGCAGATGGGAATGAAATTAGGATGAAATTAAGGGTTTAATAATATCAGAATCAACTCGATCCAGAACGACGAACAAAGGGCAAAAGGTCTTCAAGAATCGTTTCATGGTAATGTTCTTGAGGGTAATGCCCAACATTGTTAAGTTTGATTAATTCTCCTTGGGGGACTGAATTGGCAAAATTTTGCGCCATATCTACGCTGAGCCAAGGGTCAATCATTCCCCATGAAATTAATATTGGTTGTTGCCATTGTTTAAAACCAGATTCAATTTCTGTCATTGCTGGCTTTAACTGCAAATTCCTAATAGTTGCTAGGAGGGCTCGCCCTGCAGCAGAACTTTTTAAAAATGGTTTGCGATAAACATCTAAATCCTTATCTGTTATGCGGTATCGGCTACCACCTTCTAGGGTACGGTCAACCAGTAAGGGGTCTTGGGTAATCATTTCCCCTGCCAAAGGTAAACCCATTTGTTGAATTTTCCAAGGTACTTTTGCTGTCGTTGAAATTGGTGTATTAAGTATAGCAATGTTGGCAATTTGTTCTGGGTGACGCAAGGCATATTGTAGTCCCACTGAACCTAAAAAGCCTTGAATAACTAAGGAGAAATGTTCTATTTCTAAAGCTTTTATAAATGCCTCTAAAGCTGTCATGAAGGCATCAGGAGTGTAGGCAAAATCCCTTCTCTCAGGCTTTGATGAAAAGCCATAACCAATCCAATCAGGTGCGATCGCCCTTGTCCCTTGTGCTGCCAAAGCAGGCATGATATTCCGCCAACTGTAGCTTTGCGACGGTAAACCATGCAGCAATAATACTGGTAGTAAGTCAGTTGTACCAATCGGTAGAGATTCGCGATAAAACCATTCTAACAACCCAACTTTAATTTTCTTTTCTGTTATTGACATTTCATTTAAAAGTATCACGCAAAAACAAGGCATGCCTCCGGCAATCTAAAATTTGCCGTGCCGAGACGCAAAAGAAGTTTGTTATTCCTGACTCCTGACTCCTGAACGGCAGTCGCTTCAAGTCGGCAAAGCCGCCCAACGCGCTGCCTCCTCCTGACTCCTGACTCCTGCTGTAATCATCTCACGAATCTTGTCTGATGTGGCAGGTGCTAGTAAAACGCCATTACGATAGTGTCCAGTAGCGAGGAGAACGTTACTAAATCCTGGCAATTTACCAATAATCGGTGCTGGGCGTTCTTCGGGGCGGGGGCGTAACCCCCACCAAGTGCGAATAGTCGTTGCTTTGGAGAGGTCTGGGCAAAACCTAATTGCGGCTTTTCTGACAGACTCCAGCAGTTTTTTGTCGGGTGATATCTCCTGACCATTGCTGGGAAACTCAAGCGTTGCACCCACCCAGTAATCTCCATAACCTACAGGAACTATGTAAGTATCATCACCAGTGATGACTGGCTGAAAGTCAGGATTCCCTAAAGAATAGCCTAAACGAACGTGCAAAGCTTGTCCTAGCACAGGGCGGATGTCAACCATCTGCTTTAATTGTGAGGTTAGGAAGCAGGAACCTAGTCCAGCTGAGACGACAAACCAATCGGCAGATATTGTTCCTGCTGTGGTTTCAATTTGGTGGCAAAGTTGTTCGCCCACTCCGTGTTCATGGGGAGGCAATTCAGATCCCAAAACATCAACGCCGAATTTGAAAGTCACACCGTAGTGCCTTGCAGCATCAACTAGGGCTAATGTTAATGCCGTTGGATCAACTTGGCGATCGCTTGGAGAATAGACAGCGCCAATAACTTTTCCATGTTCTACCTGAGGGCAGACTTTTTTGAGTTGCGCAGTGTCCCATATTTCTAAGGGCAAGCCTTGAGAGTGGCGAACTTTTGCGAGTTCTCCCCATTTTACTAAATCCTCTTGCTCTAGGCAAAGGCTGAGAATTCCCTGGCGGTTGAAAGGGATTATTCGACCTGTGAGGGACTCAAGTTCTGGTATCCAAGTTTCATAGCGTTGGATGCTAGTCTGTCGCATCTGCCAAGCACTACCCTTAACTTTGGGGCTCATGATGCCTACCAAAACTCCTAGCGCCGCGCCTGTAGAAGCTGGGAATAAATGATTTGATCCTTCTTCTTCTCCATTTGTGGGAGGGAGTGAGGGAGATGGTTGTCTATCAACAACCGTCACTTTCAGATCTTTAACCTGACTCAGTTCGTAGGCGATCGCCGCCCCAACGATACCACAACCGATAATGACTACATTCATGGTTTGTTAGTTGTTAGTTGTAATTTTTGACAACTGACTGCACTACCAACAACTAACATAGTTAAACATTAGAGATCTCCAGGAATCATGTAGGGGCGTATTGCAATACGCTCCTACCAAGGATTTCAGCGAACGTATAATTAATTTTCACGACTATGTCTATCAACTTTCTTTTGCCTGACTCCTAGTTTCAGGAAGGAGTTGCAGAAATTTGTCAATATCTGCATAAGCTGCTTGGTAGTTATTCAAGGCTGTTTGAGAGTTGCCTGCTACAGATGCTTGATCAAGCTTAATCAGGTGGTCAAGTAAATTCCGGATCACCTTACGTGCTGTTTCTTGGTCTTGAGGTAGGAGATTGGCAGCAATATAAGTCATGTTCAACTTTGCTTCTGTTATCGGTCCGTGGATAAAATTACCGACATTTGTCCATTGTCCCGCCTGGATCAGTTTTTGTAGTTCTTGTGAGCGATCGCGTACAGCTAGAATATCAGGTGCGTACTCCTGAATTCGCTGTAGTTGAACTGATGTATAGGTTGGAGGTGCTGTAGCGACGCTAGGACCCCCACAACTCATCAGGAATGTTGCCAAAATTACTAGAATTAATGAAAAAACAGAGCGTTGACGCGCCATAAGCTGAACTGATTTTTGTACTGATGTAATTTTAGAACGAAGGGTGTAATTTCTCGTTCTTTTGGGCTACGGATTTTGGCTAAAATTCTTTTAAGAATACAGGAGTCAGAATACCTCAAGATCTCATTTACCGTTCTTGAGGGCAGTCAGCGAGAAAAATCGAATTTTCAGTTGCTAAATTGAAAGAGTCTTAATTTGCTAGCATAACATATAATAACCCTTCTGGCGGTTTTTCTGTCTTCACATTTAAAAATAACTAACACAATATAGGAGTGTTTTTCGTGAACGCAGCTGAGATGGCAACAAACCTTGAATTCGCCAGCAAGATTGCTACCGTAGTTAATTTATTCAAATTTGAGTTTCCTGATGGGAGATCCGATCTCAAACCCTGGAAAAATGACCCGCAAACCAGGGAATTAGTCGATCCCGATTCTATCGACATTGGGTTTCACTTTCCTGGTATCAGCAAATCCTGGCGCAGCCACAGTATCTTGATTCAAATCCGGTTTCATCAAGATCCCCTAAACAGCATCCATCGTGCAATAGGTGTGGAAGTTGCTGGATTTAACCACCTTGGTGAACAGTGGCGACTTTCTACTGTGGAAAGCTGGGGTTTTTTGGGTGAGGTTCAGCCCTCACTAGAAGTACAGAACAAGCTAAAACAGTTTTGCCGACAGGTTTTGGAGGTCTTCAACAAAACTCCTCACTCCTAACTCTCGCATTTAGGTCTATCTAGAGGTGTAGTCGTTTCTAATAACGGAATTAGCCTTCTTTGCAAGGTTCTGATCATTTTTCCAGTTGTTAGTCACACGTGGTAATGCAGTCCTATTACCCGAAGTATTCCTATGTTGTGAGCCAGAGTCATAGCTGCCAGACGTTGCGTGCGTCCTCTTTTGGATAAAATATGCTTCTTGTGGTGGAATCGAGATCACTTCACCTTTGGGAGCAGATTGAGCATTTGCCTGAGTATAACCTCCAAGCAAAAGCGACATGAACGGCGTTAATAAGCTTAACTTTAGAAAGCCAGAGATGTTGAATTTAAATTGAATTGGCAGAAACTCGTTCATAATACTCGGTGCAAAGGTATTTAATCATACAAACTAGTTTCAGTATATTGTTGAATTGAATCTGATCTATACGTAGATACACTACAGTTTTAATCATGTCGGGAAGAACTGAGAAGATTGATCTTACATTGTTGGAACTTGAGCAAAAAGTAGCCTGAGGATAAGACTGCTCAGATTTTGGAAATTTATCTGCTGAGGCAATACGGGTGTGCAAACACTGCAATAGGTTAGAGTTGGGACACGCTCATCGCAATAATTTATACCTTTACTTGATTCCCATCTTCATGTTCCTATTATAGAATGCCCACTTAACTAAAGTATCTAACGCTCTTAAATTACTCTGGCTAGATAAAAATGCCAAAATAGAAGTCATGCGCCAAAGGGGAAGGGGAAAGGGAAGAAAAGTCCTTTACCCCAAACCCAGACTCCAAACTGAAAATACAAAACCTACGCAGTATTTGAGGAATCATCGACCAATCTGACAGAATTTTGACTCCTGACTAATTGTTAGCTAAACTGCTTCTCGACATCCAAGTTAAACAGTGTTTGCAAGGTCTGCATACAGTGACGTCTTGCTTCCAAATCTTGCTGAGCTCGCAGCTGTACCATCGGATCGTGTAAAATTTTATTAACAATTCCTCGCGTTAAAGCTTCAATCACTTCTTGATGCTTTTCCGCGAATTCCGAACCCAATCTTGACAAAGCTTTTTCTAATTCTTGTTCGCGAATAGTTTCGATTTTATCGCGTAAACAGCTGATAGTAGAGACAGTTTCGAGCGATCGCCACCACACATCAAAAGATGACACTTCTTCTTCTAGAAGCCCCTCGGCTTCCTGCGCCATCCTGCGACGACTTTCTTGGTTTTGCGCCACCACCGCCTTCAAATCATCCACATTAAAAGCTTGGACATTTGCCAGTTGGTTCACATCGGTATGGACATTGCGCGGCACGGAAATATCAAATAACATCAAAGGTCTGTTCGGTTCCAAAATCATTTCTAATTTGGCGCGGTCAAGTATTGGCTCTGTAGCAGAAGTACTTGTAAACACCAAATCACTTTCAGCAATGACTGTCATCATTTCCGAGAGTGGATGAGTTTGGATTGGGTGCTCACAGAATTGCTTTGCCAATTCCTCTGCACGTTCCAGAGAGCGATTTAAAATCCTCAGTTGCACAGCGCCTTTGGAAACCAAGTGTTGTACCAACAATCGTGACATTTTGCCTGCACCGACAATTGCAACTCGACAAGCAGCTAAATGTTGTACTTTCATTTGCGCCAACTCCACAGCAGCCGAACTGATAGAGACTGCGCCAGTGCCAATGCTAGTTTCCGTCCGAACCCGCTTCCCAGCCGTCAGCGCTTGTTTAAATAATTTATTCAAAATCGTTTTAATCCCGTCATGTTGCTGTCCCAGTTTGTGAGTATTCTTTACCTGAGCCAGAATTTGACCTTCTCCCAGTACCAAGCTATCCAAACCAGCCGCTACCCGCATCAAGTGCATCACTGCGTCTTGATGTAGCAACATAAACAGGTGTTGCCGCAAAGATGATCTCGGTAATTTACTGTGTTCTAAAAGAAACTGTGTAACTTCCCTGATACCCTGCTCAGTTTCATGGGTTACAATGTAAATTTCTAAGCGGTTACAAGTACTAAGGATTGTGACTTCTTCAATATGAGGGTAGCTGATTAACTGCGCCATCGCACTTTCCATCTGTGGTTCTGGAATACTCAGCTTTTCCCGGACTTCTACTGGGGCGGTTTTATGGCTTAACCCCACTACTGCTATATTCATTTGCTAAATGGTATTTACTAATTGTTCAGAGGGAACTCTTAACAGGGAACGCTTAACGGTGTATCCCACGGCTTAAGCCGTGGGATTGAAACGGGGACTAGGGAAGTTCACCACTCACCACTCCCCACTCCCCTATGACTAACGCAGTTGCAGAATCTTAGGTTCTTCAAACAAATGGATTGTATCGACAAATCGAGCAGTTTGTGACTGGCTGGAAATAACTAGGCTTTGAGTCCTTACACCTCCAGGGAAAAAGCGAACGCCTTCCATCAGAGTTCCAGGAGTAATACCACAAGCTGCAAATAGTACAGTGTTGCCAGAAGCTAATTCATCGGCATTGTAAGACCGATCTGGATCTGTAATACCCATTTCCTTAAGTCTAGCAATATTGCCCTCTCTACTTTCTCCGATT
Source organism: uncultured cyanobacterium (assembly GCA_903903925.1). GTDB lineage: Bacteria > Cyanobacteriota > Cyanobacteriia > Cyanobacteriales > Nostocaceae > Stigonema. The sequence continues at coordinate 21,727 of CAIVAU010000173.1, forward strand.
AAACCTGTTTTCACTACTTCTGGATCGTAGATCAATTGTCCTTGAAAATGTCCACCTAAGCAACGGAGAGCCGCAGCAGAAATGACACCTTCGGGTGCAGCACCAATACCCATCAAACAGTGGATATTAGTACCAGCAAAGGCACAGGAGATGGCAGCGGAAACGTCACCATCACTAATGAGTCGCACTCTTGCTCCTACTTGACGAATTTCTTCAATGAGTTCTTTGTGACGGGGACGATCCATCACGACTACCACCAATTCCTCCACAGCACGGTCTAAACATTCAGATAAAATCTTCAGATTTTGAGTTGGGGTCTTGTTGATATCAACATGACCGCGTGCTGGTGGTGGAGCTGCTAGCTTTTTCATGTAGAAGTCAGGTGCAGCAAACAAACCGCCTTTCTCGGAAATTGCCAACACTGCCATTGAACCATTTTGACCATAGGCAACAAGGTTAGTACCTTCGCAGGGGTCAACAGCGATATCAATTTCTATGAGTTCATCTGGGTTGCAGAAGGTTTTAGCATCTTCACGGGTACAAATGCCCACTTCTTCCCCAATATAGAGCATGGGCGCTTCGTCCCGTTCCCCTTCACCGATCACAATGCGACCGCGCATGTGAATTTTGTTCATCCGCTCCCGCATGGCTTCTACAGCCACTTGGTCAGCCGTGTTTTTTTCACCCTTACCCATCCACCGGGAAGATGCGATCGCAGCTTGCTCAACAACTTCAATAATCTCTAACCCAAGTGTATTTTCCACAAACTCTGCCCTCTAAGTTGCTTGACGTTGCGTCTTTAATGATCTGGCTGTTTCAGTCTTAAAGTCTACCAAAGGGCGGATACCTGTGGAGGATCGTATCCACTAACAGATGTGTTAAGTTTTGCTTAGCAAGTTGTAAAGGAGTTAAGAGTTAGGAGTTAGGAGTACGATTATGCTGGACTTTTTCAATCCTCTTTTAGGTTTTTTAGGTCACCATCCAGAGCGGATCAAAGCCAACGTGGAAATCTACACCTGGCAAACTTGCCCTTACTGCATCCGCGCCAAAATGCTGCTGTGGTGGAAAGGTGTGAAATTCACTGAATACAAAATCGACGATGACGAAACAGCGCGATCCACAATGGCGCAGCGTGCCAATGGATGCCGCACAGTACCGCAAATTTTCATTAATAAACACCATATTGGCGGCTGTGATGACCTTTATAAGTTAGATTCGCAAGGTCAACTCGACACCCTTCTCGCCCAATACTCAGTGTAGAGAATGAGCTTAAAGCATCTAGACTGAATCAAGCAAAAAAACACCTCATAGTTAGGTGTTTTTTCCCATGAAACATCAGATTATAAGCACAATTCATGTGATTACGGCAACGATATTGATCACGTTAAGCAATGACCACGATCATAGACTTCTCACAATCATAACTGCGATTGTAAAAGTTTATTTCGTTTATTAAAACAATAAAAAAGTTGAGTGAAACAAATAATCCATTTCTTGGGCATTTTTGTGTTTTAGCGAAGGATAGCACGGGACTTAGTTTAGTATAAATTGCTTCCTTTCCAGCAGTCACAAAAACTCTAGTGGACAATCGCTATGTTTGAAGAGTTGATACACAAGGCAAAGCAAGATACCAAACTGTTTGTGAATTTGCTAATTGGTTTCTACCTATACGGAGATGCTGTTGATCGGCAGCAAATGGAGCAGGCGATCATCGACTATGCAGCTAAAAAAGGAGAAAATCGTGGGCAAGAATTGGTGCAAACGCTACGCTCAATTGCGGCAAAGAAGGGTTTATAGGATAGTGAGGGTGAACAGAAACAAGACCGAACCACCGGGTTTTTATGACCATACACACAAGCTAGATATTGGCTTTGAAGCCGAAAAAACAACAAAATCCTTTTTTAGTGGGATCAACCATTTTTATATCAGAGCAGGTGGCAATTTTTACATCTTCTGCGAGTTCTTTTGCTTAGACCCCACTGACTACAAATCTGAAGAGAAATTTATTCAGTTTCAGCGGTTAGCACAAACTCTCAATAAGTTTACTAGGGAGGAACTAGCCCAAATGATTGAAGCTGGATGGAGGTTACTGGATGATAACTGACAACTGCTAATTTTAAGAGGGAGCTCTTAGCAGGGAGTAGGGAGCAGGGAGCTCTTAGCAGGGGGTAGGGAGCAGGGAGTAGGGGAATCCCCATAATATGTTGATAGAACACCAGGAATATATCATACACAGGCAATGGATGAATCGTGCCTTGGAATTAGCTCAAGCAGCAGGCGATCTAGGTGAAATTCCTGTAGGTGCTGTTATTATTAATTCATCCGGAATTTTGATTGCAGAAGGTGAAAATAGGAAAGAGCGTGACAAAGACCCTACGGCTCATGCAGAAATTGTTGTGATGAGAAAAGCCGCGAAAGCTTTACTCAATTGGCGTCTAAATGAATGCACCCTCTACGTTACTCTAGAACCTTGCCCAATGTGTGCGGGTGCTATGGTTCAAGCGCGTATAGGACTTTTAGTTTATGGAGTGGACGATCCAAAAACTGGCGCAATTCGTACTGTTGTTAACATACCCGATAGTGCTGCTTCCAATCACCGCCTGCGCGTCATTGGAGGCATTATGGAGTCTGGCTGTCGTCAACAGTTACAAACCTGGTTTGCGAATCGGCGACGTAAAATTTTGTAAAGGACAGAGGTTAAACTGTCCAGATGGAGCAACACAATTGAAGGAAGAAAACTTACGGTGTATTTACAGAACTGTAATGACATTTTACCCAGCAGTCAAGAATCACCGTCATGATTGAGCTACTTTCTTCCTCTCAGAGTTATAGTGAAACCCCAAAAGCTAAGGTATCTTTTACCACTTCGCGGGTATCTCCTTGGTTCAGTCCTCTGGCGTATTTCTTGGGGCATTACTTCCTGCTACCTTTTTTCTTTGGGCAAATTAGGATCACAGGACAAGAAAATCTACCCACGTCTGGGCCTGTGATCCTTGCTCCTACCCATCGATCGCGTTGGGATGCATTACTCATCCCCTACGCTGCTGGTCGCTACGTGACAGGTCGAGACCTGCGATTTATGGTAACTATCGATGAGTGTCAAGGATTGCAAGGTTGGTTAGTCCGACGCATGGGTGGATTTCCTGTAGATACTCAACACCCCTCAATCACTACTCTCCGTCATGCAGTTGAATTAGTTCAACAAGGAGAAATGTTAGTGATTTTTCCAGAAGGCGGTATCCGTAAGGGTAAGCTTCATCCATTGAAGCCGGGAATTGCCCGTTTAGCTTTGAGTGCTGAATCTAGTCACTCAGGGCTGGGGGTTAAAATTATACCCATCAGCATCAATTACAGCCAAACTAATCCTTGCTGGGGTACTGATGTTAGCATTCAGATCGCACCCGCGATCAAAGTGTTAGACTACGCTCATGGCTGCATCAAACAGGATGCCCAAAAACTGACGACTGATTTAGCAAAGGCACTCCAACAATTACAGCAGGAGTCAGGAGTCAGGAGTGAAAAGGGCTTAGAGTCTGCCTTTTAAACATCAGTACTGTACTTCATTGACTTGCAATGCGCTGTAATCCCTGAGACGGTAGGGACAGTAACTGCTTAAGGACTGGATGCGATCAGCTCGTAGCAGTGATTTTAGCGACTGTATGGTAATTATGGGAACCAACTTCAGCCGATTCGCAGTCTAGACCAAAGAGACTTAGTCTATATTTCTGCTTTGTTAAAGCGCAAAACAGAGTTAAGATACCCGAAGTTTCTATACCTGTTTTGTTTAGTTGTTGCACAAATTTATCTCATGAACCTTGCTACAACTGTTCCTTTGATTCGCTTCACTTCCATATCAGTCATAGCAGTCCTCAGCCTGCTATCTCCCGTCCATGCACAGGAAGTACAACAGCTACCAAAAAACTCCGTCCCACAAGGCATTGACCCCAATGCTCCGAATAACCTCCGTCCTACAGGAGGAAACAGCGGGCTTTTAAGCGTTGATGGCGGGAAGCGTCTGATGACAGAGGCAAGTAGTGCAGTTTCTTCCCAAGACTATGTCTTAGCTGCCAAGAAACTTCAAGAAGCTCGTCAGGTTTTTAATCAGCTATCTAATTTCTATCAAAAGCTCAACTCTAGCTTTTCTGGAATAGACAATAAAGTCGCCGATGACCAGAGGAAAAAAGCGCTAGACACTGCCCAACTGCGCGATGAAGCCACCTATCAGCTAGCATTGGTTCATCGAGCGCAAAATCAGCCGGAATTAGCTGTGCCGTTGTTGGTGCAGATTATTGAGAGTCAAAACCCAACACGAGATCTAGGCAAGAAAGCTTACCAGCAGTTGTTAGAGTTGGGTTTTGTTGATGCACCCTTTTCACCACCAGGGAGTGTTCACTCCTCTGCCCCCACTTCCAAAAAGGGTCATAACACCCCTCCTCCCTTCCCTTCCAGGAGTAGCAGTGACACTCCCTCCTCCCAAAACTTAAAATAAGTTAAGTCAACAGATCGTCAAGACTCAACAGCCTTATCGAGAGTACTTAGCCTCTTTGTGCGCTGCATAAACTCCTTGCACATTATACCAATTCAGAAAAATTCGGGCAATTTCTAGGGCTAACTGAGTTTTACCTGAGTTAATTAGCCAGCCTAAAAAAGGAGCCATAGTGCGTTCGTTAAGACTACCATTCAGTGAGAGAATTCCCCAAAGGAGGCGATGCAACCAAGTCATTTGAATCATCATTCGCACTTCCCATACCGGGTGTTTTTGATAAAACAAAACTCCCATACGTCCGCGTTGAATTTCTCTGTCAATTAAGCGAGGAATTTGCTCTAAGCTAAAGGGTGGATGCCAGTGATAGCCAACGGCAGATGGACATTTAATTAATTTCAAACCCAGTTGTTTAAGCCTGACACCAAGTTCTAAATCTTCCCAGCCATAGAGTTGAAAGCGAGTGTCAAACAGTCCCGCTTTCTCTAACCAATGCTTAGGAATCGCGACATTTCCCGTTGCAAAAAAAGCGGCGGAAAAATCTGTTAACTTGTACGGTTCAGCAGTTGGGTGATCGAAATTGCAAGTATTAATCACTGCACCGTAGGTAAAAAAGCGATCGCTACCCAATGTCTTTTTTCCTTCTATCAGTGCTGAATGATGAGCTTGCAGGAAATTCTCAGTCACGACTAAATCACTATCAATAAAAATAATCATATCTCCCAATGCTTGTTCTACTCCCAAATTCCGTGCTGCTGCTGGTCCCTGATGATTTTGAAGAAACTCTCGCACATGGGGGAACTCGTCTTTGTTTGTCTCTAACCAGTCCAATGTCCCATCAGTCGAACCATCATCCACCAATACCACCTCATAACCTTCTAGAGATGCAGCATTCAACATCTCCACATCTGTTAATTGCTGCATTTCCAATGCTCTGAGGCACTTTTCCAAAATTGGTTGACGATTGTAAGTTGGAATCACAACGCTAAAAAACACACTCTCACCCACAACACTATTGCCCATCTCCAGAATAGGACAATTGCAGCGCTTACACTGTTCCTGTAAAAAAAGGGAGCAGGGAGTAGGGAGCAGGGAATTAAAAAAAAACTGTGATACTTCCTTCCCGCTGTAACATTACCGATGTCAATTTTTCTCCCCTGCCCCCCTGCCTATCTTGGTAATTTCAAATTCGCTACGATAGCAGACAGGTGCGGTTCAAAGCGTTGAAAGTCTTCTAGTGTTTCAAACTTACCTGTATCTAAGGTTGGGTTAAAGGCAGTAGTAATTACGTAAAGTGCGCTACCGTCAAAAGCGACATAACCTAGATGTTGCTCGTAGACTCCATTTTGTTGCTTACGTCCTACAAATTCATAGCGTATTCCCGGAAGTTTACCAACCAACACTTGTTGTGGAGATATTTCAGAGAAAGTCATGCTTTTACCATAACTTACCTGACGGCTTGTTAATAGATCTTGATATTGCTCTGCAATCCAAATTTTGAGTGCTGCTGAAACTTGGGTTTTATACTTGGAACTTTGGTAGTCCACTTTTGATCTCAGTGGAATGCCAGTTGCTGCCAGCATCTTTTGAAAATTCAATTGCTGTCCTAGTGGGTACACTCCCATTTCTACCGTACCCAACCGTTTTTCTTTCACAAAAACGCATAGCAGGGGACCATTCTCCTTGCAAGGAACAACTTGCCAATCAGGAGGCGCACCAGTTTTTCCCAGTAGATACCTCCAGATATTTCCCTCAGTCAGATTGGGAGTTATCGAAGAAGTGGTTAGAACCTGAGTTTCTCTTGAAGTTGACTGCAAGTTGCTGGCTATAGAAGTGTGGAGACGGGTCAACCTCATTCCTAACGGTACCAATACAAGGATTGCACAACCGAGCAAAATATGATAAAGACGCAACACCATTTTTCTTGAAAATCCAGTGCGAGAGATTAGGAAACATTCCTATGCATACAAATTGCTTTTTCCGCTTCATTTTTGATCCAAGGCTACAGCCTGCAAAGCTTCATAAATATAAATTTTTATAAATATTTAGTACAATAAACGAGACTTCCCCAGAAGCTACCGGAAAATTCATCAGGGAAATGCCGAAAACCCTGTAACCACCTTCCAATAAGAGTAGTCACTCACCGGAGTAGACCTTATTCACCCTCACAGTCGTAAAAAATTTATCCCATCATCCTAAATCCTAACTCCTGACTAACTCCGGCTTAGGCAATTTAGCTGTATTGGGAATACTGTCTAAAACGCTGCTTTTGCCTAGCGACTGCTTTGCGCTTCTCTTTTTCCAATGGTGTCTCAAAGTGACGCTTTTTCCTCATGTCTTGGAAAATTCCAGCCCGAGAAACCTGTCGCTTAAATCTGCGCAAAGCTGATTCAATTTCTTCGTTTTCTCTCAAAACTACCTGCGTCATTCTCATTCCTCCTCTGAATGAATAGCTGAAAGGTAGATAGCCAACACAACATACCACCGAAAATAATTCTTAGTTTCGGATTGTAGCACAAAGTTGGCAGAACCAATGCTTGTTCAAGGGAATCAACGCTAGGAAACGTCAAAAATTGAAGTATGTCATCGATATCAGCTTAGAATAGTGGTAGAGGTAACTAAGTAAGTTGGCGAGACTAATTCCAACTATGTAAACTTTTGTAAAATAGGGTGTAAGGCTTGTAGTTGCGCTTTCGCCTGTTGTCGCATTTCGTGGCTTCCCGCAAGGGTAGCGCAACTACTAATTTTTAACAAAGGTTACTGAAAGCCCATACTGTACATGGTACTCCGGGTCAGTGTGGGTAGTTTAGGTTAGCTTTTGGAGGGATAACAAAAGTAGATGAACTCACAACCACCACTGCCTAACAATGAAATAGCGAGGCTCAATGCACTTCGCCAGTATCAAATTCTTGACACTCCTGCGGAAAAAGTATTCGATGATAGCACGTTTTTAGCTGCACAAATTTGCAGCACTCCAATTGCACTAATCACCCTACTTGATGGGAATCGACAGTGGTTCAAATCTAAAAGGGGTGTAGCCGTGTCGGAAACGAGCCGAGATGTTGCGTTCTGTGCCTACACGATATTACAGCACAAACCATTGGTCGTCAAGAATGCATTAGCAGACCCAAGGTTCGCGACCAACCCCTTAGTGATTTCCGATCCCAAAATTCGGTTTTATGCTGGTGCACCTCTGGTCACACCAGAGGGTTTTGGGATTGGAACGTTATGTGTGATTGACCAAGTACCACGAGATCTCAGCCTGGAACAAGTGGAAGCACTACAGGTATTAAGTAACCAAGTGATGGCACAATTTGAGTTGCGGCGTAATGTAATCACGACTTCACGCGCTATTATGAAGCGACAGCAGGATGCTGCAATACTTCGGCGCCAGCAAGAATTTATCGAGTCTTTCTATCACCGAGGAATGGATAAGGCTCGAAGAGGAGATTACAAGGGAGCGATCGCCGACTTTAACCAATTCCTTGTCATTAATCCTCACGGTGCTAAAGCCTACTATAACCGAGGACTAGCACGTCGCCAATTGGGAGACAATCGCGGAGCAATGGCCGATTTCGACATCTACCTGCAGATGAATCCCAACGATGCAGATGCTCACTGCGATCGAGGAGTTGTCCGCTTTGAGATGGGAGACTACAAGGGAGCAATGGCTGATTATAGTCAGGCTACGCGGATCAATCCTGATTATACCATTGGCGATCGCAACCTCAGACTTGCTGGCTCTGAAGTTGGAGACAATCATACTCAGCCTGTCTTCTATCCTGACTATACTGAAGCCGATATTGTGCTTGATAGTGACTCATACGTAGAAGAACAGTCGGTGACAATTGTTAACTACAGCCAGTCTGTATTCCATCCTGATTATACCGAAGTCGATATTGTGATTGATAGTGACCCATGTGTAGGAGAACAGTCGGGAGCAATTGTCAATTACACTCAGTCTTTACATCTTGAAACCAATAATTCCACAGTTGATCTTAGTCAAACTCACGCACAGTTGAATCTGAAAGATTACAGCGGTTCCCTCGCATATTATACCCAGATTTTAAAGCTTGATCCTAATAATGCTACAGCTTATAAGAGCCGTGCTTTCGTCTACTTTGAACTGGAAGATTACAGCGAAGCAATAGACGATTATACTCAGTCTTTGCTCCTCAATCCTGACGATGCCACAGCTTATAAAAATCGTGGTCTTGCTCGCTCTAAGCTGAAAGATTACAAAGGAGCAATTGAAGATTACACTGAGTTTTTACAACTCAATCCTAATGATGCCACAGTTCATCAGAATCGTGGTTTTGCGTATTTTGAACTAGAACACTACAAGGCAGCAATTCAAGATTACACCGAGTCTTTACAACTTAATCCCAATGATCCCAAAGTTTATTTTAGTCGGGCTGTTGCCTACTTTGAACTAGAAGACTACAAGGCAGCAATTGAAGATTACACCGAGTCGCTGCAACTCAACCCCAATGATCCCACAGCTTATATCAACAGAGGTCATGCTCGCTCTAAACTGAAGGATTACAACGCAGCAATTGACGATTACAAAAAAGCGCGGGAAGTCTCTAGCACAATGATTCAGCGTGTAAAACAGTCTCGAAATTATGAAGCTTAATTTCTCAATTAAGATTGCAGCAAGGCAAGAGATTGAGTGGGTAGAGTTGGTAATAAATCAAGATTTGGTTGCATTAGCACTGGCTATATCTTTTTGTGGCAAAAGGTAAATAATTCCAGAAATTAACGTCAAAGTAACAGAAACCCAAAAGGCAACTAAGGAAAGTAACTCCCACTCTTGTGGTAAAGGGGCGATCAAAAGTGCGATCGCCATAATTTGACTGACAGTTTTGAGTTTGCCCCAAATATTGGCTCCCGTAATCGTCGTTTGGCTGACACGCCAACCTGCGATCGCCAACTCCCGCGCTAAAATCAGGAACACTCCCCAAGCAGGGACTTGTCCCAATTCGATCAAAGCCAGTAAAGGTGCAAGTACCAGCAATTTATCCACCAATGGGTCTAGAAACTTACCTAGTTCACTAATTTGGTTAAGTCTCCTAGCTAAATAACCATCTAACCAATCAGTCAGCGCTGAAACGAGAAAAATTGCCAAACATACCCACCTAGCTTGGGGTGTAGGCTTATGTAAGCCATAAAGCAAAAATGGCAATCCTAGAAGGCGAGAGAAGGTAATCCAATTAGGTATCGTCATGGAATTGTAGATTTTGGCTACTTCACAGATTAATCTATGTACTGTGAGATTTCTTGGTTGTCGTTGATGTTAGATTGTTGATTTGAGATTGTCGGAGGTGTGGGAAGTGTGGGGGGAATGGGGAGTGTGGGGAGTAATTAAGAATGGGTACATGAATCAGAATTTAAGTACCTCCCACACCCCCCCTCTCTCCACACTCCCCTCTCTCCACACTCCTCTCTCTCCACACTCCTCTCTCTCCAATCCAAAATCTTTATGACTCAACAAACAGATTCCCAAGTAAGAATAGAGCGCGATTCGATGGGCGATCGCCAAATACCAAGTAGCGCATACTACGGCATTCAAACACTGCGAGCAATAGAGAATTTCCCTATTAGTGGCATCAAGCCCTTACCCACTTACGTAGATGCTTGTATTTTTATAAAAAAAGCTACAGCAATTGTTAACGGTGAACTAGGCTGCATTCCCCAAGAAATCAGTCATGCCATTGTGCAAGCAGCAGATGAAGTGTTGGCATTGAAGTTCCGGGATCAATTTGTAGTAGATGTCTATCAAGCCGGTGCTGGTACGTCCCACCATATGAATGTGAACGAAGTCCTAGCAAATCGTGCTTTAGAAATTCTTGGCTATGAAAAAGGCAACTACAAGCAAGTTAGTCCTAATGACCATGTAAATTACGGGCAATCTACGAATGATGTGATCCCAACAGCAATTCGGATTGGAGGCTTATTAGCATTGTCAAAGACACTACACCCATCTATAGACAAGGCGATAGCAGCATTAGAAGAAAAAGCCACCCAATTCCAAGATATTGTCAGGTCTGGCAGAACCCATATGCAAGACGCCGTACCAGTGCGCCTGGGAGAGAATTTTCGCGCTTGGGCGCAGATTCTCACAGAACATCAAAACCGTATACATATCGCCTCAGGGGATTTAATGGTGCTAGGCTTGGGAGGTAGTGCAGTAGGAACAGGATTGAACACTCATCCCCAGTATCGTGCCTATGTCGTAAAAATTCTCTCAGAATTGATTCATTGTCCTCTAGAACCTGCACCCCACTTAATGGCCGCAATGCAGAGTATGGCACCATTTGTCAGTGTTTCTGGCGCTTTACGCAACCTAGCTCAGGATCTAGTCAAAATATCCCATGACCTGCGCCTGATGGATTCAGGCCCTAAAACTGGTTTCAAAGAAATTCAACTACCCCCTGTGCAACCAGGTTCTTCGATCATGCCTGGCAAGTATAATCCAGTGATGGCAGAGATGACATCAATGGTGTGTTTTCAAGTCATGGGTTATGATAGCGCGATCGCCCTCGCAGCACAAGCAGGACAATTAGAACTAAATGTCATGATGCCCCTAATTGCCTATAACCTGATTCACAGCATTGAGATTCTCGGTAACACCATCACCGCACTCACCGAACGCTGCATCAAGGAAATTATCGCTAACCCAGAACGTTGCTTGGCATACGCTGAAGGAAGCTTAGCTTTAGTAACCGCATTAAATCTCCATATTGGTTATTTGAATGCAGCTGCTGTGGCAAAAGAATCCTTAGAAACTGGTAAATCTCTGCGGCAAATTGTACTGGAACGAGGACTGATGAGTGAAGCAGAATTAGCGAAAGTACTAAACCTAGAACAAATGAGTACCATTAACCACTAATAATATTATGCAAACTCCATCCGTCAGCTTAATTCGTGCAAATTCCTATGCACCGGAAGTACTCAGGGACTCTTTAGAAACGCTGCTGGAACCTTTTGGGGGAATAGCGGCATTTGTCAAACCTGGGAACCGCGTCTTACTTAAACCCAATCTACTTACAGGGGCACGCCCTAGTAAAGAGTGTACCACCCGCCCGGAACTAGTTTTTGTCGTTGCTCAGATGGTGATTGAGGCTGGTGGTAAGCCATTTTTGGGAGATAGTCCTGCTTTTGGTACTGCCAAGGGAGTAGCAGCGGCAAATGGCTATTTACCTATGTTAAAAGAACTGAATATCCCAATTATTGATTTTCATGGTCAGCGTTACCAAACTGTAAGCGAAGATTTTAACCACCTACTTCTGTCTAAAGAGGCGATGGAGGTGGATGTGGTCATTAATTTACCCAAGGTGAAATCTCATGCCCAACTGGTGCTGACTTTGGGAGTCAAAAACCTATTTGGTTGCGTTCCTGGCAAAATGAAAGCCTGGTGGCACATGGAAGCGGGAAAAGACGCGAACCGATTTGGTGAAATGTTAGTCGAAACTGCTAGGGCGATTCATCCTAATCTGACGATATTAGACGGCATTATCGGTCATGAAGGTAATGGGCCTAGTGGTGGTGATCCCCGTCCACTGGGTGTTTTAGGGGCATCATCAGATGTATTTGCCTTAGATCGGGCAATGGTGGAAATATTGAATGTACGACCGGAACAAGTACCCACCGTTGCTGCTTCAATGCGGTTGGGAGTTTGTCCTGAACTAGAGGATATCCACTTTCCCCAGTTACATCCTGATTTACTACAAATAGACGATTGGCGGCTTCCAGACAAGTTCTTACCAATTGATTTTGGTATGCCCCGCGTGATTAAGTCTACGTTCAAACATCTTTACATTCGGTTTATTAAGGAACCGATGAGTGTTTATGGGAAGAGTTAGGAGTTAGGAGTCAGGAGTCAGGAGTCAGGAGTCAGGAGTAAAAAAGATTTTTGTCTAAAAATCTAGACAAAAGTTTTGTACTTCACTTACTCACAATCTGGAATAAGTGCAAACTTTGCTACAACTATTTCAAAATTAGCAGAGTAAGCTAAATATACCCTCCGATTGCTTAATCAGACCGCCCTAATCTAGTGGCGGTTTTTTTCGTCATGATCCCTCATTGCCCTTATCCCCATTGAAAAAATTCAAGTCCTATTGATCAAATTTACCCTGGCAATGTTGGCACTATTTTTTGAGTACAATTACTGATGAATGCATCTCTAATAGCATTGCTATATTTATTACACTATAAAATTAAAGAAACGAAATTTCCGTAGTTGCAACATTTAAGATCTGATTTTGTATTAAGTTTTTGACGTATAAAAAAGTGGGGAAAAATGATGGCTATTTTTTGATTAGTAGACTGTTTATTGAAAATAATAGCTAAAATGGTAGCAACACTCTCCACAAGAGAGTAGAAATTTAAATGATGTGACGAACTTCAATTTTTTATGAATTCAAATACCCCATCTGCCAATAACGATACCTATTCCCATCGATTGGCAGATATTGTGGGAACTGCGATCGGTCTGTTAACTCTGACGCTACCCCTGTTTGTTATAGCCCACTACTCTTCAAGCAGAGTACAGAATGACCAGTATCCCCTGACCTATAACCTACACACCCATGAAGAATACACAAATAAAGGTGGTGTTGTGAGCGAAAATTGAAGTCTAGAAGAAAGGTAGCTTGAGGCATGGGGCGATCGGCAATGGTTTTTTTCTGGCAACTATTTCGGTAACACCTCCTGTAAAGCTGTGATGAGTCGATTTACATTCTCTTGGCGACTGTTATAACCCATTAGACCAATCCGCAAAATGCCTAACTGACATCTTGCACCATTCTGAATCAGCCCGATATACCGCCCGACACTGAAGTGTTGGGCTAACAGCTTAAGTCCATTGAAATGGACTGAAATCCTTGATCAGTCCTCTTGAGAGCGCCCCACGGGCGGCACGCCACCCGTTATGAATGAAAGAAACTCCTCCTATTCCCTATTCCCTGCTCCCTATTCCCTATTCCCTATTCCCTATTCCCTATTCCCTACTCCCTACTCCCTGCTCCCTGCTCCCTGCTCCCTGCTCCCTCTTGTCAAAGTAGACACTTGTTTTCAGCTTCTTCGGAATACTTGACAAAGTTCGATAACTTTAGTCTGAAGTGCTATGGTCTCCGAAGTTCCTTGCTTAAGACTAACTTCTAAATCTAGGAGAAGCGGTAAGCTGGCAATTAGTTGCTGCACAGAAAGTGTATTGACTTCTTTCTGTAAATAGTAAATGCGATTGGGGTTGCCTATCTCAGCAGCTTTGGCGATCGCCTGTTGATTCCGCTCACCGCTTTCAATCATGATCTTTACCCACAACCAGGTGCGAAATTGACCAATCAGTGTAGCAACTATCCTCAAAGGCGGTTCACAAGCACCAAGGAGATCGGTTAATGTCGCCAAAGCTTTAGCCGTGTCCCCTGTTCTAATTGCTGCTGCCAATTGTAAGCTATTCTGAGTTGTATTTTTTACTAACTGATTAACGATGCTTGCATCTAATGGTTGGTTGCTGCCTCCAGCATACAGCCGTAATTTCTCCAACTCATTATAAAGGAGTCGTGTATCGTTGCCTACAGCTTCTACCAATATATCGACAGTGTTAGCAGTTAATTTCACACCTACAGCTTGTGCAGCTTGGTTAACGCACTGCACCAACAATTCCGTCTTCCATGGAGGAATCACGGGAAATTCCCGAAATTCTGCGAATTTTTTCAGAAGTTTTGTTGATTTGAGTCGTTCATCAGGTTTATTACTACTGGTGAGCAATAAAAATGAGTTTTCGGGAATTACAGGTAGGGTTCGCTGTAATTCTGTTAGTGTATTGTCAACGCAGTTCTGGCAAATGTTAGTATTCTCTAAACAAACCAAACGCCCACCAGATCCAAAAGGTGGTGTCATGACTTGATTTAACCCCTGGATCACAGCGTCTGCTTGATCTTGGGAGAATGATGTGTAGTTAAAACTTGTCCATTGTGGATCAAGGACGCGATCGCGCACAAGAGCTATCGCTTTTTCCATAGCGAAATCGTCCTCACCCCAGTAAAAGTAGATTGGCATATTAATTTGCTCCCCTGCTCCCCTACTCCCCTGTTCCCCTACTCCGATTATGAAGTCATCTTGCCATTATGCAACACCCCAAAAAAGCTAAATATTTGCAATACTCTTGAAATGACTTATTTAAGCGGATTCAATTTGCTTAAGATCTATTAAGTGAGAATGGCAGGAGATTAAAGTTGGACGACAACTATCAAACATACTTGAATCGGGTAGCACGGATGACATTGCCAGAGGCTTACAAATCCCAAATCCAGCATATCCAGGAATCTTCTAAGTTTAGCCTGACACCAGAGGGCGAAAGACAAGCAATGCCTTTTCCTGGTTATGCAGTCATGACCCCACCAAGTCGGGAAGAAGAGTCAGAAAACTTAGCTTTCTACGCTAAATTGCAGAGTTACCAACAGGAACTCTTGGAGTTGCCTCTAAACTCTGAGCTAATTATGCCAGTACCGCCTACTAGTCTTCATCTAACGTTAGCAGACTTAGTGTGGGAAAGCGCTTACCGCGACATCTGCGAAAAAAATCCAGACTTTGAACAGCAGTTACGCTCTTGCTTTGCTGAAATCTTTCAGCAGTATCAAGAATCGATGACAAATGCAACTCATCCTATTCGTTGGCAAATGCTAGGACTGATCGTAATGCCAAGATCTATCGGTATTTGTTTAGCACCCCAGGATCAAAGCTGCTACGAACAGATTACTAACCTACGCCGAGGGATTTTTCAAAATCCCAAGTTAATCGCATTGGGGATTGAACAAAATTACCACTTCACAGCCCACATAACATTAGGCTATTTCGGAGAGATTTCGCCCGATATTGATCGCGATCACCTTTCTTCTATGCTTCAAGAGTTGAATCAGCGGTGGCTGCTAAGTCTGCCAGAATTTGTCATCCGCCGCGCCGAACTGCGAAAGTTTGACGATATGACACGCTTTTATCGTGAACCAGAATGGCCTATTTTAGTCATTTAGAAAATCTAGCGATCTCGGTTCCTGGTCAATTTTCCAGAGGGTATTAAGTCAAATTTTTGAGTCCAGCTTGAAAGTTTAGGACCTCCCCAAGCTTGAATGACCGCATATGGTAACCTCGACTGACCGATGCGGTTAATTGCCAACAGATTCTTTGACTCTCCAGCAAAGCGATCCTCGCTATCGCTCATAGTCAATGCTGCTTCATAACCCGCCTCTTGCACTAAGTTCTCAGCCCGTGAATCATATTTACCTGCTGGGTAGACGAAGTAGGAAATGGGTATGCCTAACTGAGTTTCTAGTAGATGTTTAGACTCCATGACTTCTGTTCTAAGCTTGTCATCTGGGAGTACTGTTAAATCATTGGGGTGGGTGACGCTGTGAGCCATGATGGTGACCAGAGGATTAGCTGCCATCTCCCGCAGTTGATCCCAAGTCACATGGTCTCTACCAGTGTTTTTTCCTATATTTAAAGTATAAATTGCAAAAGCAACTGGATAATTGTACTGTTTCAGGAGTGGGAGGACATACTGATAGGCGCTTTCATATCCGTCATCAAAGGTCAATAGCACTGGTTTCTCTGGTAATGGCAGCCCTGTTCGGAGATGGGTCACTAGCTGATCTATGCTGATTGGGGTGACACCACTTGACTGGAGGCGATGCAAATGTTGTTCAAACTCCTTTTTGGTAACGTCAAAGAAAACTTGTTTTTTTGGCACAATATCGTGATACATAATCACCGGAACTCTGGTCAATCTTGCCTTAGGATTGATTTCTGGCCAAGGGGTGGGATTTAAGTAGGCTAACAATTCATGGGCGATCGCCAACTGACGTTGAGCCTCAGGGAGTGTGGCTATCTCAGATTGGTTCCAAGAGTTGATTTGAGTCAGTTCATTGGTTATTTTCTGGGTGTTTGCTGTGTAAAGTGACGCTTGATTGGGTTGAAGTTCTGACAGACTCGCGTTGATTACCTCTGTCATATTGATGACATCCTCACTAGTTAGAGTATCAGGGTTACTCACTGGCTGACCATCCACTTCAGACTGTTGCGCATTAGTCACAGCAACATCATTCACGACAACTTTAGGTGCAGGGTTGACAGTAGTCCGAATCAATTGGCTCAGGCTTGGTGCTAAATTATTGTCACTGTAAAAAATTAACTTAGCCTGCTCAATTGCCTGAGCATCCTCCTGCTGGGTCTGAGTGCTAGAATTGGGCAAGCATTTGAGTTCAACAGTATGAACAGCAACTTTTTGGATTAAGCCACAAATAACGGTGTTAGTTGCAACAACTAGAGGACGATCCACCACCGTGGTCGAGTCAGATGTGGGGCTTGTGTCAGTGGGCGTGTCATTAGCATGGGGGGTGCTAGGGTTCAGTTTAAAAGACTGTATTATTTGCTTGGCTGGGCTACATCCATTTAAGCCAATAATTAGTAATAGTGAAGTTAATACCCAGATTTTTTGCAGTTTCATCACAATTAATAGTATAATGATTTACTGTTGAATTTTGAATTTATAATTTTGAATTGGAGCGTACCCCTTCTCCCAAGGGGAGACGCTACGCGAACGGGGAAGCAAGCTACGCGCAGCGGCGACCTCAGGAGAAGCGAGTGACATGGTATGCGTCGCCAGATTATCTATATTTTAATTCTGCTTCTATCGTTAAGTATAGTTACACTGTGGTGGCCTTTGGATGACTCTGATTGCAATGCAACGCCTTTTTTGGTATCGGAAACCAAAAAATACGAGGTACATGCGACCAAGGTTGTTGTTAAGCCGTGGTATGGTGAACACCAAGTCTATGCCATTTTTATGGTTCCAAACAAATACGAGCGATCGCCATTTTTTGTGTTGACAGTAAAAGGTGTTGGGAGTTCTTGTGAAAAGCCATTTGGCAGTTTCCAAAACATTGATGGCGTCTCTGCTGCACCAGGAACACATCTCATTAGAGACTACATCAGAACTCGGCTAGCTTTGCGGATGATTCTCCAAGGTTTGTACAATCAACTCAGCGACAAACAAAGCTGGACGTTGACCTATCCTGAAGAACGAGAGTTAGGAGTGGGCATTGGGCGATGTCCGTGAGGGGCTCAGTGGAGGTGTTTCTGACCTTCGTAGCGGGTGGTGC
Organism: uncultured cyanobacterium; assembly: GCA_903903925.1. Lineage (GTDB taxonomy): Bacteria > Cyanobacteriota > Cyanobacteriia > Cyanobacteriales > Nostocaceae > Stigonema. Next base: position 39,370 of record CAIVAU010000173.1, read on the forward strand.
GCCGCCCGTGGGGTGCTTTCAAACAATTACAAGTGTGCTATGGGAATCTGTGTGAAAGATCCTAACAAGTTAATTGTAGCATTTACAACAACCTGGGCTGCGCCTGTCAAGAAGGAGCGATCAATGGTTCCTGGTAAATCACTAGGCTGATGGTAATGAGGAGTACGTAGATTTGCTGTATCTGTTACGAGGATAGCACCAACTCCTTGATACCAGAACGGTGCATGATCGCTACGTAATACGTCAGGTGTCAACAAGCCTTTGAAGGGTATTGGTAGCGTGAGTATAGGTGGTAAGTTTGAGGGGAACGCCTGAGTGTTTTGAAAAGCACTCAGTAATGAAGAGTGTTCGACATCGCCAACTACTGCCAAAAAGTCGCCCTTGTTGCTGGGTGGAGTGACGGGTAAACCGACTGGATATTTCTGACAGCCAGCAGTCTGGCAAGTAAAACCCACCATATCTATCACAATCACACCATGGAGATTTTGCAAATGCGTTTTATTTGTGACAAAAGCCCTACTACCTATCAGCCCTGCTTCTTCTCGATCAAAAAATGCTAACTGTAACGTTCTAGCAGTAGGACGCGAATTGAGAAGTCGGGCAATTTCCAGAACCACCGCAACTCCGCTGGCGTTATCATCAGCACCGGGTGAAATATAAACTGTATCGTAATGGGCTGCGACAAGAATTGCTCCCGCTGCTTTATTATTTCCCTGTCGTTCAGCTACGATGTTAACACCATCAATAAACTTTTCCAGCTTAGGTTTCCAGCCTAAGTGCTTGAGTTCAGTTGTAATGTAACTGCGGGTACGCGATCGCTCTGCTGGGGTGTAGCGAGTAAAATTCAACCTTTGGATATGGGCAAACAGCTTGGTAGCAGAAACTTGTGGAGTGCTGACGAGTTTCCTAGAAAGCGCCTGTGGTTGTGATTTTTCCGCTCTCAGAGTTTCAACCACGAGTGGCTCCTTTCGCGGTTTAACAAACCCATGACAACTTACCACAGTGACCGCCACCAGCACCAACAGCATCAGCCAAATCCATTTTTTCATTAACGTGATCCGCGCTATAATACCGATCTGCTGTTGCTTCGCCCCAGATCTCAAAGCCATAAAAATAAATTTGCCGCAAGTCTTCCTTAGCCGCTTGCGTCAATCTATAACTACCCATCAGGATGCAGCACTTTCTTGAATTCTGCCAGAATTTCCTGACGCTCAGGGGTCACAAAGCCGCTTTGCTCTGCCTCAATGAGCCTGAGGCGGATTTCTTCAACTTTCTCCTGTTTGGCACGAGCCTTACGTATCAGGTCGTTCACCACATCACTTTTGCTAGCGTACTCCTGACTCTCCACCTGTGCTTTTAACCAGGCATCATTCGGGGGTGTCAGTGAAATGCTTTGACGGTTCATACTCTTTCCTTAGAACTTTTGGTGAAATTATACACCAATATTGCATCACAGGGAGGAGGTACAATCTAGGGTGTTGACTCTGTAACCTTTAGCCCATAAGACTTCATGCAAAAGACGTGTCGCTTTTTTTTGGGCTAAAGTGCCTGAAGCAGGGACTTTAGGCAAAGCAAAAAATAACACGAATAAACACAGATGTATTTTTAATTTTTCATTCGATTTTTAATAAATAATGATAGACCTATTGCTTATCACAACCTTGGGGTTCTTAGGAAGTTTTGGTCACTGCATGGGGATGTGTGGGCCTCTAACTGTGGCGTTTTCCTTATCTCATCAGCAGGAAACTCGCAATTGGCAACAGCAATTACATTTCCACATCCTACTTAACGCAGGGCGGGTCTTAAGCTATGCATTAGTCGGCGCGGGTATTGGGACGCTGGGTTCAGTGTTGGTTGCTAGTGGACAAATGGCAGGAATTGGGAGCGAATTACGCCACTGGATAGCAATTCTCACTGGTGTGATGTTGGTTTGGTTTGGCTTAGGACAAATAAAACCTAATTTTTTGCCTCGGATTCCAGTCTTACATCCCCTATTACAGGGAAGTCTACACAATCGCCTAAGTGCGGGAATGGTCAATCTGTCCCGACAAACCAGATGGTGGACGCCAACCCTTTTAGGGATGACTTGGGGTCTGATGCCTTGTGGTTTTCTGTATGCTGCCCAAATTAAAGCTGCTGAAACTGGCAATTTATGGAGGGGTGCAGCCATTATGCTGGCCTTTGGCGTCGGAACGCTACCCACGATGCTAGGTGTAGGCGTTTCTACAACTCTGGTCAGTCAAGACAGACGTAGTCAGTTGTTTCGCTTGGGTGGTTGGGTCACTCTCACGATCGGTGTGCTAACACTGCTACGGACTGGCGACACAATGGTAGATTATACCGGACATGCGGCTTTGATCTGTTTGATTGTGGTGCTCATTGCACGACCTATAAGCAAGTGGTGGGCGACACCTTTGCATTACCGTCGGGTGTTGGGCGTTGGCGCTTTTGTCCTGTCGGGGCTGCACACTGTTCACATGATGGAACATTCACTTCAGTGGAATTTTGCCGCTTTCTTTTTCTTACCAGCAAAATATCAGTTGGGTATGGCTACAGGTGCTATATCACTAGTATTAATCACACCTGCTGCCCTCACCAGCTTTGATTTTTTACAAAAATCTTTAGGTAAACTCTGGCGACAAATTCATCTATTAAGCGTACCTGCCTTACTCTTGGCTACCATTCATACAGTTCTCATTGGCTCTCATTACCTTGGTTCTTTACAATTAACTTGGGAGAATAAACTAACAGTATTGCTATTGAGTGTTATCACCCTAGGAGTTTTGCTACTGCGGGTTAAGTAAGAGAGAGGGGGGAGTAATATTTTCCTTACCTCCTACACCTCCCACACTCCCCACACCTTGGGCGTGAGAAATTCGGGCTAACTCCTAACTTTCACCGGTGTCGCTGTTGATGCCACTGCCATGCATGGGCGACAATCTCTGTAAGAGATGAGTACTGCGGTAGCCAGCCTAAAATTTTTCTGGCTTTGTCGCTACTGCCAATGAGAACTGGTGGATCGCCAGGACGGCGATCGCGTTCTAAGACTTTAATATCCCGACCTGTCACAATAGAGGCGGTTTCGATGACGTCTCTAACTGAGAAGCCGTTACCATTTCCTAAATTAAAGAATTCACTGACACCGTCCTTTAAAAGATATTCCAAACCCAAAATATGGGCATCTGCTAAATCTTTAACGTGGATATAATCCCGAATGCAAGTCCCATCAGGCGTGGGGTAATCAGTACCGAAGATCGAGATTGCTTCACGCTTACCTAAAGCTGTCAACAACACCAAGGGAATCAAATGGGTTTCTGGGTTATGGTCTTCACCAAGCTTGCCATTTGGATCAGCACCAGCAGCATTAAAGTAACGGAAGCACACTGATTTGAAATCGTATGCGGCACTGAAGTCAGAGAGAATCCGTTCTACCATCAGCTTACTAGCACCATAAGGATTGATGGGATTTTGGGGATGATCCTCTGTGAGAGGCATAAATTGTGGTATGCCATAGGTGGCACAGGTGGAGGAAAATACAAATTTCTTAACAGACGCTGTCAGCATTGCTTCTAACAGAGTTAACGTGCCTAAAACGTTGTTACGGTAGTACTTAGCAGGGTTTGTAACCGATTCTCCTACGTACGCATAGGCAGAAAAGTGCATGACTGCTGAAATTTTGTGGGTATTAAATAGCTTATCTAACAGGGCGCGATCTCCTGTATCTCCCACGACAAGTTCTGCCTGTAAAACGTTTTCCACCAAGTCACGATGGCCATACACCAGATTATCGAGTATGACAACGTCGTAACCCGCCTGCTTAAGAGCAAGCACTGTATGAGAACCAATGTATCCAGCTCCCCCTGTCACCAAAATTAAAGGTTTTCCAGGCGACATAGTTTTTCCTTCTGATTTGACAATTACTCAATTAATTTAATCTACCCTAGGCAAATTACTGATCTACAAAATTACAAATAATCACCCATTTGGAAAAATTTGCTCTAAAATCACTACGGCGGTAGTCTTTATGTGTAGAGTGTGAGGTAATTAAAGTTTGGTAACAGTACGATTACAATTTGACACTAAAATAGCCCCACAGTCCAAAACCTGTAGGCTAACCGCGTTCATAAGATTTTGAGAGTTAATCTATGACATTTGTACTGCTAAGCCGGGTACTACTGTGGCTGCTTCTTGGCGCTATCATAGTCTCTTTGTTCCAGAGATTCCCTGCTGGAAATTTCATTGCACGATTGCTCCTAATAGTTCTGGTTCTCATCGTCGTTCTAACGTTTCTTAACCCAAAGGAACCCGTTGTTGCTGAGTTATGGAAGGTGGTGTCGTTTCCTCTCAGACCTCTGGGGGCAGCGATATTTCTGTTAATTTTTGCTGCTCAAAAGATCAAGGCTGGAAATGTAGAAAAACCTGGAGGAAACTTGATCATTGGGGCGCTAGTAATTTTACTGATAGCAAGTACACCAGCTTTCGGCTATTTACTAACTCGGGCACCTGTGGCAGCAGCACCTTCATCCGAAATGCTTGTAGCATGGAGGCAAGAGACTATACCCAATGTATCAGATGTTGTCGCTGATAGTATGCTCTCCTCCAGAGATATGGAGCCAACAACCATAGCATTTAACTCTCTCGGTGCAGGAGTCACGCCCTATCTGTTGCAAACTCCTAATCCAAGGGACATTCCTAGGAGAGGATTACGACTAGAAGACTTTGTGCCCAATGCACAAACCTTGGCACTCACAACGCAAGTTTGGGACGGTTATCTGAACCGAATTTACGTTTTCTTGCGTAGTGGTCGATGACCGAAAACAGAGTGTGGGGGGTGTGGGGAGTGTGGGAGGTAAGGAAAACATTACTATCCGATCTCCCCCGTCTCCCATTTCCTATATTCCTTTCATCGAGAGATGCAGATTTTTGTTAAATATTGTATCTTCTTAATTAAAAAGTGGCAGAATTGCTGCAATGGCAAAATCACGACGGCTGACTAAACTTGTTGCTTACCTACGCCCCCATGCGCGAGAAGCCACCTTAGGCATTATCGCTTTGTTGATTGTCAACGGGTTGGGTGTCCGCATACCCTTGTTGATTCGCACCTGCATTAACAAGCTCTCAGCAAACTTCAGCTTAGACCAAGTCATATATTATGTAGTGCTGATCTTCTCACTCAGTTCGGCAATGTGGCTCATTCGTATGGCTTCTCGAATTTGGTTGTTTGGTGTGGGGCGTCAGGTAGAATTTGACCTAAAACAAAGGATTTTTGAACACTTACTCAAGCTGGAGCCATCTTATTTTGCCACTAATACTGGAGGCGATTTGATTAGTCGAGCGACCAGTGATGTGGAAAATATCCGGAGGTTGTTGGGTTTTGCCGTACTCAGTTTAGCAAATACCGTGTTTGCCTATGCCCTAACTTTACCCGTAATGCTGGCAATAGATGTGGAGCTCACATTAGCAGCACTGGCAGTGTATCCATTGATGTTATTTATGGTACAACTGTTTAGCCATCGCCTACGCAACCAACAGTTAGAAGTGCAAGAGAATCTCTCTAACATGAGCGAACTTATCCAAGAGGATATCAGCGGCATGGCTCTGATTAAAATCTACGCCCAAGAGGAAAATGAGCGCCGTGCCTTTGCTCACCAAAATCAACAGTTGTTGCAGGCTAACCTGCAACTGGCGAAAAGTCGAAATACCCTGTTTCCATTAATTAGTGGACTAGCCAGTGTCAGTTCATTGGTAATTATCTGGTTGGGGGCGACACGTCTTGCCTCAGGAAGCCTTGCTGTGGGTGACTTTGTGGCACTGTTAATTTATGTTCAGCAACTGGTTTTTCCCACAGCTTTATTGGGTTTTACAATTACCACCTACCAACGGGGTGAAGTGAGTATTGATCGGATTGAGGCGATTCTCACCGTCACACCCAAAATTCAAGACACAGCAGATACAATTCATTTGCCACGAGAACAAGTTCGTGGAGAATTGAGTGCTAGAAACCTGAGTTACACATACCCTGATGTCACCAACCCAGCGTTACAAAACATTAACTTCACGATCTCCCCTGGAGAAATTGTTGCAATTGTCGGACCTATTGGTTCGGGAAAAACTACTTTAGCGAATGCTTTGCCAAGGTTACTGGATATTGACCCAGGTCAGTTGTTTTTGGATGGAGTGGACATTACTAAAATCGCGTTGGCAGACTTACGAAGTGCGATCGCCTACGTCCCTCAGGATAGTTTTCTGTTCAGCACCACAATTAAAAATAACATTCGCTACGAAGATCCAATGAGCGATCAGCCGGAGGTAGAATTTGCTGCTCATCTGGCACAAATTCACCCTGAAATTGCTAATTTTCCCCAGCAGTATGAAACAATTGTTGGTGAACGTGGCATTACGCTTTCTGGTGGCCAGCGGCAACGTACAGCGTTAGCAAGGGCACTGCTTGTCAATGCCCCAGTGTTGATTTTAGATGATGCCCTCTCCAGCGTCGATAATCAAACCGCCACAGCCATCTTGGCAAATTTCCGGACGGACTGGAAATCCCCAGACCTTTCCTCCTCTGGTACGAATGGGACGAAACGCAAAACGGTTGTTTTTATTACCCACCAACTGTCTGCAGCAGCTGCGGCTGATCGCATTTTCGTCATCGACAAAGGTAAAATCATCCAAACAGGCACCCAAATAGAACTTTTACAACAACCTGGGCTTTACAGAACTCTATGGAGCCAGCATCAAGTTGAAGAATTGTTGCATTAGTTAGTTGTTAGTTATTGGTCTGTGGCTGTTAGTTCTCACACAAAAAAATAACAACTAACAAATCAAATTAAAAAGCTCCAACACGAGCAAAAATGATCAGAAGCGTCTTTAGGATTAATAAGATATCATACATTGGATACCATTTCTTTTGATATTGCAGGTCCAAATCGACGACTTGTTCAAAATCTTTGACGTGAGAACGACCGTTAACTTGCCATTCACCAGTTAAACCTGGTTTGACATTTAAACGTTGCCAGTGACGCTGATTGTAGTGCATCACTTCATCAGCGGTAGGTGGACGCGTTCCCACTAAACTCATTTCGCCTACTAGGACATTCCAGAACTGAGGTAGTTCATCTAAGCTTGTACTGCGCAAAAAGCGACCTACCTTTGTGACTCGGAAGTCATTTTTATTTTTAAAAATAAGTCCGTTAGCCTCGTTACTCACTAAAGATTTCAGTTGATCGGCATCGGAAATCATTGAGCGAAATTTCCGGATACGAAATATTTTACCTTGGAGTCCATAACGTTCTTGTGTGAAGAAAATTGGACCTGGACTATCAATTTTGATAGCGATCGCTACTGGTACAAACACTATCGTTAGTATCAACAGCCCAATCAGGCTACCCAAAATGTCTAAAAAACGTTTAAACTTAGAATTCACCGCAGGGTGAACGGTAAATTGTAATTCCCTAGAAGTAGATGTAGAAGTTGAACCTTCAACAACGGTTATGAATGGTATTTGGTATGTCATGCCGAATGTTGAGCAAAAATGTATAATTACTTAACTTAATTTGACTATATACTTGCCTTTGATAAAGGTAGTCTCTCTCAACAGTATTTTCACTGAATCTTCATCAATATTTTGGGGATCATGATTTTTTTATAAATTTCAGATAAAGCAAATTTTATATATCTTATGAAGGATGAAAGAAATAGTCTAAAGGTATGGGTATTAATAGCAATTTTGTTATGACTTGCCACCGCTAAATGATGGGCATCAATAAAAATCGATAGAAGCTGAAAGACTAGCTAATGGCTAATTGTAGTTAGGCAATTAGCAGACCCAGTAGCGGATGTGAAAGCCAAGTTACAACTTGGAGGCAACAAAGGGTTTATTATTTTAGTGAAAGCACAAAAATGGTTTAAAGCTTCGGAACTTCCTGCTTTTAACTTGATTGTGCCGCTGCTTTGAAGTTTATCAGAGAATTTACAGAGGCGGCATCTGAGGTCAATGCTCCAAACTTTAAGGAGGAGTTGTTTGAACATTTTCCCTGTCCCACATTCAATACTTTTCGCGAAAGGCGAAGACCGACTTCTATCTAGGCTTAAGGCTGAGAACCCTTGAAGTATTGGTTCTAAACGGACATTTACACTCTGAAAAAATCATAGACCAAGAGGATGAGATGGCGGTGACGACTTGGTGCTACTGCCTATATCCTTTAATACAAGAATAATCAGAAAATTTACTGTAATGCTATCTCACAATTGAGGTACTAAAAAAAATGATTGTAGCAGGAGTCGAAGTTAAAATCAGTCGCTTAGAATCGATAGTCGAGCAAATTGGAGAAGCAGTACTTGCTACGACTGAAACAATTGAACGTCTTGCGGAAAGAGTGGATACACTGAGTGCCCAAGTCGAAGAACAGGGAAGGCAGGTACAACAGCAGGGCTATCAAATTTTAGCCCTGTGTGATGCAGTCCAAACTCTTACGGAAACTCAGGATGATTCCCTTGCTAGACTAACCCAACTGACAGATACCCTAGAGCGGATGACGAAATTAATTACAGGTACAGAAGACTAAAACTTAATACTTAACTGGGTTACAGCAATTTTGCCAGAGAAACAGACATCAACATCGCTGCCAGGTGTGCGATCGCGCTTGCCATATTCCCCTACATAATAAAAATTATCGCCCTCAATCTGGTAGTTGACGGGCAAGGGTCTTGTACAGGGTTGGCAAAATACAACTTCTGGATCGGGTTCATTTGGTAGCAAATGTGGCAAATTAACATTCCAGAACGTTCCTGGTTCCAAGGGACGGTTGAGTAAATCAGATAGAACGTCAGCAGTCCGCCTTGCTGCTACATCCCAATCAATATTGAGCTTACCTTTACAATAGTGGGAAACCGCAATTCCAGGAATGCCGTGAATTGCTGCTTCCCTCACAGCAGCGACAGTACCGGAAATGTAAGCATCAACTCCCATATTGCCCCCAGCGTTAATACCAGAGAACACAAATCTAACATTTTGACAAATATGTGTTAACGCAATTCTGACGCAATCAGCAGGAGTACCTCCAATCGCATACTCATAATCAGAGCGACGGTGAACATGAATCGGACCATTTGTGGTGACTTGATGTCCACATCCAGATAGATGGTCTTTGGGTGCAGCAATCATGACTTCTTCAGCATTTACAGCTTTAAGAAGTGCTTGAATCCCAGGAGCATCTATCCCATCATCGTTGGTTAATATCAGTGTCATTTGTTACTTTATCACTTTAGAAAAGAAGGGAGCAGGGAGCAGGGAGCAGGGAGCAGGGGGAATCCATGGCTTAAGCCGTGGGATTGGAACTTTTCTGACGAATGTTTCACAGCATGTGGTGTCTCGCAACACATTTTTTTATTCCCTGCTCCCTGCTCCCTCTTAAAGAATTTTTCATATTGTATTTGGGGACAATTCCCACCGTCAACAATATTTTGCTTACAGGAAAAAGCGTGATCACCAGTAGTAGGTCACCACGCCCTTTACAACGTACTGTCAGGAAGAAAGCTAGTTGCGTAATTCCATTTTAGCTCATTGAATTGTATGAAATGATACAAAAACTCTAGATTCCACCAATCAGAGTGTACCATTCCGTTCTATCTGTACTCATAGTGACCAGCAACCCATACTTGACGGTGGCTTGAACGGTTCCAATGCCCAGGAACCCATACCCGTCGTCTACGGGCAACCAATATGGGGCTTGATGTTTGTAAGTTAAAGAGAGGGTTGATAACGACTTCTGATGCTGATGCCTGTTGTGTTGGTAATCCAGCCATCATAAATGGTAGAGCGAGTATCGCGCCAGCAATCATCCGTTTCATGAGCAAATCTCCTTTGAGTAATTAGGTTAAGTCGGTATCATTTTAATCCGCTTCAATACCACGGTCTAAAAAATTATTATTTTTCATAATTTCATAGAGATAAATATCTTCTTCCAGCAAGCAAGCATGTCCACTATGGGGTAAGACCACCATTTTGGCATTGGGTAAAACATTGACTAAACGTTCTACTTCACTTAAAGAAGGCAAAAGCCAATCATCACCACTAGCAAGTAGCAAAACAGGTTGAGAGAGGCTAGTAAGCTGCACCTCATCAACATCAAAATCTCTGAGTAAGGAGAACCGCCAGAGGACAGTTTCTGGTGGTACGGAACGCATGGTTTTCAGGAGTTCTCGGCGATCGCACTGAGAAATTCTTCCCAATGCAGCTAAAAACGGTAACAAACCTAGTGCGCCGACTTCATATAGGGATGAGGGTACTAAGTAAGCCAGTTGTGATGTCCAATTCAACCAAGGGCGAAGATGAAAGCTAGAAGCCGGGTTGATCAGGATAATTCGTTTAAACAGATGTGGTGCAGCTATCGCTACTTTTTGCGCTAAACAACCGCCAAATGATTCTCCACACAGGTAAACTGATCGCTCTAGGTTTTTTTCTAGTTCAGCATGGATCAAGTCTAATAAATTATTAGTTAGCACATCCCAGTTGCTGAGATCATTCTGTGGTATTGCTAAACAGCGAACATCAAAACCAGCTTCCAATCCAGCCGTTTGCGATCGCAAGAGTTGACCAGTTCCATCCATCCCCGGCAAAAAAATAAACAGTGGATATTCTGGCTGTAGTCGTTTAGGTGTCAGAAAACAGGGCATTGGGTATTGAGTATTGAGTATTGGGCATTGGGCATTGGGCATTGGGCATTGGGGAGTTAAAATTCATAATTCATAATTCATAATTCATAATTCTTTATAGACGACTGCCCTAAGGTAGAAATTGCTGATTTACCGAAAACAGGGTGTAGGGTGTAGGGTGTGGGGTGTGGAATATTGGGATGCACACTCCCTAAATCACGCCTCGGCGAATTGTACATTTATGTAGGTCGAAGGAAAAAATGTCCAGATGAAATACGTATTACTGAAGTGGAGGCTTCCTTGCTTTTCACCCCTAATTTTAGTCACGACACCCCACACCCTACATCCCTTTCACTGTGAATCCAACAACCCCGCATGGAATAAATTTGCTAACATTAGGATGTTGCTTGTAAAAAGGGTAGTCCTGTTATATAATTACGTGGTTTTGGCGATATAAGCTAAGAGAGAAAACGGTCTCAGCCAGTTGTTTTTATTTTGCATGAATCTGGTGGATAAAATAGAAAATACATTTACACTGACAACACCGCTATATTATGTAAACGATGTACCCCACATTGGCAGTGCCTACACGACGATGGCAGCAGATGTGGTGGCGCGTTCTCAACGACTTTTGGGACATTCGGTACTGCTGATTACAGGTACAGATGAGCATGGGCAGAAAATTCAGCGGACAGCCGAGAGTAAAGGGCGATCCCCCCAAAGCTTTTGTGATGAAATATCCGCTGGTTTTGCCTCTCTATGGGAATTGCTAAACATTCAATATGATCGCTTTATTCGGACTACTGATGACCGCCATAAAGCGATAGTCAAAGAATTCTTCCAGCGAGTATGGGAAAGAGGTGACATCTACTTGAGTCAACAACAAGGGTGGTATTGTGTCTCCTGTGAAGAGTTTAAAGAAGAAAGGGAACTACTAGAGGGACATCGTTGCCCTATCCATACGAACAAAGAAGTCGAGTGGCGAGACGAGCAAAACTACTTCTTCCGCTTATCCAAATATCAAACCCAATTACAAACACTGTACAAGTCTCAGCCTGATTTTATCCAGCCTGAAAGTCGCCGTAATGAAGTCCTCAACTTTGTAAATCAGGGATTGCAAGACTTTTCTATTTCGCGGATAAATTTGGAGTGGGGTCTTCCACTACCAGTTGATCCCCAGCATACTATTTATGTCTGGTTTGATGCACTGCTGGGTTATGTAACAGCATTGCTAGAACCAGAACAAGAACCAACTTTAGAAAATGCACTGGCGAAATGGTGGCCAATCAACCTGCACTTAATCGGGAAGGATATCCTACGCTTCCATACAGTTTACTGGCCTGCGATGCTGATGTCAGCCGATATTAAATTGCCTCTTAGAGTATTTGTGCATGGTTTTTTGACTAAAGATGGTCAAAAGATGGGTAAAAGTCTGGGTAATACCCTTAACCCTGTGGAACTAATTAAATGCTATGGTGCAGATGCCGTTCGTTATTACTTCCTTAAGGAAATCGAATTTGGCAAGGATGGCGATTTTAATGAAAGTAGATTCATAAATGTTCTGAATGCAGATTTGGCAAATGATTTAGGTAATTTGCTAAATCGCACCTTGAGCATGGTGAAGAAATACTGCGCCGGTAATGTGCCGCAAATCAAAAATGAAGATATTCCTTTTGAGCATCCTCTGAAATCCATTGGTTTCCATCTGGGGGAACAGGTACGAAATGCATATGAAGCGCTAGCTTTCAATCAAGCTTGCGAGGCTGTTCTTTTGTTGGTGCAAGCCAGCAATAAGTTCATTGATGAGCAGGCTCCCTGGACCTTGTATAAACAGGGACAGCACCAAGCAGTGGAACAAGTATTATACGCCGTTCTGGAATCAGTTAGACTAGCAGCTTATCTCCTGTCTCCAATTATTCCGAATATTAGTAGCGATATTTACCAGCAGCTGGGCTTCGGAATAGACTTTAACGACCAAATACAAACTTCTATTTCTGCCCCTTTTGCAACTCATGGGACATGGGGAGTACTAAGCAATCAACAAAAGTTGGGCGAACCCCGTCCAATTTTTAAGCGCATAGAACTGTCTAAAAACGATTAGTCCTTTCAAACTCGGTTTTTTTTAAAATTTGTCAGGGCTGAATTTATTAGCCCTGAACGATTATCATATGCTGCTGTAAATCGCATCGTCACGTATGGAATAAGTATCAATGATTACATTTGATAAAAAACGAGGTATGACAACAATGTTGAATCATTTGGACAGCGACTCAATATTTACGCCAGAGCAAGTTTTGGAAAATCGGGGTCGTGTCGCTATATTTATAGATGGCTCAAATTTATTTTATGCGGCACTGCAACTAGGAATTGAAATCGATTACACAAAGCTATTGTGTCGATTAACAGGCGGCTCTAGGCTACTGCGTGCTTTCTTTTACACCGGTGTAGATCGGACTAACGAGAAGCAACAGGGTTTTCTGCTGTGGATGCGCCGTAATGGCTATCGAGTCATTGCCAAGGATTTGGTGCAGCTGCCAGATGGCTCAAAAAAAGCCAATTTGGATGTAGAAATTGCAGTGGATATGATGGCTTTAGTAGATTCTTATGATACAGCCGTGTTGGTCAGTGGTGATGGTGATCTAGCATACGCAGTGAATTCAGTGAGCTATCGCGGCGTACGCGTAGAAGTAGTGAGCTTGCGCTCCATGACAAGTGATAGCTTAATCAATGTTTCTGATCGCTATATTGACTTAGAAGCTGTCAAAGAAGATATCCAAAAAACCCCACGCCAAAGCTACCCCTATAGACCATTATCTGGTATGAGTTTTTTGGAGGAAGCCAGAGACACTGATGGTCATGTGGAAATTCAAGAGTAATTAAGTGGGGAGTGTGTTGTGTAGAGGGTGTAGAGGGTGTGGGATGTCTGGGAGGTCTGGGAGGTCTGGGAGGTAAGGAATACATTCCTCCTCACACTCCCCACCCTCCCCACACTCCCCACACCCCTTTTTATTCCCTGCTCCCTGCACCCTTCTTTTGTAATCAGTATGTTGATCAGATTATTTGTTCACTTGCTACGTCCACAGCCCCCAACAATAGAGAGAACCCCTAGTCCCCCTCTCATACTGTTCCCTTTAACCCTTGGCTTGGTAATTGGGCTAATCGCCTGTGGACAGCAAACCCATACAGCGAAAGAATCCTCTGCTAAAGCTTCATCAAACCACGATGTGGAGAGCAATTTGAACTTTTTTGATGTCACCTTAGAACAGGCAGATGAAGTGGGACGACCCCTTTGGAAGGTCAAAGCTAAACGGGCGAAATACACTAAAGAAAAACAAATTGGTCAGGCAGAAAATCCATATGGTGAACTCTATGAAGATGGCAAAGTTGTTTACCAAGTACAAGGACAACAGGCAGATATTAAGCAGGATGGTAAGCAACTATTTCTTAAGGGAAAGATTGTTGCCACTAACCCTAATAATGGTGTTGTCTTGCGAGGTAATGAATTAGAATGGCGACCTAAAGAAGATTTGTTAATCGTCCGTGACCAACTCACAGTGACTCACAATCAGATGCGGGCGGTAGCGCAGGAAGCGCGAGTAAAAACTCGTGAACAACGCATGGACTTTTCAGGGCGGGTGGTAGCAAACTCTACTGAACCGCAGGTTCAAATACGAACTGAACATTTGACATGGCAAATAAAAGAGCAAAAACTCATCGGCGATCGCCCTGTACAAATTGACCGTTATCAAAACAATCAAATTACCGACCAAGGTAAGGGAGATACGGCTGAAGTCAACTTAAAAACTAAGATTGCTATCCTTAACAAAAATGCCCAGATAGAATTACTAGACCCACCAATGCAAATACTTAGTGACTCTATGATCTGGGACTTAAACGCAGAAACTATAAATACAAATACTCCGATCAGCGTGTTCCAGCGTGCTGAAAATCTTCACATAACTGCTAATCAAGGTGAAATGAAAATACCACAAAAAACTGTTTATTTGACAGGCAAAGTTTATGGCATTGGAAAACGTGGTCAGTCACTCCACTCTAAAACCCTGACCTGGTATCTTGATCATCATTTAGTGGCAGCCAACGGAGATGTAGTTTACCGCCAAATAGACCCACCATTAAGTTTTACAGGTCAACAAGCCTCCGGTAATCTAGACGCAGAAACCATTGTTGTTAATGGTGGTAATTCTAATGGCAGGGTATTTACAGAAATTATTCCACAATAGATTTGTTGTTAGTCGTTAACAGTTAACGACTAACAACTATCCTTTAGGCAAAATTTCATTCCGACTCACTGCACCTAATTCAGGCACACTATTGATAGCTGAGTGAGGAGTCAGGGCAGCGGGAACTTCGGGAGGGAGTTGTAGTTGCTGCACAAGACGCTGCAATAGTTGGTCTTGTCCAGTGCGGAAAGCTGATACGTTTGTACCACGGTTAAGGATGGCAAACCAAACTAAACCGCGATCGCGTGTAGGCATCACTCCAGCTAAAGCACTGACATCTTTAAGTGTGCCAGTTTTGAGTACGGTGGCGAGAGGGATGTGTCTACCGTGTACCGTTCCCCGGTGGTCTAACCCAGACATCAGAAATAAATCAGCCAGATCCAGTTGATGGGCAACTGCTTCGCGTTGAACCGCCATTAACATAGCGCAGATAGCTCTGGGGGAAATGCGATTTTCTGGGCCTAGTCCTGAACCGTTGATTAACTGAATTTCCGACTCTGGTACTCTAGCAAGCTCAGATGCTGTCGATTGCACCACACCTGCTCCCCCTACTGCCTCTGCTAACATTTCTGCCATATCGTTGTTACTAAAAACGTTCATCTCCTTAATAAGTTGCTTCAAGGGGAGCGAATAGTGACGCACGAGCAAAGTGTGTTGTGGGTTTGCCATCATTGCTACTTGCACTTGTCCCGCAATAACAACTTGAGGTTTGGGAGTGTGCTTTGGCATCAGCAAATATTGGAAAGCAGCAGGACGGGGCCAAGTTGTGTAATTTAGTGCTTTCTTAAGTAGCTGACCTGCTAAGAGCGGGTTACGTTGAAAATTTAAGGCGAAACTGCCAGTAATAATTAAATTCCCCTTCACCTGCTTAATACCCATTTGGTTAAGAATATTACCAAGGGTAATCGCGTCTTCCCAAACAAACAAAGGATCGCCACCACCAGTAATCACCAAATCGCCTTGCAACACTCCATTTTGCACTGGTCCTGTAGCACTGATTAAAGTCTGAAATTGGTGGTCTGGTCCGAAATTTTTTAAAGCCGCTAGCGTGGTGGCAATCTTAGTTAAGGAGGCAGCAGGTAGAGGAGTCGTACCTTGGTGATTAGCCATCAGCATAGGTCCTGACTGCATCCACACTCCCTGACTCTCAGTTTGATTAACAGCTACCAATTTCAATGTTTGCAGTTTCTTGAGATATTCTTGCACTGTGGTAGCCCCAGATGGATTTGGATCAGCGGCAAGAACCAAGCCTGGACTACTTTGCCAAGCTAATACATCTAAGGCATCTACAGGCTTGACTTGTACCCCAGCCATCTGTAGCCAAAGTGAAATCAAACCCGAACCAAATAATTCCAGCATGCTTCATGCCTCGGTAAAATGTGCTACTTTATCGCCGTAATAGTTTCTGAGATCATTAATGCTTTTCAGCATTGAGTCATAATAACTGGTGGTTTTTACTTGTGGAAGTGGGGTTTATCATGAAATTGTGGTAGGGGGTATAACCCTCCATCCAAGTAAGAATATGCAAGAAGAGTTTAATAATACATTGATATTCAATACTGCATTTCAAGTCTGGATAGTCATTTCTAGACTCACAACCTCTGCTAGAGAGGCTTCTAAGTTTTTCCTTCACTAATATATAATCTGATACTCGTACCATCGTCTAAAAAGATGACTTCAAAACTTGTTGCCGTAGTGGATGTCTACAGGGCGACTGCAACCTCTCTATGGGGCTGACAATTTTCTACACTTTGCACTTGCCTGTCTTGATCTGGGTTGGTTATGTCTAACCAAGATATTCCTAGTGTCAGCATCAAAATCAGGCAAATTTTTTAATTTTACGCAGTGGCGATCAATGACCAAAAACGGGGCAAGGAACTGTAAGCCCTTGTCCCAAAACAGGGTAATCGGTGGGAGCGTGTAAAAATAGTGTTTCGTGTTAGCCTTCTATATGACGGGCATGTTTTGGTAGTTAGAAATCAACTACTTTTAACAGAGGCATCTGGTAAAATTTGTAAGGTTTCTAGAAGCTCTGAGCAATGGGATCAACTGGCGTACGGATCGCAATTGATGCAATGGGGGGGGATCACGCACCCGGTGAAATCGTAGCTGGCGCACTGCGGGCACGAGAAGAATTGGGTGTGGAAGTATTGTTGGTGGGAGATCCCCAAAAAATTCAATGCCAACTGCCACCAAACACAGACTTGGGGCTATTAGAGATTCTTCCTGCCGAGGAAGCGATCGCTATGGATGAGGAGCCTTTGACCGCCATCAGACGCAAACCCAAAGCTTCAATTAATGTAGCAATGGATTTGGTGAAGCAAGGGCAGGCAGAAGCAGTGGTTTCTGCTGGTCACTCTGGCGCTGCGATGGCAGCCGCTTTGTTCCGCCTGGGACGACTACCGGGAATTGACCGTCCAGCAATTGGTGCGGTATTTCCCACAATAGTAGCGAGTAAGCCAGTGCTGATACTTGATGTCGGTGCCAACGTAGACTGCCGCCCCAAGTTTCTAGAGCAGTTTGCTGTCATGGGATCGGTTTATAGTCAATACGTCTTAGGTATTCCAGAACCTAAAGTAGGTTTGTTGAATATCGGTGAAGAAGACACTAAAGGCAATGATGCAGCCGTTCGCACTCACCAAATGCTGCGGGAAAACTCTCAAATCTCTTTTGTTGGCAATGCCGAAGGGCGTGATGTGCTTTCGGGTTCCTTTGATGTCATTGTGT
Organism: uncultured cyanobacterium; assembly: GCA_903903925.1. Lineage (GTDB taxonomy): Bacteria > Cyanobacteriota > Cyanobacteriia > Cyanobacteriales > Nostocaceae > Stigonema. Next base: position 56,994 of record CAIVAU010000173.1, read on the forward strand.
GTGATGGTTTTGTGGGCAATGTATTGTTAAAATTTGCCGAAGCGGTCGGAGAAGTGTTGCTGCAAATGATTCGAGAAGAGTTACCCCAAGGATTGCGTGGTCAGCTTGGCACGGCAATTTTAAAACCCAACTTGAAGCGGCTTAAGCAAAGGGTAGATCACGCGGAACACGGCGGTGGTTTACTTTTAGGTGTAGCAGGAATTTGCATCATCAGCCACGGCAGCTCCCAAGCGCCTTCAATTTTTAATGCAATTCGCATGGCAAAAGAAGCAGTGGATAACCAAGTGCTGCAACGAATTCAATGTCAATATCAAAGCCTACAGGGCGAAAGCAGCTAGCAGTGATGGTTATTGATCAAAGTTAGTCGATAGTAGTTAGTGGTCAACAACTAACTACTAACAAACAACAATAGCTGATAGCTTGGGAGAAGTCGCAGTGCAAAATATCGGAATGGCAATTACGGGAAGTGGATCGGCAGTACCAGCAAATTTGCTAGATAACCAGGGGCTGACGAAACTAGTTGATACATCAGATGAGTGGATTACCACAAGAACAGGAATTCGTCAACGGCGGTTAGCAGACAAGAGTGAATCTTTAGCTGCACTTGCGACTGCTGCGGGGAGAAAAGCACTTGCTGCCTCAGGAATAACAGCACAAGACTTGGATTTGATTCTGTTAGCAACTTCCACCCCTGATGACTTATTCGGTAGTGCTTGTCAAATTCAAGGTGAATTGCGAGCTAGCAACGCCGTAGCCTTTGACTTGACAGCTGCCTGCTCTGGTTTTGTATTTGGATTGGTCACTGCAAGTCAGTATATTAGAACCGGAACGTACCAAAATATACTGTTGATAGGCGCAGATATCCTCTCTCGTTGGGTAGATTGGCAAGACAGACGTACTTGTGTGCTGTTTGGCGATGGAGCCGGATCTGTGGTACTGCAGGCGAACTCGTGCGATCGCTTACTAGGATTTGAACTCAAAAGCGATGGTTCTCAAAATAACGACCTCAACCTTGCCTATAAACCTGAATCTACAGCCTTGAGCGAGAGTGTAAATGTCGGGAAAGGAAACTTTCAACCGATCACCATGAACGGGAAAGAAGTCTACCGCTTTGCTGTACAAAAAGTGCCAGAAGTCATAGACAAAGCGTTGTTCCGTGCCAACCTTAGTGTTGACCAAATAGATTGGCTACTATTGCATCAAGCCAATCAGCGCATTATTGACGCCGTGCGATCGCGCCTAAATATTCCAGAGCATAAAGTTATCAGTAATCTTGCCTACTATGGCAACACCTCTGCTGCCTCTATCCCCCTTGCCCTAGATGAAGCAGTGCAGCAAGGAAAAATCAAGCCAGGTGATGTTATTGTGACATCAGGCTTTGGCGCTGGTCTGTCCTGGGGAGCGGCAATTTTTCAATGGGGAAGATAATGAGGAGTCAGGAGTCAGGAGTCAGGAGTCAGGAGTCAGGAGTCAGGAGTCAGGAGTCAGGAGTCAGGAGTCAGGAGTTAGGAGTCAGGAGTCAGGAGTCAGGAGTCAGGAGTTATGAATAAAACCGCATGGGTGTTTCCTGGACAAGGTTCTCAAGTGCTGGGAATGGGAATGGATTTGGTAGATTTGCCGTCTTCGCAGGACAAGTTTGCTCAAGCTGAGGAAATTTTGGGCTGGTCCCTAACTGAAGTTTGCCAAAGTGATACTGACGAAAAGCTATCACGCACTCTCTACACTCAGCCTTGTTTGTATGTGATAGAAAGCATTCTTGCTGATATCATGCGAGAAAAGGAAAAGCCAAATTTAGTTGCCGGTCACAGTTTGGGAGAATACACTGCCCTTTATGTCGCTGGCGTCTTTGAATGGTCTGTTGGATTGCGCCTAGTGAAGCGTCGTGCTGAATTTATGGACAGCGCTGCAGGTGGGATGATGGCGGCTTTGATGAATTTTGACCCAGAACAATTAGAAAAAGTCGTCGCTGACACTCCTGACGTGGTGGTGGCAAACGACAATAGTCCAAACCAAGTCGTTATTTCAGGGACTCCAGAAGCTGTACAAGCAGTCATGTCCCAAGTAAAGGCAAAACGTGCTATTCCTTTGAAAGTTTCTGGAGCTTTTCACTCACCCTTAATGGCAACTGCTGCAACTGAGTTTCAAGAGATTTTAGCATCTGTAGAATTTCAGCAAGCTTTTGTGCCTGTATTATCTAATGTAGAACCAGTTCCATCTGTTGATGCTGATGTTTTGAAGCAGCGCCTGATTAAACAAATCACTAGCCCTGTGCGATGGCGAGAAATATCATTAGCCTTACCAGCAAATAATATCGAGCGAGTTGTGGAAATTGGACCTGGTACGGTTTTAACGGGTTTGATTAAACGCACTTGCTCTAACTTAATATTAGAAAACGTCCGTGGCGTCGCTGATTTGCCTGCTTAAGACAATCAATACTCACGATTAAACTGAGGATAAATTTATGCAAGAAGTATCTAACTATACTCAGGAGATTGCAAACAAAATCTCACCAATTGTGGAGAATTTATTTCAAGGTAGTAGTTTGTACATGGTGAAATTAAGAAAACAAGAAAGGATTGAACACTTAGTCAATCTTTTTAGCAAGTTTTCGCCTGAAGAATTTAGAGCCATACCTGATGATGAATTAATACGTAGAATTGACAAGCTTCTAGTTTTAGAAGCAGTTTCCGGAACTCTCAGCGATTTGACTCCAGAACAAATCCAAATTTTTGATGAGGCAGTAGAAGGAAGATAAATAGAGTGCCACATTTACTGGATACAAACATTGTTAGTTATTTTTTGAAAAAAAATATTACTCTAGAACAAAAGTGACTGAGCAGAAATTAAACGAGACTTGGGGGCGATTGGCAAGGCGATCGCTTGCTTGAGAATATGTAGAAGCATGATTTATCGCGTCTTCTTATGTTAGGATTTATTTTGTCTAATTTCAAATATTTTTTGTGGGCAAAAGCCGCGAACCCTTAATTAGTCTATTGCTCTACCACGCCTTTAAGTGGTCGGTGGTGAGTCCTTTACTTCATACTTATCTTCGGGGGCGAATTTATGGTGCGGAAAACGTCCCCAAAAGTGGACCATTGGTGGTAGTGAGCAATCATGCGAGCAACTTTGATCCGCTACTTGTTTCCAATTGTGTCCGCCGCCCAGTAGCTTATATGGCAAAGGAAGAACTGTTTAAAATCCCAGTTTTGAAACAAGCGATAGAGTTATACGGTGCTTACCCGGTCAATCGGGGATCTGCTGATCGCACTGCTATCCGTGCTGCTTTAAAGTCCCTGAATGAGGGGTGGGCTGTAGGTATTTTTTTGCAAGGGACTCGCACTCCAGATGGACGGATTACAGATCCCAAACGAGGTGCAGCGCTCATTGCTGCTAAGGCAAAAGCACCACTCTTGCCTGTTTGTTTATGGGGTACTCAAGGAATTGAGCAGAAAGGGTCGGTAACTCCGCGTCCAGTTCCGGTGACAGTGCGGATTGGCAAACTGATTGACATCCCGAGTTCTACCGATAAAGAGGAATTGGAAGCGGTGACACAACAGTGTGCAGCAGCAATTAATGGACTCCACGATTTAGGGCGATGAGACCCGCCGCTCTTGCGTTCGTCAAAAGTCAAAAGAATTGTTAATTTTGAATTTATAATTTTGAATTGGAGCGAAGCGAGTGACTAATCAGGATTTAAAAGCAGAATTAACAGAAAATCTGGATGAGGCTGAGTGGGAGTGGCTTATCCCCCATGTGCAGCGGGATGCAGTGATTTTAGTGGAGACGCGACTAGATTTGCTGGATGTGGGAGTGGCGATCGCTAGTGATAACCTCTCTGAGGTGCAAACTTGGATTGATGAGGCATTGCTTACCAAACCTTCAGAAACTCAGATCGGAGAGTGGAATAGCGATCGCACAAAACGATTTCGGACTTTGATTGTGCAGCCTTACGTGCTGGTGCAAGAGAAAGTCTTGGTTTAGACCAATCAACGTTTAGACCTGTCTTGAGACTCGTTTGTCCCTGTATAACCAGTCGCCACCCAAAGTATAGCTCTGATGCCATCGCGGACAGATTTTGCAATTGGTTCAGGGGAGTGTTCAGAAGGAACTGACACTGGTTTGAAATCAATTCCCCGACTACCCAACACAATTTCCCCTACGACCTTAGCACGGCGCATATGATAGTCTGAAGTAATCAAATACACGCTTTTGACTCTGAGGGATTTCAAATTATCTACTATGGTGGTGAAGTTCTCTACTGTGTTATTTGCCTCATAGTCTAAGTGTAACCGCTTGGTATCAACCCCGGCTTTGACAAATACAAGTCTAGTTACCTTTGGGGGACTACCTCCAGAAATCCAAATCGGTAAATAGGGATGTTTACGAGCAAAATCTGCTGTAAACTTCTCTCTCTCTAATTTTGTTGTCGAACCACCCAAGACTAAAATTGCTTGAGGTTGTACAAATTGGCTCTTGATTTCCCTGTAACCCCACAATATCATCAGCGGTAGGGCTAGTAAAGATGTACCTTTAGATAGTAACTTATTCAAGGTTCTATCCACTTGATCTGCTTGAATGGTATTTTGTCTTCTTCAAGAAGAATTTAGAAGTCAGGACTATTGAATTTTTTTAAGCTAGCGGGACTGGCCAGATTCGAACCGGCGACCTAGCGCTTAGGAGGCGCTCGCTCTATCCAGCTGAGCTACAGCCCCAAAAAACTACTATCTAGCATAATAGCAGTTTTAGCGGGACTGCCAAGAATTTTCCCAAGATCCGCCACCTATTTCTAATCCACAAAGAAAACTGTGTGCTTTCAGGATAATTTTACTTTGTCCACTACCTAATTCTCGCAGTTCTAAATTTAACTGCCCCTGCATTGTGTCACGACAGCAAAAGACTAAACCATTTTCCGTTGGCGCACGTAGGAGAGTCCCTGATAGATTAGTAGTTCCGATTAACTCAACCTCATACTGTCCAGATCTTGCTTTGATCTCCCATTTTCCCCAAGGCTGAATATTCCAGTAAACTTCAGAGTTCCAAGGCACAAACTCATAAAATTTACCTTGATAGTGCAAGCCAATCATCGCCACAGATTCCATCCACCACAGCACCCCCCGCCGTCCACCACCAGCGGTTAGGGCAAGGTCAGGTTCACTATCGAACAAGTTACAATTCACCCAAAACCATCTTTGAGGAAAAGCACCCCCCCAATTTTTCTCACCATAGGCTGGGGCGTTGGTGAATTCGTAGAGGTTACCATTCCAGTCTATCCAACCAGAAGCTAAACCATGAGCCATTAAAATTTGCCATCCTGGCTCAAAAATTTGTAAAAATGACAGCCAGCCAGCAGTTGATTGCTGAATACTTCCTTGATGACCCCAGCCGAAGAGTGGCTTAATTTCGTATTGCCAACGACAATAGTGACCAGTAGCAGGATCGTGGATTGCTCCCTGATTCAAGGTAGCTGTGGCTTGATAGCCTTCTTTAACATGACGCTCAAACTCCGATGGTAGAAGGTATAGGGGTTGAGTGAGGGCTGTTTTACCCCAATGACCTAAAGCCAACACATCGCGACTAGCCCAAAATTTGCTGACATCTGGAAAAGTACGCAACAAATACTCATCATTTGGACCAAGAACCTGTGCTGCACCACCGCTGTGGGGTTTCCCGCCGATGGGGTCTTCTATGGAGTACATGAAAGCGAAGGTCTGACCTTCTTGGGGTAAAGTGACACGGTAATACCAGCCCTCAAAGAAACGGCGACTAGTGCCATCCCAGTGATAGCCACTGTGGGGTGTTTGGGTTAAGTTGAAAGGATTTCTGGGAATACTAATCATGTGTAGGGTGTAGGGTGTAGGGTAGAATTGGAGGTTTCAAGCTTGGACCCCTCAACTTCAATACTACGTATCTCGAAGGGATATTTTTTCTTTTCCGACCTACCCTACACCCCACACCCCGTTCTTGACTACGTGGTAATACTAGCATTTAAAGAAGCAAAGATTACTAACGTTTCAATGATAGCTGCTGTGAGGTTTTTGGTTTAAGTGAAAAGGGTTTATGGGAATAGCTAACATGGATCTACAGAGTGCTGCCAATTTTCCCAGTATGCGCGACGATAGCCTTGACATAAATGATGCTTACTCTATCTTGGGGGTGAAACCTGGTGCATCACCAGCCGATATTAAGCAAGCTTATCGTAAGCTGGTTAAAGTTTGGCATCCAGATCGTTTTCCTCATCGATCGCAAAAACATGAAGCAGAGGAACAACTCAAACAAATCAATGAAGCTTACAACAAGCTGAAGTCTTATGAGCCAAAATCCGTAAATTTATCTTATCAAACAAGTCCAACAAAAATTTATACCAATCGCTCTAATGCCGAAAAATTCTATAACTGGGGTGTGGAAAATGCAAAACAAGGAAGATACCAGGAAGCGATCGCAAACTTTACTCAAGCTATTCGTCTCAATCCTTACTATGTTGAAGCATACAAGTACCGTGGGTTTATCTGCTCTCTACAGGGATATGAATATAGGGCGACCTCAGACTTAAATAAAGCTGTAAAGATTCAAGGGAAGAGAAATCAAAAAACTTCTTCTGCATCAGCATTCTCAAGGCGGGAATCAAAGCCAAAATCCCTTCTAGGAAGGTTTTTCCGGTGGATAAAGCGCTTACTAAGGTTCAAATAGCAATCTAGGTGAGGTCTAGGCTAACCGATGCATTTGCTTTAGTAGCAATGGGGAATTCTCAGCACAGATTGGAAAACTTTCAAGAGAAGAAGATGAGGACACAACACTTCTTACAGTACCAGCTATTTTTTCTTTAAGAACCAAGCACAGCAGTCAACCTATGACACAACTCCATTGGTTAGAAGTTAGCGAATACGCGTCTCTGTCTCTGTCTACTATCGGAATCGTCGCAGCAGCAGTTACCCAACAGATTGTCTACGCGGTAGCTCCCCTGACTTTAACTATCGGTTTGAATATAGCTAATCGGGAAAGGTTGAAGTATTTGAACCAGCAGGATCATAGAGCCGCGCTTGTCAAACTAGATCTACTTATGGACCCACTGAGACAGCGCTTGGAAAATTTCGATACCTTTACACAAAAACTCAGCACAGCAACAGGTCAGCAAATTGAGCAATTACGTAATAACCAGCAGTATAGTGTCGATGTTTTTACGCAGCGACTCACTAAACTTGATACCTTGACACAACAGTTGAGTAAAACCACTCAACAACAGATACAAGAACTGCAGCGCAACCAACAGGAGAGTCATGCTGAGGCTTTTAACCAGCACCTGACTCAACTGGATGCTCTCACAGAACAGATGAGTACAAATACTCAAAAGCAGATTGATCCCCTCAACCAGCGTCTGACTCAGCTTGATACCTTAACACAACAGTTAAGTAAAACCACTCAACAACAAATACAGGAATTACAACGTTACCAGCAAGAATATAATATTGACGATTTCAGACAGCGTCTGGTTCAACTTGATACCTTCACACAACAATTAAGTACAAGTACTCAGAAGCAGATAGAACCTATCAGCCAGCGACTGACTCAACTTGATGCCCTAACACAACAGTTAAATAAAGCCACTCAACAACAAATACAGGAATTACAACGTCACCAGCAAGAATATAATATCGAGGATTTCAGACAGCGTCTGGTTCAACTTGATACCCTCACCCAAAAATTAAGTACAAATATTTATAAACAAATAGAGGAATTACAAAACGCGATCGCCCAAATGCAGACTGAAGTGCAAGTTTTGACCCTTTCACTCACTCTAGTTGAGCAGCCGCCGCAAGGTGAGTCAGAGAAAAGTGTTGAACTAGAGACTTTCAATCCTCAACCACTCCAAGCAACAACAGTACCACCACAGCAAAGTCCCTCACCCATTGAGCTTGGCAAAAACTCTAGTCAAGCGCAACCTCTATCAACTACACAGCAGTCGCACACCAGTTCACCCAACTTGAACCAACCGCCTGCTTTAGTTCCCGGAGTTGAGCCGAATGGTGTAGGAGACCCACCTATGGAACTGGCTCACAACAGTCACGACAACGGAGGGTCTCCTCCGAATTTTGGCTCAGCACCTTCCTCTACCCGCAGCGCCCTGTCTCCTCAGATCGAAGAACTCTTTCGCTCCTTGTCTAAGTCGGGAAACCCTCCCAGATCTGACGCTCAACAAAGCACTACTTCAAAATCAACAACACCGATACAACCACCAGCGCAGCAAATAAACTCTGCTCAAAATCCATCACCCACGGTGGTGGAAAAAGACCTAAATTCTCAGCCAGCTACACCAGATGTCACCAAACCGCAGTCGCACCCGCCCACGCGACTGTTTCCTCAAGTTGGAGACCCCTCTCGCTTCTCGCCTAGATCGGGAAACCCTCCAGGAGTTTACGCTGAAGGAGGCGTTGTCTCACCTACATCCCAGCTAATAAAGCAGCATTCAACAAAACGTACCCTTACAGGACATTCAGATAAGGTGATATCTGTCGCTTTTAGTCCTGATGGGAAGACTTTAGCTAGTGGTAGTAATGACAAAACCATAAAAATTTGGAATTTGGTTAGCAACGAACCCCATACCCTTAAGGGACACAAAGAATCCTCCTATGCTGGAGGAGTTAATTCAGTTGCATTCAGCCCTAATGGCAAGACCTTAGCCAGTGGTTGTAATGACAAAACTATAAAGTTGTGGGATGTGCTGACAGGAAAGGAAATCTGCACCTTCATAGGGCATGAAGAAAGGGTTTACTCTATAGTGTTTAGCCCAGATGGAAAAATTTTAGCCAGTGGTAGTAAAGATAAGACTATCAAGATTTGGTCAATAGAAAAATATAAAGGAATATATACTATTCCAGGGCATGCTGACGAAGTTTTGTGCGTTGCATTTAGTCAGGATGGCAAGATTTTAGCTAGTGGTGGCGCTCTTAATGATAAAACTATCAAAATTTGGTATCTGGCTGAAAATAAATTCCTCACCCTTAAGGGACATTCTGACGTGTTTGGAGGAATCAATTCTGTTGCTTTCAGTCCAGATGGTAAGACGTTAGCTAGTGGTAGTACAGACAAGACAATCAAGATTTGGCAACTGTCAAATGGAAAAGAAATCCGTACTCTCACGGGGCATTCTGATCAAGTTTTCTCTGTTGCTTTCAGCCCAGACGGTAAGACTCTAGCCAGTGGTAGTCAAGATAAAACGATTAAGCTTTGGCAGGTGGATACAGGCAAAGAACTCCAGACTTTTACCGAAAATAAGGAACCTATTTATTGCGTTGCCTTTAGTCCTGATGGTAGAACACTAGCTAGTGGTAATGGCGACAAAACCATTACGTTACTCCCCACTTTGTAAAGTAATGACAGTCACTTCTGGTGAGCAAAACAGACGTCCTGGGGAATAAGTTCCCAAGCCGCGATTGACATATAATTGATTTTTAGCAACCTGGTGAAAGCCCTGCGCCCATTCCCAGTGTCTCACCACCTTAGAGCAGTCTGCTCGCAAGAATGGTATCCATCGCCGCAATTTTTTAGGAAGTTTGCGCACGAATTTCTTATAGTGAACTACCACAGGACCAATTCCTGGAATCACAATTTGACCGCCGTGGGTATGGCCAGAGAGCTGCAAATCCACCCGCCATTGTTGCAATAGCTCGGCAGAATCTGGGTTGTGAGATAATACAATCCGGGGGGTCGAAACGTCTAACTGGTTCATGACAATTTGAGGATTAAATTCCCGTGACCAATAATCAGCTAGTCCAACCAGCGGTAATTCTTTTCCTAAAGGATAAGCGATTTCATTCCAAAGAACTGTGGCTCCGATGCTATTGAGAGCTGCTGTAACTTCTGCTTTTGAATAGCTGTAATATATATCGTGGTTGCCAAGTACAGCAAAGATACCAGCACGACTTTGTAGATGTTTGAGTCGTAGTACGAGCTGACGAATTGGTGATGGATCATCAGTCACATAGTCGCCAGTTAATACAACTAAATCCGGTTCAGCTTCATTACTGACTGCGATCGCTCTTTCTAACATTTCTTCCGACAGCCGTAGGCCATCGTAATGCAAATCCGACAATTGTACCAGCTTCGTTCCGTGTAACGAAGCTGGCAAATCAGCAATCTTAACCGTCAATTTCTCTACTTCCAACGGTCCAGATAACAACAAGTGCATAACGCTGATTTCACTCCTCAGACTCGCGCTTATAGCTTACCCACAAGCTAACATATTATTTGGATGAATAAAAATAACTTCTTGAAAAATTTATAGAAGCTGTATTTTCTCCCGTATTTGTACTTAAAAATTTGCTGAATTTCAGTAGACTTGCTTTGTTTGTGTAGCTGCAAATTTTATTCAAAATACACTTTTAAGACTTGAGCAAAGAAATCCTGTTTCTGCAACAAATCTTTTGTTCAGTAACTAAAGTTATAGGTCCAAACTGGCTTTTTGGCACATGGTGCTTAAGTCCTGATGATGCTATTCAACTACTATAATTACATCAACTACGTGCTTTATTGTAAGTATTCAAGCAAACTTAGATATCCCTTGACATATCCATAATATTAGACTTAAGCACACTTTATATTATAAAGTTGTTTTCTAGAGAGTGAAAAATCTCAGGGAAACTAGTCAACTTTTGATAAAATTACCGGATAACTATACAGGCGAGAGTAATCGTGTATATACCTAAGAGCCCTCCACAGGCGGCACACCATTCCTGTAAGGGCGGGGAGTAAGGGCGGGGAGACCACGCCCCCATACACTCCCAATCCCCAATCACCAATCCCCAATCCCCGTGTATCTATGGAGCCTGCTTACATTCAAGACTATATCCATTTTGAACAACACGTAGCAAAACTTCTCCAGAAAGCGGGGTGGACAGTTGTTCCAGCAAAGCCAAACCAGGCTGGTTATGATTTAGTTGTCAAAAAAGGAAAATTATTTGGCGCTGTTCAGGTTAAATGGTTAAGAAATAACGTTGCAGCACCACAGCTTTTCAAATTTGCTAATTTTTTGGATTCTCCTGAAGGTAAAAAGTTCAGTGTTGGCTTGTTCATAACCACAAAAGGGTACAGCGGACCAGCACGGGCTTTAATCAGATCTTGGGGAAAGGATACTAAAATCCGCTGTGGCATTGCCGAAGAAAATAAGCTTTTTGGGATTGATAGTATTGATTACGAAAATAAGAGTCATCAAGACAAAGCTATTTCAGACAAAGTTTATTTTGGTATTTTTACCTGCAAAGGTGGAGTAGGCAAAACGACGATCGCCGGACATTTAGCAGGAGCATTTGCTTTACAAGGATTGAATGTAGCGCTTGTGGATTTAGATCCAGAGCAAAACTTGCAAAAGCTCGTTGGTGATGGAATTTTTGTTCCCAACCCTAAAGGTGTTGGTACGACTATCGAGGTTTTTGATGGCAAGGATTGGCACGAAGATTCTGCCCGCGATAGCAAAATAGTGATTTGCGATTGCTCACCTGCACTTGAACGCAATCCTAGACAACTCGTAGAGAAATTCCAATATTGCATCATACCAACAACCTTAAATCCCCTAGGAATCAACAAGCATGGCAAAGTTATTCAAGATACTGTTCAACAAATACGTCAAATCAACCAAACCGCACACTTGTTTGTACTAGTTAATAACTTCAAAGACCCAGGTCGCCAGCGCTTACAGTTACTGAAAAACATTTATTTAGAGACATATAAACAAATTAGCCAAACAGATGACAAGTTTCACTGTATAGACCCAGAAGAAGTGTGTATTCGCACCAGCGATCAACTTTATTACTGGGGGATACATGTCTTAGAAAACCCAGACAATACTTCGAGTAGATTGGCTTTTGACTTGATTGGTGGAAGATGTTATCCACGTGACGATTTTATCAACTTAGCGGATTATATAGAAAGAAAAGCTGGCAGTGGAATTCTGCGGGGTGAAGAAGAAACTTAAATATGAATACCAACCCCTTGGAAAGCTTGTTTAATCCCTTGGGCTCAAGGAAGTTTTTGTTGCTCTTCATAGAGTTCAGCAGCTTGACGATAAGCTGAAAACATTTCGCGAAAACGTTCAACCTGAGCGTCTTGACCTCCTCCTGACGGATGTATTCTTACCTCAACACTTCCACTTCATGAGCAACGGATGTGGGTTTGGGAATTGGTAACCCCTCCTTAAGCATCCCCTCTATATGAAATTCAATTGCTTCTTGAATCATCTCTTTTATCTCTTCCAAAGTTGCACCTGTAGATACACAACCCGGTAAATCAGGGACATAAGCAGAGTAGTTACCATCAGCCTTTTCAATCACCACTGCGTACCGCATCACTTTTCTCCTTCTAATCGTGCTTGCTTCCAAATACTGCTTAGAGTGCCAGGAGCTAGATCGTCAGACAATTTACCTGGAACTGTAACCACGCCAGGCTTATCGAGATGTTTGAACTGTCGATGGCTACCTCTTGTTCTATCAAGATACCACCCATCAGCTTGCAGTTGCTTGATAACATCCCGTACTTTCACGCTACTTCTTGCCTATCTTTTTATAATTTATGTTACTTTTATAGTGCTTTCTTGAACAAGAAAAATCAATAAAATTACCATTGTTTATTTCTGGCGATCGCCTAATAAATTTGCTTGATCGCCATCCCATTATTCTATCTCATCTCTATCCAATAGGAAGACTACCTGGATTTACTGCATGAATATACTCACTACCTGATGTGGGAAATCCTCTTTTATAAGAGGCTTCTTCTGGTTTACCCCAAGCCAACTGCAAAACTATTTCCAAAAAATTAGAATTTTCCCACTTACATAAACTTGCCCATTCTGTTCGCTGAGCAATTCTTTCCACATCAGATATTGTTATTTGTTGGTACTGTTTTCCGTTATTGAAACTCAAGTATAAGTCCATCCCTGAAGTGACTCCATACCAAAATTCTAGTATAGAATCTTTCATAAATTTTAATAAATCCAAGTCACTGGGTAAGGCAATTAACTGAGTATCTACTTCTGGATAGCTCAAGGTTCTGCTATTGACCGTCACCTCACGCCAGACAATGCCTGAAACTTGATGTTCTCTTTGATAGTCGTGAATGGCAGCTTTAAAATCTTGATAGGCGGAGAACTTTTGTAAAGCATCAGTTTTAATCAACTGATCCATTACACGATTACCAGAGACAGTTACCCCTAACTTCAAGCGCTTCCCCATGAGACAAGATTGGCGTTCAGCAGCTAAAATTTGGATGAGCTCGTTGGTGGTGTAAATCTTTGACATCACAAAACACTCTACTGGTTTTATTAGTGATTTAGTGCCAGTGCAAGAAGACACCTATGTTCCTAGCTTTTTACCTATTTTAGATGGTAACCTACTTTCCGCGTCTGCTGTACCAGTAACAAATCAGGGCAAACAACATTTGTCTGCCCTAAAATTTATTGAGTTAATTCACTATTCAATTCATTGAAAGAGCGCCGCTTCAACTCGGCTGATTCGGTACGCGGTAGTAGATTAAACACCTCTCGAAATTTGTCGTCTATTTCCTCATAGGGTACTTGACCCTTTTTATTCAAGACTACTTGACCTGATTGATTTAACACTACGACTTGAGGCACACCTCCAGAATAGTAATAACCAGGTTCGGTGGGACTGTAACTTTTCTGGGGTGGGATGGTATCGACATTTACGGGGATAATTTCTGCTTCCCGACCATAAAACGCTTGTACCCGTGAAACTACGATAGCATACAGCTTGCTATCGCTGCTGTCATCCACGTAAAACGCCAAAAATGTGGGTTTGTGTGCCTCTAAGGCCTGTTTCAGCGTTATTTTAGTAGGAACTAGTGAACCATTACCACCATAGACCACAAAAATATTGCCGTCATATCTGTCATTATTGAGATCGGCTAATGCTGAGCGCATATCAATAAATAATAGGCAAGCAAGCAGCAGGAAGATCGCTAACAATCGCCGCCAGTCTAAGATGAGATTGTGTGAAAATTGCAACTTTATGCTATGCATCTGAAAATCTCGGTAAGTTTGGAAACCTTTAGGCTTGAGCCTATATTGAAAATATGACGGAAGTGCCTATTTAACAGGCTACTAGAAATCTTTTAACTGATAGGAACCTTCCTTTGCTATTATTCTGAGGTTTGTACTGAATTTGTACAAACAGCAGTGAATAGATGATTATGCCTACCACGAACCAACTTTTAAGATAACGCCTACAGGGTACAGATGTGGTAAACAAAATTCAATTTCTAGATAGGCTGCGACTGGGCTTGGCTGTCTCAGTAGCAAAAAGTATAACTTTGGGAGTACGATCGCTCCGTTTAGGTTCAGCTAGTGTCTTACCCGGCTCAATTGCCCGTCGCATTGCACCCCGGTTATTACAATTATTGAGTCAGCAAGTGGAAAACGGGGTCATTCTGATTGCTGGTACTAATGGTAAAACTACCACATCACTGCTTTTACACACGATCCTAGAACGGAAAGGCTATCGTGTCGCTCACAACGCGACAGGCGCAAATCTAGAAAATGGCTTAATGACTGCGCTCTTGGAAAGCACCAACTTGGTGGGTACGTTAAATGTTGATTATGCCATTTTGGAAGTAGATGAAAATATACTACCTAAGGTCTTGGCACCGATCCAGCCTCGGATGATTCTCTGTTTAAACTTGTTCCGTGACCAACTGGATAGATACGGGGAAGTTGACACTATTAGTAAGCGTTGGACAAAAATTATCTCTGACTTACCACCAGAAACCGTTGTTATTCCCAATGCTGATGACCCAACTTTATCTTATCTTGGTCAGCAATTGCCCCAGCGGGTGTTATTCTTTGGCTTGAATGAACCCGAAAACTATCTTGATGCAATTCCTCACGCTGTTGATTCTATCTACTGTCCGAAATGCGGACACTCCCTAGATTATAAAGGTGTTTACTTGTCTCATTTGGGGGATTTTCATTGTCCCAACTGTGGCTTTAGCAAAAGTCAACCGACTCTTGATAGTGGGGAATGGTCACAAATTCTTATTGGCTTATACAACAAATATAATACCTTAGCCGCTGCTACTGCTGCTAAAGAACTGGGTATTGATGAGGCTACTATTCGTGATAGTATTAACAACTTCCAAGCTGCTTTTGGTCGCGCAGAAGAGTTGGAAATTAATGGCAAACGAGTGCGAATTTTGTTATCAAAAAATCCTGTAGGGACGAATGAAACAATTCGGGTGGTGACTCAAAGCACTGACAAAACCACGTTGTTGGTATTAAATGACCGAACACCTGATGGCACTGATGTATCCTGGATTTGGGATGTAGATACAGAAAAATTGGTAGAACGAGGAGGGACTTTAGTTGTTAGTGGCGATCGCGTCTATGATATGGCGTTACGTCTTCGCTACAGCGAAAGTGTCTGTGGGAGTCAGTTAAATTTGATTATTGAGGAAGATTTGCGACAAGCGATCGCCACAGCTTTGGAACACACACCAGAGAATGAAACTTTACACATTTTACCGACTTATTCAGCAATGTTAGAAGTGCGAGAAGTGTTGATAGGAAGGAAGATTCTTTGAATTGTTAGTTGTTAGTTGTTAGTTGTTGCTTTAGGAATCCTAAGTCATTTGTCCAACGCCAGTCCGATGCTATCACAGATGAGGTTGGCGTGTGCAAATGGCTCATGCTCTCGCCAATCAACTCACTCTATCACAATACAAGAGCGGCAATCAGACTGCAATTCCTTCGGTAGTAAGGTGATTAACGTCCGTTCTCTCACTTGCGTGTTCCAGGGTAATTGCACAGATATCACCATTATCATCGATTTCCAATAGTGTGTTCTCATCGAGATCTCTGGTGTCAATAATATTAGAGTTTTTGAACTCAAGGTATAAGGTATCGGTATCTTTGAAGTATTGAACTTTCATGGCTTAAATCTTCGATCAAAAAACGCATTATGAATCGAAATAGCGAGTGGTTTTCAACGCTCAAGGTAATCCGAATAAACATTTCTTTAAATCATAACCGGTCTCCTCCTCAAAAAGCACAGAATTGGGGGTAGCATTCAGGGTAAGCGCATTTAAATTTTCATGACTCCTTACCTCTAGAATTGGGGGTAGGATTGTGGGCGATCTCTTTTCCATCAACACATGGGCTGTCTGAAATGAGTTTTGAATTAACAATTGGTTGGTTGTACCCGACGTTAATGAGTACCTACGGCGATCGCGGTAATGTCATTTGTATTGAACGTCGTTGTTTGTGGCGAGGATACAATGTCAAGGTGCTACCACTGGATCAAAAAGCTACGGTAGATGATATTCGTGCAGTAGATTTGATCGTTGGTGGAGGCGCACAAGACCGCCAGCAAGAAATTGTTATGCGCGATTTGCAAGGTGAGAAAGCAGAAGTCCTACGGGACAAGATTGACAATGGGACTCCTGGAGTTTTTACTTGTGGTGCACCTCAGTTACTGGGACATTATTATGAGCCAGGGTTGGGACAGCGCATCGAAGGATTGGGGATATTAGATCTGGTATCGGTACACGGTGGTGAAAATACCCGTCGCTGTATTGGTGACTTGGTAGTTGAGGTGACAGCAATTCGTCTGGTGCGGGATTTGGAAGAGATGATTGGTAGTAAACCGTATTTGCTTGGGTTTGAAAATCACGGCGGACGCACTAAGTTGGGAAAGGTGGAAGCCTTGGGGCGAGTGGTGTATGGGTTGGGTAATAATGGTGAGGATGGGACGGAAGGGGCGTTTTACCAGAATGCGATCGCGACCTATTCCCACGGTCCCTTGTTACCAAAAAATCCCTTTGTCGCCGATTGGTTAATTCAAACAGCGTTGCGGCTCAAGTATCAACAGCCTATCACGCTATCACATCTAGATGATACTCTTGCCATGCAAGCACGAGCAGCGATGTTTAAACGGTTGCAAGTCAGTTTGCCCACTCCTGCTTTGACGGAGTAAATTCAATTAATGAGAAAAAATTGGTGAGGTATTAGCTAGGGAATTTATTCCTTAGCGCAATATCGGTTAGTCCTTAAGGTAATACGGATATGGCAACTTTTCAGCTAGAACTCTGAATCAATATCTCGTGCGCTATGGAGGATACGAAGTACAACAACGGTTTCTTCAGTGATAGTAAAAAGGATGCGGTATGCTGCACGTTCCGGTATATTTTGCTGCCTCCAGATATAAGCTTCTTCTGCATCAGCCAAAGCAGCAGGAGAAATATCAACGCGAAATGCCATGCTTTCGTCTTAGTTCCTCAAAGGCTTCCCTTGCTGGGACTGCTTCTCCCCGATCCATTTGTTCAAGCCCTACTTTTATAGCCGTGATCGTTTCCAACCGCTCCACAAGTTCCAAGAGTTTTTGGTACGACTCTGAATCCTGCACCAAAAGATCAGCTTTCCCATTGATGGTTAGAACTATCGGCTGTTCGGTTTCTCGTAGCTGCTGCATGAGTTCTACCGCATTTCGTTGAAAGTTGTAGAGGGAATTACTATCCCGGCTGATACCGAACAAGTCGCCTCCCGCTGTTATTTTCATTGCTGATCAATGCTTAACACTAATTATGATATGCGCTATTATAGCCTAAAATTCACACCGAGCAGCCCTAACTGACCATATTGCTTTATGGAGTTAGCATTGCCCAGCCTAAGATTATCTCCATAAACGCTGTAGCGTAGACTGCACGTAGGTGGACAGGAAAATTGCAACTATGTAACGAAATGTAAAACCTCTGGAATTGGCTCTTAGTTGGGCTTTAGCGCTCTTAACAAGAAAAGTTTATTTCCGTCCACCTACTTAGCGTCGTATGTTGTATTGGCTGGCTGATCCGCATTCTTTTTCTATTCCACAATAATAACTTGCAAATGTTAATTTTTTGAGATTTCAGGGAATTCTATAACTAAACCCTTATTAAATATAAATGATCGTGAAAAGTCCCATTCAGAAAATTCTCTTTGGTAGCCCTGGAACTGGAAAAAGCTACAAAGTCCATCACACAATCATTAAAGATGAATTAAAAATCATAGATACGCAAAATATTGTCAGTACGGTTTTTCATCCAGAGTATACCTATGGCGATTTTATGGGTAAACTCGTTCCTCTAACAAAAGGTAACACTGTACGTTATCACTTTTATGAAGGTCATTTCTTAAGGGCAATCACCCAAGCTTATATAAACATAATAGCAAAATATAACGATCCAACTAAAGAAAAAGATTTTAAAGATTTATCTGATACTGATAAGTTGGCTAGGCTTGAGCAATCCCGTAAACTAGCCTGTAAAAATGCATCCAATGTTGCTTTAGTGATAGATGAAATTAACCGAGGTAACTCCTCTGCTATTTTTGGAATCGTTTTTCAGCTTTTGGACAGAGAGAATGATGGATGGTCATCATACAAAATTAATCTTACAGAAATAGAGTTACTCACTATAATACGCTTAATTGGTGTCGAGGAAAAACCACTAGCTGATAATAAATTTGAGTATCAGTTTCCTGGAGAAAATCACTGGGTACAAGACTACTCAATTTTTCAAAACCGAGTTAATTGCTTGCAAATGAATCTTAAAGATAGGTCGATAAAAATTCCTCCAAACCTCTCGATAATTGGTACTATGAATACCTCAGACAACTCTATTTACTTTATGGATAGTGCCTTCAAGCGTCGTTGGGATTGGGAATTTATTGACTGGGATAACAGCAAGCCTCCATCTGCAAGATACGGACAAGCGGGTATTTTGAACGACGATGAATGGAAAAGGCTAATCCAAAATCTGAACAGCTTCATCAAAGGTCATCGCATATACCCTACCCTAAAAAAGAAGGCTTCTTCGGATGGCAAGAACTGCTTTGTATCGAATTTGATACACAACCTGGAACTTTCGTTTATTCAGATCGAAATCATGATGATTTCCATAATCGAGATAAAAGATTTTACAAGCAAAGATATTAAATATTTTTACGAATTTCTCTTTCACGATCTGGGAGAACGTGAAACTGATGGTAAATTAAAGGTCAACATTAAGTGGGGTATCACATTTGATGAGGAATGTGCGCCAATTCAGGTTGCAAAACGTCATGTTCATCCAAAGAGCAAAAAAGTGCAACTAGAATACTTAGATTCCCGTATAGGTCGTCCTCGGCTTCCGTATCGTTCGCATGTGCCAGAGCTACAGTATCTACCGTATAGACGTTATGGCACTATAGATATAAATGGAACCCCAATCTTTTATTATATCTACTTTACACTTCAGGAAATATTGGATGCTATTAAACAAATACCAACATAGTAAAGTTTACCCTTAATCAGGGGAAACTCGGTCCAAGCATCAACTTATAAGGAAAATGCCGAAAACCCCTCAGAAGCACGACGCGCAAGCGTCCGATCCTCGTGCTTTAGACAGGGGATGAAGTTACCCCGCCCCTACAGGAGTGGGGAGTGAGGAAGAAATTTTCCTATACCCAATGCCCCATGCCCATTTTCATAAATATACAATTATAAACACATTAGCCAAAAATCAGTAATCCCGCGCAAGACATTTTGTTGTTTAAAGCTTTAGAATGTTTGTCATGAAGACCTTTATGCGTGTGTTCATAGTTGTGTTGTGTAGCGTGGCGTCCTAGACGTCACGTTTTTATTTAGTTAAAACCAGAATCTGTGGCGAGTTGCTCGAATGCTGTTAAAAAATGGAAAAGCGCCAGTGAAGACGTTGTTGTAAACACTGACGCCACTGTTGTCGTTTTTGTGAAAACATCACTATAAGTAATGTGTTGGATCGGTGTCCACAGGGTCTGACCCCTCATCCCGCTATTTAAAGCAAAACCCCAGATTCATCACCTGGGGTTTACACTGTTTCAAATAGAGTGTTTCAAATAGGATGTGAAGATAACAAACACTATGGGTGTGTTTGTGGTAGAATACCCTGATAATAACCCGGAAAGAGCAGTTTTCTGCCTTTTGTGCTATGCGTCCTTATGCAAGACTCATTAATTAACACGATACTCCTCATTGAATGGGTGTTGTTGCCAAATTGCCAAACAAAATACCTACACCTAATTTCGCCTAAGGCTTTGAAGATACTCTTGCTTTGTCGCAAAATAGTTCTTAATTTCTATAGAAGTCAGCGGAATAACAGTTGTTTGAGGTCGAATTGGTTGTAGGAGAGTGTTCACACTGCAATGTGAATGACTGGCTTTTCTGTACACGTACCCAGCGCTGAGACCAGGTATTCTAAAGTAGTCGCCTATTTGTAATTCTTGGAAAGTCATGAGAATTTAGGTAAGAATTGTTAATTTTTATTGCTCAACCATTGCTTTATTTTCACTTTTTAGCTGGAGGAGCGATCGCCAATCTGCAATTGCTTTCTGCGTCCACAGCCAATTTGTACTCAACTGATTCAGTTGGAAACTCATTGGATCATCTTTTACTACCATTTGACGCAGCTTAATTGCTTCATTCAGATATTGCTGCCGTTTAGCTGTATCTTGATCAGATGCAGTTTTATACAGCCCCAGTGCTAAGCCAGCATAGGCAGTTAAAGTATCCGGCTGAGGTTTGGGTGGTGAGGCAGCTATTGCTGTGGTAGTAGCAGTAGCGTTCTGCTGTTTGACACCAATATTCAATGCTTTGAACCAAGAGTCATTGGCTCGATTCAGATCTCCTTCTGCATAGTAAGCAAACCCTAAGGCATTTGTATACAATAGCGATTCGGGTTTGGCTTTCACGGCAATTTCCCAGTAACGGCGGGCGTCATCGACGCTGTATTTTTTGTCTCCAATCTGGATGAACTGCCACGCTAATCTCCCTTTAAAAAAGTTAACAGATGCATCCTCAGCTTGCGGTTTTTGAATCATATCAAGGGCTCCTTTAGCGTTATTGAGCGCACCACGATTCAGCAGTTCTTCCACAGCAGCAAGCCCTGGTTGCAAGTCGCCGTTAGTCAATTTTTCGTAGGCATATGCAGTGACAATTCCAGTGGCATCTGTCTTTAAATTGACTTGAGGATGAGGTTGGCTAGAGATCGTTTGGGTAGAGGATTTGATAATTTCAGGTGACTTGGACATCTGGTGATTTTGCCACCAATTGAAACCAACAAGAGATGCGATCGCGCTGACTCCCACAATCCCAAAAATTGACCCCAACTTCCGTCTAATGCGACGTGCTGATATGGCTCGTTGTGACGGGGTAGATTGGTATAATTCGCTTAAGGTCGTGTCTTCCCAACCTTGTTGGAAACTCTCAACCTCTTCAAGAGAGGCAACGCTTGTCGGCAACTCAAGTCGATCTGCATCTGTCTGGTTGCCATATTCCTCCCCTACTGGGGCTTCTGCCCACATCCCAATCTCGCTTTCTTGTGAACCTATATCTCCTGAAATTTGTCTATTGTAAATATCTTGCCCAACATCTTCTATAAGTTCAGCTCTCATGTGAGACTGTTCATTTCCAGGTGATGAATTGTCAAGCTGGCGAAATAGATCAGAAACAATTGCAGAATCCTCTGAATAGCTTGGGTCATCATACTCAATCTCATCAACAAGGTCGCCCCAAGTATCTTCGCCCAGCCAGTCAAGTTCAGACGAGTCTCTTGCCAAAGCAGAGGGTATCATATCCTCAATTGGTAGAGGCATGTCAACCTCATCTGCCCCAGTAGGATACTGAGTATACTCGTTAAGTAGCTCCATACTTTCCTGTAAATAAATGTCTGGGCTGAGGTAGCCGTCAAATTTTGACTGGAGATACAAAATTGGTAACGCCCAATACATTTGGTGAGCACCATAGGCAGTCACTAATCCTTGGCGCATTCGACTCACGCACAGATCTACCGCATGTCCCCGAGCAAGGTTGCGGTAAAACAATTGTGTCAGTGTCAGTGCCACATCATCGGGAATGCGTTCTGACATTGCCAAAACGCTCCTAATGCCACGCTTCACTAGGCTTTCTGTGAGATTACGTTCACCCGTGTCCGCTGTTGGATCGGAAGTAGGTGCGTATGCTCCTAAGCAGGAGTTAAACACTGCCATTTGGATGTTATTGTTGACAAGCAAGCCCGCCAAATCATCGCCACTCAAGGTTTCCGTTAAGCCAGTTCTGCTACTAACAAGATAAATCTCGCCACCATTCGGACCTAAGTTACTATGACCAGAATAATGGAGGACGTGGTATCGTCCTTGTTCTAAAGCTTGTGTCAATTCTTCCCGCCCTGGTTGTTCTAGCAAGGTCAGTTGAATTTGCGGGAGGTAATTGCCACCTTGATGATTGTAGTGAAGTTCTGCTTGGAGTTTAATCGCTTCTTGTTTGAGTAGTGAAAGACGGGCTTGATCGGTGGGGGAAGCGATCGCCATCAGGACTTTTATCCCACCTTCGTCCAGTTGTATGGGCATATTTGTTGATGGCAGACGAGATGCTTCACTGATTCCGCTTTGGTAGCGCGAAAAAGCAATATATGCTCCGGTTGCAACGGGGCGATCGCCGAAATGCATCACTTCCCAAGGCAACCGAGCTAATTTCATATCTTTTAACCCCAAGCGCAGGCGTAGTACTTGTTGGTGGTTTTGGGCAATTCCTTGTGCAGTTATCCAACTATCTCTGAGAGTGCCTTGAAACAGTGCATTATAAAGCTGCTGACCTAACGCCACTAAGTTTACAGAGTTTCTTGCGATCACATCCCCCTGCAACACTGACCTTAAAGGGTCATTCATTAGATGCCCAGCAGCTGTCAACCAGTCAGCTACAGGCCAATTCACCAGTTCTTCTGCCAATGGCACCCCAGGCGCGACTTGTTCCGTCCGCACCAGGTAGTCATTTTGCCCTACTGGGGTTACGGAAATGTGAAATTCCTGGGTCACAATTTTTGTTTGCCTCCTAACTCTAGGTTGAAATGCGAAAGTTTCTAGTCGATTTTTCGCTGCTTTTTATACCTTACATACCTTAGATGCATCCTGCTACTGAATGTTTCTAGTTCGAGTTGTCATACTTGTCAGCTTTTACAACTTTATCCGGATTGTCCTGTTTTCGCATAGAACCTTTCTACTGGTAGATGCACCTTTATTTTCAACCCCTTAGTTAACTAAAACCTTCTGGGGTTTTTTTCTCTCTTTAATAAAAATACTCCCTATGGACGCTAATTGATTTAGAAGATCCTGCTTAACCTAGAATACCCCGATTAGCATATGCATTAAAGACACTTATCGACCGTTAACGCTATTGTCCTCCTTATTTCTCTGATGGAGGGGATTTTCTTGCTAAAATGACCTTATCACCCCCCACACTCCCTTCCTAAAGAAGGTGAGAAGGGAAAACTCCACCCCGATCAAATAGGTCAGTGTGCCGTTTAATTGAACGTTTCTTGGCTGTAGGTTATCAAATAATGCAAACATAGCACTTGTATTATCCCACATTCAGCGGGTTAAGTTTTAAAAAGATTGTTTAAACCTAAGTGTATACTGAGTATCAAAAATAATAATGAAGGTACAAAAAGGAGCAGCACTTCGGTTACGACGCTAAACAACCGCAAAATCAGTCAGAGCAAGCTCCCGATGATGCTGAAATCCCAAAACGATATCATGCTTTGGAATCCGTGCCTCCAGCAGATCCTGCGTTACCCCATCCTCCGTTAAATCCTCCTTTACCCAAACTTTGCCATCCTTCCCTTTCCATCACCACTTTAAACCTTTTTCCCGGCTGTCAGTTAATTCCGGATCGATACTTTAGAAACGCTTAGTTACTGCTAATTAGGTGAAATGAGCAGTGAAGCAGAAAGTTACCTTAAGGAATTGATCACCTACTTTCACCATCCTGATTACCAGTTCGTCTGCGGCTAGTATCCTTCGCTTCCCCACCAAGATCTCTCGCCCGTCCGCTCCAACGTGTTGTTAGACCGCGCTTTCGCGACAAGTTCACGACTTCTCTGCTGCTTTCTGCTTCCTTCTTGCGTAGGTCTGCAAAGATTGCGTCCAAATCGTAGTTGAAGGACTTCGCATACTCTTCACGGATTCGGTGAATCTCTTCGACAATCTCATCTGTCCACATGACCGTTTTTGAATTGGAGCGAAGCGACTTGACCTAATCTCCCATAAGTTCGTTGGGTGTGCAACGGATGGGCAGCACATAGCCGAAATCGAGACTAATCTCCGCCAACTTCCCCTGGATCTGAGCATTGGCAATATGCTTGCAATTCCACGTTAACAGATAATCTATGCCGTGTATGGTAGCGGCAGCAATGTGAGCCGCGTCCACCTTGGCTTTTAAAGGAAGACTACTTCGGGCGAAAAATTGTGCGGCTAAATCTTGTACCGATTTTTTATTTTGTGCCGCCACACCAATTTGATTTAACTATAGCAGTATTTATTCCGGATAGACGAGATTCACATGAGAAGAGGTAAGTGGTAGATGCACCCTGATAACTAACTCCCCTAGTCGGATCACATCCTCTGGGGGTTTTATTTTGTGCCGCCACACCAATTTGATTTAACTATAGCAGTATTTATTCCGGATAGATGGGATTCACATGAGAATAGGTAAGTGGTAGATGCACCCTGATAACTAACTCCCCTGGTCGGATCATATCCTCTGGGGGTTTTATTTTGTGCCGCCACACCAATTTGATTTAACTATAGCAGTATTTATTCCGGATAGATGGGATTCACATGAGAATAGGTAAGTGGTA
>CAIVAU010000174.1 GCA_903903925.1 uncultured cyanobacterium
CAGGAGCATGAATGCAAAGAGCAGGGGGATGATGATTTTGGTGAGGGTGCCGTAGAGCCAAATGAGGAGTTAGGGGTAGAGTTAGGAGTCAGAATTAATCAGGGTTTGGTATCTGTCTTGGTGGCTCTTGACAACATCCTGTTATCTCCTAATTGTTTAACTATTCTGACTCCTGACTCCTGACTCCTGACTCCTGTATTCTTACTAGCTGGTAGAAATTTTCAACCTACTCGGCTGTGCAAGATTACCATGTAATACGATACCGCGCTGATTGGCGTGTAAATGACGCAAAATCTTGTAAATCGCTTCAATTTGGTCTGATGCACCTGCTTTTTGGGCAATTTCCTCTAGGGAAAGGGCATTTTTTTCCTTTTGCAAGACATCTAGGACTTGTTTTTGCAAGTCAAGAATGGCAGCAGCTGCTTTTTTACCAGCTTCTACCCCTGGTTGATGGTAGGCATTGACGTTGACTAAACTGCCATAAAAACCGACAGCGCGATCGTATAAGGCAATCAATGCCCCGACTGTTCGGGGATTGACTTGGGGAATGGTAACTGTAATCGAGTCTCGTTGATTTTCATAAAGTGCTTGTCGGGTTCCTTGGAGAAAACCAGACAGATAATCGCCTGATGTGATTCCAGGGTCTATTTCTGGGGATTGTCCTTTACGGTCTTCTAAAACTTCAATGAATGTGACAAAGAAATTCGCCACACCGTCTCTTAACTGCTGAACGTAAGCGTGTTGGTCTGTTGAGCCTTTGTTGCCATAGACGGCAATACCTTGATGGACGATCTTTCCATCTAAGTCTTTCTCCTTGCCTAAAGATTCCATCACCAGCTGTTGCAAGTAACGGCTGAATAAAAGTAAGCTGTCCTTATAAGGTAGGACAACCATGTCTTTTTCGCCCCGTCCATTGCCAGAGTAATACCAAGATAAGGCTAACAATGCCGCAGGGTTCTGTTGCAAAACAGGTATGCGGGTAGCGTCATCCATTTCTTTTGCACCCTCTAGCATGGCGCGAATATCAATGCCTTGCAATGCTGCTGGCACTTGTCCGACAGCAGACAGTTCTGAGGTGCGTCCTCCTACCCAGTCGAACATGGGAAACCTTGCTAACCAACCTTCAGATTTTGCGAGTTCGTCCAGCTTGCTACCAGGCATGGTAATGGCGATCGCATAATTGGCAAAATCCAAATTTTGTCCGGCATAGGCTTTTTTGACTTCAATCATCCCGTTGCGTGGTTCCGGCGTTCCCCCAGATTTAGAGATGACCAAGACTAAAGTGCTAGAAAGACGGTTGCGTAAATGAGTTAAAATACGATCAATACCTGCTGGATCAGCATTGTCGATAAAGTGAATTGCCAGAGGTGGAAAATCTGGCGCTAAGGCTTCGGCTACGAATTCCGGACCAAGAGCAGAACCACCAATGCCAATGGAAATAATATCGGTGAACCGAGGCGCTTTGGGGGGATGAATCCCTCCTGTATGAATTTTTTCCGAAAACGCTTCGATTTGCTCTACGGTATTAACAATTTCTTTTTGCAGTTCCGGTGTAGGAGCAAGATTTGGATTTCGCAGCCAGTAATGTCCAACCATGCGGTTTTCATCAGGGTTAGCGATCGCACCCTTCTCAAGTTCCACCATATCCGCAAAAGCCTTCTCAAACTTCGGATGCAACGCCTCCACAAAGGCATCATCAAACCTCATCCGGCTAACATCTAGGTAAAGTCCTAATCCTTCGTGGAAATATAACCATTTCTGGTATCTTTGCCAAAGTGCCGTGGCATCCATAGGGAAATCTCAAGTAAAGTGATTCTCAAACATAAGTTTAAGCTAAGGTGCAAGCGATCCCTTGACACCCTTATACAGTTTTAAGTGTTGACTTTCATACTCCCCCCACACCCCCCCCGCTCTCCCCCCTCCCACACCCCCCACACTCCCCACACTCTCCCCCCTCCAGTATGTCAAAATGCCTTTGTGATGCAAAAAAATATTTCTCGAACTATGGCAAATCAAACTCCTATCCCAGTTGTTGTCAACGGTGCTGCTGGTAAAATGGGTCGCGAGGTGATCAAGGCGGTAGCACAAGCACCAGATATGAATTTGGTAGGTGCAATTGACAGGAGTCCTGAATATCAAGATCAAGATGCCGGCGAACTTGCTGGTTTAAGTGAACCCCTGGAAATTCCGATTACCAATCAATTGGAAGCAATGCTGGCGTTTGCATCTGGTGAAAAGCAGCCAGGGGTCATGGTTGATTTTACCCATCCTGATTCAGTGTATGACAATATTCGTAGTGCGATCGCTTATGGTATCCGTCCTGTCATTGGCACCACAGGTTTAAGTCCAGCACAAATTCAAGACCTAGCGGAATTTGCCGAGAAAGCTAGTACAGGATGCCTCATTATTCCGAACTTCTCAATTGGTATGGTGCTGTTGCAACAAGCAGCCGTGGTTGCATCTCAATATTTTGACCACGTAGAAATTATTGAACTTCATCATAATCAAAAGGCTGATGCTCCCAGTGGTACAGCAATTCAAACTGCCCAGATGCTGACAGAGATGGGTAAAACTTTTAACTGTGCTAGTGTGGAGGAAATAGAAAAATTACCAGGCGCACGAGGTAGTCTAGCAGGAGAAGGTATTAGGATTCATAGTGTACGGCTACCAGGATTGATTGCCCATCAGGAAGTGATGTTTGGCGCACCAGGTCAAATCTATACCCTCCGACACGATACGAGCGATCGTGGTTGCTATATGCCAGGGGTACTACTGGCAATTCGCAAAGTACTCCAGCTAAAGTCGTTAGTCTATGGATTAGAAAAAATACTCTGAAAAACTCATAATACCCGACAGGTTGAGATTTTAGGGTCTTCAGATCAAAGCTTAAATTCATCCAAAATCCACAATCCCACATCGGTCATGATAGTTCCTCTGACTCGCGAGAAATTTGAACAACTCATCCCCCTAATTGCCACCGCCCCGCAGTACAAGTATTACTGGGGGAAGTTTCCAAGTTTTTTGCAGCGGCTGTTAATTTCCGTAGTTGCTGCAGCAATTATTTTATTTGTGAAAGTCGTTTTTCTAGCTGATTTAGGTCCAATAATATTTTTGCTGGGGCTAGCTAGCGCCCTTTATTGGTTGTGGGGACCAGTGTTTTGGGCAAGCCTACGGAATGCCAAATGTCGTAGTTATAAGTACAGTGGCTTTTTCCGTGGTCGAGTGCTGGATTTGTGGATTACAGAAGAGTTGCTTGGTAAACAAGAAACCGTTAACAACAAAGGCGGTTTAGTGATTGTCGAGAACAGAGAAAAACGGATCAACATAGAGGTCGGCGATGATACAGGATTTACTGCCCAGATGAAAGCGCCATTGCGAGTTCCCTATAAAGCTGTTGCTCGCGGTCAAAAGGTAGAAATGGTAGTCATGTCAAATCGTCCCGACCTAAGCACTATCGAAGAAATTACCGATGTCTATATTCCCAGTCGCCAACTCTGGGTAAGCGATTATCCTCTTCTGCGACGGGATTTCTTTACCGAAGTCAGTCACTGCTTGAGTGATGACCAAGATGAACCACCACGTCGCCGTCGAAACAATAGAGTGAGGAGTTAGGTCCTAACTCCTCACTCTTTCCTCCCCATACGCTTGCCAAGCTAAATCTACCAACCCATCAACAATGGCAGATGCGACTACGGCATTACCTTTGCGGCTGTCAATTGTAATATAGGGAATCACAGAATCTCGCAGGCGTTCTTTAGCTGTATCCACATTCACAAATCCTGCAGGTGTAGCAATAATCAAAGCTGGTTTGATTTCCTCTGCTTCAATTAAATAAATCAGTGTAGTTAGAGCGGTTTGCGCTTGACCAACGACATATATACCTTCTGGGTAACGTTTGGCTAGAGTTTCGATTCCCCAAGCTACGCGAGTTTTGTCTTTTTGCGGTCGCGTTGGTGTCTCCATACCGCAATAGACTTCATTGGCGAAGGTGTTTTGAATATCGTAGGTAATACCTACTTGTACCATTGGGACATCTACTACGATAGTAGTACGTGCTGCTAATGCTGCTGCCGCCGCTTGCAAGGCACGTTCGGAAAAGCGAATCAAAGATTTATACTCAAAGTCCGCTGTGGCGTAAATGACTCGCCGAACAATTTCATACTCTGCAGGCGAAAAGACATGATCGCCGACTTCATGGTCTATTATTGCCAAAGTTTGAGCATCAGTTACGTGCCATTCCATCTTAAGCGTTAGGAGTGAGGGATTAGGGGTTAGGAGTTTTTATTCCTTACTCCTAACTTTACTTCACATTTCTGAAGGAGAAGATCGATTGAACACAGGAGACAGATAGGCAACTAAAGCACCAATGAGAAAACCGACTATATTGCGAAATAACGGGAGAAAATCGCTTGTGCGGGTTACGACTGGACCAATACCGAAGGCAAGAAACAAAATTCCCCATAAAGGAGAGAAAATTAACGCCCATTGCCAAGCAACAATTTCTCCTTCACGGCGGGGTTGAGCCGCAAATCCACAAATCACTCCGCCAATGACTGAAGTAATCAGAGTGAGAATCCACTGTTCCCGTGGAAGCCCAGGAACGACATTGCAGCCGCCTTGACGCAAACAGTTTTTCACCGTTTTCATTGCTTCCAGGATGGCTTGGTCTTCACCTTGTTCTCGGACAAAGTACAAATTTCCAAACCGGGTTTGTAGTTCTATCCAGAATGTGCGTGGTAACAGTTCATAAACTGCGTCACCAACACTAAAACTGAGAATGTTACCGCCTCGCGAATCAGCCACAAGCAGAACGCTTTTGTCATCCAAGCCCCAAAAATTTATGACTGCCCTACCTGGGGTACGGTCATACTGTGTTAAAACCCGCAGTTTCCAGCCACTTTCGGCTTCAAACTGCTCTAGGTCTTCAACAAGACCCTTTTCTTGAACGATGGTGAGAGATTTCGCTAAGTCTACTACAGGGGTTGGGGTGTTGGGTAATAATTCTGGATTGTTGTAAGCGTAGGCGTTGGGAGAATGCATCACCCAAATTGACCCAATTAAGAAAAATATCGCAATAGATGCCAAAATTCGTCGCCAAGAACAATGCTGCATGGACGTTTTTATACAAATCTCAACAGTAGAAGTGAACAAGTTGTTTTAAAAGAGTACTAGAAAGATTATACTTCTTTACACTTCTTAACTTTAATCTAATTTTGGAGATCTGAGTCATTAGTCATTAGACATCTGGTGAAAATTGATTATGCGTTCGTTGAAATCCTTGCTAGGGGCGCAAGGCATTGCACCCCAACATCCTTTCTGGAGATGTCTATTAGTCATTAGTCAACCGTCAACAAGTCAGTTATGGATGTTTTATTTTACAAATCTTCATCTCCAAAACCATTTTCCCATCTTGCCGCGTCATTGTAGTTTTCGTTAGTGCGATGGGCTTCACGGAGATTCTCCTGCCTTAAGGGTTCTCGTTCTCGCAACGCGGATGTCCCTTTTTGAGGTAGTGGCAAACGATCAATTTTTCGTCTTGGAAGTTTTGGGCGCGTAAAGGTTTTCCAAGCGGTTTTCATACCAACAACCAAGCTGAGGGTGCCGATTTGAACATTTTGCGCTTGCTTTTTCGCATTATCAAGGCTTTCATCAACTTGTTTAACGACTTGACCAGCGCTTTTGACGCCTTCACTGACATCATCGGTTAAGTCTGTAATTTCTAAACTAGTCATGCGAATGGCATCGAGAGTAGGCGGTAACTCTCGTGAAAGGGTATCAAAGAACTTTTCTGCACTGCGAGAAGCTCGCGCTAACTCTCGCAAAGCTGGCATAGCCGCTACCAATACAGCCGTCAAACTGGCAGCGACTAGGAGAAGGGACATTCCCAGCCAAAATAGGGGATCGCTCACGGTTATTTTATCAGCTATCTATATGCTGCTGGGCAACAGGATCTGAGTTTTCTACTTGACGAGAAACTACATTATGTGTATGTACGAAGTTTTGACGCTTCAATGCTTGGCTTTCCTGTTGACTGGCTTCTATGCCGTCTGCGATCGCTTCCCGTAGTCGATCCAAAGTCTCATCCCAGTTTTTCATTGCACTTGTAGAGAGACGGTCTGCCTGAATCTGGACACTGGTTGATAAATCTTCTGCCAATTCTGGCAAGGCATTAGCTGATTTCTTCAACAGTTGACGCGTTTCGCGTCCTGTACGTGGAGCTACGAGCAATCCGGTCAAGGCACCAATGGTAGCTCCCAGCATCAAACCGCCAAAAAATACTCCAGAACGGTTGTTAGACATTTTTTGCTTCTCTCCTGTCGATCGCAAATGCTCCGTTTGCTTCCCACTTGATCTAAATGTGCCGATACGCAACCTGAATCCACTAGCTTTAACCCGAAAATAGCCTGTCCTATTTTTGAAAAGCTTTACCACAAAAGGGGTAATGGTCTACTAACCTTGCTTGTAGCTCGCTATTTCAAAGACACAGGGTCAGGATTCCAAGCTTGGTAAATTCTTGTTAATTTTTTCCGATTTTCTATTATAAACAGAATTCTTGGTTACTTTGGACAAGTCTAACAGACTAAATCAAACATTACAATTAGTCGTGATGGCAACTGGAGATTTGAGGATTGAGATATGGGCACACCAAATTTTGAACAAATGACCTCTGCTGAATTAAGAGAATATCTCAAAAAACATCCTAATGACACACGAGCATTTCATGCTCGGATGGATAAGATTTATGCGAATCCTAATACTACTTGGTATGCACCCGAAGATCCTGTAGGCGAGGAGGAATTGAGGAAAGCTATTGAGAAAAAACGACAGTCTAAAAGCGATGCTGCTTAACTAGTGGTCTTTCAAGACGAATTGCAGATAATTAGAGGTATTGACAAAAAGTACACACAATTATTTAAGCATGCGAGAATAACGAAGCCAAAATTGCTGTCCCATAGCGAGTAGACTGAAAATTTGTCGTGCTTGTTTGATTTGTAGTTCAAGCAGTTGGTTTCTCCGCCGCAGGTCATGAATATTCTGCTGACCTCTATAAATTGCTTTAGGTGCCCTATGCAACACCGTATAGGTACTAAGCTCAGCAGCAATTAATTTATCAGCTAACTTTGCCAACCATTGCTTAAGCCGCCAGACTTTCCAAGCCACATAGAGAAGTGCCAACGAGATGAGTGTATTAATGATGACAACGACTGTTACCATTGATGAATAATAATGGGGAGTGGGTCATGCCAATTTTTTCCGCCAAATCGCTGACACCTTGAACACGGGCGATGACGCGTAACGATGCAAGTAACACCGCAGTATCGTTATCTCCTGCATAATCTTGAAAAATTTCCGTTAAATAATCATCTATGTCGTCAGGATGATCGCGGAAATATTCTTCTGTGACCTCATCCAGGGTTCTAAATTTTCCCACGGTCAAAGTCTGATCTTTCCTTCTATTATAGCCAACTGTGTGTACCCCCACTACCCATTGCCCCTAATCCCCAGAGGGGACCCCGAGTTCCCCACTCCCGATTTGTTTATTTTTTAGACGGAACCTGCAAGCCACGACGCTCTAACATTTCCCGCACTTCGGGGCTGGGTTTGTAGTTGTAGCCAAAAGAGGAGTGTTCTGAGTCATCTAGAATTTGAGGTGTCAGCAACACAATGACCTCCTGGCGCTGATTTTGTCTGTCTGTTTTTCTAAACAGCGCACCCAGGAGGGGAATATCACCTAAGATGGGTATCTTAGAGATAGTTGTTCGATCTGTGTCTTGAATAATACCACTGAGAATGAGGGTTTGACCATCTCGTAGGCGAATTAAGCCAGACTGGAGCGATCGCTCAGACACCAAAGTTATTGACTGGCTACCACCTGATCCTAAATTGAGACTTACTGAAGATTCAGGTGCTTTGATATTAGGAGCCACTGATAGAGAGACAAAACCATTGTCGTCGATCCGGTCGATTTTGACTGCCACAGTTAAACCCACACTTGTTTTCTCAGCTGTAACGACTTGCGTGGTATCGCCAGTACCACGGGTTATTTCATTTTTAATGTTTCCTATGACTTCCTGTGTCAAGTTGACAAGAGCCTGCTGACCTTCTTGCACAATTAAGGTTGGATCGGTCAAAATTTTGGCATTACCATTTTGCACTTGAGCTTGCAAACTAGTCAGTAACCGTTTAGGGAACTGGTATAAAGAGGGGAGAGAAACTGTGGATGTACCAGTTGTACCTGGTGATATGCTGACTTGGCCAGTTGAACTTATGGTAACAGTATTATTAGTTGGCTGAGTGACCTGCGTGAAACCAGGCGTTAAAGCATTGCTTGAAGCTGGCGAAATTGGCTGATAGGTTGTTGCATTTGTGTTTCCTGTAGTCTGAACACTATTAGGCTGAACAGTAATTCCATTTATGGTTACTGGACTTGAAGATTGGTTAACTATTGTTGTACCTGGACCAGCTCCTTGCAGTGTCACAGACTGGTTAGGATTTACAAAGGGTGTTCCTGTAATAGGGTTCGTGATGACTGGTGTACTAGTTACACTACTTGTCGCTTCAGCGGTAGTCGCTGGTCTAGAACCACCAAAATTCAGCGTTGCGGCACCACCATCATTGGTAAAGTAGTTGTTGCCAATGCCAAAGGAAAAGCTGCTGTTAAAGTCTTGGGTTGCAGAGAGGTTAACATCAATGACTTTGACATTGACTGCTACTTGCCGACGGCGGATATCTAATTGAGTGAGTTGAGCCATAGCCATTTCAACTAGCCTGGGAGTACCAATTAAGGTAATGGAATTAGTACGCTCTTCTCCTAATGCTTGTAAACCACGAAGTAAAGGCGTTGAGTCTTTAAAGTCAACACGTTGAGTTTCCACTCTGCTTTCTGTAGTCGTTTGGGTGTTAGTGATGGCACTGGCAGCACTCCCGACAGGCACAGCACTGACGCTTGTAACCTGCCGTTCGCGACTAACAGCACTTTCTGCCCCTAAGCTCACTAAAAAGTTTAGGGCAGCTCCCACCGTTACCTGATTAAGTCGTAGGTTCCGCATGACCACATCACGAGTGGCATTGGGTAGATTAGGCCCAACAAAAACTGTGCGTCCGCTACGGTTAGCTTCGAGACCACTGAGGCGCAAGACGTAGTTAAAAACATCTTGTACTGGCTCGTTTTCTATATCTAGAGAGATTGTTGGTCCATCGGCTGCACCCGCAGCTGATGCTGCTTGACCTGATTGTCCTGCCGATGATGTTCCCGCCGCATAAGCCAAATTCAGACCAGCCGCACGGGCAAGCAGTGACAAAACTTCCCGTACCGGAGCATCTCGCAATACTAGGCGGGGAACACGTTCTTGAGTTCCTAAGTCAATGGTCGTGGGAGACGCATCCAGATTGGAGATGGCAATATCTCCCACTGGTGGAGCGACGGCTCTAGGCAAGAAAGGTGGCGCTGGGGTCTGAGGTTGACTGAGTCCATTTGGTGATGCTGGTTTTCCATCAATGCTGACTTGCGGGTTGGGAACAAGAACGTCTGGCTTTTTACTGAATAGAGATGGGGTAGGAGCCTGTTGTGGGACGGGGATCTTTCCTGCTGTTGGCTTTGCTCCTTGAGGAGGCATTTTGCCCAGATCAGCTGTGCTAAAGCTGAGGGTGATTCCGTCGTCCTTGCGCACCACAGGTTGATTGGTAAGAGCATTTTTGTCTCCAGTTACAATTACCCGCACGCTATTCGCATCAAGTTGAGAGATCTCTACCGAGGCAATTCCTGGAGCAGGATTGTCTTTGTGGAAATTATTGCCTTGCGGTAAATGTAGTTGAGTATTAATAATATCTGCAACTAAGGCCTTGCCCCTTTGTGCAGTAAAAACTTGGGGACGATAGCCACTAGAAGTTTTCAAAACAACACTAATTCCACCATCAACTGGCTTGAGCTGCACATCAGTAATTTGAGTTATCTGCGCCCACACAGGTTGAGCAGCGAGACAAGTCATTGCCGTGATACCCAAGATTAAACCATTACCGTGAAGCTGTTTCACAGTTCATTCCTCACATTCGATTGTTGATTGTTGGTTGATCTCATTCCCAGTTTTGTATAGCCCATGTAGAGGTGTTACATGTGACACTTCTACATCTGTGGAGAAAAAGAGGGTATTAAATGTGGATTTGGTATCAGATCCTGCCCTGGTTAACTCACAAACTTTAGAAGATACGTTTGTATAGTTCCCAAAAATTCTGACCAAGTAACAGTT
Organism: uncultured cyanobacterium; assembly: GCA_903903925.1. Taxonomy (GTDB): domain Bacteria; phylum Cyanobacteriota; class Cyanobacteriia; order Cyanobacteriales; family Nostocaceae; genus Stigonema. Next base: position 10,248 of record CAIVAU010000174.1, read on the forward strand.
TTATCAGAAAAATTCTAGGGAAATGCCGAAAACCTAAGAATCTCCGCTTCTTTAGGACAGCCCTTCGGGCAAGGCAGAAGGGCTTTGAGAAGGCAGAGGGCAGAGGGCAGAAGGCAGCTATGATCCCACTGCTTAAGCAGTGGGATTCAAACAAGGACGAGAGAGTTTCTCGCGCTGCGCGTCTCGCAACAGATTTTATTTTTTGTTACGGATAAATCCGTGGGCTTGGACCCATTATGGGCAAGGCAGGGCAGAAGGCATCGCATTCTCG
>CAIVAU010000175.1 GCA_903903925.1 uncultured cyanobacterium
GGAGTTAGGAGTCAGGAGTCAGGAGTCAGGAGTCAGGAGTCAGGAGTCAGGAGTCAGGAGTCAGGAGTCAGGAGTCAGGAGTCAGGAGTCAGGATAAATTCTGTACGCCTGAATAGCGAACCGAGATTCCAAGCCCTCCGCAACCTCCTTGAAAATAAACCCCTGAATGTCTTACATGGGGGGTTATTCTAACGGATGTATTCTGACTCCTGACTCCTGACTCCTGACTCCTCTTCATAACACTCCCTTTGAACTGGGAATCATACCAGCACGACGAGGATCGATTTCCACAGCCATTCGCATGGCCCTGGCAAACGCCTTAAATGTCGCCTCAATAATGTGATGAGAATTAATGCCTTCTAATTGGCGAATGTGCAGCGTAATCTGGCTATGGTTCACCAGCGCCACAAAAAATTCCCGCACCAACTGGGTGTCATAGGTTCCCACTCGTTGAGTGGGAATTTGTAAGCCATAGCTGAGGTGGGGGCGTCCGGAGAAGTCCAGCGCTACTTGAATTAAAGCTTCATCCAAAGGAGCCAGAAAATTACCAAAGCGGACAATGCCTTTCTTTTCACCTACCGCTTTGCTCAGAGCTTTTCCTAAGGTAATGCCCACATCCTCATTAGTATGATGGTCGTCAATGTCCAAATCTCCCGTCGCTTGTACCTCTAAGTCAATTAGCCCATGGGAGGAGATTTGATGCAGCATGTGATCTAAAAAGGGAATACCAGTCGCTGCAACGCAAATCCCTGTACCATCAAGGTTTATAGTGACGTGAACATCCGTTTCACTCGTGGTGCGGTGTAAAGTTGCAATCCGAGGGGGGAAACCAGACAAAATTTGGTGATCGCTTAATTGCATGGTGAATGGTTGATGGTTGACGGTTGGCAGTTAACAGTTAACTGTCAACTGTCAACTTTCATTAGTATTACATTCCCATGATTTCATATCCTGCATCTACATACAGGACTTGTCCAGTAATTCCAGTTGCCAAATCACTACACAAGAAGGCTGTGGCATTGCCCACTTCTAACTGAGTTACAGTGCGTCGTAGGGGAGCTACTTGCTCCACATGATGGATCATATCCAAAATACCTCCTACCGCACTAGAAGCTAAAGTGCGGATGGGACCAGCAGAAATAGCATTTACGCGAATATTTTGTGGACCAAGTTCAGCAGCCAGGTAACGCACGCTGGCTTCCAACCCTGCTTTAGCGACTCCCATGATGTTATAGTTTGGTATTGCCCGTACACCACCTAAATAAGTCAGAGTCACGATACTTCCTCCTTCTGTCATCAAAGGTTTAGCTGCACCGCTTAACTGCACAAGTGAGTAGGTGCTGATCTCTAAGGCTTTGTTAAAGCCAGAACGAGAGGTCTTGCTAAAATCTCCATTCATATCTTCTTTGTTAGCAAAGGCAAGACAATGGATGAGGATATCTAGCCTGCCCCATTGATTACTGATCGCCTCAAATGTAGACTGAATTTGCTCGTCATTTTCTACATTACAGGGAAGAAAGAGGTTGGGGTTGAGGGGTTCCACCAACTCCGCAACTTTTTTTTCCATTTTGCCTCGCTCATCTGGTAAGTAAGTAATACCGAGGTTTGCTCCTGCTTGATGTAGTTGTTGGGCGATCCCCCAAGCGATCGAGCGGTTGTTGGCAATGCCTGTAACTAGGGCATTTTTTCCAGTCAGGTTCAGCATACAATTTAAATTTTCATGTAATTGATCATTAGGAGCATACTAGAATCTGGGTATCACTTTGACTTTGTTTTAGGCATGTTTTACAAACAATGATTATTGATAGGGATGTTTCCCATAGTGAAATTACTGCTTATTTCTTAAGATATTCTCAATATGTCTTCTTTTTTTCTTCATAAAACTTTTTGATTCTAACCTTTCAAATAACTATGAAAAAGTAGTAGATTGAAGAATGAAAATTTAATGTATCATCATGAACAAATGTTTGGGAGGAAAAGAGGTTAAGTATAGGAAAGTACAAAAAGGTTGATAATGAAGTCTTGATGTTTTGTAAGAATTTAGGAGTCAGGAGTCAGAATTTATCTTTCTTTGGGTATCTGTCTTGGTGGCTCTTGACGATATCCTGTTATTTCCGGATAGTTTAACAATTCTGACTCCTGTATTCTGATTCCTGAATTCTTGATTTTCAGGTGTATTCTTAGGTAATCCGTTTTATTGTTCCGGCATTGGGTAGGGGAAGGGAGATGATCGTGACACAAGATAAAGCCCTAGCAAATGTTTTTCGTCAGATGGCGACAGGCGCATTTCCACCAGTTGTGGAAAGTTTTGAACGTAACAAAACGATCTTTTTTCCTGGCGATCCTGCCGAACGAGTTTATTTCCTTTTAAAAGGTGCAGTCAAACTATCCAGAGTGTACGAAGCAGGAGAAGAAATAACGGTAGCGCTACTGCGAGAAAATAGCGTTTTTGGCGTTTTGTCTCTGCTTACAGGAAACAAGTCGGATCGGTTTTATCATGCAGTCGCTTTTACACCTGTAGAATTGCTATCAGCACCAATTGAACAGGTGGAACAAGCACTCAAGGAAAATCCAGAACTGTCGATGTTAATGCTACGGGGTCTATCCTCGCGGATTTTACAGACAGAGATGATGATCGAAACACTCGCTCACCGAGATATGGGATCGAGATTGGTGAGCTTTTTGTTAATTCTTTGTCGAGATTTTGGTGTGCCCTGTGCAGATGGAATCACAATTGACCTGAAGCTATCTCATCAAGCGATCGCCGAGGCAATTGGCTCTACTCGTGTGACTGTTACCAGGCTACTTGGCGACTTACGCGAAAAGAAGATGATTTCAATCCACAAGAAGAAAATTACTGTCCATAAACCTGTCACCTTAAGTCGCCAATTTACCTAATGCTGTTGGGAATTGGCGATTGCGGATTGGCGATTGGGAGTGTGTAGGGGCGGGGTCTCCCCACCCTTATAGGAAGGTTATGATCATCCGCGATCAGTGAAGTGGTCAAAATCCTTGTGCTACCTCACTGATCCCAAAATGCATCTTTCTTGATGCAGTAAAAAAATAAGTGAGAGGAGGTGGAGTGTGTTGTGTCTTTTAGATCAGTCAGAAATAGAACAGGAAGTCAATTTTGTCAATTACCTCCAATCTCCCACAGAAAATTGCTAGAAGTAGTAGGCTGTATCAGGAAGGATTTCGTCGGTAGCTGGAGATGACCACCGGTTACATCCTCATAGTAGTGATTTTAATTGTGGGAGGCTTAATTGCCACCGTGGGAGATCGCATTGGCACACGGGTTGGCAAAAAGCGACTCTCACTCTTCAACCTGCGTCCCAAAAACACAGCCGTACTGGTCACTATTTTGACAGGGTTGGGGATTTCAGCATCGACTTTAGGGATTTTATTTTTAGCCGATGAAGGATTGCGAAAGGGTGTATTTCAACTGGAGGATATTCAAAGAGATCTCAGACGCAAGCGTGAACAGCTCGACAATACAGCAAAGCAGCTTAACACAACGCAAACGGAGTTAAACCAAGCTAAAAAAGAACAAGCACAGGCGAAGCTTGACTTGCGGACAACGAATCAGTCCTTGCAAGCAGTTAATGCTAAACAACAATTAACGCAAACCCAACTGAACCGCACCATTACTCAACAAGCCCAGACTCAAGGTCAACTCCAACGCACTCAGAACGAGCTAAATCAAGTTATCAATCGTTATCAACAAGCCATCGCTGAACTTAAAACCGTTGATGATGAGAAAAAAAAGTTGCTGTTGGAAATTGAACAACGCAAAGCAGAACGTGAGGGACTGGTTAAACAAGCCAACGAAACGATTAATCAAGCCAAGGTTGCTATTGCACGGCGCGATCGGGAGCTTTCTAATCGCCAGGAAGCTATAGAAGTGCGCGATCAAAAAATTGCTGCACTCGATCGGCTGATTCAAAGGCGCAATCTAGAAATTACGCAGAGAGAGCAAGTACTTGCTCTGCGGGAATCTCGTCTCCAAGAATTAGAAACACAACAGAATTATCTAGAACAGGAAGTAACAAAGCTGGAAAAATATTACCAGTCTTTCCGCGACCTGCGTTTAGGGAAACTGGCTTTAATTCGCGGTCAAGTTCTTGCTGCTGGAGTAGTTCGCACATCTACATCTGACTCTGCTCGTCAGGCGGTGATTCGGATTTTACAGGAGGCAAACAAAAATGCTAGTAGCGAGTTAACTGAGCCTGGATCGCATCCTCCCAATGAGAGTATATTGCGCTTTACTCCAGAGCAGATTCAGCAATTGAGCAAGCAAATCAATGATGGTAGAGAATACGTGGTACGCATTTTCTCAGCAGGTAACTATGTCAGAGGCGAAAACCAGATAGAATTTTTCACCGATGCAACGCTCAATCAAGTGGTTTTTTCAGGTGGCGAGGTGATAGCAACAACTACAGCCGATCCCAAGACCATGACATCTTATCAACTACGGGAACGCCTGGAGCAGTTAATTTCTGCTTCTCAGTTTCGCGCTCGTAATGCAGGGATTTTAGAAAATCTTCAAATAGACGGAACATTCATCCATTTTATCTCTCAGTTGAGCGAGTACAATCAGCCAGTAGATATCAAAGCCATTGCCATAGGGGACACTTACACAGCCGGTCCACTGAAGGTGAGATTGGTGGCAATTCAAAATGGACAAGTGATTTTTAGTACTTAATTGGGAAGGGAGCTCTTAGCAGGGAGCTCTTAGCAGGGGGGTAGGGGAGTAGGGGGAATGGTCGGTCTTCGATTGCTCATTGCCCATTAGCAATTAGTTATTCACCAGTCTTATATTAGAAGTGTTTAATTATATTTTTTATGACTTTTCGTGAATTTTCACCAGGGCAGCCAGTGATTTTGGGCTTTGATCCAGGTAAAGATAAGTGTGGTTTAGCAGTCATGGGACTGGATCGGCAGTTACACTATCATCAAGTTGTATCAGCACTGTTAGTAATTACTACCATAGGAGAACTGCGTCAAAAGTTTCCCATTTCTATCATGGTGATGGGGGATCAAACCACAGCTAAGCGTTGGAAACAGCAACTGTATCAGGAATTACCAGAACCGCTGAATGTCGTTTTAGTAGATGAGCGCTACTCTAGCCTAGAGGCACGCGATCGCTATTGGCAGATGTACCCTCCCAAAGGATTCTTAAAGCTCTTACCACAAGGTATGCGACAACCACCACGACCAATAGATGATATCGTTGCCATCCTCCTGATCGAAAGATACCTAAATCGCCTCACGGAAAGTGAAGTCAGGAGTGAAGAATAAAAACTCCTAACTCCTAACTCCTAACTCCTAACTCCCCACACCCCACTCATAATTCTGCCCGAATAGTAAAAGCATAGTCTCCTCCAGGTTCAAGCTGGTAGTCTCGTTGCTCAAGGAAGCGACCGAGGGGTTCTTTGATCAACGCACGACCTCGGGAGGGCTTAACTGACAATTCACCCCGGCGAAAATGCCACTGGAACTGCCACTCAAAGTCACCTGCACTCACTTCACCTTCAAGGAGACCGTGTTGCCAGGATTGGTAGGTAATCCTAACATGGGCAGTTGTTTCTGGTAGCTTCTTAGCACTCACAATGCTTTATGTCAATAAGTAAAATCTGTAACTGAGCTTAGATACATCAATGAGCTTGCTGTCAATAGAATTTTTGCCATCAAACCTCGCACGACATGAGAATCTAGGACCTTGATTCAGGCAACTGATAAAATGCAAATCCGTAGCCCAAGTGTCTCTCTACCAAAAACAGTGAGAGCGACATAACTACTCAACATACCTCAAATGCATTAAAGGGCAAATACATCAATGGGATTAGTTGCGCAGTAAAGCAGTCCCAATGAAAAAAATTTCACCATCAAGTACAAAAATCGTCTTTTACCCCAATCCCCCCCACCAATGAGTGAGAATTTCGGGGGTAACCCTACCCAGGTGCATCCCAATGAGCGTAAATTCGTAATGCGAGCATCTTGCTCGCTTGTACCACACGTGAGCAAGATGCTCGCTTGTACTACACGTGAGCAAGATGCTCACACTACTTAGTCCCGCTTCGTAAAATTGAGCGATGTTTAAATTTTAATGTGATCGCCCTTCCCACATCCCCAATTTAATTCATAGATTCAAAGTCAACAAGAAGCAAATTTATTCCATCCATGATTATTGGAAATTTTTCTTCAGGTACGTTTAACGCCTGAAAACATTTATCTCTATATCTTTCTTTTTCAGTAAAATGAGTGATGGCTTTAACTAATGGCTTTTTGACTTCGTAGCTTTCTTCAGCTTTAGCAATTGCCTGTGCAGGTATCTCGTTATTTACACGCAATACTGCTAAGTCAATCAAATCTCTAGATTGTGTGCTTGAATCGTTCCATCGGTCAGCATTAGCCATTAGTTTTGATGTAAATCTATCACTTATACTTAGACAAGGAACCTTTGTCCATTGAGGATAAACTGGAGGGTCTAAAGTAAAAATACCATTGGCTACAATTTCCACTTTAATAGTTTTTTCATTGACTACAACAGGGAAACGAATACCATATTGATTTATGGTAGTCTCACCTAATTGGATATCTGTTGTACTTTGAAATAATGCTACAATTCCTTCTTCGTAAATCAAATTTCTTAAAAACCTGTAATTTTCAGTCCCATAAGGGAAGAGAAAATCAATATCTTTACTAAGCCTGTATTCATCATACTCCAACGTCAAGAGTGTTCCACCAGCAAAGTATGCAGAAGCTTTTTTCAAAACCTCTGGATTGAAAGCATTAAGGATTTTAACTATATTATTGTGATGCTCGACATTAAACATTTCCAAATCTGGTAATATCCAAGAGTTGTATTTTTTTGCTAAATAATGAATAAAATTCTTTTCTTCTTGTTTTAAATTATTAAATGTAGTTTGATGATGCCAATTGCGTTGATACAATTGAACAATTTCTTTCTCACTCAGTCGATATACATTTTTAATCTGCCAACCAATAGACTCTAAAAATGGTAGCTTTTGTGGATTGAGCATAAAATTAATTTTTCAATTTTATTTGATATCTGATTACTCCGTTCCCAGTAAAAAATTACCTAAATCTCTCTAACTCAGATCTCTGTGTCCTCTGCGCCTCTGCGGTTAATTAAATAGGTAATCTAAAGGGCGGAAAGGGAGTAACATAAGTCTGGTAGATTTTTGGTATTTACTTCACCTCCTCAATTGCATTCGTTATTCCATCAATTAACTTTTTATTCTTTTTACTTCTTACTTTGTATAACCGAGCCGAAAAAACGGCGATCAATTCAATCATATCTTCCACTAATTCTTGCTCCAAGGTAAGTTCTTCATTTGATTTGTTAATGATCACTACCTCTGTCTCAAACTCTTCACAGACTGCAAACACTAACTCTGCACCAAAGCGTAGAAGCCTATCCTTGTGGGTCAAAACGAGCCTACCGACATCTCCCCTCATGATGCGATGCAGCAATCGTTGAAGTCCTTTGTTGTTGTAATTTAGCCCACTACCTAAGTCCTGGATTGTTTCATACTGCCAGCCATTAGCAGAACTAAATGCTTCTAGTACTTGTACCTGTCTTGTTAAATCTGCTTTTTGAGCTTGGCTAGAAACTCTAGCATAATTTATCGTTACACGTTCTTCTACCTGCTTTAAATCGCGGGGTGTAATCCTCTTGATATCGGTCAGAAAGAATCTTCTTTGTCCTGTGGGAGATCTCTCTGATTTTATTTTTCCTGAGTCCGCCCAACGCCTTAATGTTTTGACGGAGATACCTAACTCTTTAGCTGCATCTCCTATACTAATCGTTACCTCTGATGTATTTTCCATATCCATTGTTGATATAGACTACACCACCATACTTACCCACTACAGAGAGAAATGTCAAGAGATGTCCAGAAAATGAAGCCGGAATTTGCCGAAGCTTTTAGTAGTGCTTTCTAGATTTTGGATTTGCCATAAATCCAAAATCTAAAGCTTAGTGCCGCTACGCGGAAGTGACTCATTCAAAAGTCAAAAGTATTATATATCAAGGCTTTTGCCTGTTTGAAATGGTATCTTTATTTCCACGCTCGCTGTACTAGCTTGAAAAGGTTGCTCTGTCGAGAAACCAACGTCGGTCAGTTACGGCGGGAGACCCCGAAGTTCAGATGCTTAAGGCAAACTGCCCTCTGGGCGTCTACGCAGGAAGCCTCGGACTTCTCTCCGCCTAAAGTACCGCAGTGTCTTCCCGGAGGGAAATACAAAGGACGTACTCCTCGCAGGTTCCTCCTAGTACACCAGTTCGCACAACAGATTAGAGAGTTACCGATTCACTGCTGCTGCTTCTCGCGCCGCTGCTGCTTGATCTGGGTGAATACCCAATCGGGTGAGATTAATCCTGCCTTTGCCGTCAATCTCCCGTACTTTGACAATCACTTCATCACCAACTGCGACTTCATCCTCAACTTTGCCCACCCGATAGTCAGCTAGTTGAGAAATATGGATCATGCCTTCTTTCCCCGGCAGAAATTCGACAAACGCACCTATAGGTATAATCCGAGTCACACGACCTACGTATACGTCACCTTCATTTAGCTTCCGCGTCATCCCTTGGATAATGTTGCGAGCTTTTTTAGCTTTGTTTTCATCCACAGCGGAAATCGTCACTGTTCCATCATCTTCAATGTCAATTTTGGCACCAGTTTCTTCAGTGATGCCCTTAATTGTTTTGCCTCCTGGTCCAATAACTAGACCAATCATGTCTGAATCAATTTTGATTGTTAACAGACGTGGGGCGTAAGGCGACATCTCACTACGCGGTTGTTCAAGAGTCTGGAGCATTTTTTCCAGAATGTGCAACCGTGCTGATCTGGCTTGGTTGATGGCTTGGCGGATAATACTCAAAGGCAAACCAGGGATTTTCATATCCATTTGCAAAGCAGTAATTCCGCTTTCCGTCCCGGCTACTTTAAAGTCCATGTCGCCCAAAAAGTCTTCGATGCCTTGAATATCAGTCAAAACACGGACTTCATCGCCTTCCTTAATCAGACCCATAGCCGCACCGCTGACAGGTTTAGAAATGGGTACGCCAGCATCCATGAGTGCCAGTGTCGAACCGCACACAGAACCCATAGATGTAGATCCGTTGGAAGAAAGCACTTCCGATACCACCCGAATAACATAGGGGAATTGTTCTTTCGTTGGTAACACAGGTAGCAACGCTCGTTCTGCTAGGGCTCCGTGACCGATTTCCCGACGTCCTGGCGCACGCATCGGTTTGGTTTCTCCAACAGAGAACGGTGGAAAATTGTAATGATGCAGATAGCGCTTTTGTTGATCTGTTTGCAGGTCATCGTTTAAAGATTGGGCATCTCCTGGTGTACCTAGAGTACAAGCGGATAATACCTGTGTTAGTCCCCGATTAAATAAACCACTACCATGGACTCGCTTGGGCAAGACGCTAACATCACAAGAAACCGGACGTACCTCATCTAGTTTGCGACCATCAACGCGAATATTATCTTCGATAATTTGACGGCGCATGAACTTTTTGGTAGTCTCTTTAAAGGTATTATCGACTGCCTTGCTATTTGCCGTTGCCGCAATGCGGATTGGGTCTTCTTCTGGTAGTCCACTGATTACGGTTTCAATTTTCGCCTTGACTACATCTAAAGCTGCATCACGTTCTGTTTTTGCCAGATCAAATTGTGACAGGATATTCTTAATTTCGTCGCTGGCGCTATCGCGTATGTAGTTTTCCAGTGTCACATCTACTTCAGGTGGATCTTCTCGTGAGATTTCTAGCCCAAGCTCTACAAGCAAGTCTTGCTGTGCTTTGATTAAGTCTTGCACCGCTTCGTAGCCAAATTCAATTGCCTCTAGAATATCTCGCTCTGGTAGCTGATTGGCTCCTGCTTCCACCATGATCACACCTTCTGGTGAACCTGCCACCACCAGGTCTAGATCTCCAGCTTCAATTTCTCCATAAGTAGGGTTAATGATAAAATCATCTCCCACCAAGCCAACGCGGACTGCCGCCATCGGTCCATTAAACGGTATCTGAGCTATGAGGGTGGCGATAGAAGCGCCGGTTACTGCCAGCACATCAGGTGGTACCAGTTCATCCATTGAGAGTGTCAAGGCAATAATTTGCAGATCATCTCTTAACCAGGAAGGGAACAAAGGACGCAGGGGACGGTCAATAAGACGGCTAGTGAGAGTTGCTTTTTCTGGCGGACGACCTTCTCGTCGCATCATCCCTCCAGGAATTCTACCTGCCGCATATAACCTTTCTTCGTAATCTACTGTTAGGGGTAGAAAATCAATGCCTTCTCTGGCTGCTGAACGTGTAGCCGTCACCAAAACGGCTGTATCCCCAGATTGTATTAAAACTGACCCACCAGCCTGGGGAGCTAGTTGACCAACTTTCAGTCGAATATCCCGTCCGTCAAAGGATATTGACTTTTCAAATTCTCCCATTCAGTTTTTTTTCCTTCTATGTTCGCTATTCTCTCTCTGTGGCAATCCTAACATTTATGCACTATGGCTGACGTCAGTGGCATACTAAAGATCAACAACTACTCCTGTCCCACCTGAAGGGGGGGGCAGGGCGGCAGGGGGGCAGAATTGAAATCAGATGTACTCCAATTCATTATTCAACGCGTTAGTTTTGGAGATTTGCCATGAAAGTTACCATTAAAATTTGATAAGCCCCACAATTGAATTGCAATATTTTTGGAAAATTTGAAAAATTAAAGTAGAAAATATGCAAATTCCAGGCTTGAGTTTTGTGAAAATATGAGTAGTTAGGACATGGCAATTTTACACGGTAGTTGGTTACTACAAAATCAAGGTAATTGTTTATTTATTTGGGGCGAGACTTGGCGAACTCTTGGAGTAAATGCCTCAGTTCGTGCATCATCAGATGTGCCGCAATATCCATTGGCAATGAAACCAGCAGAATTATTAGAGTGGTTGCGTTTGCGTCAAATTACGATCGCCAGTTCGATACAGCAGCAGGTAGAAACTTCCCATGGAAAGTCTCTACCTGTTCGCGACGACAAGAAGCTAACCCACTCTCATATAATTGCCCTACCAAGTTATTTTCAGCAAAGCAGTGACGGGATATTGGTATCTCCGGTACATTCTGCAACTGTAGAGACTTTGGACACAACGTCTTTACAATACCTCCAACCATGGCAAGTTGAGGGTTTTTGTCTCAAACCACCGGAAGCTGTAAAGTTTCTCACTTCTTTACCCCTAAATGCTACCAACGGCGAAGATGCCTTTTTGGGGGGAGATTTACGCTTTTGGGCACAGATTGCTCGTTGGAGTTTGGATTTAATTTCGCGCTGTAAGTTTTTGCCTACACTTCAAAGGCTATCCGATCATTCCATCATCGCCAACTGGCAAGCACTTTTAGACAGCGCCGTAGACGGAACGCGCCTAGAAAGATTTTCCCAATTGATGCCACTGGCTTGCAGGATGTATCAAGTCAGGAGTCAGGAGTTAGGAGTCAGGAGTCAGGAGTTAGGAGTTGGGAGTCAGGAGTTAGGAGTTGGGAGTCAGGAGTTAGGAGTTGGGAGTCAGGAGTTAGGAGTTGGGAGTCAGGAGTTAGGAGTTGGGAGTCAGGATATTTATTACCCAGCAGTAGATTTGCCACAAGAACCGCAAGAATTGCTGCTGGGATTTCTTAACAGTACGATCAATGCCCAAATCCGGGCAATGGTGGGTTCTCAGCCTCTTGTAGAAACAAAGGTGATGGCGTCTTTACCATCTGCGGTGCGGCAGTGGTTACATGCTTTAAATGAAAATCACAATAATATAGTTAATGCCGAGACTTTTGAGGTGGAACGCCTAGATGCGGCTTTGAAGGCGTGGACGATGCCACTACAACATCAACTCGTGGGAAAAAGCCTGTTTCGCACCTGTTTTCAGTTGCGTCCACCAGAGTTGGGCAAGACTGATTGGACTTTGGCTTATTTCCTCCAAGCAGCTAACGACCCGGAATTTTTAGTGGATGCGATCGCAGTTTGGAATCACCCAGTTGAGCAAAAGGTTTATCAAAATCGTACCATTGATGATCCGCAAGAGACTTTCTTACGGGGCTTGGGGATAGCTTCGCGATTGTATCCACCAATTGCACCCAGCTTAGAAACCCCATATCCTCAAGAAAGCCGCCTCAATCCATTACAAGCTTATGAGTTTATCAAGTCTGTGGCGTGGCGGTTTGAAGATAGTGGTTTAGGGGTGATTTTACCTCCTACTTTAGCAAACCGCGAGGGATGGGCAAACCGTTTGGGTTTGAAAATTACTGCCCAAACGCCGCAGAAAAAACAGGATCGCTTGAGTTTGCAAAGTCTACTAAATTTTCAGTGGGAATTGGCAATTGGTGGACAAACGATCTCTAAGGCAGAATTTGACAAACTTGTGGCGTTAAATAGCCCACTGGTAGAAATTAACGGCGAGTGGGTAGAATTGCGACCGCAAGATATCAAGACAGCGCAAGCCTTTTTTGCCTCTCGCAAAGAGCAAATGGCGCTTTCTTTAGAAGATGCTTTACGCCTCAGCAAGGGAGACACTCAGATCATTGAAAAATTACCAGTGGTTACCTTTGAGGCGTCTGGAACATTGCAGGAGTTGATCAATACACTCTCCAATAATCAAGCGATCGCCCCTTTAAGCGCACCTGCAAGTTTCACTGGACAGTTGCGACCTTACCAAGAACGCGGAGTCGCGTGGCTTGCTTTTCTAGAACGTTGGGGTTTGGGCGCGTGTCTCGCAGACGATATGGGATTGGGCAAAACAATTGAATTCATTGCCTTTCTCCTACATCTAAAAGAACAGGAAGCGCTAGAAAAACCAACGTTGCTTGTTTGTCCAACTTCAGTGTTAGGAAACTGGGAAAGGGAAGTCAAAAAATTTGCTCCCACGTTGAAAGTTATGCAGTATCATGGTGATAAACGCCCCAAAGGTAAAGCGTTTGCCGAAGTAGCAAACAGGCATGATTTAGTCATTACGAGTTACTCGCTGGTTCAGCGGGATTTGAAATCATTGCAACCCGTTTCTTGGCAAGTGATTGTTTTGGATGAAGCGCAGAATGTTAAAAATCCAGAGGCAAAGCAGTCACAGGCAGTACGGCAATTAGAATCTACATTTCGGGTTGCCTTGACAGGAACACCTGTAGAAAATAGATTGCAGGAACTCTGGGCAATTTTGGATTTTCTCAATCCTGGATATCTGGGAAATCGGCAATTTTTCCAGCGGCGGTTTGCTATGCCAATAGAAAAATACGGAGATGTTGCTTCGTTAAGTCAATTGCGTTCGCTGGTTCAACCTTTTATTCTGCGTCGCTTAAAAACAGACCGCGAAATTATTCAAGATTTGCCAGAAAAGCAGGAAATGACGGTATTTTGTGGTCTGAGTACTGAACAAGCAAAACTTTATCAAAAAGTGGTGGAAGAGTCTCTGGCTGAAATTGACACAGCCGGAGGTTTGCAACGCCGAGGAATGATTTTAGCTTTGCTAGTAAAGCTAAAACAAATTTGTAATCATCCAGTACAGTATTTAAAGCAAGACTCATTGGAAAAATATCATTCTGGTAAACTCCAACGCTTACAGGAAATGTTAGAGGTCGCTTTGGCTGAGGGCGATCGCGTCTTAATTTTCACGCAATTTGCCGAGTGGGGCAAATTACTAAAACCTTACTTAGAAAAGCAGTTGGGGCACGAAGTATTCTTTTTGTATGGTGGTACTAGTAAGAAACAACGTGAGGAAATGATTGAGCGTTTTCAACAAGATCCTCAAGGACCCCCGATCATGATTCTGTCACTGAAAGCTGGTGGTGTTGGATTGAATTTAACCCGAGCAAATCATGTTTTTCACTTCGACAGATGGTGGAATCCTGCTGTAGAAAATCAGGCAACTGATAGGGTATTTCGTATTGGGCAAACACGCAATGTACAAGTTCATAAATTTGTCTGCACAGGCACTTTAGAAGAGAAGATTCACGACATGATTGAAAGTAAGAAACAACTAGCTGAACAAGTCGTTAGTGCCGGTGAAGAATGGCTTACTGAACTAGATACAAACCAACTCCGTAACTTACTCATCCTTGATCGTAGTGCAGTGATTGAGGAGGAAGAAGAGTTAGGAGTTAGGAGTTAGTTGCTATTTGTAATTTTTAAGAACAACCAAACAAACAACAACTAACAAATAATAATTTATGGAAACTTCTACTCTTCAAGCAAGTCGAGAATGGTGGTCACAAAGGTGGCTTGATTTGTTAGATTCCTATCGGTTCAAAAAACGGTTGGAACGTGCGAGAAATTATGCCCGTCAGGGAAATGTCCTGAGTATCGAGTTTAAAGGTGCAACGGTATTGGCTAGGGTGCAAGGGAGTGAAGCCGAACCTTATAAGGTATCCCTTTCTCTTGACCCTTTTAGTGATGAACAGTGGGGTTATGTCATTGAAACAATGTCAGAACGGGCAATTTTTGCTGCTAAACTATTGGCCGGAGAAATGCCGCAAAATATAGAAGATGTTTTCACAGCGAATGGTCTGTCGCTTTTTCCTTTTACGTTGTCAGATGTCCACAGCAAGTGTTCTTGTCCTGATAAGGCTAATCCCTGCAAACATATTGGTGCTGTGTACTATCAGTTAGGCGATCGCTTTAGTGAAGATCCGTTTGTACTCTTTCAATTACGGGGAAGTACCAAAGAGAAAATTATCAGCGATTTGCGTAAGTTACGTAGTGCTAAGAATGTAGAGACATTGGATGCATCAAGTCTACCTGATGTCCAAGAGTCAATTCCTCACAGTCAAAACTCTGTAAAAATTGACTTTTTTTGGCAATATAACGATCCACTAGAATCTTCTTTGGTCGTAATCGCACCATCTAGTGGCGAAACAATTTTAGATGTTTTGGGGTCTATTCCTCTTAAAGAAGAGGAAACAAGCACCAATGTCACTATTGCTGATGTCGTCATGAAGTATTTCAATACTGTTTACAAAGATGCTAGCCAGAAGGCTTTTTTAGCAGCGATGAACATCGGCGGGAGTACCTAAACAGAATTCATAATTCATAATTCATAATTCATAATTCTGACATCCAGTCAAATAACATGGAACTGCAAACCAAAATGATTACTGTAGAACTTACTGATGGTACTCCTGTCAGAGTGGAAGCGACATCAATTGGCGATCGCAAAATAAATTTTCAAACACGACCTTTTCAAGAAGTCACCTTTGCTATAGAATCACTTACCAAGGAAATTGCAGAAGTATTGCATAAGGTAAAGCCAGATAGAGCCAGTGTGAAATTTGGAATTGATGTTGGCGTTGAATCGGGCAAACTTACAGTTATACTAGCAAAGGGGAGTAGTACAGCTAATCTTGAGATTACCCTAGAGTGGGGTCATTAATTGCTTTTTGAGGCTTAAAAAGTAGAAAAATAACCTGACAGCAAAACTCAGTGGACGAACTTGGGCGATCGCCGATGTCGTTACACTGTTCTAGAAAAAGTACTACAATGTTTGTAGTAAAAGATCCTGATAACTAACAAAGGAAAGAGCAATTTCCTGTTGTGTGCCATGCGTCTTTCTGCAAGACCCATTGATTCATACGATACTCTTGACTTAAGTCAAGTGGTTGCCAAATTGCCCTTCTTTTTGCGATCGCATCACCCAGTTTACAGGCTATTTCTGAAATGATGATTGATCAAAGCCTAACTCCTAACTCCTAACTCCTTTTTTGCCTCCAGCACTGCTGCAACTCGTAAAATTGACGCTTCATTATATGGTGCAGCTATTAACTGCACGCCCAATGGTAAAGCATTTAAGCGTTGAATTGGTACTGATAAAACGGGCAAGCCGATGAAAGATAATGGTTGAGTAAATACTCCCAGATGAGGACGGACAAGAATTTCCTCCCCATCTAAAATCATAGTCTGTTGACCAATAAGCGGTGCTGAAATAGGTGTAGTTGGGGCAAGAATGACATCTACATTTTGAAAGATTTCTTGGACGCGATCGCGAAACCATCTGCGAAAGCGCTGCGCTTGAATGTACCAACTACTAGGAATTAACGCCCCAGCCAGAAAGCGATCACGTGTCGCTGGGTCAAAATCCTGAGGGCGCGATCGCAACCGTTCCAAATGCAAATTTGCCCCTTCGGAAGCTGTAATCACAAAAGCAGCTGCACGGGCACGATGTGCTTCGGGTATTGTGATATACTCATTTACATTCAAAGCCTCAGCAACCTGATACACGGCTGCCAAAGCTTCAGGATGTGCCCCTTTCAGAAAATAATCATCTGCAATGGCGATGCGCAAATCCGCAAGGTCTTGACCAGACGCCATAAATCGTGTCTCCACAGGAGGGCGCTTTGTACAAACTGGATCGCGATCATCTTGACCCTGAAGCAGATCAAAAACTGTAGCAATATCGCGCACCGAACGAGCAAAAGGTCCAATATGGTCCAAACTACTAGAAAATAAAACCACTCCAGCACGAGACAACCGCCCATAAGTCGGTTTCAAACCAAAAACACCACACAAAGCCGCAGGAACACGAATTGAACCATTCGTATCAGAACCCAAAGTGAGTGGAACCAATCCACTACTCACCGCCGCCGCCGAACCACCAGAGGAACCACCAGCTACACGCTTTAAATCATCAGGGTTATGAGTAGCACCGTAATGAGCATTTTCCGTCACAAATCCGTAGGCGTACTCATCCATATTTAAAGCACCTACCAGTACCGCACCAGCTTGCTTCAGCTTCGCCACCGCCGTTGCATCTTCAGTCGCGCTGAGATTTTCAGCATTGATTTTTGCACCAGCAAGGGTAGTTATCCCAGCAATATCAAAAAGATTTTTCACAGCAAAAGGTACACCAGCAAGAAGACCAGGATTTTTACCTTGGGCAATTGTGCTGTCGATTCCTTCTGCATCAGTCAAAGCAGTGTCAGCGGTCACAGTAGTAAAACAATTGAGTTCACGATCGCGTGCTTCAATTCTTTGTAAAGCAGCTTTAACAACCTCCACCGCACTAACTTTGCCTTCTCGCACAGCAGAGGCGATCGCCACAGCATCAACTTGTTCTACATTCATGGTTCAAAAACCGATGCTGCTTCAATATTATCTGGTAGCGGGAACTCATTTACAACCTGAGAGATCGCTCTAATCCGCTCAAAATTCTCCCGCACCCCATCTCGATACTCATCCCTCAATTGCAAACCCACCAACAAAGCCATTAGATCTACCATATTCATGATTCCAACTCCCAACTCCTAACTCCTAACTCCTAACTCCTAACTCCCCACTCCTAACTCCCAATTCTTAACCCACCGTCCCTACTCGCTTCAATAGCGAGACCGACTAAACCTCGCCACTCCTTTTCAACTTGTTGATGTTTCTCTTTCTTTTCAGCATCTGGCCAGAGGATTGATTTATTATTTTCATCTTCATAAAAATATCGCCACTCTCTCGAAGCTGTTTCGCCCTTAAATGCTTGAGTGACGAACTTGTCAAATTTCGAGTATGCCTCTTGATTCGGAAAGTTTAGCATAGATTGCAGAGTTGTTTCGCAGTCGTCAACAACTTGATTGCGTAAGGAGTCAATGTTGTTCATGATTAATTCTGCGATCGATGAATTGATTGCAGAACCTTGGGTTGCAGAATTTGTATTAAAAATAATTTGCTCTAGCGTCACAGGAGAACTATTTTCTTCAACTTCTGAAACTTCCTCAAGCGTTGGTTCAATGTTATTTTGCGACAATTCATTAAGAGAGATAGGATCAAGGTGTTTATCTGGGTTTAGTTCATTCAGATGAGGCTGAATCCACCTAATGATAGTGTCTTCATATGTATCAGTGGACTTTCTAATTTCCTGGAAAGCTTGTCTGAGGCTATCTGTATTACCAGGAAGTTGTTTGCTTATATCATCAAAGAACTCAAGATTTGTGTTCCGCGTCAGTTGTTTAAGATCGCCATGCTCAAACAAAATATTGACCACTGATAATTGTAATTTTCTTTCCGATTCTGTTAGTGCTTTTGCTAGGGATTTAAATTTTTTAGTCAGTTGTTTTTTGACTTCATTAATGCACATGTAATAGGCAATTTTGTATGAATCCCCATAACCATTGCGAAACCCTTCGATATCATATTCAGAGGGAATAACATCTGGTTCTCGGCAAGACATCACAACTTTCTTGACTTCTTCTTCAAATTGTGGATCAGCTTCATTTCGCTTGCCATAAAGTATTTTACCTTCCTGTATAATCTGACCATTAAGAGGTTTCCAAAGTTTTTCATCGAACCAGTCATGAAATCCTAATCCTCCCTGTTGACTATATCCGTCTAAAGCGTTGCGAGCTTTTTCTAGCTGCTGATTCACTTCAGATTGCAGTTTTTCTAAACTTTGATTGCGGGAAAGCAAATACTGCTTGTATACGTCATTGAGCTTTTCAGTGAGTACCTTTAGCACTGGACTGAGAATTTCACGTCTTACCTCATCAGGATCAGTACAATCTGCAATAACTGACTGGGAAACTTCGATTTCTTGTGAGTTCATAGTTCTTTGAAACCGTTCACAAGCTTCTAAACTATCCTGATGAAGCTTCATCCTGTTGAAAACCATAAAAGAACATTGGCGGATAGGAAAGTCTTCTAGAGCTTTACAAGCTATATCATACATGTCTCTATCAGACTGTTGCCAATCATCGCCTACAGGATCTGGTCTACGGACAAAGAGAATAAAATCAATATCTTGCTTAAGAGTTTCAATAAGTAACTCTGTATCAAAGATAGTATCACCTAACCCAGGCAAATCGACGACTCCAATTTTTCCTACTTCTTGGTGTTCAGGAAACTGACAATATATCCTGATCTCTTTAGTAGCCAAATATTCGCTGTTCGTTTGGCTGTTATCACTCTCAATCTGAGTAATATATTTTTTAATATCCTCTTTTGGTATCTTTTTACTTGACCCATCAAGCATTAATTTATAGTTTTCATATCCGGTATAATAACCTTTCCGAAGACGCCCATATTGATATCTATTATTAGCATCTTTTGCTTTTTCGTAAATTAGTTTTGGAAGTTTAGTAGGGTCTAAATCATTTGGAACTCTTGGTTTGTGAGAACTAGGTAGACCGAGTTTATCAAAGTACAGGTGGATGATTTTCTGAAGAGAAGTCCATGAATGAAATTCAATTTCATTCCTAATCATTCCTGGGTTATTTTCGTGAAATATTTTACTTAAACTTCTGGTGCAAATGCCTTCAGAGCCAGCAGGAATCTCGTCATCAGTTAGCCCCGTTAAACTTTGTAGCAACCGACTTTTTCCTTGACGCATTCGTCCAACGACTCCGATATTTAACGTGGAACGGGAGAAGCGTTTTTTTATATTTTCTAGCTCTTCTAGTTGTTTATTAATTTGATTGAGTAAGATGGAAAAATCAATGCCGTGCAAGCGAATAGCAAGGTTAGAATTACCGTTAGAGTCTCCATTAACATATTTTTGTCGTTCCCATTCAAGTCTTTCGAGTTCATTTCTTAGCTTTCTCCATTTATCCAGAACACTTTCAATATTGTGAGCTTGCTGGTTGCGCTGATCAATAATTGATTGAATTTGCTCTGCGATCGTCATTGCTAAATTTCTCCTGTTTTTCGTAATAAGTCTTAATCGTTATGTAAGAATACAGAAGTCAGAATTTTTAATCACCGTGGTCTTAGAAACCCCCTTGAAGGGGAGGATGAGTAGTGGAGTGGTACTCATCCCTTCTCTGTAATGCCGAGAAACGCCTAGCCACTCCTGTGAAGTTAGCCTTGCCAAAGTTATCGGTCGGTACTATCCGGATGACACTGGTGTTAACTCTATATAAACCTGTTTAATCACCCAGTTCTAGAGCTTGAAACTGGCGAATGCATCTCAAGGTAGGTACTTTAACACTTACCGATAACGTAGTACACGAAGTACGCGGATCGGGTCAGCTAGTGTGGCTTCCGATCTGTGACTCCTAGCAAGCTAGAAGCTCAGTGTCTTCAGACCTGAGTTGCTGACCACCAGTTATTTAACTCCCTCTTAAAAGGTTACAGCCGAATGGACCGATAAGTTTTGATTAACTCAAGGAAAGTGCCAAATCCCAAGCTACGGCAAATTTACCCTTTGAGCCCTCTACACCCAAATGTGAGTAAACCTCTAAGAATACAAGTTACTCGCACTCTCGTTTGATGCCGCCGACTCAGATGGAGCAGTTTACGGACTTTTAAAGGGGCGAAGAGGATTATATGTTTATGTTGAATTAGGTCTTGAGTTGGAATATATATCCAAGGAGAAGGCTTGGTAGGCTTGACAAGAGGATTGATGTATGCAGGGGGAGAGCGCTTGGTGGTGTCGTTGTGGAAGGTCAGCGATGATGGCACATCTATACTGATGCAAGAATTTTACAAGGAAATGTTGATCAATGGCAAGTCTCCCAATGTAGCCCTGCGTGCTGCACAATTAAAGATGTGGAAGCAACAACAATGGCATGATCCTAATTATTGGGCAGCCTTTACGTTTTTGGGTGAGTGGCGTTAATTGGGAAGGAGTCAAAAAGAGCATTTCCACACTACCTGTATCTTCCGTCACGGGGTCTTACAGATGAGGTCATTACGATAGATATATTAATACTTTTCGCCCCCCAATCGACCTTTGAGGAGAAACAGATTAATTCGGTTGCAAAAATCGAAACTAACGCTCCTTCACCTGAAGCTAACTCGTAAAATCGGAATAAATTTCCCGTAATATTTTTGTAGATAAATAAATAATTTACTCACCACTGGATTTGTTCTAGTGGTCAAATTGTTGGAACTAATTAGCTATTAAGGTTTAACAATGAAGAGGGGTGCAAAGCCTGAGTGGAAATTCTTGTGTTTTTTACTAAATTTACGTCGTTACAGTTTAACTTTCTTGTTAAGCGTGATTTTGCTGGCTCGCGCTTATTTACCCCTTATAGCGATCGCTAGTCGTGTCAATACTGCGTAGGTTTTGCCAAAATTAGAAACCCAGTTTCTAACAGCCGAACAAGCCAAAACATACGCAGTATTGGCTCTGTTGTAAACCTTTTGTTTGGGGGTTTTTCTTATAAGAAATTAAGCGGACATGATATAGTAACTAAAATTAACGCTTTGCAGGGCTTGCGTCTGGCTGTAGAAGAATTGGCATCACTCCCTGTCCAGAACCGACAACAATTACTTTAGAGTTTTGAGATTCAGCGAGTTTTTGAGTTGCTTCGATGGTCCGTAGCTGTAATAATTGGCTAGTCAATTCACGTGAAATGAGCTTTTGTGATTCTGCAATCCCTTGAGCTTCGATGCGCTTGCGCTCAGATTCTTGACGTTCTTTATCGAGAATAAACTAACTTGTGAATTTCGGAAAATTAGCTGGCGGGGCGACCAAGTACTCTCAATAGCAGTTTGGTGTAGTATCCAGGGATTATTATCGTCAGATAGTATGGCATAAAATGCCATAAAATGCCATACTTAACGAAAAGAGTCTGAGATCCCGATGAAAAGTATTAATATTTCCCTACCGGATGGAATGCGTGCTTACGTAGAGGAACAGGTTGCGGATGGTGGCTATAGCACCATTAGTGAGTATTTCCGTGAGTTGGTACGTCTTGACCAAAAGCGTAAAGCTAAGGAACATTTAGAAACTTTATTGCTAGAAGGGTTAAATTCTGGAAGTGCAACACCTTTAACTGAGCAAGATTGGGATGATATTCGTCAAGCAGTAAGGGCAAAAGTTCAAGAGCCGAAAGGTTGAAACGAGAATGGGTAATGTTTATAAACATCCCCAGGTAATCCGTGACTTAATTGATTTGGCGACTTATATTGCTTTTGATAATATAGATGTTTCGGATAAGTTTTTGGCAGCGGCTGAAGAAACTTTTAAGCAGTTAGCTCAAACGCCAAAAATGGGCAGGCGGAGTGAGTTTTCTAATCCGAATTTAGCTGATGTTCGTCAGCAGGCAATTAAGGGGTTTAGAAATTATTTAGTTTTTTATCGGACAAGAGATACTGATGTGGAAATTTTGAGAGTTCTGTATGGTGGTCGAGATATTGAAGCTATTTTAGATGAAGATTTGGGAGAGTCAAGTTAGCTCTATAGGGTTTCATTGAGAATCAGGCAATTTAATTGAGAGTTAAAATCTGATCCAACAAAATCGGATCGCTCCGGTTATGAATGAAGGAAATATCACCATTCTTGCAAGGGCGGGGAGACCCCGCCCCTACGAACGGACATTGCCCAATGCGCACTCAAGAATGTTTCTTAAAAGTGCTTAATAATTGCTTCGGCAAATTCAGAGCACTTTAAGGGTTCTACTGGTGGTTCCATCAAGCGGGCTAAATCGTAGGTTACTTGATAGTTGATGATGGCATCTCCTAAACCCTTCTTAATCAAGTCTGCTGCTTCTTGCCAATTGAGATACTCTAGCATCATCACCCCAGATAAAATGACTGAGCCAGGATTGATTCGATCTAATCCTGCATGTTTGGGTGCGGTGCCATGGGTAGCTTCAAAGATAGCACATTCATCGCCAATATTTGCTCCTGGACCCATTCCCAGTCCCCCAACAATTGCCGCCGCAGCATCCGACAAATAATCACCATTCAAATTCATTGTTGCCAGAATGGAATATTCATCAGGTCTGGTTTGGATTTGTTGAAAAATACTGTCAGCAATGCGGTCATTGACCATCACCAAGTCTTTCCACTTACCATTACCGTGAGTTTCCCAAATTGAGTTAAGAACGGTTTCAACTTCCTTGACAACAAGGTTCTGTTTTTCTGCTGTCAAACCGTTAAACCCAGGATCAATCATCTGGGCATTTTTTTCCAGAGTGATCTCAGGGTTATTTTCTTTGTTACTCAAAATCCAAGATTCCCTTTCGGTAATGCACTCACGTCGAAACTCCGACGTGACCAATTCATAACCCCAATCACGGAAGGCTCCCTCGGTGTACTTCATAATATTTCCTTTGTGCACCAAAGTTACCAATTGCTTGTTTTTCGGGAGTTGCAAAGCGTGTTTCATCGCACGCCTGACCAAGCGCTGAGAACCAGTTTTGCTAATGGGTTTAATCCCAATCCCAGAATCTAGAGGAATTTGCTTTTTGCCGTGTTCTGGGGTAGCTGGGATGAGTTCGTTGTTGAGAATGGAGATCAAGCGATCGCCAATCTCACTCCCTTGTCGCCATTCAATTCCCAAATAAATATCTTCTGTATTTTCCCGGTAGACAATAACATCCAACTTTTCGGGGTTTTTGTGGGGTGAAGGTGTACCTGGATAATAGCGGCAAGGACGCACGCAGGCATACAGGTTAAAAATTTGCCGTAGTGCAACATTTAAAGAACGAATGCCTCCTCCGATTGGAGTTGTCAAAGGTCCTTTAATCGCAACACCATATTCTTTAATCGCCGTCAGAGTATCTTGGGGTAAATACTGATATGTACCGTATAAATCGCAAGCTTCATCACCAGCGTAAACTTTAAACCAGCTAATTTTACGCTTACCCTTGTATGCTACCTCCACCGCAGCATCTAGAACTTTTTGCGCAGCGGGCCAAATATCTATCCCCGTACCATCACCACGAATAAAGGGGATAATCGGATTATCAGGAACAATCGGTTCAGCGTTTTTAAAGGTGATTTTTGCTCCGTTGGTTGGCGGGGAAATTTTGTCGTACATAGCACACTCCTGAGGGCTTTGCCGGAATATACATAGTCCCAAGCTTGAGGCTTGGATGAAAAACTCTTAGACACCCGAGACAAGCAAATTTTCACTTGTCTTGTTTTCCTTACTATAAGCCGCAGAGTCTATCTTCCCCCTATTTGTAGAGTATTTGGGGTTAGTTCATGAGATTCCATGAAACCTTCGTTATCTTAGCAAAAGATAATAGGACGTGCAAAATTTCCTCCCAGTCTCTTTATTAATGGACGCGTCTCTATCCAACGAAGGATTTTTCAGGATTTAGTCACGAACACTTGATGTGTCTTAAGATAAGTAAATTGGTACAGGTGTAAAAAAAAGTAGGTTTTGCTGGCAATTTCCTGTAAACTACTTTTCGCTATCCACTGACCGCGTTTTCCGAGAGTAGGCATGACAGACCCGTTGATTGTACCAGGCACTGCTAGTGACATCGAATCCCTCCGCCAACCGTTAATTGCTGGGTCTATTGGCGTCCAACAGCAGGTGATCCCACAACTCGCGCAGCTAGGGGATGGGGGATTAGATGTGCTGATGGAGTTTCTATATGAACGTCGTGAAAATCCAGCAACTTGGGTTGATGGCAAAGTCTACCAAGTTCTCTATAAGTCTGATTCGCCTAAAGTTAAAGAATTTTTACATTCCTTTTTCCCTACGGGCATTGTACCTCTGAAATCAGAGTCCAGCATTGATTACAGCCCCTTACAACAGCTCCTCGCTGCCCAAGACTTTCAAGCAGCAGACCGAGTGACTTTGCAGAATATGTGTGAAATATCAGGTCCAACGGCTGTGCAAAGGAAATGGCTGTACTTCACTGAGGCAGAAAATTTCCCTCAGACAGATTTACAAACTATCAATAACCTGTGGTTAGTCCACAGTGAAGGAAAATTTGGCTTTTCCGTACAGCGAGAAATTTGGCTAGGGCTAGGTAAAAACTGGGAAAATCTCTGGTCAAAAATTGGTTGGAAAAGTGGCAATAACTGGACGCGGTATCCAAACGAGTTTACCTGGAATCTAAGCGCCCCTAGAGGTCATTTACCCCTGTCTAATCAACTGCGTGGGGTGCGAGTTATGGCTTCTTTACTATCTCACCCAGCTTGGTCTTCTTAGTGAACTACCTATCACGGACCTGAGTACAGCGATAGTGGGCGTGGCGTCCTTAGGGGCGATGTCTGGCGACAAGCCCGCCTTTAGGCATAAGATGAAAAAAATTTAGGAGCGATCGCTGTGATAGGAAATAAGCTGATATCAATTGGTTTGTTTGCAGGTGCTTTCGGTCTAGATTTGGGCATGGAACAAGCAGGTTTCCACACAGTGAACGTGGTGGAAAATGATCCTGACGCGACAAAGACCATCGCAAAGAACCGCCCACACCTTGTGGAAACTGCTCTACCAAGAGATATTCGTCAAGTCAGCGCCCAGACTCTTTTGGAAGAAGGGGGACGGGTTCTGGACATAGGCAGACATTTACAACCTGGTGAAGTAGACCTAGTGACTGGGGGACCACCCTGCCAACCTTTCAGCACTGCAGGGAAGCGTGGTTCTGTCATCGACCCTCGCGGTAGCTTGTTTATGGATTTTATCCGCATCATAGAAGGGATACAACCTCGGTTTTTTGTGATGGAAAACGTCAGAGGATTGCTATCTGCCCCAATTTGCCACAGACCCCATGACAAAAGAGGAGTAGGTTATTCTCAACTACTACCAGAAGAAATGTCTGGTTCTGCCTTGCAAGTTGTTCTCTCAGAAATGAGAAATCTAGGTTATAAAATTGCCGCACCTAGACTTTTAGAAGCAGCAGATTATGGTGTTCCACAGAATAGGGAAAGAGTGATATTTATTGCTTCGAGGGATAGTGAACCAGTAACCTTTCCTTTGCCTACGTTTAGTGAGAATGGTGCAAATGGGTTACCCAAGTGGCTTACCCTTAGAGATGCCCTTGAGAATTTAGAAGACCCTGACCCCGAATATTTCACTTACTCAGAAAATCGTCTCATGTATTTGCGTTTATTAAAAGCAGGTGAAAACTGGAGATATTTACCTGATGAGTTAAAGGAACAGGCAATGGGTGGTGCTTACAAATCTGGAGGAGGTAAAGTAGGCTTTTACCGTCGTTTATCTTGGGATAAACCGTCTCCTACTATCACCACAAGCCCACATCAAAAAGCTACAGATATGTGCCATCCAGAAGAGTTACGTCCCCTAAGTGTGAAAGAGTGTGCTTGGATTCAAACTTTTCCCGTTCATTGGGTATTTTATGGTTCAACTGCATCTAAGTATCGTCAAATTGGAAATGCAGTCCCAGTTCTATTGGCTTATGCAATTGGCGAACATATCAGTAAGCTAATTAAGGGTGAAAAAGTTCAAGCAATAGACGAACCATTGCAATTATCATTATTTTAATTTTTTGAACTATTTATGACTATGACAGAGAAGGAAATTCTAAATATTTTATTTAAAGATGCAGTAGTTCAACGTCCTGCATTGCTAGCCGAGAATGTTTGTAACATTGAAAAATACTTGAAGATTAATGAAGAGGAATTAAAAGGCATTCTTTGGATAGATAAAAAAGGTAGTTACATACCAATGATCACAAAGAACAAAATTGATAATATTGTCGATAAACGAGATTTGTATCTTCATGAAGTAGCACAGTGTGATCAAAGATTAAGGATAGAATCAGTTGCCATTCAGTTAAGGGATAAGCCTATAATAAGAAATGTGTTAAAATATTTTGTTTCTTCTCAACAAGCAGCAAGCATTGCCAAGAGTATTAAAACTATTGAGAATTTAAAAGTTTATTTTACTTCGAGTCAAGTATTGATACACTTGTCTAAACAAGAGCATGAAGATATTTCTCAATTCTTTACACAGCAGGAAGAATGGAATGCTAGGTTTTTGCAAAAAATTACAGATCAAGTAGAAATTTTGATTAGTACGCTTCTCTTGCTTGGAAAAATTAGCAACCAACAGCTTTCTATTTCAGAGAGTCAAAGCTGTTTAACATTCAAGCGCTTTTTATTAAAAAACTGGTGGCAAATACAAAAAGAACCTCAGTTATTCACCACCAATATTCAGAGTGTTATATTTGATAACAATATGGTGAATATAATTGTAAGTTTATTTAGACTAAAAAAACAATATTTTGACATAGTATTTTTATTTTTAGATAAAATTACCGCAATGATAAAGGATATTCCTGAAATAACGCAAGAAGCAATAAAAACTGGAAATCCATTTTTGTTTCGCTCGTTATTTTTAAGTTTTCCAGAAGCAAAAGAATTTGCCGTAGGAGGAAAATTAAATAGTAGTTTGGAAACTAGATATGGAAATCTTTTTGAAGATTTAATGATTGAATTCGGCAACTGTCGAGGTATTTTTGATGGTGGAGTTGATGTAGTTGTAGGAGGAGAGGCTTTTGATATTAAAAGCGGTCCTGCTGTAATGAATAAGAGTATGGTAGATGCTTTTTCAGCTAAGCAAAGGTTAATACAGCAGCAAAGATTATTACCTGACATCAGTACATACAAAATAGCTTTAGGTTATGGTAAGAAAGAAAAACTTAATTCGTTTATGAAAGAAATTGATACAGAAATATTGACAGGCAGAGAAGCTTGGACAAAAATAACAGGTGTAGATTATAGTCCAGAAATTGTATTTGCTATTGCTGGATTAGTTGCAAGAGTATTTGGTTGTAAAAGTATTGTAACCTCAATATTGAGTCTAGGTGATAAATACGTAAGCGACACTAGCGATGATGCTGAATTTGCTGAGTTTTTAGCATCCACTTTTGATCCAATAAATTTAACTTCAACAGCCCAGCAAGAAATCGATTTTATTGATTCATTACTAAAAGTTTAAGCTGCATTTTTCTCGTATCGGCGCAAAAATGCATAAGTCTACAAGCGTGTAGTAATTATTATGATGAAAAATCAACGACCTATTGCTGTCGATTTGTTTGCTGGCGCTGGTGGCATGACTCTTGGTTTTGAACAGGCAGGATTTGATGTGCTTGCATCTGTTGAAATCGATCCAATTCATTGTGCAATACATAAATTTAATTTTCCTTTTTGGGATATTTTTTGTAAAGATATTGTTGATGTTAAAGGTGAAGAAATTAGAAATTCTTCGCTCATAGGAGATAGAGAAATTGATGTAGTTTTTGGTGGACCACCCTGCCAAGGTTTTTCATTAATAGGTAAGCGGTGTTTTGAAGACCCAAGAAATTCCTTGGTTTTTCATTTTATTAGGCTAGTTTTAGAGTTGCAGCCAAAAGTATTTGTACTTGAAAATGTCAAAGGGATGACAGTAGGTCAACATAAAATATTTATAGCAGAAATTATTGATAAATTTGAAAAAAATGGTTATAACGTTCGCACAGAATACCAAGTTTTAAATGCTGCCAAATATGGAGTTCCCCAGAATCGCGAGAGGTTATTTTTAATAGGTTGTCGTCAGGATTTAGAACTCCCAAATTATCCAGAGCCAATTACAAAAATACCAAAAATAAATAAATCAACTTTAAATGACAACCTGCCGCCAACTCCCACAGTCTGGGAGGCTATTAAAGACCTTCCTGAAGTAGAAAATTATGTAGAACTATATGAAAAAGACTGGGTTATTGCAGATTTCGGTAAGCCAAGTAATTATGCAAGAAAACTTCGTAATCTTTGTTCTAGAGAAAATAACTATTTATATGAGCGTAAATATGATCCTAGAATCCTTACATCAAGTTTAAGAACACGGCATACTTTAGAATCTATTAAAAGGTTTGAGTCTACACCACATGGTAAAACAGAGCCTATAAGTCGTTTCTTGAAACTTGATCCAGAAGGTATATGTAATACATTAAGAGCAGGAACACCTAGTAATCGAGGTGCTTACACTTCTCCTAGACCAATCCATCCCTTTACTCCAAGATGTATCACTGTACGTGAGGCAGCACGCCTCCATTCTTATCCAGACTGGTTTAGATTTCATGCTACTAAATGGCATGGATTTAGACAAATTGGAAACTCTGTTCCACCTCTTTTAGCTAAAGCAGTAGCATTAGAAATCATAAAAGCTTTAGGTGTAGAGCCTTCCTATACCGATATAATAAAACTATTAGGAGATGTTTCGTTACTAACTCTTGATATGTCAGGAGCAGCTAAACTTTTTGGTGTAGATCCACGCGTTATAGAACCTAGGACAAGAAGTAATAGAAGTCATAAGCTTGATCGACATACTATTCTCGCGCATAATACCTATTCTGACTCCTGACTCCTGACTCCTGTATTCTTCTTCGGTAAGATATAGAGAAGTGATCCCAAATCCAAAATTCCATCATGGTAAATGTTTGCCTACAAGATATTAAGCGCAGATTCAACAATGTCACCGCTGTTGAAGATATTAGCTTTGAAATCCCCGATGGTGAGTTTTGGGTGTTGGTGGGACCGTCTGGTTGTGGTAAGTCTACAATTCTCAGAATAATCGCTGGTTTGGAGATGGCAACCTCTGGTAAAATCTTTATTGACGATCGCCAAGTGAACAATATCCCAGCCCGACAGCGGGACGTGGCGATGGTATTCCAGAATTACGCCCTGTATCCTCATATGACGGTATCCGAAAATATTGCTTTTGGGTTGCGGATGCGGAAAGTTGACTCGGCGAGGATTCAAGAACGGGTTTTGACTGTGGCGCGATCGCTTTCTCTGGAACATCTGTTAGATCGCAAACCAAAACAACTTTCTGGTGGACAGCAGCAACGGGTAGCCTTGGGGAGGGCGATCGCACGTCAACCACAAGTGTTTTTACTAGATGAACCTTTGTCTAATTTAGATGCACAATTGCGAGATGATACTCGGGTTGAGTTAAAACAACTCCATCAAGATGTGGGAACTACGACGATCTATGTCACCCATGACCAAGTTGAGGCAATGACCTTGGCTGATAAAATTGTAGTGCTAAACCAAGGGCGGATTCAACAAATCGGTGAGCCACAGTTTATTTATGCTCAACCTGCTAACCGCATGGTAGCAACTTTCTTAGGTAATCCGCCGATGAATATTCTACCGACAAAGTTTACAGCTAATGGTTTTGATTTGGGTGGTCAGTTGTTACCTTGTCCTAGTGGTGTGAAGAAGATGTTGCACCCTGTTGTTGGACAAGAGTTTGATTTGGGGATTAGACCGGAACACGTTTATATTAACGAACCGCAGAGGCGCAGAGAAAACAGAGAGGAGGAGTGGGGAGAGTTGGGGGTTGAGGTTAGGGTTGTGGAACCTTTGGGGAGGGAGACTCTGATTCGGGCTGCTTTACTTGGTACGTCAGTTATGATGAATGTGCAAGTGGGTGGGGATATGCGTTTGCGTTCTGGCGATCGGCTTTCTTTAGAGTTAGAGATGGATAAGTTGTTTGTGTTCGATTCTGCGACTGGAGATAAAGTATTTCCTGTAAATCCGTAATTCTTGATGAATCACCAAATTACACAATGACCCCAAAAGGGACTCAATAGACGTTATTTTTCTGAGCCTACTTCCGTTATTTAAGAGAGTTTATCAGTTAAAACTATTGATATTACGTAGCAATAATCAGTATTGAGCTTGTAAATGGCTTGATTAACTTCCGCTATTTTCTGAAACCGATGCCCTTATTTTAAAGCCAGGGTTAGCGCGTCTCAAACCCTATTGACAGGGGGATTACAGTAAAGGAGAATAGTTTGGTAGAGATGCTACTAACACAGAAACCATGTAGTGATCATTCATAGCAGATCGCCTTGACTTTTGGCGAATGCTGCGGTGAGAAGTTGGTTCTCGTTCTAAGGCATTGAGGGCAATACGACGTAGTAAAGCAAAGTTTTGTGGGCTATGCAGAGAACGAATCTGAGATTCATCCTCATGGAAGGTAACATCCAAAGTCCAATGAACCGAGTTTTCAATCCCCCAATGCTGTCGAATCGCGCTACCAATTTTGTTAGCATCACTAGCAAGACTAGTAATATAAAATTGAACTTCATGGGTAGTTTTATTCCAATGCTGAAACATCCTCCAGTAGATCAGACAACCTCCCTTGTCAATAGGGTTTGAGACGCGCTAACCCTGGTGCAAGATATGAGCTAACGCACCTTTTGTCAGGGGAGGAGTGCGTTACGACGTTCCGTCTAACTTATTTTTTTTCATAAATCAAACCGGATTCCTATATAATCTAATGTTTGTTAATTGTCATGAAGCGATCACTTCTTTGAATTTCAAAATGGGGATTAATACTCTATTTATTTCAAAATGAGAATTGCTTGGTCAATGTCCTCATCTGCAACTGATTGTTGAGCAGTCCGACTTCGATTAATAAGCGTTACACCACATAAGATTATCCCACCGCCAAGTAAGGAAAATAGTGTGGGGACTTCCTGTAACCACAACCAAGCAATAAACATTGAAACTACAGGAATCAAAGCTAAATAACTGCCTGCTTGTGAGGCTGGAAGCTTAGACAATACATAAGACCAGGCAACGTAAGCCAAAATACCTGGGAACAAGCCCAGATAAACAATTGCTAAAGTTGAATTTATCGGTGCATGAGTAACTGATAACACGGCACGAGGTGCAAAGAAGAATAAAAAGATTGTTCCTGCCCAAATTGTATAGGTTATAAATTGAATGACAGTGTATTTCTGTAGCAGGGGTTTTTGTAGTACTGAATACAAGCTGGTTGAGAGGGTCGAAATGAAAACGAATAATACTCCTATCGATAGGTAAAAAACATCCCCTTTACTGAAAGAGATAACACCAACACCGACAATACACAACACAATACCAATCCAACCTACTTTTGTAAGTCGCTCATTTAATAAGAGTACTGACAATAGTGCGGTCATTGCTACTTGCGTCGAGTTAATAAAGCCTGAAACACCAGCCGAAACAGTAAGCTCACCTGTATTGAGCATGAAATTGTAAAGCGCAATACCGATCAAACCACAAAGGGAAATTAGTGGTAAATCTTTTAGTTGAGGTATTGGCATGCGGCTGATTAGGACATACACGAGCAGAACAATAGATGCAACTAGATATCTGAGAAAACCGACTTCTCCAGGAGTATATCCAGTAAGGGAAACATGAATAGCAGAAAATGCAGATGCCCACAAAATAAGTTTTATTAAAATGGCACCAATAATCAGTGCCTTAGAAAAATTTTCCTTACTAATCTCAATAGACATAGCTAAATATTGTATTTTCATACCTATATTTGAGTAAAATAGCACTCACCTCACTATAGCAGATTATCCGAGAGAGATCGCAAGCGATTGCCCTCGGAGTTATTCAAACATTGGCTGAAATCCTAACCCGGATTTCTCACAAGCGTTGCGCTCCTTATAATTTTCTCTGTAGCTGAAGTTGAGATACCTAGATCCTTAAAATCTAGTAGTTAGAGAAATTTTTGCCATACAAAGTCTTGTGCAAGTATAGGTAGGTTAGTGTATTCAGCTAGAGCCTCTATGGTTGTGATATCTCTTTCCAGTGACAAAGTTAGCAAATCACTGATACCTTGCTTTATTTGTCTGTACACAATTTCATGTCCTAGACGTTTAGGATAAACAGGTGTCTCTTCATTTTCCATTGCCTTGGTGATGCCTCCGTTTTCTGTTGCCCTGAAAAATATTTCCACTTTAGAATTTCCTGCCCCACCGGGAGTTATTGCTTGACCTGACAATGCAATAATCCCCCTGCTTTTCAGAGCTTTCATGAGTTTCAATCCTTCATCTCCGAGAGGGATTCCCCAATTCTCTGATAGAAGCACAGTCGAGTTGTCTGGAATAGCATCAAGATTAGAATACTCTAGCGCTTTACCGAAAGTCATAGCAATAATTACTCTAGGTTTACTGTTTTTACCTAATGCTTCGTCAGTAAACTTTCCTGGTTCTGCCAGAGCAACATCCCAGCTAAGTGGAATTCTTTGGAATGCTTCACCGTTCATACGGTATCTTTCGCTTTCCAAGATGGGAACAAGTTTTTCTCCCCTCGCAGAGTCTATTACCACGGGTTTGGTATAGTCATACGCTATATCTGCGACTAACACATTTTTAAAACCTCGTTCCGCAAGTCGTTGAGCTGTATCTGATCCCATTGAACCTGCTGCTCCTATCAGTGAGATGGCAAGATTCTCATCGTTAGAATTAAATAAGCCATGCTGACTAGCTGCATCAAAAGCCCCAAAAAATCCACTGACGGTATAAGCAGCTTTACCTCCCCCACCACCAACAGAGGCATCAACACCCAAAACTTGAGGTGTATGCTCATGGAGATAATCAGCTAATTTTTTATTAGGACCAAAATCAGGTGTAATGAATAGTGCCCCTGGTGGGATGAAGCTGTCTTTTTCTACAATATTCCCTTGATAATCTATTTTTGTTGCTCCTCTTTGACCATTTAGGAATTTTCCTACCTGCTCGAAGATAGAAGAATAAACTTCATAAGCTTGTGGATGGTTCGCATCGATAATAATCTCATGTATGTCTAGATTTTCTGCTAAGATTATCGTCCGTCCACCTCGGAATTCAAGTTTGAGAAAGTCTATAGAAAAGTCATATCCTTTAAGAATGTCTTTTTGTGCTTGATTTTGTGCCTGCAAGTAAGTTGTGATTTTACCATCAGGTGAAATTAATCCATTTAATGCACCATTTTTATTTGTCTTACTAAGATATTTATGCTTAGTGTGACTTTCATAAAATGACAGCTTCAGTAAAGATTCAAGGGCATTTGAGCGGCTTTTGTTGTAGTCTCCCTCCACCGGAGGCTCTGCACGGGTGCCACCATAAGAGGAGTTACGATTTAATACTGCTCTTAAGTTTTTTGAATCACTAATGCTGCTGTTATCTGAATGTATTAGTACTTCAGGAGCATCAACGGATTCTCGATGAATTGCTACAAATACAGTAGCAAACTTAGGAATTTGAATTTCGTATATATAGGTTTGTATGCTGATATACTCTTGTGCGGTTAACTTAAGTAAAGTAACTTCAGGTAGAGTTTGCATTTTCATGAATTTCCTCCTTGTTGTAACTAAAAATTAGGTTCTACTTCTCTTAATCTTCTATTTTAAGAAAAAGCTCTTATCTCTCTACAAAAAATCAACTAATTTAAGCCAGTTGTTTTGAATCTGAACTCCATACAAAATAACCATTAGATGAAAAATCTAAATCTGGTTTCTTGTATCGCTCATGGGGAATAGGAAATCCAGCTTGCAAATACTGATCCAATAGGTATGCACCATCCGGAGAGTCTATTTTTAATCTGGATAATATTGTTGGTTCTACCGTTGAGGTCTGACTACAAACAAAATCTAATAATTGAGATAGGAGACCAGAACCCTCTGGTAATCGCACCTTCTTTCTCAGCCGAATATAATCTGGCAAATCATCTACCATTGCTTCTCGTAATATCCATTTTTCATTACCATTACGTAGTTTCATATCAAACGGTACATTATATGCAAAACGCAAAAATTCTTTGTCCATGAATGGTGGACGTGCTTCAACGGAGTGAATCATACTGCATCGATCTGATCGTTGTAAATCTGTACGGTACAAATTACTCAAACGATATGTCATTAAGTATTCAGGATCAGGATAAGTTTTGAAAAAATCATAACCTGCTAAAACTTCATCACTACCATCTCCTATGAGAATAATTTTGATGCCTTCAGATTTAGCCATTTTGTAGGCAAAATACATAAGAGAGGCATCCATAATATCAATTGTTTCAAATGTTTCGCAAATGTAAATAATATTATTTATATTGCCAATCAAGTCGTCAATATTAAGATATTGAATTTTATGGTTAATCTTATTTTCTTCACAGTATCGTTTAGCTATTTCTACGTCAGAGGAACCTGGAAAACCAATAGTAAATGCTGTAATGTTATTGTGATATTTTCTGGCAATACTAAGTACTGCTGCACTGTCAATTCCACCACTAAAAATCATTCCAATTGGCAAATCTGTCTGCACCATTTTTTTAACAGAATTGACAAAAACTTCTTGAAAATGAGCAACTATTGATACCTCGTCATTGTACTCTATAGATTCTTTTACTAATTGGAAGTACTGTCTCTTCTCGCCATTAACAATGAAATAGCCTGGTGGCAATACTTGAATATCTTCACCTAATTGAATTAAACACTTCATCTCAGATGCAAAGTAATAAGCATCGCCTTTTTGTAAGTAATAAAGCGGTTTAATACCTATATGATCTCTAGCCGCAAAAAACGTATTAGTTACACTATTGTAAACCACAAAGGCAAACATTCCATCCAGATGCTCTACTAGTTTCTCTCCCCATTCTTGGTAGCCATGTACTAGCACTTCTGTATCACATTCTGTTAGGAACTGGTATCCCTTAGCAGTTAATTGCTTGCGAAGCTCTAGATAATTGTATATTTCACCATTCTGAACAGCACATATGCTTCCATTGTTCCCTATCAATGGCTGACGCCCATGTTCTCTATCTACGATAGCTAACCTATTACATCCAAGAGTAACATGACCTACTGAACTCAATTCACCAAAGTTGGCTTCATCGCCACGATATGGGATTTTTGACAGCATTCCACGAACTTGTTCTTCCTTTTGAATCAATGATGAATTTGAATCAATAATCGCGGCAATTCCACACATATAAGACTCCTAAATGAGTTGTAAAATTTATCGTTAAGCTAGGGAACACCTTAATGAGACATATCCTGTAACCCAGACGGTTTAGGCACTTACGTGAAGGAATTTTCCCTTTTGCTGCCATTAAGAAATTGTTTCTATAAAAATATTATTAGCTACTTATCTTAATGTAAATCAATATCAAGGGTTTATGAATCACTCAGGGCTAATTGTTTTGATGCAGTCAATGGTAATTTTTTGGTAGGGTTGACATCCTTTATAATTTAATTTTTTTACCGCATTCTCTTTCAGATAATTTTTGTCTATAAAGAGTAGCTTTTGTTACTTAATTGTATGCAGGTGAAAGTTAGCGATCGCTCCAGTGGAAAACTTTGCGATTTAGTGACTGTTCCGTAAGCAGAAATACTACCTACTGAGGTTACTAAGGCTTGGTATACTTTTATGTCTCTACGCCAGGGGTAGTGGTAAATATGTAGTGATAAAAATTTAGGCGTTACAACAAGAATTATAATGATGAATAAAATACCAGATAGCACCAATATGATTATCTAGCTTTTTAGAGAAGGATAAAGTCTTTCTAACCAAGCGAGAAATCCTTTGACGCATTGTATTGTTAAAACGTTCAATATGGTTAGTCTTGCCACTTTCTTTCCCTACTGCCTGATGACGGTTGTTAGGAATAACTTGTGCATAAGCCGCCCAAAAATCTGTATAACAAACGGCACATTGACGATAAACTGGTGGTAGAGAATCCCATAATTTCCTGGCACCATCTTCACTGCGATCGCCTATGTAAACTCCAACTATTTCTCTAGTCTTTTTATCCAAAGCTAACCAACTCCATTGCTTATTACCGTTAATCTGAACAGTTTAAAAATCTGCATTTGTTTTAAATGAATAAGGCAAGATTTCATAGATTACCTCGCCCTGCTTGATTTCACATGTGGCAATTGCTGTTCTATTTAAGTTTCTTTGCCCAACAACTTCAACCAGATCTTGAGTACCTACAATAACCATGTGGTTATGGTCTAAAGAAAAAGCAGTTTTTTGTGTTTCCAAGTAAATTCACCTTAAAATTCTATAGTTTTGATTTTATCACTCTTTAATCGATCTAAGATCCAAAAATTTTCTGAAACTGAAAAAGGGAACAGCAAGCTTAAAGTCAAGCAATATTTTGGCATTTCTTCTAGATAAACCTTATGTTGACTTAGGACCAGGGTAAGCGCATTTAATTTTGTAGCGCTTGATACAGACAAAAAGCTTGAAACTCTATCTGAATATCAATTTTTCATTCAAAATCGGACGAATTGTCGTAAATGATTGAAAAAAGTATCCCCTCAACCCACATTCCGCACCCTTAACTGTCACAATCGGTTATTACGGAAGTTGATTCATGAAAAAGGAGTAAAAAATTACATTGATCTCAAAAAAAACAGATTTGGGATAGTAAAATTTATTAGATATATTCTCAATAAGGAGCAATAAATATAAGAGTGGTTTGGTGGAAAATTTCAATAATATTATTTTATCGTTAAAAGCTTAATACATTATTTTAACTTATACTTGTCGGAAAATAAAGTTAAAAACGCCATGATAAGTTCAGAACATTAATTTTATTAATGAGCTAAATGGTCTAATTAAAATATTAATAATATTGATAAATCAACTGATA
>CAIVAU010000176.1 GCA_903903925.1 uncultured cyanobacterium
GCCCGCGGTTATGACCCGTTTTTCCTGTAAGAGGCTACGCATCCAATACCCATCAGTCATGAGCCGTACAATGTCTAGTGAGAAGCTAGTCCTCCAAATTGATGAGATGCACCGCCATCTCCTCCGCGAGGCCATGAATATCTCGCGCTGTACCCATGAGGAAGACAAACTCAGACCGCTCTGCCGACTTCTCTCAGAATGGGGATCATTACTCGCCGAAACGCACCTGGTCAAATGGGAACCACTAACTCCGGTATCCACAGTCAAACTCTGGCCAGATGACCTTACCCCATATGCCGCCGAAGGCTCTAGCCGCTCGGCATATGGATAAACAAAATCATGAAGACTATGCTAATCTGACCCATTCTATGATGGGGAGTTATCAAAACGCGAGACAAGGCTTTGTCGATGATGTTCATAAAGGGGTTTCGGATCAGGACCTGTTGCTGAAATACGGAACGAATCCTTATGTGCAAGAACTGCTTGCTCCTTATAAAGCTGGGGCTTCAAAAGGTCGTGAACTGGGGCAAGAACAGTCTCCGACAGACTTCATTGACATCGATCCTACTACCGGACGTGCGGTTAGAACTACGAAGCTTTTGTCAAAAACAGGTCAAGTTGGTAATTTCGCAAATGGGACTTTAAGCACTCCGACAGAGATGAAGAATGTCAATGGGATATTCCTTGACCCGGCTCTGCAGTCTGGTGGCTCTATGGCTCCGAATGACCCAAACAGCCGTGTTATGCGGAATCCTGATGGGTCTTTTGGGTTTAATAAGCCACAAATCTTCGGTGAGCAGACTGGTCGGACTGGTGGGCAGCCGCCTCCAGGTGTTGGTGGTCAACCTGATCCTGTGACGCAAGCCCTGATGAGCAGTGGCGGCTATGCTCCGATGGGCAGCCCGCCGAGTGCCCCTGTAATGCCACCGATGCCGCCTTCAACGACGCCCTCAGGCAATCCTTTGTCACCCGCTCAGCCGCAGATTCGGCAGCCAATGGCCCCAATGCAACCGATTACACAGCAAGGTCCTGGAACAGATTCCTTCGACCAAACAGCTGCTCAGATCATGTCCAACGCAAAGTTAACTGGGAAAATCTCCCCGATGGATATGACGGCTTTGCAGCAGCATCTTGGTCCTCAAGGCGCTCAGGCTCTGCAAGGTTGGGTAAGGCAAAATAACATCCTGACAGGAAATTGACATGGGCGATTCAGACATTCAGAATGTCCTAGCTACTCGCAAGGGTCGAGTTCCTGTGCTTCCACCAGCGCCAGCGGGGGGCTATGACGCAAATAGTATGCCTTCTGATACTACGGTATATACGCTGAATAATCGGGAAAAGACTGAGAATATTCAGCACACAGCTGAAGAACTGGCGAAAATACTCGAAGATCGGCGGGCTAAGGAAGCTGCAAGAAATCAAACTGGTGGTGCCGACACCGATGCTGAAGAGCGTCGTGGGGCTGGTGTTGGTGTGCAGCTTATTGAGAATGTATCCAGGCTGCATGATCTTTATAAGAAAGATCCTACACTGCTTATACCAAGCACAGCGGAAGAGTATGCGGCTCAGCATGGTGCGGCAATTGCTCCAGGCGCGACGCCTCAGGAAAGAGAGCTGAATGCTCGAACTTATTACCTCAACCATTACGAAAAAGATCGAGCAGAGGGGCGTCTGCAAGCGTATACTTCTACAAAGGCGGCTTTGGAAGCAGCTGCTCATACCGCTGGTGCGAGGTACTCTCCCGAGGAAAATGCGCTTAACACCAATATTTATGGAATTGGGCCTTTTGACACCCCAAGGGAAGCTGGTTTGAAGTTGGCTAATTGGGCCTCTTTAATCGAGCGGGACAGGGCTCAGGCTGGTGCCGGAAACCTAATGCTGGGTGGGGATAAACTAACTCCCGAAGCTCTGGCTTTTTTGGATAAGATCAAAGCCTTTCCAGATTACTTACACAATCAGAAATTCCTGCCTAATGGTGGCTTGGATCAGGAGGCCCACCAGCTTTCGACCACAGAGCAGTCTGTCCCCCTCCCAACGGGTATGCAGCAAGAACACGCAAATTATCTTGCACAAATCCCGCGTGGAAAACTGACTCCAGAGATGTACGCTGATCTGCGTAATGCTCTGAATCAGAAATATATGAACGGTAAGGCAGAACCTTTTGATCCATCAAATCCGGAAATTCAGGCTTATGTAAAAGGTTTTAACGATCCGTCAGTTCATATTACAAATACCATACCTTCGCAAGTCAAATACCTCGATCCAGACGAACAACGCAGAGCGGCTCTGGACTCCAGTGCGCCTGCGGTTGCTGTCCAGCACTTTGCTAGTGGTCTGACTGCGGGTGTTCCGGACATGCTGGCTGGGGATAAAGGTCGCGAAGCTACAAAGATCGCAGCAGAAGCCCACCCTCTTGCTGCCGGTGGTGGGGATTTTGCTGGACAAGTAGCCGCAACACTTCTCGGGGAAAGAGCCGTTGGTGCCGGACTTGACGCTGCGACAGGCACCGGCCATGCGTTGTTACCGCAACTTCTGGCTGATGAAGCTAAGAGGAAAGTTGTTGCCGATGTAGCAGCTAATGCGGGGTATGGCGCTGCGAACGCTGGTACTCATGGGGATAACATTGCCGCAGGAGCAGTACTTGGAGCAGGGGGGTCTCTCGGAGGAAGGGCTATTACTCGTGGGGCCAAGGGCTTCATGGGCACGCAAGCCTTGGACGATCTGAATCAATTGCGAGGAGTTGATCTTACAGTCCCGCAGGCGATTGGGGCAGGGAAGTTGGAAGAGATGCTTCGCGATGTCCCGATTATTCGGGGAGCCAGGGAAAGAGCAGAAGGTTCTTATAACCTGAACAACAACGAGAGAACTCTTGCTCTGGCCAATCAAGGCCTTCCTGAACCGCAACTTGATCCCGCTATGCCTTTTGGGACAAAGCCCGGTACAAACGCCAATGCAGTTATGCATGATCGAATTGGGGCTGGTTACGACGAGGTTCTTCCGAATATCAGTGGTCAGCGGACCAATGCTTTTGGGCTTAATATGGTTGGGAAAGAGGCTGACATTGCCCAGATGGGTAAGAAGCCTTTTAGCTTTTACGCACAGAATGTTCGGCCTATTCAGGACATTTTGTTTGACAAGGATGGAAACTTCACTGGAAGTTCGTATAAGGACGCTCGCGGGCGCTTGAGTACTGTCGAGGACCAGCTTCGGGAACTGCAGAATCCTAGTGTGAATTTTCAAGGCGATCCTATGACCCCTAGTCAAGCTACTGAAATGCTTGGCCATATCGGGGACATGAAACAGCACTTGGAAGACATGATGGTGGAGCTGATACTCTTCACGGAGAAATAGTTGAAATTTCTCTTACTCCCTATTAGGGATTGAAACAAGTCTGTAATAATTTGTACCCTGATATACGAGTGTTGAAATTTCTCTTACTCCCTATTAGGGATTGAAACTTGTCGTAGGTTTTGCCGATCAGTCCCCGTTGCTGCAGTTGAAATTTCTCTTACTCCCTATTAGGGATTGAAACTTTCTTTTAATATCTGAATTGGTGATTTAGCAAGTTGAAATTTCTCTTACTCCCTATTAGGGATTGAAACTCCAAAGATTGAATCTAAATCAGAGACAGTATCCGGTTGAAATTTCTCTTACTCCCTATTAGGGATTGAAACCTGTGACGACACATCCTTTGCACAGAGTGAGCCAGTTGAAATTTCTCTTACTCCCTATTAGGGATTGAAACTTGGATGTCATTTTCTTGGTATCAGAGGTGGTTTGTTGAAATTTCTCTTACTCCCTATTAGGGATTGAAACTCAAACCAATAAATCCAAAGGAGGTGAAGATACGTTGAAATTTCTCTTACTCCCTATTAGGGATTGAAACGACAGCCGACACTCACGCAACTTTTGCGGAAGATGGTTGAAATTTCTCTTACTCCCTATTAGGGATTGAAACGATACCAATACCGGGGATACCATAAGATTTTTTGGGTTGAAATTTCTCTTACTCCCTATTAGGGATTGAAACAAGCATCGTTGCATTGAGATAATTCCTGCAATGAAGTTGAAATTTCTCTTACTCCCTATTAGGGATTGAAACAATAAC
The DNA here is from genome assembly GCA_903903925.1 of uncultured cyanobacterium. GTDB lineage: Bacteria > Cyanobacteriota > Cyanobacteriia > Cyanobacteriales > Nostocaceae > Stigonema. The sequence goes on from CAIVAU010000176.1 coordinate 4,109, forward strand.
TTCAGTGGCATTCTAACAGGAGTTACTAGTTGAAATTTCTCTTACTCCCTATTAGGGATTGAAACTTCTACTTAGATCCGAAGGGGGATACAAACGAAACAGGTTGAAATTTCTCTTACTCCCTATTAGGGATTGAAACAGATGTGATTTGATTTATGACTAACTCGGACGTCGTTGAAATTTCTCTTACTCCCTATTAGGGATCAAAGAAGGACAACAGTCCGAAGCAGCGGAAGCATCCACTTTTGGAAGAAACATAATTCTTGTACTCCAAAAACCCTGCTATATCGTTCATCTAAAAAAGTCTATCCGCCGAAAGTGGATGCTCCCGAAGCAGCTAACATCGTTATTCGACAGATAAGTAAGCGGATTGGGCAGAAACTTTCTGAGGAAATAGCTCTGCGCATTTCTAGCTTACCATTGCTAGTTCTGGAAGATTTGAGCGAAGCACTGTTAGATTTTACGACCTTGGCTGATTTTCAGTCTTGGTTGGAGGATACCTAATAGTTCATGTCATTAATTTTGATGGGTAGTGCGAGCATCTTGCTCGCTTCGTGATCGAGACGCTCACACTACCAACCCTTCAAAATTAATGACACAGAGCACTAATATAAGGGAACACCAGAAAATAAATTATCCAAAATCCAAAATTAATTTGTAAGGGCGCAAGGCTTTACCGTATCTTATCGACTATATAGGGGTTTTGGTAGGCACTGCCCACATATGCGCCTATTTCAAAAATCAAATAAAATTCAGCAATTGATTAACTAATCTTATCGATAAGTTGCGATTGATAAGCATCTGAGGGGGTCAGCCGATGGCTGAAAGCCTCATTCTTCCGTTAACCCCCTCAGATAACTTACTGGATCAGGAGTTGAGGGTTGTTGGTTGCGTGATTATTGCTAAGAATTAGCAATAATTCGGGTGAAAACTTGACCCCCTCAGATTATAGGGTTTAGAATGCTCTCAGGGTAAGGCTTTCAAAAGTCTAGCCTTTAAACTTCTTCGGAAGTTGAACTAATGGAAACTTCTGGCATTGGTTCTTCTGCTTCAACCCCAAATTTGTCTTTAAACTTCTTCGGAAGTTGAACTAATGGAAACTTCTCCAGGATTTCTTTTGCTTCTTCGCCAGAGCTGTTAGCACTTTAAACTTCTTCGGAAGTTGAACTAATGGAAACTAAAGCTGCAATTGCTATCGTAGAAATGAAACCAGAAACTTTAAACTTCTTCGGAAGTTGAACTAATGGAAACGCTTGCTGGACAAGCAAGGTGTGCAAGTCCTTGTGTTCTTGCTTTAAACTTCTTCGGAAGTTGAACTAATGGAAACTAAAGTCAGTACGGGGTTTAGCCGACCGTTTTAAACTATCCGAGGTGTCAAAGCATAAAGTGGCAGTAGCCTTGTTCAAGCATAAAATGGCAGTGAAGTGGAAGCAGTTGATGGCAGTAAAAGACTGAAAAGCTGATGAAAGCGTTGTAGTGAAGAGGTAATAAATCAAAAAGTGGAAGCAGTTGATGGCAGTAAGTAGAAAAATGGAAGCACTATCGTGGCAGTAAGTATGTGCATCTGATAAATACAACGAAAACCTTTATGGGCGATGGTTTTGATGGGATATGTAATTGAATTAGGATCAAGATGCTCTTATAAATCGTAACGCTGGCAAAGGGTTTTGAGTTTTTCTCGGATGAGCGATCGCAAGTTTTCTGGAGATAAGCTGATGTGCAGCTAGATTGTATAAGACGAAAACGTAAAATTCTTGTAGTGCGGGCATCTTGCCCGCGTCCCATATATAAATTAAGTGCGGGCATCTTGCCCGCATCCCATATATAAATTAAGTGCGCAACAGCTTACCACAACGCAATCTTCCCCATACCGCAGTACTTCTCGAATTAACCAGAAGGGATTTGATACCCGCCTCTCGACTTGGCGTACATCTCCCATCTCTTGGCTATGAATGTCATTTGGTCTTGCTTCATAGGCTTTTACCATTCCACGACAAAAGTGTAAGTACATTCAATGAAACCAGAATCCTGTAGCAGTCTGACAGCTTGAAGTGCTAGTTGAGGTTCGCCAACTTCAAATTCCTGCTGTGCGATCGCCACCAGTAGCCCAGAGATTCTAGGCGATTTCTTCCAATTGCTCTTTCGTCTCTGACGGTATTGACAGTGCATTTATCTCTTTTTTCCGATTTATTCCAAAAATGCAATTACACTATTGACATAAAGTGGTTTGTACAGTTATTGTATCTGTAGTGAAGGAGCAAAAGGAAGTCTCAATTTCATACAACAGACACAGGTTGCGAATTTTGTGCTTGAGGCGATCGCTGTAAAACTCTTATCTCAGCAAAATATCAGTGTAAGTAACAGTCTCAAGAACTTGTTTTGTAACATAGACTCGATTTTGAATAGAAGTATCTGTATATGCCTAAGCACACCCGGCTTTTAAACCGTCCTCCGAAAACATTGGAAGAAAGCTACTTTAGCGAAATTCGCCCTCTACTATACGAACGCTTAGGGACTCATGATCAATACGGCGTGAGGAAGGGAACGACTCTTGCAGAACACTTGGACTCTGCATGTCAGTTCATGTTGACAGTTAGTCGGATAGCTGGAGTTCCAGAAGACAAACGACCTGTATTGCTAGCTGCTACTGCGGTTCACGACTTAAATAAATTAGACCCATCACAACGCAAGGTGAAAACCTTAGCTAGAGATAGGGACTTTTTGCGGCAACAGTTTGAACTAGCAAATGTACTGAGTTTTATTAATGGTGAAGAAGATTTTGAGTTAGCTAGACGGCTCATTGAACGCCATTCCGGACATAACGTCAGTGATGGTGCGAGATTTTTACCGGAAGATCCTGCCATTGAACGTTGGGCAGCAATGATCACAGCCGCAGACTTGTTTGATTTAGGAATTCCTGATGCAGAACGTTTTCGCAAAGTTCAAAACGAATTGACAGTTGCTTTCGACCGTCCCAGCAATCTTTTTAGAGTGCACTTATCTGAAGATAGAGGTTATATCACTGCACTTTTACTGGGAGCTTGTGAGGAGGTTTTTAACACCTATCACTTGACACCTTTAGCCATTTACCCTGATGGTGAACTTTTTGAGGGAGAGGCAATACCAAAGGTAGATTTAGCAACAGAGATAGCTGGTGTTTGGCAAAGGAAGATTGACGAAGTTTTTGGAAATAATATTGAACAACTTGTCAAACCCACCAAGGATGGAATCAAAGTTGCTCACCAAGCGATTCAACAAAATTTTGATGAGGTGTTGGTAAATGTAGAAGCACTTTTAGAAAAGAAAAAAGCGGGTTATAAACCAGATAAAGTTGCACAAGACATCGCAAAATGGGGTGATATAGCTGGTCCTGATGCTGTAAAAAATGCAGATGCTCTGGGGTTGCTACCTGTGGATAATGCAGAAGAGTTTTCAGTTTCTGAAGGATTGAAGGCTGCATACCTGAGCTATCGAGAAGTAGGATTAAATCCTAAAGACGTTTGGGATAAAATCGCTGCTCATGTAGGGATTTCTGAACAGCAACGTCAAGCATTAGAAATATTTAACGGACAATATGGACGACCTTTGTTTGCAGCAAAGGGAGCAGTGAATGGGATCAAAGGTATTAAAGAGGCGCTGCGAGAATCTTTTCAACTTAGAAAGGAAGGTAAACAAACATCACAAGTAGCAGAAGCTTCCGAAGCTTCGGAAGAAATGATTACAGCTGCAAGTCGAATGCTCAATTTACCTATTCATAGTAAATTAGACGGACTAAAAGAATTAAATGCCTATATAGATGCGAATCCTAAACAAAGATGCTCTCTCGGCTCTACTTCCAGCGAGATTGATGATCTCATTTCTGACAATATGCCCCCTGGTACAAAAGTGCAGGCTTTTTCTAATCGGTTGCCAGGTGGAATCAATGCAGAACCAAAAAGACAAGCGGATTCAATTGCAGCTTTAGCATATCAATTAATGGCAGTTGGAGCACATTTTTCTGCTGTCAAAAAACAAGACCCACTGTATTTACACTTTGCATTACCTAAAGGTTCGAGTCCAGAACTGTTAAGACTTTGGCGAGAACACTTAGAAAAACTTGCTGCAACTAATGCTGAAGGTGGTACGGTTACGGTTGATGAATTACAGCTCTATCGAGAAAATTTCCTAGATTTTAAGTCTAACAAAGTTGTAGGATTTGCTTTTCCTAAGCGTCCTGACTTTGTTCACACAACTGTGATTATTCCTATTGGTTGGGGAGATGCAAATGCGTCTTTAGCCTTACTCAAATCACTACGTCTAGCTTTAGAGATTTCCTTGTCGTTGGACATTGGCTTTCCTTTTACTTTAAGTGGAAATCTAGAAGTAGAGTTATCTAGTGATATTTACGGTCGAGTAGAAGGCATTCCTGCTGCATTACAAAGTTTATTAGCAAATGGTCAATATAGCCGTCAAGACGCGGAAAAAATTCTTGAGCGCTTGCGCTGTATAGGAAAACTTGCAATATCTGTAGCTAGTATTCAGAAAGTAGATGATTGCTTATATGATCTAGCCCGTGCTTGTACCAGACCAATTGAACTTTATTATGTCCTTTTGCGTTGGACTTTGCGAGAGCAAGATGAAGCAAATTTGAGTGTAATCTGGAGTCGAATTCGTCAGCCATTAAACACTTTACTGGAGAACCTTATGCCTAATGAGAACTCACTCTTAACTCAATATCTTAAAGAAGCCGCTCAAGTCGCTGCTGAAGGGAAAATTTGGGGTAGTTCTTTTAAAAGAACTGCACAAGCCGAACCGTTTACAGCCTTTATTGCTGCTATTCGCGCTCAAAAACCTCATCTCGGGTTAGATGTTGTTTTTGCTGCTTTAATTCAGCAATATCATACTCGCTTAGATCGGATACGTGAACATGGTGTTGGTCAAACAAAGTATGAAAAAATCAAGCATTATTATGAAGTTTTGCGAAAACTATATGAGGAGGTTTACCATGCTCGTGCTGAAAGGTTTTTAGCTGATCAAAAGACACTAGAAGCTGCTTATCTATTTTTCTTAGAAGAAGCACGTCACCAAATGAAAAGCAAAGCTGAAGATGATTCCATTGAAGTTAGCACAGGGAGCATCCCAGTTTTGCAAAAAGACGATCAGTAGTGTGAGCAAGATGCTCACGTGTAGTACAAGCGAGCAAGATGCTCGCACTACGAACTTACGAAAATGGGATGCACCCGTTAGCACATCTGTTTAATTAGGAGGTCATTATGTCAATTCAAAAACTCTCTCCAGTTCTAGCTCAAACCTATGAAAACTTTCCCAAAGGGAGGTTTATTACTTTAGCTGTTCTCAGAACAACGCAATCCGAAACTATCTTCCGCACAGAGGGTTCTGGGGAACCTATGTGTAGCGAATTTGTACAAGCAGGTATTGATGATAAAGCTATTATCCAACGCTTAGTCATGACCAAGCGTAAACAAATTGCGCCAGAAAGACGTTATGGACGTGAATTTTTAAGAGCCCATGAGCTTTTACATACCAGTAAAGATGGTTCTCTTTGCTCTTTAAACACAAATTCTCCTTGTGAAATGTGTGCGGACTGTTTTCTCTATGGTTTTGCGGCTGGGGGTGGTGGCGCACAAAAAAGTCGAATTTGGACTGAGGATGCTTTTAGCATTTTACCCGCCACTGAAGTTTTAGGAGAAAGAACGATTAATGCTATTTACGAAAATGGCACAATGCGCGACCAAAATGGTAACGCTTCAACGGCTTTAAATACCAGCGAATACATTAAACCAAGTGTACATTTTCTTGATATCGTCACGCTGAAAGATATCACTGCTGATGAATTGCGTTATGTTATTGGCAATATTTGTTACACAAGCCGATATGGTGCTGTTTCCAGTCGTGTTGGAAGGATGGAGAATGAAATATTAGGTATATTTGGCAGTATTGCTGAACTTCCTAGTTCTTTGGAATTTGTCCAAGCTGTTTATGATGCTTTGGACAAGCCTTTAGAACATCCTATGAATACTAAGCACGTCATGGAAAAAGCTAAACAAGTACTTTCAAATTGGAAAAATAGGCGAGGAGTTTCGGTGCATTTGTCTGATGCAGAATTAACAGGTGTAATGACTGATGTCGATCAACATTGGTCAGAAGCTGAACGGAATAATTTTTTAAATCGGTTGAATCAATCTTATGAACCTTTTCGCCAAGTTGCGAGTGAGTCTAAGAAAGGTAGAAGTAAAGGTAAAAAAGCAGTCGTTGAAGTAGAGAGTTAGATTATGTCTACAATTCCTTTCCAGCAGGCAAAGCTTGTGGAATTATCCTGTTTAGAACCAGTCTTTTTTGCCTCTAGGGAGTTGTCAGATACCTACTACACTGAGGGAGTGATAGGGAATTATGCTCTTACCTATGCGTTAAGATTGGTTAATTCTCCCTATCGCCTCCAAGGAGAGGCTACAGGACGACCTACCTACAAAGAAGATTTTGAGGCGATCGCACAACAATTCTATATATTACCAGCTTCACCTACCAATGGTCTAGTGACTTTCCGGTTTGAACGTTTCAATGCTCTTTCTGATGCTTACTGGTATACCATGACTAATAACCGCGTCGCCACTGCGCGGGAAGATTTACCATTGCAACGCCAAGGGAAAAAACCCAATTCCTTTAGACCAAGTAATTTTCCGCAAACTGGACGATTGCGAATGATTGAACGTGGTAATAGATTTCAAACTGTGGTCTTTGGAAATCACGAATTACTTGACTATATTCGTCTCGGTAAGTTTGCCAGCAAAGTTAAAGTAAATGTTCTAGAACAGTTTGAGGTCAACTCATTACCACCTGGAGAGTACAAAACTAGGGCTTATTTGAACCTTGCTGATTTGCCACCGCAGATTGAAATTTTATCTTTTGATTTAATTTCTATGCCTCCAGTACCAATACTTAAAAATCTTAATTTCCGAGGTGCTGCTTGGCAAGTAGGTGAAATAATTGTGCCAGAAGGTTTAAAATTTTGTTGTGGATCTAGAAGCAATGGCGAATCAAAAATTAGTGATTAAACTTGAACCTCGTAGTATTTTTGCCTGTACATCGCCACCTGAGAAAATTTCATTCATCACTCATCCACTTCAACATCAAGTTGATGTTTTTGAAAAATCCCATGATGCTGATATCATCCTTAATTCTACACAGACAGGTACAGGCAAAACCAAGGCTGCACTTACAGTTTTATTGCATCAACCTACAAAAAGTGCTGTCTATATTGCTCCAACTAATGCTTTGGTAGAACAGCAAAGAGAAGCAGCAGAAAAGTTTGTAAAAGAGGCTGGTTTACCTCATATAGTTAAGTCAGCTTCTGCAAGAGAAATTAAAACTTGGGCTGATGATAAGGTTGGGAGGCGACCAGGAGAAAAACTATATAACGTTTTGCGAAATCCTGCAACTATTTTTCCAGAAGCAGGTGGAAATAGACCAATTTTATTGGTAACTAACCCTGATATTTTCTACTACGCTACTTTCTTTGCTTACAACAAGCTTGATAAGGGTAATATTGCCAACAGTTTTTACACCAAGTTTGCTACAGTCATCTTTGATGAATTTCATCTCTACGATGCTAAGCAATTGGTAGGGTTACTGTTTTATCTTGCTTATTTCCATATTTTTGACTTTTTTAAGCATGGAAGGCGGGTTGTCTTGCTGACAGCAACGCCGGAACCAGCTTGTGAATTAGCACTGCAAAGTTTAGAGAAGCGAGGTGTAAAAATAGCCAGAATCAATGGAGAAATTGGCAACGGTGAACTTTTACCATCACAAACAGCAGTTAATTTAGAATTAAGACCACAACCTGATAGTAGGGAAGAGTGGTTAGCAGAGTTAGCATCTCAAGTCGTTCAGCGTTTTCGAGAAAAACCTCAGGAAAATGGTGCTGTAATTCTCGACTCTCTGGATAGTATCAATCGCCTCAAAAATTTGTTAGACGACCAAGGACTGACTAATCACATCGGACGTATTACTGGTCCTGCACCCTTAAAAGATAGACAACGGGCGATGCAGTGTCAAATTATTTTGGCAACGAGTACTGTAGATGTAGGATTTAACTTTGAAAAAAACCCTGAACCAACTCGACAAAATCTAGATTGGCTAATTTTTTCAGCACATAATCGCGCTGCCTTTTGGCAAAGGATTGGTAGAGTCGGGCGAGTTTTGGGTAAGTCTGAGACTAATCTTGATTCAGAAGCTATAGCTTATTTACCTGCTATAGCGTGGGAACAAGGTTTAGCCTCTCTTGATACATCTGGAGGACGCACTGCACTTCAGCAAACACTCGATAATCTTCCTTGTCTAGAAAAACCTTTTTTACTTGCTTATTGGCGTTCAGAAGCATTTTTAGAAATTGCGCGTCCACTGTTGGAACTTGAAGAAGTATTTCAAGATATAGCAGGCGCTGAATTAATCCCACAGCTTTTTGAAACACTAAAATCTACTTTGGGCGGAAACCGTACTTGGGATGATTGTCGCTTCAGAATGAAAATTTTACGCGGGGCTGAAAATATCAGTAAGGCTTCACTTAAAGATGTTAAAGAAAGATGGAAATTTACCCTTGGCGGTCAAGCTTTTGTTAAAACTTTTATCAAAGCTAAATATCCTGAAGATTGGGAAGATTTACAAAATGGACTTGCTACCTTAGATAGTTACGAATCTTTGTTTAAAAAAAATGATGAAGCAGCGAAAGATTTACAAGAATTTGCTCATATTTTTAGCGTCAGCTATGCGCCATTATTTAACTTTAGAGGTAGTTTGTTTGAAAGTCTTCCAATTCGTGACCCCCACGGTTATCTCTTGGATGAGTCAGAAGAAACACGCCTAGACCCTATTCATCTTTTACGTTACTACGAATTTGTTCAAAATGGTGAATACATAGAAGTTACTGGTAGAGCAAATGAAAATTATGAACTAATTTTTCGATTGGGCTATCCTGATACATGGCAAGAGTTTGTCAATACAGAATTAAATAAACTGACTGCGTTCAAAAATTGTCGCATTGAACGACGATCAGGAGGAGCAATACGACCCACACCTCTCATTCAAGTACTGGAAAAATACTTGATGCCAGGAGTTATTATAGCTGAAAAAGAGAACCAGTCCATTATATTTCAAATGCGGAGAGAAAGAATTATTTCTTATCCCATTATCATCCAATGTAGCAATGCTCAAAAAGAATATAGATTTTTAACAGGAATTTCAGGAATATTAACGATGGCGATGAAGGGAAAACAATTACGTCTTCCTGATGATGAAGTTTTTATTGTTTAATAAACCTGATTTCTATGTTCCTTATAGCTACAATAAAAAACTGCAACCAATAGTTGCAGAAATAATTTTGACATCCAAAACTATGCCCCACAGCCTCATCCTTAACCTCATCCCCCAGTCCCCAATTTATCCGGAATTTCTCACTGGTAGACATTACCACGCCCTCTTTCTTACTCTTGTCAGTTCCGTAGATCCAGCATTGGGAGACTATCTACACACATCCAACGCCGACAAGGCGTTTACTCTTTCACCCTTACAAGTGTCACGAAAAAATCAAAGTCTCCAACACAAAGATCATCACACGCTGCAATTTTCCCATCTACGCCCAATTCCTCCAGGTACATCCTGTTGGTGGCGCATCTCCCTATTAGACGATACCCTCTTTAGCAAGTTAACTTCACTGTGGCTCAATCTTAACCCCAAACAACCCTGGCATTTGGGTTCTGCGAATTTGTATATTACCAGTATTTTTGGTACACCGCAATCAACACAACCTTGGGCAAATGCTTGTACCTACACCCAACTGTACGAGGAAGCAAGCGATCGCCATCGCCTGATGACTTTAAGCTTTGCGACACCTATAGCTTTTCGTCAAGGGGGATACGATACCGTTTTACCAATACGAGAATGTCTCTTCAACAGTCTTCTCAGCCGCTGGAACAAATATAGTGGGATTGAATTTACCAACATCCCTATCGAGTCAATTTATCCGAGTTTTTGCAAAATCCATACCGAAGTGATTAGCAACTATGACAGCAAATTTATTGGTTGCGTTGGCGAAACCAGCTATCGGATTCTAGGAGATGTTGCACCTATCGCAATCAAGCAAATAAATACTCTTGCTAACTTTGCTTTGTACGCAGGAGTTGGACGCAAAACAACTATGGGGATGGGAATGACACGTCGCCTACCATTAAAGATTGAAAGCCATGAATGAAACAGAAGTAAGAATTCAGGAGTCAGAACTCAGGAGTCAGAATAAATGAGACAACCAGCAAAAACATTTCAGGATTTGATAGTTTGGCAAAAATCACACCAGTTTGTACTAGCTGTGTATAAATTTACAAGTGATTTTCCTAAATCAGAAATTTATGGGTTGATATCTCAATTTAGACGAGCAGCCGTTTCCATTGTTGCAAACATAGCCGAAGGATTCAAAAAGAAAGGAACAGCAGACAAAGGAAAATTCATGAATATTGCCCATGGCTCACTAGAAGAATGCCGTTACTACTTAATTCTTTCACAAGACCTTGGGTACGGTGATACATCCATTTTAACATCCCAAATTGAGGAGGTTAGCAGATTACTAACAAGCTATACCAATTCAATTCTGAGTTCTGAGTCCTGATTCCTGAATTCTTACAAATGGAATACATTCCTATCGCTGCATTGAACCAATATGCTTATTGTCCTCATCGCTGCTGGCGCATGTCTTGTGCAGGTGAATTTACTGATAACCAATACACAATTGAAGGGACAAGTTTACACGAACGTGTCCACACATTGGGAGAAGGACATCGCGAAGAAACCTGGGAAATTCGAGCGATTTGGTTGAAATCAGATAAATATCAACTTATTGGTAAAGCTGATTTAATTGAATCAGAAAATGGTGAGTGGTTTCCTGTTGAATATAAGCGGGGAAAAAAAGGTGAATGGGATAACGATGAGTTGCAAGTTTGTGCTCAAGCGTTGTGTTTAGAGGAAATGACAGGACAACATATTAGTAAGGGTTATATTTACTATGCCCATTCGCATCAACGTCAGTTAGTAGAAATGAGCGCTGAACTGCGTCAAAGTACTATTGCTACTATTGAAGCTGTTCAAATGTTGTTAGTTACAGGTGCAATGCCAAAGGCTATCAAAACTAATCGCTGTAATGGATGCAGTCTTAAGTTGCAATGTTTGCCTGGGACTGCTGACAAGGTAGGACGGTATCAGGAACCAGAGTAGAAATAAAAAGAGAATCTCCATAAATAAATTTAGGGGATTCAAAAAGGATGCCTTGAAAATTACACTACGTGTCAAGGAAAAAATCTTGATCTTTGTTTTCATCGATTTGGCGGCATCAAACGAATTTGATTACTTTTTACTTTTGCCTTTTTCAGTCAGTTTTTAATAACTTTTGGAGGAAATTATGGGGACTGTTTATATTACTCAGGAAGATGCTTTTATCGGGAAGATTGATGAACGTCTGACTGTGAAGTTTGATAAAAAGACGATTTTAGATGTTCCGTTATTGAAGGTGGATGGTATTGTGGTTTTAGGACGTGCTACTGTTTCACCTGCTACGGTTTCTGAATTGCTTGAGCGTCACATTCCACTGACATTTTTGACAGAAAATGGTCGTTATTTGGGACGTTTGGAACCAGAGGTTTCTAGAAATATTTTTGTTCGTAGGGCACAATGGCAAGCATCTGGAGAATCACCCCAAGCTATCCACTTAGTACAAGGTTTTGTGCGAGGTAAACTTAAGAATTACCGTAGTGTGCTTTGCCGTCGGCAGAGAGAGTCTACAGACCTAGATTTATCGGATTATATCACTCGGATTGAAGGGGCGATCGCACCAATAGATACAACTCACAACATCGATTCGCTTCGAGGTTTAGAAGGTGCAGGTAGTGCAGCTTATTTTGGCTGCTTTAATCAACTCATTCGCAATCCAGATTTTGAGTTTACCAAGCGAGTCCGCCGTCCACCGACTGATCCAGTAAATTCCTTACTCAGCTTTGGCTACTCGTTGCTACGTCACGATGTCCAAGGTGCAGTTAACATCGTTGGCTTTGATCCCTATTTAGGATATCTCCACTGCGAACGTTATGGTAGACCATCGCTGGCGTTGGATTTGATGGAAGAGTTTCGTCCCTTAGTCGTGGACGCAGTGGTGTTATCTACTTTAAATAAGCGGCTGTTGACTCCTAAAGATTTCGTCGCAGAACCATTAAGCGGTGCAGTTTCCCTCACTCCTGAAGGACGAAAAACATTCTTGCAATTATACGCACAGAAAAAACAATCCGAATTCAAACATCCTGTACTGGGACGCAAATGTAGTTACCAGGAAGCGTTTGAACTGCAAGCTAGATTATTGGCGAAATATTTAATGGGCGAAATCGAGAAATATCCGCCTTTAGTTTGGAAATAGTCACTCTGGTGGTAAAAATTTGCTATGAATGTTGTTGTCTCCTACGATATCTCCGAAGATAGTCGCCGCACCAAAATCCACAAGGTTCTGAAGTCCTACGGTCAGTGGGTGCAGTATAGCATTTTTGAGTGCCAGCTCACTGATACTCAATATGCTAAATTGCGATCGCGCTTGCATAAACTCATTAAACCTGATACCGACAGTATCCGATTTTACTTTCTGTGCGCCTGCTGTTTTGGTAAAGTCGAACGTATTGGTGGTGAACAACCCCGCGACGATACCATTTTCTTTGCCTAAGGTGCAGATGGGTAGGTGTTGGAAAAGAGATTCTCTCAATAATGGCTGAACTGTATATGATGCAAGGCTTTGAGCGTATTCTTTCATCCAACACACCCGCACCCCTTACCAGGACTGAATTTCAGCCATTTACACTCTACACAATCTCAATTTCTCATGCTATGATAATCTCATCCGCACTTTTGAACCTTGAAAACCTTATATTTATTAGCTTTTGGGCTGCCGCTGTTGAAATTTCACTTACTCCCTATTAGGGATTGAAACGGGTGGAGCTGCCAAATAACAAGGGCGACCGCAGGTTGAAATTTCACTTACTCCCTATTAGGGATTGAAACCGATACGGCAGTGGAACTATAGAGCAAATTGGATGTTGAAATTTCACTTACTCCCTATTAGGGATTGAAACATCCGAGTTCAGCGAGGGAAGGGTAGCTAGTACGATAAAGTTGAAATTTCACTTACTCCCTATTAGGGATTGAAACGGGGAAGAAAATGAAGCTACCTATCCCCTATTTCGTTGAAATTTCACTTACTCCCTATTAGGGATTGAAACATAGATGAGAACCCTGGTAACGAAGATGTGGTTGTTGAAATTTCACTTACTCCCTATTAGGGATTGAAACAACTATAAGTACTTGCAGCTACCATCCTATCCTCGCCGTTGAAATTTCACTTACTCCCTATTAGGGATTGAAACTTACCCCTAACACGATATACCCCACGCTGTCAGAGTTGAAATTTCACTTACTCCCTATTAGGGATTGAAACCTTCTATTGTTAAGTCTGGATGCTTACTGAAGAGTTGAAATTTCACTTACTCCCTATTAGGGATTGAAACCCCTACTGGGGAGGTAGTGGGGAGTAGGGAGTGGGTTGAAATTTCACTTACTCCCTATTAGGGATTGAAACAAGAACTCTATAAAGCATCCATTGAAATACTCTGGTTGAAATTTCACTTACTCCCTATTAGGGATTGAAACTTAAAGCCGTGGGAGGAGCAACAAAAAATAATCGCAGTTGAAATTTCACTTACTCCCTATTAGGGATTGAAACAGAGGCTTGACGAATTGGATGCTAGGGAAACAGCTGTTGAAATTTCACTTACTCCCTATTAGGGATTGAAACATTAAATGCAGATTCGATAGACTCGCTACTACGGTTGAAATTTCACTTACTCCCTATTAGGGATTGAAACGGCGAGTTTAGCGAATTGCTGGCATAACAATGTATGTTGAAATTTCACTTACTCCCTATTAGGGATTGAAACGTACCATCTTCCTTACTCCTTCTTACTTAGAAATCATCCGGTTGAAATTTCACTTACTCCCTATTAGGGATTGAAACATTGGTGCTAACAGTGCAACAATAGACCTTATCAGTTGAAATTTCACTTACTCCCTATTAGGGATTGAAACCTGGGCTATTAGCCGCAGTACTGTAAGGAGCCCTTAAAAGGTTGAAATTTCACTTACTCCCTATTAGGGATTGAAACATAAACATCAGTAATCTGTTGATCAATTATCGGTGGTTGAAATTTCACTTACTCCCTATTAGGGATTGAAACGAGACTCTTTTGAGGAAAAGATTGGAGGGAAAAGTTGAAATTTCACTTACTCCCTATTAGGGATTGAAACGAGTAGATCAGAGGAAGATAAACAGGCATTAACCGTTGAAATTTCACTTACTCCCTATTAGGGATTGAAACTAGAGAAAAATGAGAAACAATAAAGGACAAGAAGTTGAAATTTCACTTACTCCCTATTAGGGATTGAAACTGCTCGTGAATATAGGAGCCCATTAGTTTGAGC
>CAIVAU010000177.1 GCA_903903925.1 uncultured cyanobacterium
CATTCTGCTGCACGCTCTTCTGCGCCGCATCCATGAACGCAAACATCTCCATGGTCTCTTCGTTTGGCACCGCCGGTTTCGATGTATGCATGAACTCTACAATCTGCTTCACCAGCGGAATGTAACTCACCTTTAAGTCAGGTCTGGAATCAATCTTCTGGCCCTTGACAAAGGCAATTGCTCCCTGCTCCCTGCTCCCTGCTCCCTCTACTTCCTACTCTCTATCTGGGGGTGAAATGATACTATGAAGACAGTCTAAAGACAACCAAGAGATAAAAGCAATCATTTAGTAAACTGATTGGCTGGTCTTGTTGACTGTTTTTAAGCCAATTGTTATTGACAACCGACCTACAACTACAAAGGCAAGGTTTGGGTTAAGTGCTTATAATCTGATGCTAAACCTTGAATTTCCATCCCCCTTGATTCTATTGAATAACCTGCCATGCTAAAGACTTTGTTGGGCGACCCCAACGCTCGTAAACTGAAAAAATACCAACCTTATATTACGGAAATTAACCTCTTAGAGGAAGAAGTTAAGGCCCTTTCGGATGAAGAGTTAAAGGGCAAAACAGCAGAGTTTAGACAGCGCCTGGACAAAGGCGAAACCCTAGACGACATCCTGAGCGAAGTGTTTGCTGTAGTACGGGAGTCAGGACGGCGAGTGTTAGGGTTGCGACACTTTGATGTTCAACTCTTAGGTGGTGTGATCCTGCATACAGGGCAAATTGCTGAAATGAAAACTGGTGAGGGCAAAACCCTGGTTGCAACTTTGCCTAGTTATTTAAATGCTCTAACTGGTAAAGGTGTACACGTCGTGACCGTGAACGATTACCTAGCTCGTCGGGACGCGGAATGGATGGGGCAGGTACATCGCTTCTTGGGGTTAACTGTGGGGCTGATTCAGCAAACCATGACGCCAAAAGAACGCCAGAAAAATTATAACTGTGATATTACTTATGTCACTAACAGTGAGGTAGGTTTTGACTACCTGCGCGACAACATGGCAACTTCAATTGAAGATGTGGTGCAACGTCCGTTTAACTACTGTGTCATTGACGAGGTAGATTCAATCTTAATTGATGAGGCGCGAACACCGCTGATTATCTCTGGACAGGTGGAACGACCCACGGAAAAATACCTGCAAGCAGCCCAAATCTCAATAGCGTTGCAAAAAGATGAGCATTACGAAGTCGATGAAAAAGCTCGTAATGTGCTGTTGACAGATGAAGGCTTTGCCGAAGCAGAACAACTTTTGGGAGTTAAAGATTTATTTGACCCAGAAGACCCTTGGGCGCACTTCGTTTTCAATGGGATTAAAGCTAAAGAACTTTTCCTCAAGGACGTCAACTATATTGTACGTAATGGGGAAGTGGTCATTGTAGACGAATTTACTGGTAGGGTTTTGCCAGGAAGACGTTGGAGTGATGGACTTCACCAGGCAATTGAAGCAAAAGAACGGGTAGATATTCAACCAGAAACTCAAACTCTAGCAACAATTACTTACCAAAACCTGTTTTTGCTTTACCCTAAGCTTGGTGGAATGACAGGAACGGCAAAGACGGAAGAACCTGAGTTTGAAAAAATTTACAAACTTGAAGTCGCGGTAATTCCTACCAATAGACCCAGAAGCCGTCAAGATTTGTCTGATATGGTCTTTAAGACAGAAGTGGGTAAGTGGGGTGCGATCGCTAAAGAATGTAGCGAAATGCACGCTATCGGTAGACCAGTGTTGGTAGGAACCACAAGTGTGGAAAAATCCGAATATCTTAGTCAGCTACTTAAGCAGATCAGTATTCCCCACGAGTTGCTCAATGCTAGACCAGAGAACGTGGAACGTGAAGCGGAGATTGTCGCCCAGGCTGGACGTAAAGGTGCTCTGACAATTGCTACAAACATGGCGGGTAGAGGTACTGACATCATCTTGGGTGGTAACTCTGAATACATGGCACGTCTGAAGCTGCGGGAATTCTTTATGCCTCGGGTGGTCAAACCGGAAGATGAAGATAATTTTGGCATCCACAGGGCAGCTGGGTTACCTCTGGGTACTAGTAGCGGTCAAGGCTTTGTTCCTGGCAGAAAAGTGAAAACGTGGAAGGCTTCGCCACAGGTTTTCCCGATTCAGCTTTCTAAAGAAACAGAACAGTTGCTCAAACAAGCGGTGGAAATTGCCGTGCGGGAGTATGGTGAGCGGAGCTTATCAGAACTGGATGCAGAAGACAAAGTCGCTGTAGCGGCAGAAAAAGCCCCCACTGATGACGTTGTGATCCAGAAATTGCGAGAAGCTTATAACCGCGTCAAGCAAGAGTACGAACAGTTCACTAACCAAGAACACAATGAGGTCGTAGAAC
This sequence comes from uncultured cyanobacterium, assembly GCA_903903925.1. Classification (GTDB taxonomy): domain Bacteria; phylum Cyanobacteriota; class Cyanobacteriia; order Cyanobacteriales; family Nostocaceae; genus Stigonema. Next base: position 2,349 of record CAIVAU010000177.1, read on the forward strand.
TAGGTGGGTTGCACGTGATTGGCACAGAACGCCATGAGTCACGGCGAATTGACAACCAATTGCGTGGGCGTGCTGGACGCCAAGGCGACCCCGGTTCGACGAGATTTTTCCTCAGTTTAGAGGATAACTTGCTACGGATTTTTGGTGGCGATCGCGTTGCTCGTTTAATGGATGCCTTCAACGTTGAAGAAGATATGCCCATTGAATCTGGGATGCTCACCCGGAGTTTGGAAGGTGCCCAGAAAAAAGTCGAAACCTATTACTACGACATCCGTAAGCAGGTGTTTGAGTACGACGAGGTGATGAACAATCAGCGTCGCGCCATCTACGCCGAACGCCATCGGGTGCTAGAAGGTCAAGACTTAAAAGAACAGGTGATCAAGTACGCCGAAAAAACGATGGATGAGATCGTTAGCTATTACATCAACCCAGAATTACCCTATGAAGAGTGGGAATTAGATAAGTTGGTGGAGAAAGTCAAGGAATTTGTCTATCTACTGGGGGACATGCAGCCTAGTCAACTAGAGGATATGTCAGTTGCCGAGATTAAAGCCTTCCTCCATGAACAGGTACGGAATGCCTACGACCTGAAGGAGGCACAGATTGACCAAATTCAACCAGGACTGATGCGACAGGCAGAGCGCTTCTTTATTTTGCAGCGGATTGATACTCTGTGGCGGGAACACCTGCAACAAATGGACGCTTTGCGTGAATCCGTCGGACTGCGCGGCTACGGTCAAAAAGATCCGTTGATTGAATACAAGAGCGAGGGATACGAATTATTCTTGGATATGATGACTAACATTCGCCGAGATGTGGTTTACTCCCTATTCATGTTTCAACCCCAACCCCAACAAATAGCACAAACATCATCCGAGATGGTTTGACCAAGAACGGGGTGTGGGGTGTAGGGTAAGAAAGAATAACCGCACGTAAAATGAGAGTTGATAGGGATTTCCTATTCTCCACACCCCACTCTAAGAATCTAGATTTAGAGATTGCATTCCTTGGCGTTCCATAAAAGTTAGCATACTTCCCAATTGAAACCAAATTAGCAAGGAAGTGAAAAGAGCAACGGGCACACCAACTGCGTAGGCAAGTAAGGGCGGAAAGCCAAATATTTCAAAGCCTGAACACAGAAACATCCCTATACCAATAGAGATTCCCAGAAATGGTACAAGCAATCCTCTATTCGACAAACGGGAGTGGGAATTGTTTTCTGCGCCATCGTTTTGCCATTTCTGGACAATTAACTTCAGCGTTCCAGCAAACGCCACGCCTGAGGATAGTGCTGCAAATATTCCTATAGCTAGCAAAACATACGGTGGTTGTAAAGGATAGTAATACATGAAAGCTCCTGATTTATTTTGTTAGTCCTTAGTAGTTCATTTGTGAGTTGTTAGTTATTTTCCCACTAACCACTAACTATTCAACAGTTGTTGCTAGGATAGCAGCAGCACTCTCTCTTGATAACTCTGTCAAAACCTCGATCGCCACATGTAACAACCGAGTAGGTTTTAAGTCATCTTTAACCAAGTTCCATAGACGTTGGACTTCCGGGGTATGGAGTCGATCATCTTCAGTTAAAGCCAGTATCAACTGTCTCCAGAGAAACTTGCCTTCATCAGAAAGTAAATATTGTAACCCCATTTGTGCTGTAGGCAACACATCAAAGTTACTATCAGTGCGAGCGATGATAAGCAAATTCTCTAACCGATTCCACTGGAATTTACCGTCTTTGAACAGCACATTGAGCAACCGTCGGCGCAATTCAGGAGATTCACCTGTAAGCAGGCGTCTTGCTATATAGGGATATCCTACCTCGACTATTTTGAAATTTTGGTTGAGGCTGAGGGCAATACCTTCCTGCGTCACTAAAGAGCGAATAATCAAGGCAAACTTTGCAGGGATTCGGAAAGGATAATCATACATCAGTTCCGAAAACTGATCAGTAATGGTTTTGAAGTTAAATTCTTTGACGTTTTTGCCAATGGCATCTCCCAAAACTTTTTCTAATGCTGGTACAATTGGACCAATCTCTGTGTCCGGGGTGAGAAAACCTAGGCTGACAAAGTCTTCAGCTAAGTCACAGTAGTCTTTATTAACTACATGCACAAGTGCGTCTACCAGTGTCTGTTTTGTGGTTTCGTCCAACTGATCCATCATGCCGAAATCAATATATGCCATCCGACCATCGGGCATGGCAAATAAATTGCCTGGATGGGGGTCAGCATGGAAAAAACCGTATTCTAGTAGCTGTTTCAAACCTGAGGTGACGCCAATCTGGATAATCGCCTCTGGATCTAAACCTGATTTGCGGATACTTTTTGTGTCGGTGAGTTTGAAGCCGTTAATCCACTCTAGGGTTAAAACATGGTTACTGGTATAATTCCAATAAATCAATGGAACTTTGACTTTGGGGTCGTTGCGGAAGTTGTGAGCAAATTTTTCCGCGTTGCGGGCTTCATGGATATAGTCAATTTCCTCAAATAGCTTGATGCCAAACTCGTCTACAATCAACGTCAGGTCGTGACCAAGATTGAGGGGTAACCAAGGCGCTAGCCAACCAGCCGCCCAGCGCAACAAATAAAGGTCTAGTGTCAACAATGGACGTAAGTTAGGGCGTTGCACTTTCACCGCCACCTCTTCGCCACTGATCAAACGACCACGGTATACTTGACCCAAGCTAGCAGCAGCAACAGGAATCGGCGACAATTCGCTAAAAATTTCGTTAACTTGATGGTTTAGTTCTGTCTCTATTGTCTGGTAGGCGATCGCATTATCGAAAGCTGGCAACTGATCTTGCAACTTCACGAGCTCGTCTAGGAAGTCTTTGTGTACCAAATCTGGACGCGTCGAGAGGGCTTGACCAACTTTAATAAAGGTGGGACCCAAGCGAGTGAGCAATTGTCGTAATTGAGTGGCGCGTTTTAATTTGTTCTGATCAGCTTGATTTTGCCATTCGTCCCACTTGAGACTAAAAATGAATCCAGTAAAACTCCAGATAATTCTTAGCGTTCGGGTCCAAGCCAACCAGGGACGGTAGCCGTAGTAACGAGCGATCGCCTTTGGATCGTACTGTCGATTGTTTTGTGTAAGGGTTTGCCAATTCACTCCCCTATTTACCTCTTTAACTGAAAAAAGGTTTTGCTTTTCTGAGCCGAACCCCGGCATCATTTGAGCTAAACAAATGCTTTCTAGGCATTTCCGTTGTTATTTTATGTAGTTTAGTCAAACTTTACTTTACTAAACGTTACTATATGTCTATTTTTTTATATTAATACATAAAAGTATAAATACTCATTTCTTCTAGGAAAAAAGAGTAAATTTCAGTACCAGAAAAATCTCATTGTACCAATTTAATCTTTTCCTCTCAACTTAAATCCGTACAAAAAAGCCAGAAACAGTCGAATAAGACTGAATATCGCTATCTATGCGGTATTGGGTTGTCCTTGATCTAGATATCTTGACATTTAAGTATTTTCTGTTAGGATTTTAGGATATTTAAGTATATTTTTTTACTAAAAAAGAATTTAAGTTTCATTAACTTCGCTTAATAAAACTACAAATATTGACCAACTTGTGCGATTTTGATAGGGATGATGCAGACTATCGCCATCAATTCATAAAACCAGGAATTTGCATACCGCAGTATCCGATCCAATAATTGATTTGGAGTGACTTTTTCATGAGCATTTTTCAACTTTGGGCAAGCCGCTTGCGACAGTCTACTCTAGCTATATTTGTAGCCAGTGTAGTGCTCACTATTGTTTTTGGCTGTCTACCAACTTTTAGCCAAACCGCTACCACCACCCTGACCGCAACTCCTAGCCAGACCTTGACTCCCACCACACGAAACAAGTTTCTCTGGCCCTTTTCGCCGACATCGCCTTGGAATATGCCCATCGGCTCAGACGCACTTTACGTACCAGCAAACATTCAAAAGGCAGGCTATGCAGGGGCAGATGAAGAGTACTTGATGTGGCTCAAGGATGGGGATCCCTTACGTCAACTATATCAGCCGGGTGCTTGGGGTGAGGGCCGTTGTACAGGTACTCAACTTGTGGGAATTGCACCACTGCCCATTCCCGATGACTACATTGTTGCAGATGCTCAGCCAGGTAACACACCCAACAGTGCTTCAGCCTTTCTATTACCTGATGGTAGAACCTTAGTGCAAATTGAACCGTTAGCTCGTTGTCAAGCTGGAGGTCCACTTTATGGTTTCCATTATTATGTTGACGAAGATATTTATGGAGACGGAATAGGGGGATCACATTTTGGTTCAGGTCTGTCTGCTATTGGTGGTTCTATTCGCAAAGGTGAACTCACCAGTCATCAGCCGATTCATCACGCATTAAAAGTTGAAATTTGGGGGGAAAAGTACCTTTATTACTCAGCGGATATTCCTGGCTATCGCTGGCCTGCAGAACTTGCAGATAGCAATGCAGCCAATCAGTATAATGGTAACAACCCTGCTCTTGTGGAAGGATCGCTACTGGCGATTCCTCCGAGCGTCACTGAAGAAAGTCTCAACTTGCAAACACGACCTGCAAAAAAGCTGTTTCATGCTTTGCAACATTACGGTGCTTACGTTGTTGACGATGCAGGTTGGGACAGTCATTACTTCGCAGTGGAAAAAGGCGTTGTGGAAGAGTTTAGCAACACCTTCGGCTACGATTTCCAAGGTTCAAGTGGAGATTTCTATGAAGACTTTATGAAGCTATTCCAAGCGCTTAACATTGTAGATAACAATGGACCAACAAGCGTCGGTGGTGGTGGGACTCCGCGTGCACCTCTTGCTCCACCGATTGGAAACTGACTGGTCTGATGGACGCAGCACCCTTGAGAGATGGCTTTGTTCTAGCAAGGGACTCGTTAACATTTTGGTAATCTCATGAAACACGAAGTATTGCAGCACCAGATACTTACCTCAACGTGGCTACGGTTCTTGCTGGTCGTTGTATTGTTACTAGGTATACTGTTTCGATTTTATAATCTTGATCAAAAAGTTTACTGGATCGACGAAACTTATACTTCACTACGAATTTCTGGTTATACAAAAGCGGAATTTACGAAGCAAGTTTTTAATGGTCATGTAATTGATGTTAAAGATTTACAAAAGTATCAAGAGATCAATCCCGAGAAAGGCTTAAATGATACTGTTAACTCTTTAGTATTAGAAGATATTCAACATCCACCATTGTACTATGTACTAACGCGATTGGTGGTACAGTGGTATGGTAATTCAGTAGCAGTAATCAGGAGTGTTTCTGCTCTGATTAGCTTGCTAGTATTTCCTTGTATTTATTGGCTATCTCGAGAATTATTCAATTCATCGTTAGTAGCATGGATGGCAGTTGCCATCATAGCAGTTTCACCATTTCATGTTCTTTATGCGCAAGAGGCGCGAGAGTATAGCTTGTGGACAGTCATTATTTTGCTGTCAAGTGCGTCCCTACTGCAAGCTATGCGACTGAAGACAAAGTTGAGTTGGGTTACTTATGCAGCAACGCTAGTATTGGGATTTTATTCTTTTCTATTCTCTGTATTAATTGTTGTTAGCCATGGGCTCTATGTATTTGCAACAGAAAACTTCCGATTGAGCAAAACAGTTAAAATTTATCTTTTTGCATCTTTGGTGGCATTTATAACTTATATTCCCTGGCTAATTCATTTTCATAAATTAGGAGGTGTTGATTGGCTCAATGGAAACATAGGTTTATCAGTTGTTGTGAGAAGGTGGGTAGGTGATATCAGTCTATTATTTATAGACTTCAATATTGGTGCTAAAGATTCACTGATATATGCTTTCCTCACAGCTTCAATACTACTAGCATTAGTCGCCTATTCAATTTATTTTCTTCTTAGTACAACTCCGAGACGAGTTTGGATCTTCATACTATTGTTAATTGGAGTTACGGCGATGGTTTTAATACTGCCAGATCTAATTTGGGGAGGGCAAAGGTCAACTGTTCCTCGATATGTAATTCCCTGTTTCCTAGGTATTCAACTATCTGTTGCTTATCTTCTGGCTACTCAAATCGTCTCTAGTAATCTATTAATACGCAAGGTTTGGCAAGCGATCGTAGCCGTGTTAATATTATCTGGTATAATATCATGCGTCGTTAGCTCTCAATCCAAAACTTGGTGGAATAAAACAATAAGTAATTACGCTATTCAAACTGCTCATGTGATTAATAAAACTAGCCATCCACTTGTGGTAAGTACTATAGATAATGCGGATGAAATACTGGTTCTCAGCCACTTGCTTGACACAAAAGTACAACTTCAATTAATGAATAAGTCAAATGTTGCAGAAATTCCTAGTGGTTTCAAAAATGTATTTTTATTTAATCCTTCTCAAGGATTCCGTCATGAATTTCAGACAAAATCTGGTTACAGAGTAGAACCTATTTACCCTACTGAACTTAAACTATATAAACTAACAAAGCTCCCGGAGCATGTTTGAAAATTTCAGATTAGGTCGTTAACAATAGGTTATGGCAGCTATGCTGAAGGCTGTAGGAGTGACTTTTTCATGAGCATTTTTCGACCTTTGACAAGCAGATGGAGATCGCCTAGTCTACTGATATTTTTAGCTGGTATAGTTCTCGCTCTTGTTCTCAGTAGTATAGCGACTCCCAGTAAAACCCTCACGCGAGACAAATTCCTCTGGCCATTTTCCCCAACATCGCCTTGGAATATGCCCATCGGTTCAGGTGCGCGTTATGTACCAGCGCACATCGGTCGTGCTGGCGCTATTGGGGTAGATCAAGAGTACTTCTTTAAGCTCAAGAAAGGCGATCCATTGCGTCAATTATATGAGCCTGGTGCGTGGGGTGAGGGGCGTTGTACAGGCACTAAACCTGTGGGAATTCCACCACTACCCATTCCAGACAACTTAATTGTTCCAGATGCTACAAGTAAGCCATATAGCACACCCAACAATGCTTCAGCCTTTCTGATGCTCGATGGTAAAACTTTAGTGCAGATTGAACCCCTCGCTCGTTGTAAACCCGGAGGTCCACTCTATGGTTTCCATTACAATCATGACGAAGATATTTATGGAGAGGGAATAGGCGGATCGCATTTTGGTTCAGGTCTTTCTGCTATTGGTGGTTCTATTCGCAAAAGTGAACTTACTAGTAATCAGCCGATTCGTCACGCATTAAAAGTTCTTCTGTGGGGAGAAAAATACCTTTACTACTCAAAGGATATTCCTGGTCACCGCTGGCCTGCAGAACTTGCAGATCATAATGCAGCTAACCAGTATCATGGTAAAAACCCCGCGCTTGTGGAAGGATCGCTACTGGCAATTCCTCCAAAGGTAACCGAAGCCAGTCTCAACTTACAAACACAACCTGCGAAAAAGCTGTTTCATGCCTTGCAAAATTATGGTGCTTACGTTGTTGATGACACAGGTTGGGACAATCATTTGATTGCAGTGGAAAAAGGTGTTTTGGAAGAGTTTCACAAGACCTTCGGCTACAATTTCCAAGGTGCAAGCGGAAAGTTCTATGAAGACTGTATGAAGCTATTCCAAGCGCTTCATATTGTTGATAACAATGGACCGAAAAGCGTTGGTGGTGGTGGGACCCCCCGTGTAGCTCTGGCTCCACCTATTAGGAACTGAGATGAAACTAGAACGCCGTCCTAACTACGAAACGAAGTTTGGTGCTGCCTATTTGGGGAACAGCTTAGAACTAATGACAGCCATTCCTAATAGCAGTATTGACCTTATTTGTACCTCACCCCCATTTGCCTTGCTACGCAAAAAAGAGTATGGCAATGTTGATGCGGATGAATATGTAGAATGGTTTAAAGATTTTGCGTTGCATTTTTACCGTATTCTCAAACCAACGGGTTCGCTTGTGATTGATATTGGCGGTAGCTGGATTAAAGGTGTTCCAGTACGCTCTCTTTATCAATTTGAGTTAGTTATTAGCTTGTGCAAATCTAAAGAAAGAGGGGGTATAGGCTTTTATTTGGCACAGGAATTGTACTGGTATAACCCGGCAAAACTGCCGACCCCGGCTGAATGGGTTACAGTCCGCAGAGAAAGAGTTAAAGATGCTGTGAATACAATCTGGTGGCTGTCTAAAGAACCTCATCCCAAAGCGAATAACATGAGGGTGTTAAAACCCTACAGTAATTCGATGAAAAATCTTTTAAAGAATGGGTATAAACCGAAAGTTCGACCATCAGGTCATGATATTTCAAGTAAGTTTGGTCTTGATAGAGGGGGTGCTATTCCACCAAACATGATCGATGGGCAGATTGATGGGAATAAAACAGAGATAGGTGACCCCATTTTTGTGGGGGATATTGATGCTGAGGATTTAATTCAACCCGTGAATGTTATTGCTGCCTCAAATACTGCTTCTAACGACTACTATCAGAGACGGTGCAAGGAAGAAGGTTTTAAACCTCATCCGGCAAGGTTTCCCCAAGCATTACCTGAGTTTGTCATTCGTCTTTGTACGGAACCTGGCGATATTGTGCTTGATCCGTTTGCTGGTTCTAATATGACAGGACGTGTTGCCGAAACGTTGCAGCGACGCTGGTTGGCTTTTGAGATTGATCAGAATTATCTTCAAAGTTCAAAGCTGCGATTTGAAGAAAATACACATGAGTTTTGTTGAGCCTGCTGTTGATCTCCCTGCTCCTTCATAAGCAATCCTATTTAAGTTGTAAACAAATCATGCAGGGCTGTTAACGGTGGGAGCATCCCAATTATGCAGAAAGACGATCAGTAGTGTGAGCCGGAAAGCTCACGTGTATTATAAGCGAGCAAAATGCTCGCACTACGAATTTTCAAAAATGGGATGCACCCGTTAACGGTGGACAGTCAACAGTCAGCCATCAACAGTCTTAGCAAAGATGTTTACAAATCATTTAGGACTGCTATATTGTGTTCTACTCGACCCAAAAATTCAGACAACACCTCCAGAAATCTTTCTGTTTCTTCCAAATGAGGCATATGTGAACTGTTTTCAAAAAGTACCCACTCTGAACCAGAAATACCAAGATTTAATTTTTCTACACAAGCTGGGGTTACTTCATCATACCTACCAGAAAGCAGCAGTGTTGGTACAACAATTTCACTCAAGCGGGTTTCAACATTCCAGTCCATGATTTTACCAGCACCCCGAAATTCTGTACCAGCTTTGCTGTAAGCTTTAGTCAAACAACTAGGCCAAGGGTTTAAACGACATAGAAAATTATGGTTAAAGACTTCTAGGGCACTTTTATATTCTGGGTCTTGGGTTGTAAGAGCAGTTTCATGCTTATGAATAATCTCTTTAATTTCTTCAGGTAGATCATTCATCAAGTTATAAGCTTCAGTCACAAATTGATGAATATTGGCAGGTGTACTAGCCAAAATTAGACTTGCTAATCCAGTTGCTTGAGAAAGGGCATGTTCTAGTGCCAGACAACCACCCCATGATTGTCCAAAAAGATGGATTTTCTCTAAATTTAAAGTGCTACGAATGGCAAAAAGTTCGTCTTTAAACAAATCAATGGAATAGAGATTTGTGTCTTCTGCTCGCTCACTATTTCCACATCCTAGTTGATCGTAGAAAATAACTCGCCTTCCTGTATGAGCGATAGCTTCTAATGGTTCTAAGTAATCGTGGGGTATTCCTGGCCCTCCATGAAGACACAATAGAGGTAGTTTGCCTTCTGCTTCTTGATCCGGTTTAACAATCCGATACCACACTTGATGATCACGAAATGAAATAAAGCCTTCAACAGCAGAAGTTGATAAATGTTTATTCATACACTAATTGAAAGAGGGAGTAGGGGGAGAAAAAGGCATTTTCATGCAAGGCTTGTGAAATTTTTTCATTGGGACTGCTTTGAAGATGGGGATGAACAATGCACTCAATTTCCCCATCTTTTAATGTGCGCTTAAATAGAACTTTCTCCCTGCACCACTTCTTTCTCAAACAAGCTCAAAGCTCGCAATGCAGCCTGATCCATGTCGTAATACTTATATTCAGCCAGTCGTCCAGCAAAGATGACTGAACCGTTCAGTTTCTGAACCTCTTTGAGGTATAAGTCATAACGCTCACGGTTTTCCTCATGTAGGATTGGGTAATAAGGGTCATTTTTACCTGGTACATAAGCTTGAGGATACTCCATTACCAATGTGGTTTTGGGTGAAGTTTGCCCCGATAGATACTTTTGTTCAGTAATACGGGTAATATCGTATTCGTTGGGATAATTAACTGTACCTACTTCCTGGTAATGTTCCTGATCTAGGGTATCAAATTGAAAGCGTAAGCTGCGATAAGGGAGTTCACCATACATATAGTCAAAGAAGGTATCAATTGGACCCGTGTAAACCATGCGGTTGAAGGTGATGTCCTTAATAACTTCACGATAATCCGCGTTCAAGAGTACCTTGATATTGGGGTGAGTCAGCATCCGGCGGAACATTTCGGTATAGCCAAGCTTTGGCATTGCTTGGTAAGGATCTTGAAAGTATCGATCATCTCTGCTGATATAGACTGGAACTCGCCCTGTTACCCCACGGTCGAGATCTTCTGGCTTCATTCCCCACTGCTTGAGTGTGTAGCGGTAGAAGACATTGTCATAAATATAGTTAGCTAAAAATTCCAAATCTCCGATCGCACTTTCACGCAACTTGAGAATTGGGACTTTGACCCCAAAGCCAAAGTGTTCTAGAAGCTGTTCCTCTAGTTTTTCAGCGTAGCGAGGAGGAAAAAGCGCGTAAAGTGAATTCAAATTGAATGGGATAGGAACCTTCTTCCCTTCCACCACACCAAGCACATGGTGATAGTAGTGTCTCCACTCAGTGAATTGAGATAAGTAATCCCAGACTTTTTTTGATTTGGTGTGGAAAATATGGGGTCCGTACTTGTGTACTAAGATGCCATGCTCATTGTAATGGTCGTAGGCATTGCCACCAATGTGGTCTCGCCGTTCTACAATTAGCACTCGTTGTGCGAGTTGATTTGCAATTCGTTCAGCCAGCACACAGCCTGAATATCCAGCCCCGACAATCAGCCAATCTACTTTCATGTTGTTTGTCCTTACTTGGAATAATTTAGATGTTTAAACTTGGCTTTACCTATGAGGTTCAAGGTAATTCTGCCAAAATCGAATAGATGTCAAATTATTTGCAGCTTGTCTCCACTCTGCACTTACATCTGACCATCTCAACCTACCTGTGATCACAGATTTAACCCAGGCAAATAAAATATGAATACCTGCTTTACTATCCAGTTCATTTTGATAAGAGTGAGTCATTTCATTTACGAAAAAAATCAATCTTTTTTTAGCAAATCCTTTACAAACAGATTCACGATCTTCTTCTTTAATGGCATCTCGAACGAACACAATCGAATCTTGAATGAAAAAGTTCGGAAGTAATTGACCGTTAAGCGTTAACAAGCTAATGATTTTTTTAAATTTTCCAATTTTTGTAATTTGATAACCTTCATTATTAGTGATGTTATTAGCTACTATAGTTTGGCTTTTATGACTTTTACTATATTCACAAATCGAAGAATGGATAATCTCTGGTTCAAGGCTTCTAATGAAATTGGGCCCTTGCATATAATCTTCAAAAGCTTTGACATACATTTGTGCAGAGTTATAGTCAAATCGTAATAAATGATAAATGATATCTACTGTTAAAGATTTTACTGCACTAACATATGTGAGCGAACCATGAATTGAATTTGTTATGAGTTTATTACGAGAATAATAATAAAAATCCCAACCAGGCTTTTTAGCATAAAAGGGTTCATGCCACACGGCTAAAGATGGGAAAGCAACTATTCCAAGTTCACATTTTTCGTTGATTCTTAAACCAAACTCCATGTCGTCTATTTTGATAAAAAATGGTAATGGTAATCCAATCTTTTCAACCAGTTCTTTAGAAAAAGAGAAAAACCAAAATCCTCCATAATCTATATTGTCTTCCACCAAAAGAAAGTTAAGCGAAGTCGTGTGACGTAGATCAAGATTTTGCTTGAGAGGGGTGACTGTGAACGGGCTATATCTGGAGTTTCCCTCATTGTCAAAGTCTTTATTATAGAGTGCGCCAGCTTCATACAAAATATGCTTTTTGTATAAATCTAGCATACTTCCAGCTACGGCAAAATCCTGCTGTGCGTACTCATATAAAGAAAAAAGCCTGTAGATAACTTCACTGTCTAACTCTATATCGTCATCCATGAATAAGAAGTGGGTATAAACATCTTCCTGCAACGCCTCAATCAGCCCCCTAGTAAAACCTCCACTTCCACCGACATTGCGATTAGAGATCAGCTGAACTCTATAATCTTCAAACTCACTTTGATTGAGGGTTTTGCCATTATCAACAACAAATATTTTGAACTTCTTCTCCTGTAAAAAGCTATCTTGTAAAATCCCGTTAACTGTCTTTTTTACATAGGCTTCTTTTTTGTAGGTACAAGTGATGATACCTAAGGAGATATCCCGATGCTTTTCTTGTTCGGTAACAACTAACCCTTCTGTAAACAAACCTCGTTCACTCAAGCAAGTTATTTCCAAATAAATTCGACCAGCATCTTGGCTTTGCTTGAGTTCTGGCAATACAATTTTTACGTGTTCTGATAGTTGACACCCTTGAACTGTCTGGCGATGAATGAGTTCTTTTGTACTTGTCTCGTCTGTTTCTCGATAAGCAGCTACCTCAAAGTCACCCTCAAGCTTTAGTAGATAGTAAAGAGAGCTAAGAGTTGTATATTTCGTATAAAATTTCTCGTAGATTGAGTTGAAGTACGTATTAAAAGATATGGTGCTACCTTCATGCACAGTAATTTCGCGATCGCCTAGATGAAAATCTATGGATGTATCTTCAGCCAACTTGACGTATAAATCTGACGTTTCAGATGTCTGAGGTAATTGCACTCTGCTGACGACTTTCATATGCTTTCTAGTCCTTATTTTGATATTGAAACTTAGTCTTTCTTCTTGGTTTCAAGGTAATTTTGGTTGGAGAAATTCACAATTTCGTACTTGCATAAGTTGCTCCTTCCTTTTGTTCTTCAACTTGCTGATCAAGTTTGAGATATTTATTCCAAAACTCGCTCGAAGTTAATTCCTCAAATGAGTTTCGCCAATTAGCGCTCACCGATGACCAGCGCACAGAACTACTCGCAGCTACAAATAACCACTTGAGTAAAATACTAATTCCTGTCACTCGATTCATTTCATACTGCTGCATACTACTATTGCCTTCTCGGTAGACAATCATGCGCTTGCTGCGATATACTTTAGGCCACAAATCTGTATGCTCAGATGTCATCAAATAAAGCACATTTGTTTTACTCAGTAAAAATTCAGGTAATAGATGACCATTCAGTGTTAAAAAACCAATCAGCATTTTGCCCAATGAATAACGTTGGTTGTTGATAGCACTCGCAGTCTCAGATGCATGAAGGTCAGCGATTGAGTCTACTGCAACGGTTTGACTGCTATAGGTTTTGCTTAAATTAACCACCTCAGCATGTAAAGCCTCTGGGTCTTTCTGCTTGAGGAAATTAGGACCTTTCATATAGTCCACAAACCCTCTCAACATTGCCTCGGCAGAATTATAATCGAATACAAAAAGCTTGTATAGCAAAACTTTCGTAAAAAACTTGACTGCATCAAAATATCCCAGGGAATTGCGAGTTGCATGGGTAACTAAATGGTTACGATAGTCGTAGTAATTATTCCAGGTAATAGCTTTTGCATAGAAAGGTTCATGCCAAACTGCGATACCCGGAAAGCCTACAATTGATTTACCAAGCCGCTCTTTAATTCTTACTCCAAACTCGACATCATCTACTTTGATAAAGAAGGGAAGTAAAAGTTTCGCCTGTTTGAGAAGATTTGTAGAGAAAGAGAAAAACCAGAAACCACCAAAATCTGTGTCATCCTCTGATAGCAAAAGATTTATGTCGCTAGTTTTGGCTAAATTGAGTCTCTGCTTTGGAGCAAAAGTCACAAAAGGACTATATACGAAATTCCCATCCATTCCGCGATATTTACCATAGATTGATCCTGCATCACATAACATATTTTTTTGATACAAATCCAGCATACTGCCGGCTACAACAAAATCCTGGTCAGTATATTCATACACGGAAATTAACCGATATATAGACTCACTTTCTAAATCAATGTCATCATCCATCAACAGTAAATGTGTATAGCAATTTTCTTGCAAGGCTTGAATCAGCCCACGAGTAAAGCCTCCTGAACCACCAAAGTTTTTGTGAGGAATGAGTTTAACCTTCGAGTTTTCAAATTCTTCAGCTTTTAGAGTCATCCCATTATCAACAATGAAAACCTTGTATTGCTTCTCTTTGAGAGAATTATCTGCCAAAATTGTGCTGACTGTTTTTCTCAGATAAGTTTCCTTTTTGAAAGTACAGGTAATTATCCCTAAGGAGACTTCTCTGAGTTTTGGCTGATGAGTTGCAATGCATCCTCCACTAAAAATACCCCGTTCACTGAGGCAGGTAATTTCAAGATAAGCCCTACCAATTTCCTCACTTCGCCAACGATGGGGTAAGGCTACTTTCACAGGTTCAGCTAACTGGCAATTCTCAAAACTTTCTTCAAAGAGAATATCCCTGTTTTTGCTCTTCACTAATTCACGATAAAGAAATACTCGAAAATCTCCTTGGAGATTCAGTAAGTAATGGAGAGAATTTAGCTCAGTATATTTAGCGTAGAATACTTCGTAGAATGAATTGAAGTATGTATTAAATGACACTATAGTGTTTCTGGATAAGACAGCGGTTGATCCTTCCGGCGAGAGGTTTAAAGAAGATCCATCGTGGCATTTTATGTACAAATCAGAGGTTTCAGTAGTCTGGGGAAATTGAATTCTGCTGATTACGTTCATTGAATTCCTGCCTAGTTTGTACTTATTGTGTTGTGATGGCTTGGTAAGAGCCTTGAAAATAGGGGACTGTAAGTAGGTGGATAAAAATATTTACACACTACTACCGCTACGCGGAAGTCAAAAGTAATTGTTAAGTGGGTTTAGTGAGTTTCAGGAGAAAACCACGCCTAAATTCACCCAAAATCCTTCTTGTTTTAAGGATCATCCTGTTTTTACTGCCGTTTCTAAGTTTATAGAGTTTTCTGACAATGACATTACCTCTAGCAGCTGAAGCAGGCAACCAAACATCTTCATGTGGATGACTATTGTATAGTAGTAGTCTCCACCAGTCAGCCAAGGTGTAAATCGGTGCTAGTTCATAGAAGGCATTTTCTGTTATATCTCCAGAAAATACAAAGGAGCCAAACACTTGAGCTTCCTGAGAGGAAGGACTGAGCACAAATTCTTTTGCCACAATTTCAGTCACCTTGAGGAAAAGTTCAGCTGTACATTCAAGCTCACTCAGATGAGTCGTGATTTGCTCTGCGTACTCAACAGCAGCACTTTGCAGGACATATAACCCCCAATTAATTGCTTGTTCGTTTGTTGGAGAACGAAGTAAGGGAATATATTGATCACCACACTGGTCATATCCCTTAGTGCTACCATGATCTGCTGCAAGAAAAAGCTCGTATAAGCATCTGTACTGGCACAGAGAATGGCGATCGCTCGGTTTCTCTACATCATAGAAATAAGCCATTAAATGATCGTTTTGAAATGGCTTAACCCGACTTTCGAGGGCAAAGTAAAAACCACAGACACCTGATTTTGGATAGAAACCAGCAATGTCCAGTAATCTACTTAAACACCGTTGAGAGCGTCCACTCCAGCCCACATCCACAAAACCAAAGGGAACGCCATCGCCTAGTCCTTCCTGACGAAAGTAACCGATCGCCTTCTCGCGACAGGTAGCAGCAGATGAGAGGATGAGTTCAGTAACTTCCTTGTGGGTGAAAACCTCTTTCAGTAACTCACGTTCCTGCAGATGAAGATTCAAATCCCATTTAGTTGGTGGAAAATCATAGCGACTTAGAACATCTTTAATTTGATCGGGTGATATGTTAACCCGGTCACAAATGGAACGAATTGATACAAACTGAGTGAGATTCTGAGTATAAAATAAGATCCAGTCAAGCTCAAATTTGCCAATCTCTTGGATAGCAGGCAAGTTCCAGGCTTGACGAGATCCATATATGTAGCGGCACTCGATAGTAAATCCCCAATTTTTGCAGATAACTTGAGCAATTTTTTCCAGAATTTGCCCATCTCTGGCAACAAAGTATAGTCGTTGAATTCCTCTTTTTTGCGCTTCTACTAAGCACCAGTAAACGAAACCGAACAACATTGGAGCGATCGCACTTGCTGTTGTTTCCCAGATAACTTGTTGATCAAAACTTGTTTCCTGAGACTGTAGACGGGTCAGTCTGCTAGCGCCAGCTGTCAGGGATCTAAATTTTAAGGGAAGTTCGGTGGTATCGGCGATTTTTCTTTCGTAGCGATTGAGGTGGGCTTGAGTAAAAGATTCACTTGGAATACCAAGTTTTCTTGGAACTTCTACATCTGCATGTAGGTGATCTCCGACATGATACATCTGAGATGGGTTGACTGATTCTTGTGCCAAACAGTATTCAAATATCTTACCCGTTCCTTTATTAAGCTTTACTTCAGATGAAACATACACCGTATCGCCTGGTGCCCAGAGATTATTTTCTTTCAAGAAAGTCCGAATAGCCTTTTCAGGTAGGTACATATCTGAAATGAAGATGACTCTTTCATTTGCCTGATGGAGCGATTGAATTTTCTTTTTAGTTGCTGGTACTGGACGTAAACTCAATAGCTCAATTTCTATTTCCGTTTGTATTGCTTTTTCAACTTCATTATCTGACCAGTTGAAGGAACGAGCAAGATTTTCATATATTCCTTCTAGTGTTATTTCATAATTCGAGGCAGCATCTCTTGTGGTTTTTTCAACCTCCATTCTTTTAGAAGCCCAGGATTCAGGAGAAACTTGAATTAAGTTATCCTTTTGTAGTTGATAGCCTAATTCCAAGAAGAGGTCGGTTGGTTTTGCCCAAATCCGAACTATGGATGTATCAAAAACGTCAAATGAGTAAACAATGGGTTTCATCAAAGTTTCACCAATATGGGATTTAACTAAAAGTGCGAGACTTAACGTATCTATTAATTAGCAAGTTCATTTCGACTGTTCTTCTTCATCCAGGCTTAACTCCTGTTGCAAGCATATTCGGCGAAATTGGCACTACAGCCGCCTGATCCCAGCCAAGTTCCGCAATCATTTGTAGCCGACACCAAAAACGCACTGCCTTGAAAATCTGCCAGTGTAGTAACAACTTCCGAAAATCTTCGTTCACCCAAAATTCTCGAAGCCACGTTTTTAAGAATGCTCGGCTAAATAGGGGTGGTAACTTCGGAGGATGAAAAAATTCGGTTTCATGAATTTCGATCTTGCCGAACCCAGCATTGAAAAGAAGAAAATCTAAACTGTGTTCCGTAAAGCTCATGTGATGTGTCCAATCGATATAGCGCCATCTACTAGCTAATACTGAATTAGCATTCGGAACGGTACAAATTAACTTGCCACCTGGCTTAAGAGCAAATTGAATTGCACGAACAAAATCTAACTGTTTCTCGAATATCATATGCTCGATAACATCTAGAGCAATAATGAGATCATAAGTACCAGACATCGTGAGAAGAAATTCAGTGGAATCTTTAACATGAGTAACTTTTAGATTCTTGCTAAGACATAATTGAATTTGTCCATCGTCTATATCAATTCCCTCAATAACTGCGTATTCCATATCTTGCAAAAACATCATCGTAAACCCCATACCACAGCCAATATCTAGAATCCGAATCTCTTTATCCAAAGGTAGAAATTCATATAGCATATCCCTATAGAAATTCTTCATCTGTTGGATATGTTCTGGTGTATGAGAATGCCACTTTTTATAGTGGCGAGTGTAATCAATTTCTTGATTGATTTCCTTGACAATTGCCATATTAAACAACCCTGCTCACTACTGGTTCTGCTAATCGAATCGACCCCCACCATGGAACCCAGAATCCTCTTGTTCCATCCACCCCTTCTGGAGCCATGACTTCAAAGTGTAAAACGTCGAGAACAATATCGAAATCAACATGACCCTCCAGATGATTTCCTCTGCCTGTGGCCAATCCACAGTAATACATTCCTGGAGCAAGATTTAGATTTTTCAGCTCGAATCGAAATGTTGCTACCTCTGCCTTCCGAATCGAATTGCTATCTGAAGTAAAGAGGCTACCTACCGGAGTTCCATCAATACGGAACAACGTCATACTAAATCGAAATTTCTCAACTGTTTCATTGCCTCGTACTGTAATCCGAAGATGAACATCTGCATCAGATGGGACTAGTTTTGTAGGATGGTTTTCTAGTTCCAGAGCGAGAAACTGCACGTGTCTATTGAGATCCGATAACTTGCGTGGAGCATGTTCAACATCATAAACTACCGTTGAGGAATCCATTGCACTGGTAAAATAATGTTCAACAGCCTCGCCCGTGGATCCAGAAAAAATTAGCTTACCTTTTTTAAGAACTAAACCTATTTTTGTCAGTTGCTGTACCGCTGATATATTGTGACTGACAAATATGACTGTTCTACCCTCTTTAGTAGAAACATCTTCCATCTTCCCTAAACACTTCTTCTGGAATTGAACGTCTCCTACTGCTAAAACTTCATCGATAATTAAAATCTCTGGTTCTAGGTGAGCCGCCACTGCAAACGCAAGACGCACATACATACCAGATGAATAGCGCTTGACTGGGGTATCTAAAAACTTCTCTATTTCAGCAAAGGCAACGATTTCATCAAATTTACGCTGAATCTCTGCCTTGCTCATGCCCAGAATTGCACCGTTCAAAAAAATATTCTCCCGACCTGTCAACTCTGGGTGAAATCCTGTTCCTACTTCTAACAAACTAGCAACTCGTCCTTTGATCCGAATTTGTCCAGTTGTTGGTTCTGTAATGCGACTTAGAAGCTTTAATAATGTAGATTTTCCTGCACCATTGCTACCAATCAAACCGACGCGATCACCCTGTTGAATCTCAAATGACACATCCTTAAGCGCCCAAAACTCTTCTTGACTTGGTTTTTCTTCCTTCTTGGCACCGCGCTTGAAAATACCAGCAAGGGATTTTACGGTATTGGTCATTGCTCCCCGAAATGTCTTGTAACTAGAAATTCCCTCCTCTTGATGTCCAAGAACGTACTTCTTCGCTAAGTTCTCTACTCGAATTATAGTATCTGACATTTTTTTTAATCCTATCTCAACAACACCCCTAAATTACATCACTAATTGTGCTTTTTGTTTGTCTTGATATGCTGTTTTTCATTGTCTCAAAATCTATGAATCTATTTAGCTTAAATCAGATGCTTTCGATACCTAGGAAATTTTATTATGCTTACTAGGTTAATATGCTTACCATCAATTACAAGTGTTTCTTTTGAAGTATTTTAGGGATAATACATAGAAACTTTAGGCTGATTTTATTACCCAGGATAATTATTTCTTTTCCGAATAAATCATGTAAACACCTCCGCCTCTTTCAATCGCTTACCTGAGCGATCTTTAGCAGAGAGAATCGGTTCTACTTCAATTGGCCAAGCGATCGCCAAATCAGGGTCATTCCACAAGAGGCTACGTTCATGTTCTGGCGCGTAGTATTCTGTCGTTTTGTACAGCACCTCAGCATATTCTGAAAGCACCAAGAAACCGTGAGCAAAGCCCGGAGGTATCCACAATTGTTGCTTGTTCTTAGCATTCAAATTAACACCGACCCATCGACCGAAGAACTGAGAACTAACCCTCAAATCTACGGCAACATCAAACACTTCACCAACCACAACTCTCACCAATTTGCCTTGAGTTTGCTTAATTTGGTAGTGCAGACCTCGTAGTATATTCTTAGCTGAGCGCGAATGATTGTCTTGCACAAAGCACTCCATAATGTTTGCCTTTTCTAGCAAAACTCGCTCATTGTAACTTTCGTAAAAAAAACCACGTTCATCTTCAAAAACTCGCGGTTCAATCACTAGTACATCGGGAATTTCTGTCTCAATAATCCTCATAGTGCTATCGTCTCCGTTTGTGCAAAATTCAGCTTGAAGCCATTCGCTGATTGAAACCCATTAGTCTCACCATTGATCATGTCCATCAGGTAACGCCCATAGCTACTTTTAGCCAATGGTTTAGCAAGTTGATAGAGTTGATCTGCATCAATATATTTTTGACTGTAAGCAATTTCTTCGATACAAGCTATTTTGAGACCTTGTCGCTGTTCCAGGGTTTGAATAAAACTAGCAGCCTGGTGAAGGGATTCATGAGTCCCTGTATCCAACCAAGCGTAGCCTCGACCTAAAAGTTCGACTTTCAGTTGATCTCGATGCAAATAAACCAGGCTCAAGTCAGTAATTTCTAGTTCATTGCGGGCTGAAGGTTTGAGGGTAGCTGCAATTTCACAAACCTGAGAATCGTAGAAATAAATACCCGGCACAGCATAATTAGACTTGGGAATTCTAGGCTTTTCCTCTAGACTCACCACCTGTCCTGCTTGATTAAATTCAACCACTCCATAGTGCTGAGGTTCAGCAACTTGATAGCCAAAAATGAGTGCGCCTTCACGCAACTTGGCTGCACGAGTCAGCACCTCAACTAAACCATGCCCATAGAAGAGGTTATCTCCCAAAATAAGGCATACCGAGTCGTTTCCAATAAAATCTCTGCCCAAGATAAAAGCCTGTGCTAAACCTTCAGGTCGTGGTTGCTCAACATAGCTAAACTTTAGACCCCACTGACTACCATCTAGCAAAAGTTGCTGAAATAGTGGCAGATGGGCAGGTGTAGAAATAATTAGGATCTCTCGAATCCCAGCCAACATCAAAGTAGACAAGGGGTAGTAGATCATTGGTTTATCGTAGACAGGCATAAGCTGTTTGCTCACTACTTGGGTTAGAGGGTACAACCGTGTACCAGAACCGCCAGCTAGAATAATGCCCTTCATCGTTAACTCCAAGAGATTGTACGGGATCTTGCTCTTCATCATAGCGCTGAAGAAATGCGTCTTTATAATTCTGACGAATGTCTCCTGACTCCTGATGAATATTATTAAACAGCATCAATTATGCTTCTTTCTTTCCATTAAATTACCAGGATTAATAACTGCTTCACCAGCATGCTCGACCCCATAAGTCAAGTATTTACTGGTTACATACTCTGCTTGTCCATCAATTTCGATGCGACCACCTACTAACCTAGCTAAGTTCTCAAGTCTAATTATAGTATCTGACATTTACTTTATTCCTACATCTAACAGTGAAATCACATAATTTAATGCTAATACTCGTACTTAATCAACAATATGAAGAGAAATTTCAACGCTAAGCATGAAAATGTTTTTCTCCCCCTACTTCCTACTCCCTCTTTGTTATTAACTTAGAGCTAAGCTTTGGAAATATATTCTCGGGATGCATTAAATATTTCTGGAAATAGTATTTGAATCTCCACTGATAATATCTGTGGAAATAAATATATAACTCATAGTAAATTGTTACCAGCAAACGTTGTATTAAAGGAAGATCTTTTCGATAATATCTGAGAATTTTGTCTACAAGCTTATATGCTCGTTTAGGTGATTGCCAGAGAGTAAAAGTTTTTGTACCTTCAATCCTCATCCAGTTTCCCCACGTTTCATCCACATATTTAACTGTTGCAACTTGCACAACCCTAAGGAGAAAATCTAGATCCATCGCATAGTGTTCATCAATTTTATACAATCCTATTTGTTGATGTAAAGAGGTATGATAAAAGTATGCAGAGGGATTCGTTGGAAAATTATCCATACCCAATCCACAAAGCATATTACTCAACTTAAAATTAGCTGGTTTGCATACAGTATCAAGTTTATCTTCTGCCTTCCATACGTTACAATTTCCTACAAGAAAGCTTGGCACAGGTAATTCTTTAAAGAGTTCTAATGCACGGTTTAGTACATTTGGTTCATAAAAATCATCCACATTTAATAACCCTATGATTTCTCCCTTAGCTATCGCAATTCCCTTATTCATTGCATCGGACTGACCCAGATCTTTTTCAGATATCCACCGAATGTGTGGATATCTTTCTGCATACTGCTTAATGATTGCTACAGTGCCGTCTGTCGAAGCACCATCTACAATAATGTGTTCAACATGAGGACATTTTTGGTCAATCACAACTTTGATGCAGGCTTCAATGAATCTTTTTCCGTTATATACTGGTGTAATCACACTAATCATTTTGAATTCAGATGAGATACTTCGTGTATCATCTCATGAACCATTAGGACAACGGCAAGGAGATCTCGCTTAAGCACCTGTCGTAAAGAATGCGCATTAATCCTAAATCACATCAGCAAAAGTACGTTCCATCTTACGGAAGTACCAGATACCACTCCACAACACCAGTGCAACTACAGCCAAAGACAGTGCAAACCCAGGCAAATAGATCTGCGATTCACCACGCAAAATTGCCCAACGGAAACCATCTATGACTCCCACCATTGGGTTGAGTGAATACAGCAAACGCCATTTTTCTGGAACAATCTTGGTGCTGAAACCTACAGGAGAGATGTATAGACCGAACTGCACGAGAAATGGCACAATGTGGCGGAAGTCTCGATACTCAACAGTTAAAGCCGCCAGCCACAACCCTACACCCATCGACGCGCCAAAGGCAACGACAATAAAGACTGGTAAAGTTAGGATGCGCCAATCGGGTATAAAGTTGTACCATGCCATCAATCCCACCAGGATCATGCCGGAGATCAGGAAGTCCACAAAGCTGACGATGATCGCACTCGTGGGCACAATCAAACGCGGAAAGTAGACTTTAGACAGTAAATTGGCATTGTTGACTAAACTATTACTGCACTCGGTCAGCGCACCAGAGAAAAACTGCCAAGGTAACAATCCGGCAAATACGAGTAGTGGGTAAGGCGCATGACCTTCAGTTGGCAACTTTGCTACGGTACCAAAGATGACGGTGAACACCACCATCGTTAAGAAGGGGCGAATCAATGCCCACGCCATACCAATGACAGTTTGCTTGTAGCGCACCAATATATCGCGCCATGCCAGAAAATAAAATAGCTCTCGATATTTCCACAGGTCAAGCCAATATTGCTTTTCTGTACGACCCGCCTCAATGATCAGTTCTTTGCTACTCATTGTTTTTGAAAAAATTAGATATGGTGCTATTTCTTGCCCACCGCAACGAAAATTGCTGCTCTTGCTCTAAAACTATAATGCGAATGTGCGTCAACAAATTATCCCTTACAGAAATCAATCAACGCTAGAAAGTTAAGTGAAAACACTTAATAGGCGTTGATGCAAGACATGAGTTAGGGATCGCACTCCATCGTAGCCATTTGGCCCGAACCAGCGGATCATGGCGATCGCCAAACTCAACCGCAGAAAATTTTCCGAAAAACATACTTGCGGATGGTGTAGAAAAGCTTGTCGGCGGAAATGAAGTGCCTTTTCGTAGTCCCCGTCATCTATACCCAGCCATGCTAAACCGAGGTTTATGATGGCATAACATCGATTTCTCACATACAGCAACTCAAGGGGGACAGACTGAAATGCTTTCTCCGTGACTTGGCGAAGATCTTGAATCATTCCTTGGCGGTTTTTGGAAAAACTGTTAGGAAGCTGTCGATAGCGGAGTAGAGGTTCTTTAACGACTGCAAAGGGATAACGAAAAGCAATGCGAATCCACATATCCCGGTCTGGCGCATAAGCTAAACTCCGGTCAAATACCCCGACAGTTTCAAAGCAAGAACGGCGAACCATGGGTGAACTGCCGCTAGAAATCATGTCATTTGCCACAACTTCCTCCCAGACATTGCCTTCTGCATGGGAAGCAAAAATTCTCCCAGTGGGGTTGTTATCCTGATCCACTAAAAGTGTCCAGGTATACACTAAGCCGACTTCCGGTTGATCATCTAGACAACGTACTTGCTTTTCTAGCTTAGTTGGCTCCCACAAATCATCAGCATCTAGGAATGCTATATACTCTCCTTGAGCATTGGCAATACCTGTATTGCGTGCTACAGACACACGCTGGTTTTCTTGCGAAATCAGTTTCACTCGCGGGTCGGTGATATTAGTTGCCCATTCTACAATGTGATCCGAACTGCCATCATTCACAATCAGCACTTCAAAATCAGTGAAAGTTTGCTTTAGAACACTTTCCAAGGTTTCTGGTAAGAAAGCCATAGCATTATAGGCTGGGATCACAACGGAAACTTTTGGCATATTTGAACTCCTGAATTAGGGGAAGAGGGAGCAGGGAGCAGGGAGCAGGGGGAAGAGGGAAGAGGGAAGATTTAAATATTTGGTTTGGAACTACTCATAGAATTGAATTGTGTGAGATCCCAAATGCGTCGCCGTAGAGCGTATGTTAGCTTCAGCACTCTGCTGTAGTGCTCAACTCCAAATAATTGGAGCGCTGCGATCGCCAGACTTAGGCGAATATATTCCCAAGAAAAGCGTAGCTGAGGGCTGTGAGCAATGGCTAAGGTGCGAAAGTGAATTGCCAGCTTATAGTCTCTATTTATACTTTGCAAAGCTTTCCAAGCTAAGCAGAGGTTTGCATAACTGTAACTGCGATGCTTCAAGTGGAGTAGCTCTGCTGGTGCTGACTGAAATGTTTTCTCAATCACATGGTGAAAGGATTGTTCCATCACTCTTACGTTTTTGGAAATACTACTGGGAACTTGTCGATAGTAAACCAGAGGTTCTTTGATCACAGCAAAGGGATAGCTGGTCGCAATCCGAATCCACATATCCCAATCTTCTATCGAGCGTAAATTTGGCTCAAATACCCCTACCGTGTCGAAACAACAACGGCGAACCATGACTGAAAGAGTCGCAATCTGATTCCGCTGGACAATTTGCTCCCAGGCATATCCTTCAACAGAGGTCTTCAGAACTCGACCAGTAGATTTGCCCCTCTCATCTACTAAAGCCATCCAAGTATGTACCAAGCCAACTTCTGGATGATCATCCAGACAACGTACTTGTTTTTCTAATTTAGTTGGTTCCCACAAATCGTCAGCATCTACAAATGCGATGTAATCAGCTTGAGCATCAGCAATACCTGTGTTGCGGGCTACAGACACACCCTGGTTTTCTTGCGAAATTAATTTAACTCGTGGGTCTACTAGCCCCGGATTTCTCACAAGGGTGGGGAGTGTGGGAGGTGTGGGAGGTACTGAATTCTCATTCATGCGCCCATTCTCCTCATTCTCCCCACACTCTCCGGATTTCTCACTTGTGAGAAATCCGGGTAGCCCCGAAACCCATTGGACAATATTGTCGGAACTACCATCATTAATAATTAATACTTCAAAGTCACTAAATGTTTGTTGTAAAACACTTTCTAGAGTTTCTGGGAGATACTTCATCGAATTGTACGCTGGAATTATAACAGAAACCTTTGGCATATTTTAAACCCCGATAATACTAATAGAAGAAGAATTCAGAATCAATGCGCGTGGCGGATTCAGACCCCCACTAATTGTAGACATCTCAATCTCCGACCTCGCTACAGAATTCATTCTGACTCCTGACTCCTGACTCCTGTTTGATGACTTTGGCCGGATTGCCTGCCACCACAGCTGATTCAGGGACATCTTTTACAACAACTGAACCGGCTCCAATCACAGCATGATCCCCAACTGTAATCGATCCTATAATGACGACATTGGAGCCGATATCTACATGATTTCCAATTTTTGGTGAGTCACTGTACGAACCATCTGGTAATTTTTTATTCCCAATAGTTGTGGAATGTCTGAGGGTACAATTTTCTCCAATGATGGTTTCATGATTCACGACCAAACCAACAGCGTGAATCAGCCTAAGGTTTGTTCCTACCTTGGTATCCCAAGGTAATTCGACGCCTAATATCCACTCTATTATGAGTGCATAGAAGCTGCGAAAAAAACTAGAGAAGATCGAAAAAGGGGCAGGCAACCGACTTAGTATTTGCACTGAGCGAAACATGAATAATATGAAGCGACATTTAGAACTGGTATCATGATTAACTTTCCAATCTTGTAGAAGATAACTAATGAATTTATTCATAGGGAGTGGACAGTAGGGTTAAAAGTTCCTGGTTATATGGCCTTGTTTGTAAAATTTGTACCTCATTTTGCTGTATTTATGAGAATTACCTTTTCCTTTGCAGGCGGCAAATCATCCCAGTTCCAGCCAGCGATCGCCATCGCAGTAAAGAAGTAGAAAAACAGGGTGGTGTGAGTCCAGATATTATCACTAAGCATCCCTGTCAATATGGAGAACATGACTGCTAAGAGGATGAAACACAAATTGCGTTGTGGACTTCCAGGAGGAGCCGATCTAATTAACTGGATCAGACGTAAACCTATAGCAACAAAAAAACCAATAAAAGTCACAAAACCGATAATTCCTCCTTCGATCAAAGCTCGGATGAAATCATTATGGGGAAGAAAACCGTTCCCACCTGCTTGGATACTCAACCCCAAACCGTAACCCAAAAAGGGAGATTGTGGGAAAACACTGGTAAGTAATAAATTCCATTGAGAAAGCCGCCAGTTAAAACTATTGTTGTCTCCATGTGCCAACAGAATTGCCCGAGATATGTCTATATCCGGATTCAGGAGTGGTGTGTTAGCAATGGAGTCAAGGCGTTGGCGTCCAAAATCTGAATTGGCAAATAATCCGATGACGAAAACAAAAAATATCAACCCACTGATGAGGTAGAATACGCTCAATTTTGGGATCACAAAAACCAGAACAAAAGTAGCAAGCATCGTCAAGCCTGTCAGAGTTTTGGTACTTACAAAGAAAAATGATAGTACCCCAAGCATCAGAATCCACGGCAAGCTGTATTTGGAGTTGCCTAGTTTCCAACAGGTGAGGGCGATAAACATCAACAGCAACGTTGCGAAGGGATTGGGGTGACCAATAGTCCCCCTGATTCGAGAGGGTCCTTCAACTGGTATACCGCCAATCTCTCCGCCACCACCATCCACCAAAAACCCAGGAAGGAGATGAGGTACAAACATCTGCATCAGCGCTACAGTGAGTGGGATAACGAGAGCTAAGTACAAGGTAGAGATCATCTTCTGCGGAGGGAGTCGTTCCTTAAGCTGCATCACCAGCAGATAGACCATCAGCAAACTAAATAGACGCACCCACTCACGAATACTCTCTGGCAAAAACGCAGCATCTAGCCCCACCCCTCCCAGAGGGAGAAGTATGACCCACAAACCCTGTAGCATTACCCAGTACGCGAAGACCCAAAAAAAACCGTCGGTTTGGACTCGCCGACCGCACAATAGCATCACGAGTACGTAAAGCAAGGTCAAGGCATCTACCCCAATGGCGTATACAGCTGGTATTTGCTGGGCAGAAAATGGATCGAGACAGGTACGAATGATCAATAGACCTAGTACAGCTTGCTCAAACTTGGCAAAAAAGTAGACAACTGCTGCTACTGCGATCAGAGCTAACCATATATAACGGGGCTGAACACCTGCTGCAAATCCTGCTGCTATGCCAATGATTATGCCTACTAATCCAACGAAGAGATTCAGACGAGAGGAACGACTAGAGAGTTGATTGGTGAACATGTTCTTAAGAGGGAGCAGGGAGCAGGGAGTAGGGAGCAGGGGAATCCCCATCATTAAAATTAGGGGATTTGTACTCTTGACGCATTTTTTAAGAGCGCAGCGCGTCTCGAAAAAAATATTTTTATTTTTTTTCATAAATAAATTTAGGGGCTTGGACCCTTTATCTTCTCCTGTGGTCGCCGCTGCGCGTAGTTTGCTTCCCCGAAGGAGTACGGGGCTAATTCTTTCCCTGCTCCCTGCTCCCTGCTCCCTGCTCCCTCCCCGAAGGGGTATGGTTAAGACCGACTAAACGCTTAATGGGTTGGGGACTGTCAACAGGATAGCGGTAATACTGTTCTGTTGAACTGGTCATTCCATTTACCACGACTCCCAAAATTGGTATCCGATTTTGTGTTAATTCTGATACTGCTCTTGATAGTACTTCCTTGAGAGTAAAGCCGGGACGTGTAACCAGAATCATGCCGTCGCTATGACGCCCTAAGCAAGATGCATCAGCGGAAGCACTGAGAGGAGATGTATCCACAATTACTAAATCGTATTCTTGAGCAGCTTCTTCCATGAGAGACTTCATTGCAATTGACTCTAGCAACTGCGAGGGACGACTTTGCAGTTCGCCACAAGTCAACACATCAAGATTCTCAATATCTGTTGGCTGCACTGCTTCCACCAGAGATCTGTTGTTATCAAGAACATCTGTGATTCCCGGCTTTGGAGTTAAGTTAAACAACGTATGCTGCACAGGTCTTCGCAAATCCGCATCAATAATCAATGTTCGCCAAGACAACATGGCGGAAACAGCGGCTAGGTGGGAAACTATCACCGATTTTCCCTCCCCAGAGATGGTACTACTGACAACAATCAGGCGTAACTGTGCTGGAGAGCGAAACTCCAGGGTTTTGAAGAGCATGCGATAAGGCTCAACCAAGCTCACATTATCTAAAAATCCTTCAGACGGCTCCAGAATCAGCGTCTTAGCAGGTAGTTTTGGTAAGACTCCTAAAAATGGTAAATTCAGCAGTTCCTCTGCTTCAGAAGCATCGTGCAGTGTGTTATCCATGAGTTCCAAGAGCAGCACAACGCCTGTGGCTAATATAGTTCCAAAGGCAGTCGCAACCGCCAACACGGCTGTCCGCTTGGGTGATGTGGGTAGAGTTGGGATTTGAGATGCTTCTATAATTCGGATATTGCCAACTTGTTGGGCTTCAGCAATGCGTGCTTCTTCATATTTGCCTTGTAGCAACTTGAGAATGTCAGATGCCTCTTGGTGTTTGCGCGTCAGTTCCGTAAGCGGCTGCTGCTTGAGTGGTAGTTGTGAGAGTTGAGCTTGGAGGGTTACTTGCTGAGCTTGTACAGCCTTGAGCTGATTTTCAATTGCTGATCGCTCAATCTCATTGACGATCAGTTTAGAGGTGAGGTCTTGACTAATCTGATCCCCGGCTACAGTGCTAGGGGAGACGCCTTGATTTCCAGGCGAGACACGATTAAGTTGCTCAATGTACAATTTGCGGAGAGAGTCCCGCTGAGAAATCAACCCTTGGACAACAGGATGGTCTTCTGTATAGTGCACACGAGCTTCAATTAGCTTCGTTTCCGCTTCTGTCAACCTATTTCGTAACGCCTTGAGTTGTTCATCTTGACCACCACGTACAGTTGCGTAGGCACTGTTGAGTGCTTTGGCATCGGTCACTTTCCTTAGAGATGCGTCCCGTGCTTGCGCTTCTTGCAGTTGTGCAGACAAAGTCCGCTCTTGGTTTTGCACTGCCGCTAGACTATTCACTAAACTACTGCTTTGTTGATCAAAAGAAACAATGCCGTTCTTGTGTCTATAATTAGTTTCATCAGCATCGGCGTCTTTCAGTCGCGCCCGTGCCTCTGGTAAAGCTTCTGTTGCCAAAAATTTCCCCACGCTGGCAGCTTCTCGGCGGATTGCTTCTTGACTTTCATCAACCATTGCCTGAGAAACGGCATTGGGCACTTGAGCTGCAAGTACTGGGTCTTTGCTTTGATAGCTCACTTCGAGAATGTTGGTGGCTGGGATAATTTTCACTCTCAAACCTTGACTCAGGTCTTTAATTGTGAGCTTGCTTTGAGGTGAATTCCCGTTGTTTGAGGGAAAAGCCTTAGTAAGAGCTCGTTTGAGAACACGTTGGGACTTGATTAATTCTGCTTGGTCAGCCAACGGGCTAGCACCACCCGATGTACCCGAAGACAGTTGTGTGAGGTTGCGACCCAAGTCGGAAACACTCACTCCTTTGTCATCAAGTATCAGTCGTGCTGATGCCTCATACTGACGTGGGGTCACTGCGAGGTAGGCGATCGCCCCACCAATAACAGCAGCAAAAGTAGCCAGGGCTGGCAAACTTCGCCGCTTCAAAACTCCTAGTAAGTATGAAATGCCTTTGTCCATAACGATATACCCTTATTTATGATGGCTAATAGAAGACTGACAAATCCCCTAATTTTAACTATGGAGATTCCCCCTGCTCCCTACTAAGAGCTCCCTCTTAAAATTGCTGCGACCTACTTTTTCCCAACAACCTCAGCCAATTTGCTCTCACTCGGCTCAGATATCCGAACTTGCTGAGGTGAGTTCAAAAGTGTTGAATAGAGTTTCAATGTTTCATCTGTGATGTGATCCCAGCTATAGTTAACCTGCACGGATCTTTGTGCATTTTTAGCCATTGCCCCTAGTTCTTGCAGGTGATTGATCGCCCACTCTAGGGAATGAATACAAGAGTCGGAGTTTCCTGCTTCAAACAGCATTCCCCGACCTCCACTAATCAATTGCTGGTGGGGTGGAATATCGCTTGCCAATACTGGTATACCTTCCTGCATCGCCTCTAGCATTGCCAAAGGTAGTCCTTCCAAATCAGAAGGAAGCACAAATAACCCTGCTCCCCGGACAATTTCCCAAAGGCGAGGTCCACGGAGTTCGCCAGCAAATACGATCTCTCGATTTTTGGCAATTTTTTCTAACAGCTGTGAGGTAAAGGATTTAGTATCGCTGACACCTCCCGCCAAAACAAGCTTCCATCCATCTAGTTTCAGCGCATTGAAGGCATCGACGAGCAAGTCGGGACGCTTTTCCGGTACCAGTCTGCCCAAAAACAGAATATAGCGTCCTTGCTCAAGACCTAGCTGGGTTCCATATCCAAAATTTGGATCAGACTCACCATAGCTGGCTGGCGCGTTGGGGATGTAAATTGTCGAACGATTATAAGTTTGCCAAAAGTAATTTTGGAGCGCATCGGAAACCACGATCAGTCCGTGGGCAAAACGCACGGCTGCTTTCTCTCCCGTTTGGATTAGGCGGGTAGAAAAACTGCCCCACTTTGCCCTTTGCCAGTCCAACCCCTGACATGTCACTACAACCTTTGTTGATGGTGAAATTCTGGGTAAAAAAGTAAATAGAGATGGCCCAAGAGCATGGAAATGCACAAGATCGTATTTGTTGATCGTGGCGGCGATCGCTCCCAGTCCAGAGGTCATAAAGGCATCTACCCCTCTCATCTGTAAACCAGGTAGAGGGATGACTTGGACACCCTTAAACTCATAACTGTCAGACCGAGAATAGTCAGTGTAAGAAGAGCGGGCAAATAGATCCACGCTGTTACCTTCTGCCACCATGCGAGGATAGACTTCTGCACAATAATGCTCAATTCCACCTTGTTTAGGTGGTAGACCTTTTGCACCAATCACAGCAATTTTCATAGTCATCAGTTGTATGTAATCCGGAACATGGTATACGTAACTATTACCGAGTTGCATTTAGCTGAAGAGACTGAATCCAAGGCGATAAAGTCCGAGAGTGTCTGTTGCTTTACATTTTGTCTGTCTAAAAAGGCATTGCGACTTCTCCCAAAAAACCATATTTTTTGATTTTGTTTGACGGCAAATTCGGCTTACAAATTGAAAGCCTTGCTGCAACGCTGCTCCCAGCGACTTAACATTTCACTGTAAACAGATCGCACCACAGTGCTAGCAGCATAGGGTTGTGCTATCTGCACACAAGATTCAATGGGGTAATCATCTATGTGCAGTAGTATTTTGCGCATCTGCTCTGCTATGCAAACTGGATCTCTTTGCCAGCAAACGATTCCACTGTTAGCAGTTAGCAATTTTGGGGTTTCACCACATCTCGTTGTGACTACTGGTGTTCCACTCGCCAGTGCCTCAAGCGCCACTAAAGGTAGACCTTCATACGCACTACTCAGCACGAAGGCATTGCATGTGCGATGTAGCTGAGCCAGTTCTGCTTGGGCAATTGCCCCAAGCATGGTAACCCTACTAGATAAGCCCAACCTGACTATTTCCCCACGCACCTCTGCTGCTAACTCCCCATCCCCTGCTATCAACAGGTGAACATTGGGATCGTTTAAAGCAGCAAATGCACGTACTAGCAGAATCGGATCTTTTTGGGGATGCAACCGACCGGCAAATAGGACGAAACGGGTTTCTTCCACCAAACCTAGCCGAGCAGATAGTTCACGCCTTTTTGCTTCACGTTCTTCCCTAGTTAAGGGGTAGAAAACTTGATCGTCAAAGGAATTTTTGATATATGCAATTCGATCCCGCACGCTGGGATAACGTTGCTGGTAAAATTCTGCTGAATCTGTATTGCATGAGAGAATTTGGCTAAACTGACGAACCAGCAAACTTTCTAAAGCAAAATATGCAGCAGGAAACCTTCGCCACAAAATCGCCTTTTTCGTACCTGCAGCTTGCATTTGCGTCCGAATATCATTATGAATAAATAAGGTCTTCTCTCCCTGCCAATTCAGGGCTGCTAAGGTTGGCTCTAGCCGATGAAAGTGCATAAAGTCTGAGGCTAAGTATCTTCCTAAAAGAGCAGTTGTATACTTAAGTGTTGTAGGTATCAAGCTTCTAATATTATCATTTTGCAATGTGAATAAAGGCAGAAAGCTGATCTCCTTACCTGCAAATTCTGCTTCTTGCCATCTTCCTAAGGGTAGACTTGTGTCATTTCCTGTTCCTACAAGCCGGACTTTAAACTCGCTCGGAGCATATTTGATGAAGGTGTTTATGAGTGTCTGAATTCCACCAATAGTAGTATTCCACGGATTGAACTGGTAAAAGATCGTCAGAACAGGTTTACGCATAAAACACCCTGTACTAGTTACAATGTATTGTTTTCTATTGCCAAGAATACGCAGAAAGTAAATATCAATTCTGTCTTCCTAACAAAGTATATAAGTCATCTGTCTTTGTATTCCTCCAATAGTAGGATTAATTGTTAACAAGAATTCATCCGTCAGAAGTCGGAAGTCCAAATACATCCATCAGAGTCTATTGGATGCGAATTGAAACCTCTTTACTCAGAGTTCAGCTTGGGAATTCTGGCTCCTGACTCCTGAATCCTGAGTTCTTTCCGTTAAAACAGCAGCACTTTTTACCAAGACTTACAAAAAATTCTCCACTTCAAAACTTTAAAAAGGGCAGATTGCATCTATGTGATTTCCACATATCATTTCACTACACCTCTCAAATCTTAGTATTTCTTAAAGTTGAATGTCATCTTCTTCACGAAATCTTTACATAAAAAGTCGGTGTCTAAGTATAATTTTCACTTTTAAAGTAACAAAAATATGATATCGTCTCCCAAATTTTGCTTGAATTTATAGTTTCGATTTACAAGAAAATCAAAACGACTTCACAATACCTTAATCAAGTTACGACTGTAAAGTGGTTGAGGATACCATATAACCTGGTTTAGGTAAATACCTGCTGACTGCGGTTCGTTCCTGATTGAAGGTAAGACCCAAATCTTGTGTTGATCACCAAAATTGGACAAGAACCTTGATCTTGTTAATCGACAATAGCAGCAGTAGAATTGGTTTCAAACGTTTGTGGCAAGAGAAAACCAAGTACCACCGCTCTTGTTAACATAAACGCTGATATAGCCAACCACAAAAGATGGTTGCTGTGAGCTAACCATGCCCAAACTGCCACGGGTGCAAATCCCAATGAAATTGCTACTAAGGAAGCCTTCCGCAGGGATTTTCCTAAAGCTAATCCGGCAAAATAGCTCTCCAGAATCCAAGCAATTGAAAAACAACTCAAGACAACAAGTGACCAAGGAACATAGGCTTTAAGTGGCTCTATGAGTTCGGTGTGACTGGTTAACAACCCAAATACAATCTCCGGGAACACAATACACGCTCCTGACGCAGCAACTGCCACCAGCAAACTATTTAAGAGCGAAATCTGTAGTAGGGGTAATAATTGATCGTTGGCGGATTGACCTTTAAAGTTTCCAATGAGGGTTTCCGTCGCAAATCCTATTCCTTCAACTAAGAATGAGAGCGGAAATACTACCTGTTGGAGTAAGGTATTTTCAGCCAAGATATCTGTCCCGAAAGTGGCACTCAGATTAAAAAATATTGCCCAAGTGGACATATAGACTAAAGATCTAACCAATAGGTCACTATTGAGGAAAAAAGTAGCTTGAAAAGCTGACCAGTTCCAAAACTGCCGCAATGCAGTCAACAAATCTTGCCAATGAATAGAGCAGATCACCAAAAGCATACCTACTAATAACATCAAATACTCGCTGATAGCTTGAGATAGTCCAGCTCCAGTACTTCCCAAATCCCACCGTATAATCGCAAAGTAGTTCAGCACAATATTAATGGTGCTACCAACAGTGGTTAACAGCAACACTTTGCCACCTTGCTCGCGTCCGAGAAACCAGCCAATGATGACGAAATTGAGCAAAACTGCAGGCGTTCCCCAAATCCGAGCGTAAAAATAGCTTAATCCAATCGACTCAACCTCTGGAGAGCCGTTCAACAGGATAAAGCCCAGTGCGCCGATAGGATACTGCAATATCAAAATGAGTACGCCCAGTACTAAAGCGATCAACCCATTCCGTAGCAGCGCCAGTAACATCGCCTCTTGGTCGTCCCGTCCGACGGCTTGTGATGTTACCGCAGTAGTTGAAATTCGTAAAAACAGTAAATTCTCGTAGATATAGTTGAATAGGACTGTAGCTAAACCAACTCCAGCTAAATAACCAATTTCGGTGAGATGACCTAAGAAAGCAATGCCGATCAAACCCGCTAAAGGCTCTGTGAGATTGGAAAGAACGTTAACAAATGACGATTTGTAAAACCGACGTACCAGATCATGGTTTGCTTTTACATAATCAAACATCCTCTAAAACTCCTAAGTATATCAGTATAAATATTTACTATTGACAAAAACAAGAGTCCCACATCAATAGTTTTGCCATCCTTCCAGTTTAATCGGCTGGATAACTGGATGCGATCCTAAACGACAGAACAAACAAAACCACTATACAGCAGAAGAATTGATGAAAGGAACATTTCCATGTGTTCCCTGATACTGTTGGCAGAAGTGTTACAACTAAAGGCTGCAACCATAAATTGACGGTATAATTTTCTGACCACAAACAGTATATATGCTTGATCGTTTACGCACTTATTTCTGAGGGAATCTGGGGTTATGCCGAAGTAAGTGGACACGACCCTACTCAATCTCGCTACCATTCAAGAGATATCCCTTTGAAGCTACTGGTTAGTTGCTAGTTACTACTGGTAATTTTTGACACACGTTCTTTGGTTGCCACTTGCTTCAAGAACGGATATTGCCGCGCAATGCAGTGGTTCACCGACAACTAACGACTAACAACTAACAATAGTTATATTATGCATTTTGATCAAAATGAAGCGGTTTATGTTCGCGGCTTAGGAATTGATGACATCGCCCCGGTTTACCACTTGGGAGAAGAGTTATTTACCAGCGATCGATATCCTTACTTGTACAAAATCTGGGGTGATTGGGAAGTGATTGGACTGTATAACGCAGACCCAGATTACTGCCTCGTTGCCGAAATAGATGGAAAACTAGCAGGATTCATTTTGGGAACCATCATTACCAAGGCGTCTTGGACTTATGGATACATTCGGTGGTTAGGAGTCAATCCTCAGTTTCAGCGTCGGAGAGTGGCAGATAAACTGGTTGATCAGCTAGTCTCCCGCATGATTGAAGATGGGGCGCGGTTCATGCTAGTAGATACAGATCCTAACAATACTCCAGCCGTCAAGTTTTTCACCCGCAAAGGTTTTGGTAATCTCCACCAGTATGTTTTCTTATCGATGAATCTCAGCAAGCATGAACACTATGGCAGACTCATTGATTACGAACATTAAAAAGCTGAAAGGGCAGGTTACAAGCGTTCTTCTCCTGCCATACGCGGTACTCGCAAGTCAGATGGAGTTGCTATGGAAGCCGCCCCTAATTCTTTATTAAGTGACCCACCCTATTCACTGGTGGCAACTTTTGCTTTAACTGACTAAACGTATCAAAAAAACCATAGGAAACATCTCCAATATCCTCTACATTCTGACAGAACATTTGGTGAACTTGGGGGAGATAAAACCAAGGTACTGAAGGATAGCGGTGATGGATGTAGTGATAGCCATTATTATGCGTTAACCAGTTAAATACTGGATTAAGCCGACTGCGAGTGCCAGAAGTTGTATTATAATGGTCAGCTACTTCTGACCAATACAACAGAGCGCGAGAAACAAAGAGAAAAGGAATAATCCAATACCACAGTAAAAAGTGCAGGATATGGAAATAGAAACACACACTCAGCAAAATCAGCCAAAAAATCACAATTTTAATACCTTCGCGCCAGGGGCGAAGGGTTAGACATATTGTGAAATAATAGGTAGCAAAACCAATTATGGGTTTTATAAACCATAGCCAGAATATGTTTGAATTTTCCTGAAATAAACCTATAGAGTGATAATCTTTAACTAAATGATCCTCTGAGGTTCCTAACTGAGCATGATGAGACTGATGCTTTGCTTGAAACTGTGCCGCAGTTGTAAAGAAAGGCAGCCCATAAAATATTTCCATATAATGATTCATCTGCTTTGGTTTGAAAAGATGATAGTGAGATGCTTCATGTAGCATTGATTCAGCTAAAGCAAACTGAAAAACCCCAATTAAATAGATTGAAGGTATGTAGAATAACCAATGATTTACTTTAATACTTACAAGTGTAATCAGCGTGATAGCAGACCAGTCTCGTGTCAGTGCTAGTATAGATTTCCAGTTATTAACTCCGCTGAAGTTTTTGATTGGTATTGTCATAGTCTATTGGTTCTCAAAATCTGGGTGGTGATAGGGAAGTAGTGGTAAGGCTCAAACTCATATCTTGCACTGATGGAGTTTGTCGTCTGACAGGCACTTATAGAAACTAATAGTCTGTCTTCTGGTCTTTTTGAAACCTTACAGAGTAAGGTAAGCTGTCACCCATCTAGTTTTTTAACCCAAAGTAGGCTCTAGAAGGGTTTTAGCCTTCAGATTATACAATTTAAATGCGCGACACCTTATTAATTCCTTTTACCCTTCAATCAGGAGCGAACGTACAGATGCTCTTCTGTCCCTCTGCTGATGCGAACCATATTGCCTATAGGGTGTGGGGAATATTGGGATGCTGAACCCAATTATTCCTCCTCCCCCTACCTTACTTGGATCTAGCTTCCAAGCTTTCCAAACGGCTTCTAAGTTCCTGGTTTTGTTGTTTAAGCTGGTCTAGTTCAGTGCGTAGCTGAAGAAGTGTACTTTCTGTGCCGATATTCTTTTGTAAGCGTGAAATCTCTTCCTCACAGTAGCGACGCACGCGTCCATCTGGTGTCCGGTGAGCGATCGCACCCAAAATGGAGATCGCCTTGGGAGTTTCCATTTGTCCTAAGGCTGTAACCGCCGCAACCTGGGTTAAAAAGAACGTGTCCTGAGAAATTTCTGCTAATCGCTCTAAAATACGTTCCACATTGGCAGTATTTTGACCAACAGAAATTTTACCAAGAGCGCGAATTGCTGCTAAACGCAGGGGTTGTGGTACACCTAGTACAGTGTACTCCATGACCAAATTTAAAGCCGCCTCCGAAGTTTTGAATTCGGCTAAACCGGCGATCGCCCCACTCCTGACCACTTCATTCCAACCCGCCCTTTGATCCAAAACGGATTTCAGCAGATCTAGCACCTGAACTTCATTGTGTTTCTGTTCTCCTGTAGCAGCAATTGCCCCAATAGAACGCGCCACTGCTGCTTCTACGTAGTAGCTGGGATCGCCCTTTTGCAACAGTTCTTCCATCGCCTGGTAGCTTTCTTGGGTCTTGATTTTAGCTAATGCTTCTACAACGGCTCGCCGTGTATGAGCCGAAGAATCTTGTAACCCAGCAACTAATCCATCAAAAGCTTGATCTAATTTGATTTCTGCCAGTTGTGTAGCGACTTCAGCACGGACACCCCAGTAAGGATCTTTTTTCAGCGCACAGGACAGCGCCTTCACCACCTCTAACCCTCCTTTTTTTGCCAACGCTTCTGCTGCATAGATGCGGGAGATGGGATCAGGGTCAAATTCCAGTTGCGCTTTTAACTCTGGTATTGGGTACTCTAAAGATACTGTTTTTAAATAATTATTCCCCACATCAAAGCTGATAAATTGGGGTTTTTCTTCTAAAGGAAAGTAAAAGCTTTGCTCGTACTCGTGAACCCGCACTGTAAAGGTTTTAGAGTGAGGAGTATTCTCTTTACTTATAACTCTTAACTCCTCATTCTTCACTCCCTCCTGTGGGACGTAGCCAAAGCCGATGGGGATTTTTAGGTCAAATAAATTGCTGCTGCTACCATGATTTCCTGATGTGGCTTGGGTTTGAGTCACCGTCACTTTCGCTAGCTTGCTATCTGCATCCCAGGCATAAGCCACTTTAAAATCAGGATGACCGCCGCGATAAACGTACTGGTCGAAGAGGAATAAAAGATTATGCCCAGTAGCGGTTTCAATTGCCCTGAGCAAGTCTACTGTTTCTACTGTTTTGTGGGCATTATCCTGTACAAATGTTTGGATTGCCTTCCAAAAGAGATCATCTTTCAATTGGGCCCGAATCATGTGATAAACACAAGAGCCTTTTTCGTAGATATGGCGGTCGTAAAGTTCGATCGCTTCTCGGTAGACATGGGTCACCATTGGGCGGCGGTAGCGACTGCTATCTTCGGCTACATAACTCCGGGCATCCAGTAATCGATAGTATGCGGCTGCTTCAGCACCATATTCATGTTCTGTCCACAGCACCTCAGAGTAGGAAGCCATCCCTTCTTTAATCCAAGCGTGGGACCAATGCTTAATCACTACCAAATCACCAAACCACTGATGTGCCAATTCATGGACAACTAAGCTTTCGGTATTTTGGTTATCTAATGCTGCTCTCTGGTCAAGTAAACATCTATCAGTTAACAGTGTTGTGGAGGTGTTTTCCATGCCGCCAAAGATGAAGTCATCTACGCAGACTTGAGCGTATTTGGGGAAAGCATAGGGATAGCCATACTTTTCGCTCAAAAACTCCGTCATCCGGGGAGTTTTACCCATGCTGCGTTGAGCATCTTCCTCGCGTCCTTTTTCCACATAGTAGGTGATGGGTTTACCCTTCCACTCCGAACCAATTTCGACAAAGTCACCTACAGCCAGAGTCATTAAGTAGGTTGGATGAACTTGCTGCTGAGACCAGTGGTAAATTTTTTCATCGCCGTCTTCCTGTGTCGCAATCAGTTCGCCGTTAGATATCGCAATCAGAGGTTTAGGCACTCGGACACGAATTTCAGAGGTAGACAGTTGTCCTGGGTAGTCGAAGCAGGGAAACCAAAAGCGAGAGTCTTCATCCTCTCCCTGAGTCCAGACCTGAGTGGGCTTGTTGGGGTAGTGTTTGTCTGGTTTAATGAAATAGATCCCCCGTTGAGGCTTTTCTACTAGGTAGGCGATCGCAATCACAATCCGTTTGTTCACCTGTGTCGGCTGCTCTAGTTGTACAGACAGCTTTTCTCCGTCATAGTCAAAGTTCTGTGATCCTTCATCGATTTGGACAGATTGAATGTTCAGGTTGACAGCGTCCAACTCCAAGCGGTTAATCCCATCCCGGATCGGTGTTAACGTGATGCTGCATGTGCCGTGGTAACTTTGGTTAGGTATATCTAAACTGATGTCTAGAAAAATATGTTCCACTTGTCCAGGGCGATCAGGGTTGTAATGTGGTCTTGCCCCTGGCAACTCGAAAGGTTTGTGACCGTTACTTTCTGTATCAAAATAATACTGCGACATTGATGCTTACTGACCTTGTAATCCTGATAACTTTAGCTGGATTTAGTGAAAAAAACAGCGATATCGGGTGTATTTCCGCAATCAATCCCTATGAGAGTGATTTTTCTCACCCAATTTCCATTGGGTTTAAAGGTGCTTTGCTACCTAACTGGTTTTTATTGGGTAAAAATACTTTAGAGCGTTTATATAGCTTAGGATAGCTTGTTAAAGTTCATTTAGATGAATTTTCTCTCAAAAAAACATAAATTTGTGCGGAATTGGTCTTTATACTTTTGAAGTCATCCTTGGAACCATTCATCACTCATGATACGTAAAGTCACTAATTGTACCAGTAAATACCGCTAAATATAGATATACAGATCCGAAAACTTACCCACGTCACTGTTCACAGCATCAAGGATAATTTGAGCAAAAGAGGATGATAACAAATGTCCAAAAAGAAATCAAAATTTTTAATTCCTACTATTGGCACTACCGTGATTGTGGCAGGGGGTGTTGCTGCCTACATGTATTTTAAGGGTGGTCCTACTGGAAATATATCAGGCGCTTTAGACAGTGCCAAATTAGTGCCAAATGAAGCGATCATGGCAACTTATATTTCCACTGACCCTAAAGCTTGGGCCAAGTTACAGCAGTTTGATACCCAAGAAGCACAACAACTAGTGGCAAAGGGACTCAGTAACTTAAATCAAGGTTCATTAACTGATAGCAATATTTCCTATGAAGATCTAAAACCTTGGGTCGGTGGAGTGATGATTGCTCTGCTACCACCAAGTCCAGCTAAAGGGGTGCAAAATGCTCCACAAGCACCACAAGAAATGAATCATATGCTCATGGTAGTGGGGATTAAGGACAAACTGAGCGCCCTGAATTTTGCGAATAAATTGAAGTCAGGAAAGGACGTTAAAACTCAAGAAATTGACTATAAAGGCGAAAAAATTACCGAAACAACACTCAAGAATGCATCAACTTACAGTGCAATTTTGAATAATACCTATTTGGTATTGGCGCAGGAAAAGCAAGCTGTAGAACATGCTATTGACACCTATAAAGGAGAGCCTTCCTTTGCAAGTAAAGAAGGTGCTAGTAGCCTATTGAAAACAGGAGTGGAAATCGAAAACACTTTGGCACAGGTTTATGTGCCAGATTATACAGATATGGTACAAAAAATAAGTGCCACAAACCCGAAAGCAACGCAGTCACTCCCACACAGCTTGTCACAATTGAAACAAGTGAAATCTATGGTAGCAGGTGTAGGGGTTGATGATGTGGGTGTACGGACGGTGGCGATCGCTAACCTAGACCCACAACTGGTGAAATTCCAGTATCAAAATTCTGCTGATCGGGTGGTATCTCAATTACCAGCCCAGACGATCGCCCTTGTGAGTGGACAGGGGATCAGCAGTTG
The DNA here is from genome assembly GCA_903903925.1 of uncultured cyanobacterium. Classification (GTDB taxonomy): domain Bacteria; phylum Cyanobacteriota; class Cyanobacteriia; order Cyanobacteriales; family Nostocaceae; genus Stigonema. The sequence goes on from CAIVAU010000177.1 coordinate 43,567, forward strand.
GTGGTCAGCATTTGTAGAACAATCGAAAGATGATCCAGGATTTAACCAAACACTACAGCAAGCACGATTGCAAATGAAATTTGTCAACATTGACCTGGATAAAGATGTTTTTGGTTGGATGAATGGGGAATTTGCGATCGCCGCCATTCCATCGAATCAGGGTGCGTTGTCTCCTATTGGTTTTGGGGGGGTCTTGGTATTTCATACAAGCGATCGCCAAACGGCTGAAACCACATTGACCAAACTAGATGCCCTTGCCAAAGGACAACAAATCAACATCACCCAAAGAAGTATTGACGGTAAAGACGTAACAGAATGGCAAGTTCCTCAACAAGGAGCTTTATTAGCACACGGTTGGCTGGATCAAGATACTGTATTTGTGGCTCTTGGTGGATCGGTAGCTGATGCGATCGCAGGTCCTCAGGCTCAGTCTTTAGAGAGTAGCGAACAATTCAAAACTGTCACAAGCTCTTTGCAAAAGCCAAATGGCGGTTACTTTTACTTAGACATTGACAAAACCGTGTCCTTGTTAAATCGGTTTCCGACTGCACAAAAGCAACCGCTTTCCCCCGAAACCACTGCTATTCTGCATTCTATTCGTAGTTTAGGAGTTACTGCTATAAACCCCGACAAGTCTACCAGTAAAGTCGAGATGTCGTTAGCACTCAAGCGGAAAACATAGGGCAGAATTCAGGAGTCAGGAGTCAGGAGTCAGGAGTCAGGAGTTAGGAGTCAGGAGTTAGGAGTTAGGAGTTAGGAGTCAGGAGTTAGGAGTTAGGAGTCAGGAGTTAGGAGTCAGGAGTCAGGAGTTAGGAGTCAGGAGTTAGGAGTTAGGAGTCAGGAGTTAGGAGTCAGGAGTTAGGAGTTAGGAGTCAGGAGTTAGGAGTTAGGAGTTAGGGGTAATGGCAGGGCGACGGACGGTTCCGGCTAGTACTGCAATTATTGTGCTTAAGATAACGACAATACTTAAAGCACGGGGGAGGGTAAGCAAATCGCTGGCAAATCCAATTAAGGGTGGTCCGAAGAGGAATCCAGAGTAGCCAGTAGTGGTCACTGCGGCGAGGGAAAGACCAGGAGGTATTCCAGGGGTGCGTCCAGCCGCGCTAAATACTATCGGAATAATGGTCGAAAAGCCAACACCGACGCAGGCAAAGCCGATCAGCGCCGCAACTGGCTGGGCAATGATCAAAGATAACCCCAACCCTGTAGCAGCGACGATGCCACCAAGGCGTACCATCCTGACTGGACCTAAACGCTGGGTCAGCCAGTCACCTGTAAATCGAAACACAGCCATTGCTAATGAAAAAACTGAATATCCGGCTGCTGCCAGTCCCAGTCCAGTACCAAGGGTTTTCCGGAGGTAGATTGCGCTCCAGTCTGCCATTGCGCCTTCTCCCACTAGAGCGCAAAATGCCACCGCTCCGAGACCGAGGAGAGCTCGTGTCGGTACGACAAATGCGGGTTCATGGCTAACGGCGTCGATACCTGCTGACAATAGCCGACGTGACGCAAAAATTGTCACTATTCCTAATAGGAGTGCGACGCCGACCAAGTGTGGAATAGGATCGATTCCCGCAGAAGCCAACAGACCACTACCAGATGCACCAGCCATGCCCCCAACGCTGAACCAGCCATGAAATGATGACATAATTGGTCGCTGGTAACGCTTCTCGACAGCAATGCCTTGGGCATTCATCGCCACATCCATTGCTCCGTTAAAAGCACCAAACAACACTAATACCATTGCCAGTATTAACAGATTAGGGGCTAACGCCAGTAGGGGTAGGGTCGCGCAGTAGCCCAGCCCAGCTATTGTAGTGACCGACCGACTGCTGAAGCGGGTGAGTACCCACCCCGTTGTTGGCATACTCACTAACGCCCCAACAGCCATACCCGTTATAGCAACTCCTAATGCACCATTACTCAACCCAAGTTTCTGTTGTATAACTGGGATGCGTGTCACCCAATTAGCAAATACAGCACCATTAACGAAAAACATTCCTGCCACCGCAAGGCGGTTGCCCGATGCCCCATGACCATTGCCCATTGCCCATTATTGCTCTATATTCTATTCATTTAGATTAAAATAATCGTGATGACCGTTGCTGGAAAAACAACTCCTGGCTTAACTTCTCGCTTAGTGAATGGGGTATTGGCAATCAAACCTTTAGCCAACCTCGCAAAGCACCAGGCGAGGCAAATGATGATCAAACGTGCTGAGAAAATAGGGGTATCTTGGACGCAAGAAGTACAGACATTACAAGCACATGATTGGGACAAAGAACTAGCTAAAGTCCAAAACCCCCAAGTCACCTACCCAGACTACTATCTTCGCTCATTCCATGCCTACGAAAAAGGCGATCTGTGCTGGGAAGCCGCCCTAGAAGTAGAAGTCGCCGCCTACACCGTCCACGCCAACATTTGGCCTCATGCAGGGGCACAAGGCGATCCAAAACTGCGCCAGAGTTACCACAATATCCTCACTAACTCCATTTCCTCTGAACCACAAGACATCCTAGACTTGGGTTGTAGTGTAGGTCTAAGTACCTTTGCCTTGCAATCCGTATACCCCCAAGCGAAAATCACTGGCTTAGACTTATCTCCTTACTTTTTAGCCGTTGCCGATTACCGCACTCAGCAGCGCCACTGCAACATTAACTGGGTTCATGCTTCGGCTGAATCAACTGGGCTACCAGATGCCTCGTTTGATTTAATCTCCATGTTCTTGATGTGCCATGAACTGCCACAATCAGCGACCCAGCAGATTTTTGCTGAAGCACGGCGTTTACTAAGGTCGTCGGGTCACTTAGCAATTATGGACATGAATCCTAAATCAGCAATCTACAAGAAAATGCCGCCCTACATTTTAACTCTGCTCAAAAGTACTGAACCGTACTTAGATGAATATTTTACTTTGGATATTGAGCAGACACTTGTTGAAGCGGGTTTCAATGCGCCGACGATCACTGAAAATAGCCCCCGTCACCGTACGATCATTGCTCAGACCCCTACGTGACTGAATTGCTGTGGGCAGTATTGCCACCGTTGCTGCTTTTAATCTACTATTATTACCGCACCCCAACTGCCCCATCTCTAGCGCGGGTGCTATTGTTTTTTATCTTTGGGACAGTATCCGGTTTATTGTCCCTTGGACTAGAGCGGGTTTTTGAAAATGTCGCTAACTTGGTTGTAGACTGGGGAAAAATAGAGCGATCTCTTGCAGGTAATGCCCTGAGGCAGCTTCTTGAAGTAGGTTCTCTCGAAGAAGGCTGCAAGTTCATAGCAGTTTTTATCCCAATCTACTATCTTCGACGTCGCTATAGATTGCGTCCCAGCACTGTTTTCCTGTTTACTATAGCCGTTGCTGTTGGATTCACTGCTGAAGAAAACTTGGTTTACTTTTTCTATGGCACAGCATCAATTTTTGAGCGTGTCATTAGTACGCCAGTTCATGCCATGTTCTCAGCCCCCTGGGGATATGCTCTAGGAATAACTTTTTGGTCGCATACTCATAGCCACAAAGACAGAAAGCTTGTTCTCTTGGCTTGGCTCAATTCTGTCATTTGTCATGCCTTGGTTAACATTCTATCTAGTACTGGACGTTATCCACCATTGCATTTGCTGAGCTACGGTTTGTTTCCATTCCTTTTATGGATGTTTTGGCGAATGGAACAATTATTGCAAAAATCGTTAGGCAACCCTCCCATAACCCTGATTACTGGCAATAAATCCTATCAACGTTACTGGCAAAAAGGTTTGGTACTGTTTGCCCTTATGCTTGGGGGAAACGCTATTTTTGGCATCTTTCTCTTAGTAGAAAATGTAAGCTTTTTAAGTCATCAGCAAATTTTTCAAATTCCCGTTTTGTCGTTTATACTAAGCCGCTTACTGCTCAATATATTTTTCGGATTTTTGGCGTGGGTAATTTATCGTTATTTACGACAGTTGGCACGCCACCGATTTCTTTAAATTGGGGGGAAGTTTAGTTAAAGTCTTTGCAAAAAACTGGGATGCTTACGGAAGCGATCGCCATCATGTCACCCCAGTTGCGATGTCCTTGCTCAAAAAAGATGATATTTCAGGAAGAAAGAAAACTGAGGTTGTATCTATCAATTGTAAGACGATTATTAAGTTATATAGGAACATTTCAATATAGTAGGTCAATTTCAAACAAAGACCGCACGCTTGTCTTTTTTTTTGTGTTTATGTGTCTCAGTGGAATTAGGGATTGCTGTAGTTACTGCCCATCAAGATACTTAGTTGCTTCTCAATCTCAGTTGTTAATTCGCTACTTAGCTTGGGAATACTCTATGTAGTGGGTATTTAAACAGCTACCAGATGAATGTAACGACAACTAGAACTGGGAGAATTGCCAGCATCATTGAGAAGCGCCGTCCCCTAGCCCAGAAAATTGAGAGGGTGGAGGCGAATTTGAAATCTCTTGACTCAGCACTTTGTCATCTAGAGCGCCGGTCAAGTACAAGTAGTTGACGTAAAGCGCAACATATGCATATTACGTAAACCGAACTTTTATGCACTGAGTTTTAATGCGATCGCCCTTAACTAGACTTAAAAATTGAGCTAGAAATAGACGTTTTGTCCTACTACACATAATTCTGTTTTTGTCAATATCTTCTACTCGACCGGCGCTCTAG
>CAIVAU010000178.1 GCA_903903925.1 uncultured cyanobacterium
CCTTTTAATGTCGCACTTCTTCCCGTAAAAGCCATTCTTCTTACTCCTCCATCAGCTTTTTACCTTTGGCGACATAAGGGGCTATCTCTTTACGAATAATTTCACTCATCGTCGTACTGTTGGCAAGACACCAAGTATCAAAGGCGGTCTTATCCATAGGATCTATCACGATTTGTATATAGTCTCTTTTACGCTCTAATTTCTTTCTGGGCATAATTGTATCTCATTCATGCTCTTACTATATCATGATAATTATCATGATATAATTGAATGATGAGGGGGCAAAAAATTATACCCTCATTGGGAGGTGATAAGTTGACAGACCCAAATTATAAGGGTAACGGAAAAGGTCAAGGCTGGATGCCAGTATTCCGAATCTTCCGTTTCTTGTTCGGATCTTGGTTTGAATCAGATCCGAGGACGAAACGGGATATCCCTACTGAGAGAAGGGACATAATCGATGACCTTGATATCAGTGAGGACGACGAAGAAATTGGCGATAGCTAACGCTAATTTCTAGCCCTAATAGCCCTCAGCTAGCACCTGGGGGCTTTCTTCTACAATCATAGCAATCAAAGGTTGTATGGACAAAATCATTTATCCATCTCATTACCGAATTATATGGCGTGAAATCACTCCACAAAGTAGGTACTGGGAGTTTCTCAAGCCAAGGGTCTTTTTCAACCCCTTAAATTTACCTATCGAGGGTGATGTTGAAGCTTTTGGCATAACCAAAAAGAAAATAGTCGTCGAGCTTTTTCGGATAAATATGGGTAAGCCTGGGTACTATTTAGCAGATCTACTGGAACGCAAATATTACTATTGTGGTCCAGAATGGGAGGATGTAAGGACAATGCTGTTAAGCCTTGGGATTGGTCGGGTTGATCCAATCAAGAGTTAATTTGTTGTGTGCGATCGCACACCATATGTAATGGCTCCCGTGTGATCGCATCCTACCCACAAAGAAGCGATCGCTCTCCATAATCCATACTAGACTTGGTTTTGTCCGAAATCTGACCGAATGCGCGAGACGAATGGCATTTTGGCTAATCATCCCCAGACCAAAAGGATAGATTGGTGCGGTAAATTGTCATGCGATCATGGTTACTCCAGAGTGATGTCTGGGGCTTTGCTTTAAAAGCGATCGCTCTTGAAGCTGGGTTTCTGACAAGGAGCATGGTTTAATCTAGAAGTTCTTGGTTATCTTTATTACAGATGTCTCCGCCAATCTGCTGGCTTTGAACTGTCTCGGCATCCACAACCCCACCAGCAAACTGGGAGTTTTGTTGGTAATAGTTAGAAATTTTTTTAGGTGTTCCTGAGAGTTGATTAACTAGATAAAATAACCTGTTGATCTCTTTGTCCTTATCTTCCACTCTAGCTTGGTACTGCGCTTCTAACGCTTTATGAGCAAATTCATAACCATGCATAAAGTCGCCGTGAATCTTTGCCTTATCCGCAGTAGGAGTGACGCTAACCCTGACTACAAGAATACCATCCCCCTTCTTTTCAATGCTTTGGACATCTAGTTGAGCGCCCTGGTTTTCAACTTCTACCTTTTTAAAGGAGTAAGCAAAAGCATCCCAATCAATGCCGTTGCGGAAAATCAGGTCTATGGTTTCTAAGGATTTTTGGAATAATTTGGTGAACTCTCCAGGGGCAAAGCTACCACTGCTAGGACGGCGCTCCTTCAAACCTAATCGAAGGTAAACATAGTCACAAATCACGCTATCAAGGTTGGTGTAGCTGTTGGTATTCCAATCTTCTAGGCAGGCTCCTGTAAAGTTTGCGGCGGTGAAATTTGTCCCAAGTGCTTGAGTTCGATTCAGATTAGCATCACGGAGAATAGCCTCACTGAGATTAGTTCCGCTAAGAACAGCCCCAGTGAGGACAGCCCCACTCAAGTCAACTCCGGTGAGGATAGCTCCAATAAGAATAGCCTTGCTTAGGTCAGCAAGCGTGAGAATAGCTTTGCTTAGGTCAGCCTTACTCAGGTCAGCTCCATTAATATTAGCTTTGCCCAAAGCCGCTTCCTCGAGGTTAGCGCTCCTCAGGATAGCTTGCATGAGTACAGAGCCGTTGAGGTTAGTCTTACTGAGGTCAGATCTGCTCAGGTTAGTTCTGCTCAGGTTGCTTCTACTGATGTTAGCTCCACTAAAGTTCACCCTACTGAGATTAGCCCCACTAAGGATAGCCTCACTCAAGTTAGCTTCACTCAGGTTAGCCCCATGCAAGTCAATCTTACTAAGATTAGCTTTACTAAGGTCTACCTTTATACTAAGATTTTTCGTCCGCCACTCATTCCAAATCTCTGCCCCCTGCTTGAGGATCGCAAGATGTTCCTCATTCGCCATCCCAAGCTAACCTCTGCGCTTCATAACTAATATATTACCAACTCGCGTGAACTACTCTTTTTCTTCTAAATAACTATTTCTTCTTCAATACAGGAGTCAAATGCTCCGCAATCCCATCTAACTGAATCACACTGCACCCAAGCTTGTAAGCAAACTCGACCGATTCTCCAGCCCCCAACGCACTGTAAAAACCCGTGGCAAATTTAATTGCTGCTTGATCACCGATCGCCTCGCTCATTCCAATGACATAGGGGATGTGTTGGGCGATCGCCTCCGCCTGTACTTCTGAGTAACAAGCATTCAAGACAACACACTCAATCGTGTTAGCAAACAACTCAAACAGCCCAGCCAGCGCAACTGCCTCGACTAACCGTACCTGACCTGCTTCATCCTCTAGTACTAGACCATCATCGCCTGTACCATGACCACTAAAGTGAACAATAGAAGGATTGAAGTCCAGTAAAGATTGGTAAACGTCTTGAACACGCACAGCCCAACGTTGCTTCAGGTCAAACAGTTCCCGTTTTTTAGCTCGTTGCAATCCCGCGTCAATTTCTCGCACCTCTTCGTCCAGGCGTAAAGCAGAAGTAGTTCTGGGATTGGATGCCAGAATTAAAATTGTTTTGACCGCTGAATCATTAATCTCTGTTTGTGCAACTTGAGTATTGTTAGTAATGTTACCACCAATTTGATAAGCGTTAACAGTTTCAGCATCTACTAAACCACCTGCGAATTGGGCGCCTTGTAAGTCGAATTTAGATTTTTTTCCAGGCATAGTATCCCCTTGGTTATTATAAGTCTGTGCATAAAAGCCAGGGCGCTCCAACGCCGTCATTACCATATTTTCTAATCTGTGAATTTGATAATCTTTTTCAGAAATTAGTGCTTTAACTTCTTGCTGTGCTAATGCTTTAAGTTCGTTATAAATTGAAAAATATTCTGCGCTTAGTTCTGACTTATCAGCCGAATCTGCCGTCTTAGCACGGAGTAAAAATTTATCCTCGCCTTTTACTTCCGTCCCCACAATTCGCAGTTCAGCTTCAGGATGATTCTCAGCTAACTGCTTAAATGAGATGGCGATCGCCCTTGGGTCAACATCTTGGTTGTGGTAGAGGTCGAGGGTATCGACAATTGGCTTAATAAAATCAGCAAAGTCCCCATCTTCAAATTTCTCTTTCCAATTGTCAGGCTTGCGCCAGGGATTAATGTCATCTTTTGTGGGCGCTCGCGTATAAACGTACTCACACCTTACACCATTAAACTTGGTGTCACTGGTAATGCCCCAATTTTCAATGTAAGCTCCGGTAAGAGTAGCACCTGTAAAGTCTGTTCCGTCTAGCTGTGTCTGAACCAACTTTGCTCTAGATAGATCTGCATCTTGCAAGTTACCTTCATTAAGGTCAGTGCCAATAAAACTAGCATCTGCTAAGTGGGCTTTACGCAGATTAACTCCTCGCAGATCAAGGCTATCAAAAATTTTGTTTTCCCCTCTTCCAGTAACCAACAACTGGCGCACAAGTGCATTTTTGAGGTAAGTTTTACCAGGACGCACAAGGTCTAGCTTTTTGACTTGTTGCCAACAACTACGGGTAAGAGTAGCTCCTGTGAAGTCAGTATTTTTAAGTGTTGCTTGAGTAAAATCAGCGTTGGTTAAATCAGCATCTCGAAAGCTTGTACCGCCATAAGTGGCGCATGTTACAGCAATGTTCCGAACAAGGGCATGCTTTTCATCTCCTTTGATTGCTTGTAACCCGATGTAAACGCCAAATAACGCTAAGGCTCCGGCGTTGGCGCAGGCGACAGCGATAGCAAGAGCGACGGTACTGGCGACGGTAAAGGTTCTGATAACGAAGACGCCGATGGAGACGCCGATGGCAAAGACGAAAGCGACAGCGAAGACGTTGGCGTCGGCAACTGCGAAGGCGAAGGCGAAGGTGAGGGCGAAAGTGATGGCACCAGCAAAGGCGACGCCGATGGCAAACGCGAAAGCTCCGGCAAAAACTTTGGCGACGATAATGGCTCCAACAATGGCTCCGGCCCCAGATCCGACGACGGTGACAGTTCCAAAACCTGTTTGTATTCCTGAGCGAATTGTGACAACAAAGAAGATAATCTGTGTAATTATCGCAACCAAGCCTACGATTTGGTATTCTGAATAGTGGCTAAATATGTACGACACCAATAAACCAGACACAGCGGAACTGAATCCTGATAGTCCCGAAAGTAATAACGAAATAACGACCAGGACAATTACCCAGCGTTTTTGCAATCCAGCTTTAGCGTTGCTGAAGTTTGCGCCAACAAGGATAGCTCCAGTAAAATCTGTCCCACTAATATCTGCACCACTAAAGTTCGCCCCCTCAAGGTCTTGACCCTTAAAATTTCGCCCTCTAAGATTCTGCCCTGAGTAGTCTAGAGCCATAGCTTGTAAAAAAGACACTCTTCCCTAAATTGTGATTCAAATTCAGTTGTGAATATTCAGGATTTTTGGAAAAATCTACGCTCATAAACTGTACTACCGCAATAGGGGCAAATCATTATCAAGTTTCACTAATTCCACAACGCTGCTCGATATGGGCAAGATACTCTAACTCAACAGGTGTAAAAGCTACTGGTTGCTCTAGCAACAAAAGAATTTCTACCTCGAAGGGGTCTAGGTTGCACTTTCTTAGTTTGGTAATGCGATCGCCCACCTCAAGTAACTGCGGTTCCCTATCCATAGGTATCGGTTCTGCTTGCTGATGCTTCAGGGTGTGTTTGTCCATAGTCATAGTTTTCACATCGCGTATCCACACCTCCACCGTACTTTCATGCACAGCAGCAATCCGTGCTAGGCGACCGTTAATCTTACTGTTGTTGGGAGTATGAATTTCCACCAAACCACCCTCTGTTAACTGGAGGTGATGGGCCACGATTGGGCGATCTCCTTCATGCTCAACATCCAAATCTTTAAGCTGAATTAGCTCTCTCTTACCGTTGTCTAGTTCCACAATGGCAGCATCCGAGTTGGGTAACTGTGTAATTTTACCAGACTGACCAGCAAACAGGGGATGGTCATCTTTAACTGTGACGCGGTTAGCATCGCGCTCGTTCTTGACTTTCTTACCAATATTGGTGGTGTTAACAGTGTACGTTTTCCCTCCTCGCTGAGCTTTCCTGTCTTTATTAAGTTTTGTATCTGTCATTGAATGACAGATAGACTTTCGTATCCTATTTACAAAATCGTGACTAACACAACAGCGACGAGCTATTTCGCGATCGCTCCACTCCTGCCACTCTGGATCATTAAGTAGCACCATCACCGCCCGCCGCTTGTCCTCTCGACTACGAGGCAAAGCAGGCTTGTGCTCGGCATTTGCCCCAACGGAATAAAGAACTGCATCGCGCCTAGAGCCTTGGTGGATGACACAGGCAATAACTTCCTCTTCACGATTCCGGTGAGCGTGCCATCGGTGATAGCCATCGGCTAACCAAAAAAATTCACCATCGTAGAAAATTGTGACAGGCTCCAATTGCTGTCCGTCTTCCATTTGCTCAGTCAGCAGATTGACATGATGCAAGTTAATTGCAGCCCTGGGCTGTGTCCCACCGTCGCGGCGAATCTCATCAAGGGCTAGGTAGTCAGATTTTTCTGATGCGAGCGTTTGAGCAGAGGATTTCTCTGCTAGACTAATGTTAAGCATGATTTGTGTTTGCTGTGGTGAACACACAACACCCCTCGGAGACGTCTGGTAAACAATATCCGGGGGATTGTTGTATTTGTATTATTTTACACTATTTTCGAGTATTTTTTAATATTTAAAGTATTAATTTTGAGTCTTTTTTAAGATTAAAACTATGGATTGTATATCCCCTTTTTTGAGTAAAAAAACTCACTTCGCTCGAAGTCAAAAGTCAAAATTAAGTATTTAAAAACTTAAAATATCTTAACTAATTCAGCATTTTAAATAAGTCATTATAGACTAATTTATGATATAATTTCCAAGAAAAGTTCAATCAACAAACTTTTGACTTTTGACTTCGAGCGCAGCGAGTTTCCATGCCCAAAACATATATCATCCCCGTCAAATCAGTCGCCAATCTTCATTCCCTAGGAAGCCATAAATTCTTTGTGGGGACAGCGATAGTCGAGAGCTTCCCCACAGATTTACCCCTGACACCAAATATCAGAGAGCCGAACAAAAAGGCATCGGTCTTCAAAGAGATATTAGAGACGTTGAATTCTGCCCCGTCCAAGTTTTTTGATCGGAATAACGGAATTAAAATTTCTGCCTATAAGGTAAAGATTCAGAAAACGTCGAGTGGAGAAGAACTGCACGTTGAGTGTCTAGAGGATTCAGAAGGTTACACTTCATTTGGTGTTTACGATGGTGGGCACACTATTGCAGCATTTAGTCTCGCCAGAATGCTGAAAATCGACTTAAAAAAAGCACTGGTAAAAGTGGAAATCACTTGTGGACTGCCAGAAGAAGAAGTCGCAGTCAATGCCTTGACAGCCAATACGACATCACCCATAGATACGCGCTCTAGAGTCAATGCCAGAGGTGGTTATGATTTTGTCAAAAGATTTATCGAACAACTAGAACGCGAACAAGATATCAAATATAAAGTCGCCTATTATCAAAACCAAAGTGGAGTGCCAAAAGACCCACGGTGTTCTGTGCAACATTTATGTAAAATCCTTATTTGTTTAGACCGAGTAAAATATGACTACAGTTCTTCAGGAAGAAGCCAACATCCATTTAGTTTAGTGGTGCCACAATTTCTTTCCCCAAAAGAAACCGAAAGACTACAAAAGTTATTACCCTTGCTGTCTCAAGGACTGTGGATCGAAAGAGAACTTTATAAACTGATAGAAAAATATATCACCAGTCCCTCAGTGAAAGGCAACTGCCACCTAGCATCAATTTCTTTGAGTGGTAATTCACTGCTAGCAGATGGCAGTGCCTTTGGCTTTAAAGCTCCAGCAGTACTATCATTGCCAATTATTGCCTCGTTTAGAGTGTTTTTAGATAACGATTATCAGTGGACATTGCCTTTTGATGAATTTGCGCCCTCCGTGCTGAATAAACTGTGGGATAGGCTCAGGAGTGATCTGAAAACTGAGATGGGCAAAGGAAATAATGCGATCGCCACAACTTTGTACCGTCAGGTCAATTTCTGGAGTAGTTTGTGTAATACGTCCTTGGAAGAGAAAAACCGAATTCTTGAGCATATGACTCGGGAGATGAGGAAGCAAACCGTACCACCAGTACTAAATTTGGTACCGAATTGAGCAAGCAATTTGTGCGAAACATTTTACAAATTTGTTGTTGATGTACAGCACCTGGATGAGAAGATGCTATAACTACTTCCTAAGAAAAAAGAATGCTTTCAGCTGTATAGCTGAAAGCATTCACCTTCTTGAAAATTCAGGAATTAGAACGGAATTTTGGAACTATCTGTGGTGTTTAGATAGCCGTTGTTAGCTGAAGAAGCCGTTACAGCACCAACTAGTTGTTTGGTATTTTCTTGTGATGCTGGTGGAATAGGAGTGTTGGTAGTGGTAACAGAAGAAGTGTTGGCAGTAGTAGTAGGAATGAAGTAGCGGATGACTAATGTACACAATTTATTCTTGTATCCTTTGCCACTATCTTGTACTTCAATATCTAAATAGCCAATGGCCACTCCGCTGCTGCTAGCCTGTGCTTCCGCAATGGTCACTGCTGCTGCACCCTTTGTTCTATAAGCAATGCTGTCTTCCACTATTCCATCTTTGGAGTAGTAAGAGAATATGCATTCTCCATAGGCTATCTTGACTCCTTGCCCATCGTGAGTTTCGTTGATAGATTGTACTTTGAGGGTGAATGTGGCATTAATCATAGATTATTTTATTTCCAAAGTTTTTTGTGATTGCGCCTAGCGCACCAAAATACCAACACATCCCACCGACAACCGATGATATTGCAGTGGAATGTGTTGTTTCAATTAGAAGTTGGCGTTGACTATTTGGTTTTGCTGGTCACTACTGGATTCAATTTCTTCGGTGCTTCGAGAGGAACTGATGAGTTCCAAGTTGTTTACACGAATTAAGGGTTTTTCTCTAAGCTCCTCTGTGTTTTTGTCAATCCATTTGTCGATCACTAACTCGCCGATGATACCAATGGTTGATCCCTTTTTCACATATTGGGCAGTGACTTCTGCAATGTTGCCCCATGCCTCTAAGTCAAACCACAGTGGGGCATCTGATTTGTAGGGTGGTTTAACGGCTAGTGTCAAAGCGCATTTGACTGCACCAGACTCGAAGTACCTAGTTTCAGGGTTTTGTCCTACCCTGCCTACAATTTCGATTTTGTTAACGTAAACTTGTTGTGTCATATCTTTGATTATTGTACTTTTCTATATAGGAATGCGCGTAGCGCTATTTTATTTACGGTTTCCTCATGTGAGAACGCGATCTGCGACTCCTAAACTGGGATTAAGGAAGTTGCTATCACTCAAACACTGGATAAAGCGATCGCGAGCAAGTGGTTGGAAGAAGATAAACCCAAGAAAAAACTTGGGTTTATCTCGGAGTTGGGGAGTGTTAGCAGATTCACTTGAGTTGGTTCTTTGTGACCACCCCATGCAGTTTTTCAACCAGTTTCTCAGGATTCATTTTGGTACGTCCCTTGATTTTGTGTAGTGCTGCTAGTTCTTGCAGTTTCTCTACTGGCGATGCCTTGAGTTCTTCCACAGTCGCTATTTCCAGAGTTTGGCTGGCTTCACCTTCTGTAGCGGGTTCTAAAGTGTTGCTTGGCATATCAGCTAAATCACTATTGGATGCGATCGCCTTGTTATTTATTTGAGTTTCTTCATCTGCTAAAGGTTTGCCACTTCCTGAGTTGGCGTAGCCCAAAATTTGCTCTACAGTTGCAATTGTAGGTTCTTTCAACATAGTAATTCTATGGATATTCCCCACTTTCCTTACTGAAATTTTGGCACCAGCTGTGCGAAGTCTCTTTGCTAAATCATTAAGTACAGCAAACTCTACATCAAGTTGACGAGATTGGTTTATTATGGCGCTCATAGTTTTTTCTGTAGATTTACTCGTACACAAGAGCGCCTTAGCGCGAATTTAATTTTTTTTGTGATTCTAGGTAGCAAAAATCTAGGATGGAGAAGCTTTTTGAGCAATCAAGTGAACTGCGTATCGTAGATTGACAAAAAAATGAGACGCTCTTCGCCTGATGCTATTGCATAGAATGCTAGTAAAAATGTCGTCAGATACTTGTTGATCAAAAAATAACCACAGGTAATTTTAATTGTAGTTATTTTTTTGAGGTTTAGGTGATTAACTTAGTCTATATAAAGTTGATATCTGCCTAATAAATCTAAGCCGCCGTTAAAGAAGTCGTCATCATTTCCATAATTCTCCCAAATCATTTCTGCAAATTCGTTTCTTAATCTAGGTAGATTTCGGAACAGCTTTTCAATCGGGTATGTAAATAAAGCCTGTTGTCTACTGTAGTACCAAACTAGTTCTCTAATGCTGTACATATCGTCTGTATCTAGCAGACAATAGCCAATCTGTTGGTAGAGATTATCTATGGTAAATGGTTGACGTTTGGCACTTGTTCGCACGTCAATTAATCTGTTATCACAGATGATTTGAGCGTCGGCTCCACCTATGCAATTACTTAAGGAGAAGGTGGCGTTAGAAATGATTTTACTGTTGATCCCGTTAGCACAAAACTGCCATGTTTTAGGTATAGTTTTGATGATAGCTGCTGCATCTGTAATTGATGGGTGCCATTTATTGAAAAACTGTTTATCTAGCTGAAACAGTTTTTCACCATTGATGAATGGTTGAAGGATTGGATGATTGGAAATGCCCATTCTACCTTTTCCCTCTAATGCGCTTAGCAGTAAGCACTTGTAAGCTTCTTCTTCAGGTACATTAGTATACGTAGCGCATTTTTCCAAGAGTGGTATAACATTTAGTTTTTTTGCACCCATATTCGCTATAGTGTTGTACATCCAGTTGACATCATTGGCTCTTTGGGACAGATGTTTTCTGACTGCATAGCATACTGCATTTCCAACCAATGCAAAGTCTGTACCATCAACTGGTCTAATGATTTGTTGGCGACACATTAAATTATTGTGATTTGAAACCAGCTTAAGGATGGCATCATTTAATTTACTATCGAACCATTTTTTTAAGGGTGAGTTTTGGTTTCTTAATTCTGAGGTGAGACTCATAATTTGTAGGAAAAAATTTCAATTAAAAATCTGCCAATTACTTTTGATAATTGGCAGATTGTGGTTGAGCGCCGTATTTTGTTTAGTTTTCGCACTAGAACAACGATATTTGAATGATTTCAGGTTGTGGAGTGCGCTTTGGTTCTGGTGTAGTAGCTGGTGGTTTGGGCGTTTTCGTGCGCTTGCCCCACCCGCGATCTCGCGCAGCTTTGACAACAGAGGAACGAATTTCCCTTGCCAAACGCTCGTAGTCACCTTTGATTTGGTCGTAGGTAGGAGGATTGGTTTTTCCCATTAGATGCCAGAAGGTAGCACCATCGCGCAGGCGATTGTGTTTCATCAGAGCTTCGTTACCTGCCCAGAGGTATACGTTTACCCAATCTGGATGTATGGGAAAATCCAGTGTCGCTGGCATCATATATATCAAAACCTCACTGGTTGTGGCTAATTCTCCGACAGTGCCTGTGTCATGTTCGCTGAAACAGGTATCGAGTCTGTCGATAGCGAGCGCGTTGAATAACCAGGGCGGGATGTCTGCACTCCAATCTGATTTGTAGGTGATAACAGGACCTGCTATATACTGGATGTGAGCAGGTGCGAGTTCTGCTATTTCTAGCATGGCAGCGGTTACGTCTTTGTTGAGGCCCCATTCCGTCATTAACTTCAACATTTTCTTAGTCTGGGGAGTTAGGCGTTCATTGGCAGTGTGCTGATGAACTTGGGTGACGAGTGCATCAACGTTAAATAGACTATTTTGTTGAGATTTCATGATTTGATATGGAAACAGGTTTCGTGTTATTCTGAGTCTGGATACGTTCTCTGTCTACGGAAATCCCGTAACCTAAGGCTGGCAGTTTTTATGTGAAATTGCATTTTGCTGAGCAATTATAAGTTGGTTTAGGTTATGGATAGCTCGTCCTTTGTTGTTTTGGTTAGACCCATATCTGCGTGTATCAATCCCAGCTTTTCTTAGCGTTAGACAGCATAAACAGTTGCATAAGTGTGCAGTAGGAATCTCACCTGGTTTGACTGCTTTGTGTTTTATTAGCTTTTCTCCTGACGCGAGAAAGAAGGAGCCGGCGGAGAAAGCCTCTTTGAAGTGGCTAGCACCATCGAAACTGGTAACTCCTAATTGATGAAAAGCTTTAGCGTATGCTGGTGCTGATAGTCCGAAGATATGGATCCAAATCTTAGAAGGCAGTTTCTGCAATTCCTCAACTACAGTTTGGATTATATGGATATTACGGCGTTTGTTAGAGGCTTCGGGAACCAATCCCCCTATACCCAAAGCTTTATATCCCAAATTATATAATTCAATTCCTCTCTCCAATCTTTCCTCCACAGTCAAACCATGTACTACTGCCATTAGTAGCCTGCCTTCTAATTCAGCAGTGAATTCAATAAATCTAGCAGCGCTTTCATAGTTGAATCGACGACGCTGGTTAATATTGTTTCCTAAAAGAAGTGAGTCTGGAGCTACTATAATATCTCCAATTCTACTACGTTCTTTGTACTCATGAATTGCCCATTTTGGTGTAGCAAGATTTCCTCTGAGTTTGGGAATATCTAAATAGCGATAGGAGTATGCACCACAATCCCACAAGATAAGAGCATTTGGAATTAGTGATTGCTTGAAAGCTAGAGAACACAACCAACCACTTGGCTGATACTCCAAAAGCTCCCATATCCCTATCTTTCTTCCATACAGTTTCAAATATTCTGTCTTGCCAATTACAGCTAAATATTTTGCCATAATATTTTCGGTATTTAAGTCGGGGTTAAAAACTAAAAGCCGAAGTTGGGGAATCCTGGACGCGACGGGACTGGGGATTGGGGAAGTTCTGTTTTAAGATTTGGTTGGGATCTGAAATCTTCAAGGGTCGCCAATCGCCAATCCCCAGTCCCCATTTCAAAAATTGAAATAAGAAATAACCATCAATTCTCTTAACTAAAACTGAAGAATTGATGATTGTGTATGGATTTGAGAATAGCTGTTAAGAATTCTATGGTAAAAGAAGTACTTCCCATACGAGCCTAGGAGAAGCATTGAGTAATGCAACTTTTGCTTCCTCTAATTTTGATAACCAATCACCACTGCGCAGATCCCTCCAGCAGTGTTGGAGGTAATTAAGTAACCACATCTGTTGGTGGAACTCCAACATTGCTTCGATTTCCTTGGCTATATTCAGTGCATCCAGAAAACTGCTAGAAGGTGTTGCTAGCTGTTCTAGCAGTGATTGGGGGATAGATTTGAGGTAGTTGTGGTGAGCGATCGCTTGCCCTGGACTGCCAGCAGCCATCATCATCACTATGGGATGACTGAGAATGTCCTCTTGCCCCAACTTTTTCAGAACTGTAGTCATCTCAGCACAACTCAATCTATGGAAAGGAATCGGTTGGCAGCGGCTGGTGATTGTGGGTAGTAAGCGTTGGGGATGGTCCGAGAGCAGTATAATGGTGCCAGTGCTGGTTTCTTCCAAAGTTTTAAGTAACGCATTGGCACTACCAAGCTGCATCTTATCAGCACTCTCCACAATCACAGCTTTTTTACGAGCGCAGAGGGGAAAGGTGGAGAGAAATTGAGTGATTTCTCGAACTTGTTCAATTCTAAGAAGGGGTGGAGACGAACAGTGTACTCTAGCAGCAGCAGCTTCACTTTCCTTCAACAGTTGCCCCTGATGCAGATAAGTAGGCTCTACCCACAGCACATCGGGATGGTTGGTAATGCTGTGGATGTCAAAAGCCCCACTCAGAAAGCATTTGGTAGCCAGGGATTTACCTACGCCTTCTGAACCAGCAAATAAGTAGGCAGGAGCTATATGCTGTTTGGCGATCGCTCTTGATAGAAGAGACACTGCCAGGTTTTGTCCCACTATAGTTGAGAATTCTGGAATTTTCTCAACTAGTTGCACTACATTAGTAGTACTTTCGCTTGTGCTGGCAGTTGATTCTTCTGCTATTGGTTCTTGTGCAAGTAGACTTAGCTGATTCATCTTCGTTTTGTTTAATGTTGTTGATCCAATCGGTTCTAGGAACAGAGTTTGATAATTTGAGTTGGCAGTGCGAACTTTTCATTACTGCCGCTTTTGAGCATCAACTCAAGTTCCAATAGCACCTTGAGGGCGTTCCGTAACTTAGCTACAGAAATAGTGGCTACCTCTTGCCGGAGAAAGTAGAGTCGCTTTGGGTTTTTTAGTTCTGCAACTTGGGCGATCGCACCATCGTCTTTACATCCAGTAGCAACCATCAGTTTGACTATTAGCCAAGTGCGGAAGGCAGTAGTTAGGGTGGCGACAATCCTTAAAGCGGGCTCATTGCACCTGGTTAAGTTTTCGACTAATTCCAATGCCTGAGAAATATTGCCCAAACGAATAGCGTTGGCTAGTTGCAGACTATTGGCTGCGCTTGCCGACACCAACTGTCTCACCATATCTGCATTCACAGTCTCACCATGAGCATAGGTTTTGAGCTTTTCTAGTTCAGTGAATGCCAGTCGCGTGCTGTTGCCCGTCGATTCAACTAATAAAGAGTAAGCATCCGAGGTAAGGTTTACGCCCACCTCAAGAGCCAGGGTGCGTGCCTGTTGCGTTAATGCGTCCGTCTGCCACTGAGGAATTAGGGAAAACTCTTTTACCTGTGCATGTTCTAGCAGTAGCTTAACTGATTTGTTTCTGCTATCAGGTTTGTTGGTACTAGTAATCAGCAGTGTGTTTGTTTGGGGAATGTTGGGCAGAATGCGCTCTAACTGCAACAGAAGTTCTTTGGGACAAGCCCCCAGCAGTGTACTATTGGGCAAATAGACTAGCCTTCCCCCACTCCCCACTGGTGCTGTCATGATCTCTGATAGTGCTTGGGAAATGCTTTGAGAGGATTCTGGTGGATACTGGCTGTAGTTGAAGCTCTCCCAGTTTCGATCCAATCGTTGCGATCGCAATTGTTGGATGGCGCGACACATAAGGAACTCGTTCTCTCCCCAGTACAAATGTATGGACATAGTTGTGATTGGTTATGATGGTGTAGCATTTGTTATTGCAGATGAGCGTCAGCTCCAAACCATAAAATTTGCAACTACTGTACTTAAACATTATGAATAACCAGTCATCTAAAGAAATTGCTTTAAAACACTTGGAGAAAGTAGCGAATGTTGAGGGTGGTAGTGAGAGAGAAGATGGATTTTTTGGGGAATTTTTGAACAGTTTGGGAATACCTAAACCCTCAAAGATGACAGAGGTAGAGGCTGAGAAATTATTGGAGAACTTGGCGGCTGAAGAATGCTCAGAAGAATTTGTGGAATCATTAGTGTATTGGCTACTTCGTCAAGGCATTCCTCCAGCAGCAAAAGAAGTCATAATGGAAAGTGATATAGATGGAGATGGTGTGCCGTTATGGCAAGAATTATTAGATGGAACTAACCCCTTTATTAATGACCGCACTCCTCCTGAGAGACAGAGTTATTTGGGGAGAGAGATTGGTAGAGAAGGAGATTTGGAGTTATGAAAAAATCTACAGCACCCCACGAAGGAGTGCTGCATATTTTATAATGCGTCAACAGCTAAAAATGCTCGAAAATGCTCTTTAATTCTTCTTTGTACTGTGGCACTGCATTGACCACACCATTCTTCTGTTGGGGTTCCTCCCATACAGGAGAAAATTACACTAAATCCATCTCCCCGATATAAAATTGGTAGACTAATCTCGCCTTTAGATGTTTGCCGGGGATTGCACTGTACGCCGAAGCTATTAAGGAGTTTTTCGAGCTTGTTTAGTTGCTGGATTTCTGGCATAATATAAATGTTTATTGTTTGGTAGATGACGGACGCACTGTATGTTTACGGGTAGTCCGTCGTTTTCGTATTGATGTGCGCTTTTGCGCAAAAGTATTCTTCACATACCCAACAATTGTTTTTGCTGCTTCGAGTGACTGATTCTCTGGGATATCTCTGCATAGCCAATCAAATGCAGTTTTCCAAGTTTCCCATCTGCTGAGATAGCTTCTTTGGTCAGGATGATGAGTCGCAATAATTCTTGCAGCTTCCGCAATTACTGCTGATTTTGTTTTAGCTTTCATATTTATCTAGGTAAATTTTTGTGATTTGGTTTTAGGGCGATGAATGCATCTATAATTTATTGATTGTGATCAGACAGCACTCAACACCTGTGTAGCGATCACTATTGACAAACAGTCCCCAAGGCAATTCCTCTACTTGAGCATTAACTGTGGTGAGCCAATGACGAAATTGTTTGTACAAGCAACTGTTGTATTGCCAGGGAGTATTGCTGGCTAATGACACAAGTCTGCCTTGTGGAGAAAGGCAATGGTAAGCCTTTTTTATATGAGAGATTTGTTGAGAAAAGGGTGGATTTTGTATGACGCTGTGATAGTGATTATGGAGATTGGGTGTGCTGATGAAATCTGAACTTATAACACTGAATCCTTGAAGAGTCAGGATTGTCTGAAGTTCTATAATTGGTTCGATTACTTCTACAATTGCCTTACACTCTCCCATAGCAATGGCTAAATTACCAAACCCAGCGGATGGCTCTAAACACAGACTACCTGACTCAATGTTGGATGCTTCTATCAACAACTCTACCACCCAGGAAGGAGAAGGGAATACATCCCACTTTTTGAGGATTTCGTTATTCAGGTTTGACAATTTTCACTATTTTGGTAACAGTTGATTGTGGGTGTGGCTCATATGCTATCCAAGCCTTCAAGGTAAGTTATTAAGCAAACTGGACCACCTACCTGATATAATGAGACGGCATCTTCCCATTCTTGGAAACTGGCTTTCTTGTCTTTGAGAATTTCGACAATAGCTGCTGGCAGTTTGATTTCTTTACCAGTTTCCAAGTCTTGGTGGGCGACTGTCTTTAAAAGCAGTTCCTGTTCGCTGATTACTTCCCGACCTTTAGATAGATTGATTTGATGCAATTGGGCTGCTACTCCCCAAAGGGGTAGTTTGAATTGTACTGATTTTTTCTGTTTCTTAGAATTGGATTTATGTTTTTTTGGTTTGACAATGACTGGATTTTGGGGAGTTTTGATATTCAGGAGTTGAGGAAGTGTAAGCGATAGTTGCCCTCGTGGTGAAAGTTTCAGGCCACTATCAATGCTGCAATGGGGGTAGATGATGCGGTGTTGGTGTTGGGCGGAGTGCCTGGGATCACCGAACACACGCAACTTCACTTTGATAGTGTGGGAAATCCAGCCATTGCCTCTGTCTGCACAATCTGGTAGCACAATTTGTGGTAAGCTTTCAGTCCACTCGAGCGTTACGATGCGATCGCCGGATAACCCTTCATGTATTTCCCTGAGTTTAGCACCAGGGTATTGTGCTTTAAACTGCTCTACCCAAGAGCGTTGCTTTTTATTGAGTTGGGGTTTTCTGGTTTGTTTTTTCTTTTCCATAGGCAGTTTAAATATCTAGAAATGGTGATGTCTGCACAGAGTTTTCAGAAGCTTTATGCAGATTGGCTATTCTTGTTGGCTCTGGGTAGTTCTATGGCTTGTCTACCCAGGAGTTGCAGATAATTGACTCTGGTGGTTCGTTTCTGTGTACGGGGACAAGGGAGATGAATTGGCTCATACTCCAACGCATCGCTTGTTGGATAGTGTTGGCAACATCTTGGGCATACTTGGTAGCAGATATAACATCTAGCTCATCGTGGCAAGAGTTTCCCATCCAAACTTTTCCTACCCATTCTGAGTGTTGGTCGTAAATTTCTACGAACTTGGCTTTGGCAAGTTTGATAATGGTAGCTTCGGTCAATGTCCAGTATGCAGCGCAGGCATCTGGCAAGCGTACCGAAAGCTGCGTTCTCTCCCCAAAATCTTGTGGATATTTGGGCAGAAACACGTAGCGTCCTGAAAGTGATTTGACACAGCCAACACCAAACTTCGTGCGAGCCTCTATTTCAGCTAATCCCAAAACGGGAGGTTTAAACTTGTTGGCATCTTGTACTAGCTGCCACTGGAATTGTGCCAAGGTGGAATAGGTGTTCTTCCAACTGCTAATGTGCAGTTTAGCTTCTGACAAACTTAGTTCGATCCCAGAACCCACCCTCACTGTTTCTTGATGCCGTTTAGGTCCCGATCCGTTCTGGCATCCATAATGAGCATTTTTACTGACTGACCTCAATAATGAGGCTTGGGAGTGGTTGGGGTGTGTTTTATCATTTTTCCAATGTTTAATGTTTTCTTCCGTCCATTCTTCACCCAATCCTTGAAAAGAGGCAATTTTGGTGGCGATAATGCAGAAGGCATCACTGGTAGGTGAATTTAGTTTTTGGATGAGCAGATTGTCACCCGATGCTTGGGCTGCGATCGCAGTATGAGCGCTCATAAGGTCATTGATAATATAGTTGTAACCTGGTGGTGCTACGAACACGCTTCGCACGCTCTTGCAGTTCAACTGTCTTAGCTCGTAAGGCATTTTATCTGGGTGAGGCGGGGTCTGTAAATTGGGTTCTCGGCAATTCGAGCGTCCCAATCCCATTGGTCCAATTTGGTTGTAGCTTCCTCGGACTCGACCATCTTTTAAGTTTCTGGCAATTCCTTTGAGGTAGTTGATATAATTTTGCTGGGTGCGAATGAGCGATAGCAATTTGAGGGACGGGATACGCCAATGGGCGCTGAGGGTTTCTGCTGATGTGTCTTTAAGATTGAGTTTGAATTTGGCATTAATGAGTGGCAGCAGTGCTTTTGGACTGTTAATTGCCCCTACAGCTTCTGGAAAAGTTGCTTGCAACTGGGAGAACAATTTTTCTAATACCAACTCATATTCAGCAGTCACCTGTTGTAGAACCCTAGAGTCTACAGGCATTCCGTAGTGTTCCATTTGGGCAAATGCAGGCGTTGCTGCACACTCGATCAACCCATGTTCCCAAGCACCCACCGCTTCCATCAGGGGTTTGAGCTTGTCGTAAATTTCCAAGACCACAGCGGCATCGGTAGCCGCATAGTTGATCTGCCGATTAGAGAGCTTGCCTTTTGCCAGTTCCCCCCAGCCCCAGTCAGAGGTTTGTGCCGACTTGTCAATAGTAATGCCCAACCGCAGGCATAGAGATTCTAAAGAGTGGGGACGACCGTTTCTTTGGTCTAACCATTGCGTTAGTCCTGCCCAGTACACTTGGGAAAGTAGCTGGGTATCAATAACATTTCTAATGGGAAATCCATATTTAGCAAGCATGAAGGATTGTTCAAATCCCATTGAATGACCGACTACTTCCACCTTAGGGTTTGCCAGTCTTTCTCTGAGAGTTCTCCAAAAACCAATCAATTTTAGCTGTTGGTGCGATCGCGCTCGCTCCTGGGGTTTCCATCCCAAATCAATCACCATGACTCTTGCGCTACTAAGGGAGTCCTTTACTGCTATTTGTATGAGCCTGATTTCTCCAGTGTCTGGGGATAAGCCTCCGTCTGAGTCTCGTATTGTTGAATAAGTTTCCAAGTCAAACCCAAATCTGTTGCAGTTTTTCCACACCTCAACGCACTGGTTGAATCTGTCGTCGTTGAGCAAAACCACGCTTTGTTTCTTCGTCTCATCTGGCTCAAGCATCAACGAGTATTGGTGGAAAGATGCATTATTCTTTTTACTCATCTTGTTCGGCACTAATTCTCCAATCAATTGATTTAAACCTCCGCTCTTACTGCCGATATAGCAAGCGCGATTACGGCAGAGAAAAGCGGAGAAATTTTTCTAGATCAGTGGTTTGTATTGTTTGTGTAGAAGATATTTAGGTTGTTTTCTAACACTACATGTTGCCACTTTTAGTGATAAAGTAGTAATGATTGTAGGCAGCGCCCATTGTTTATTCAGTTGGATTGATGAAAATTACTACTTTCTGCATTCGGAAAACAGTTGAATTGATTTCCAATAAGTACTGTTGAGAGGGATGCTGAGATAGAAAATAATGGAAGTCATCAAGATGAGTAAGGGTCAATTCTCGAGGCAGTATCGTTTCTTTAACATTAAGAACGATTTTCGGATAATCTCGTGGTTCACACCTTGTTACTGTCAGCAAATGGTAAGTCAGGTACTTGATATTTAAGTAGTAATCTGTCGTAGAATAAATTTTGATAAATTCCGACAATTCTTCGATTCTATTAATTTTTTGTTGATGGACTTGTCTATCTTCTGTTTGGCAAGATATTTCCATATGGATTTGGTATTAAATTCTCAACAAACAAAGGCGTCAGCCCCTACGGGGAATTCAAAGTTCAAAATTCAAAGTTCAAAATTAGGAACTCCATAAACAAATTTAGGGGCTTGTAACAAGGACGCATTTCCAATTCAAAGTTCAAAATAAATATTTTTTTGGATTCATAATTTTGAATTGGAGCGAAGCGAGTGGTCGGCCATTAATGGCTGATAACAAGAAGCCCCTTAGTTGAGGGGCTGTCAATGAAAATTTGTGAGATTTTTAACTGGTCGCTATCAACTGTTGTACTGTTTCTACCCAAACTGGTGCTTTCTTCCCATAAACTGGTATAAGAGAATCCCACTGTTTTTGCAGAGATTCTCTGCTCATATCTGGTAGTTGTTGCTGTGCCCAGGCAATGGCATCAGCAGGGGTTTTCCAGCTGATCCACGGTGGATTGTCTGAAATGGGAATGAATGTAGTTGAAGTAGTAGATTTAGCAGGAGGTAGAAGCCCGAGAATGGCAACCTCTAACCATAATTGTGGTTGAGTGGAGAGCTTTACCTGTACTTCACACTGTCTCAGGTGTTGTTGTGCTTGAAGGATAGCTGTAGTATCCCACGATGATGCCATCTCACACAACTCCATCCAACTGTCCGCAGTCATCGTCACCATCTTCTTATTGCTGGGAGATGTTTTGGCAATGAGCATATCTCTGAAGAAAGCAGTCAGATTTTGCAAAATTACCAGTGGTTCCTTACCCCACTCTAATAAGTTGCGAATGATGCCAATTACTGAATCACTGTCATTATTAGCAATCTTCTCTACCAGGGTCAGTAGTTCTTGTTCTGGCACTATGCCTGCTAATTCCCACACCCAATTGGTAGTAATGGTGGTGGACAACAGACTCAGTTGATCCAAGAGACATTGAGCATCCCTTAAGCATCCTGAAGACAGTTGTACTACTAGCCGCAGGGCTTCTGGAGTAATATCGATTAATTCTTCTGTAACTAGATGTTGTAGGTGTTTCACCATATCCTCAACACCAATCCTCTTAAAATCGAACCGTTGGCATCGAGAGGCGATGGTGGCAGGGACTTTGTGAACTTCTGTGGTGCAGAGGACAAACACCACATTCGCAGGAGGTTCTTCCAAAGTCTTCAGTAGCGCTTGGAATGCTTGAATAGAGAGGGAGTGGCACTCATCGATGGAATAAATCTTGTAGCGGCTATTGATAGGTGCAACATGGGTGCGGCTAATAATCTCCCTGATGTTTTCCACTCCAGAATTGCTAGCAGCATCTATCTCTACTACATCCAACGATGATCCATTAGTAATTGCAGTGCATGAGGAGCATTTGCTACAAGGGGATGAGGTAGGAGAATCACCCTGTTGACAGTTAAGGGATTTTGCTAAGATGCGAGCGGATGATGTTTTGCCAGTACCCCTAGGACCAGTGAACAGATATGCTGGGGCAATTCTAGCAGTAGTGATGGCATTGGAGAGAGTGGTGGCGATCGCCTGTTGACCCACAAGTTGAGCAAAGGATTGGGGACGGTATTTAAGGTGTAATGGTTGGTACATAATTGAAGTAGTCGGAATGTAGACGTGATAAAATGCCCCAGACTCAAGCAATGGAGTAGAGTTTGGGTGCAGCAGTAGGGATTGACGGAGTTAGTTATGCAGCCGCTTCGGTTTTCTTCTTTCTGCCTTTGGTTTGAGTGGTGGGAGAATGGGTTGCTGTGGAGGTGACAGAGGACACCTCAGCATCTGTGTTAACTTCAGGTGGCTGTGGCGACGCTTCTAGACTACCTTCTGCCATCACAAGAGCAACTTCAGCAGCAGCTTCTATTGTTGAGGGTGGTGTTTCTTTGGAAGTGGACGGTGTTTGCTGATTGGCCGTGGAGATCTCCTCAGTTGTTACAGATTCTGTGGTAGATGAAGGATCTATTGTCATAAAAGCTTCTTCAGCAGCAATGAGTTGGAGGGGCATCACCAAGATTAAGTGATTCAAAATGCCACCAACAGGAGTGATAATCACAGGAGTTGTAGGTTCGTTTGCCTGAATCAACACTTCATCAGTAGGAATAAACCTCAAAGCATCGCTGAGGTATTTGATATTGAAGCCGATATGTAACTTTTGCTCTTGGCCGCCCTTTGACTTAATGGGAATTGATTCGACAGCACCACCTACATCTTGGTATTGTGTACATAGGTTTGCTTGCTGATTACGGTAGTCAAAGGTAATGGCAACAACTTTCTCCTTCTGACCTGCAACAATTCCTACTCGTTTTAAGACATTATCCAACACTTTTCTATCAGTGGTGAATTGATGTTGAAATTGTTGGGGAATTAGTGATGGGTATTTGGGGTATTCTCCTTCGATTAGCCTGCTGGTTATACGAAAGCTTGGTAAGTCAAACACTGCAATCCCATTCCCTATGTTAATCTTACACTCACTGTTCTCTCCCATACTCCCCAATATCTTCTGCAATTCCGTCAGTGTTTGATGGGGAATTGTCATTTCTAGGAAGTCGGAGTCGGATGCATTCTCTGTATTTCCACTAGATTCTAAAGTGCCAGAGGCAACTGCCAGACGATGACCGTCAGTCGCCGCAGCCTCCCAATGAGTGCTAGCAAACTTAAAATGTACTCCTGCTATAACTAACTTAGTTTCATCTAGACTTGCTGCAAACAGTGTCGCCTCTAACGCTTGCAGTAGTTTGGATGCTGGCAATGTAATGGTAGTGCCATTCGCTTCAGGGAGTGCTGGGAATTCTTCAGGGTTGACAGTTTGGATGCGACATTTGCCAGTAGAGTGAGAGAGGACAGCGTTGTTGTCTGCGACTTCTAGAGTAATGTCGCTTTTAGGGAGAGAGGAGACGAGTTGAGAGAGGAGTTTGGCAGGCAGAGCAATGATGTCGCCATTATCCACAGAGCATTTGCATTCTGCGCGAATGCCTAGACTCATGTCGAAGGCACTTATCACTATATGTTGTCTGTGTTGATCTGCAAAGAGTAACAAATTGTTGAGGATGGGATGATGGGGTTTATTGGAGACTGCATAGTTGACAACGGAGAGTGTGTCAGCGAAGTCTTTTTGAGGGATTTTGATTTTCATGCTAATTATAAGGTATGGGTTGAATCAGTTGGGTGCTTAGTGTCACTCTAAGCACCTATATTCTCGGTAATTACTTTAGGTAATGATGGGAGTAATTACCCTGCGGAAACAGTTGCACGCCTACTCAGAGGCAGCAGGAAGTGCTGATGTTTCGGGAGACCCAGGAATCATGAGTGGCTTGGCGGGTTCAAGTGATTCCCAGACATACTCCTTAGTGGTTTTGTTGAATCCCATAAAGTAGCTGCGCCAGTTTTCTATTTTTAGTCGTTCGTGGTCTACCACTCTACAGGCAAAGCTCTTTTGCTTCGTACCGACCAGTTCCCTGGCTGTTCTAAAACAGAACACGCCAAGGCTGTAGAACATTGCATTCTTTTGTTTAGCTGGGATGCCATTGACGATGGAGTGGCAGATATTAAGTTCATTACAGAATTCCTGCCAATGTGCAGCAAAGGTAGCTTGGTTAGCGCCTGCTGCTTTATAGATGAGGGGAATTTGGTGCAGTGGTTGGTTCTCCTGATTCAATAAGAAGGCTTGGAAGTATTGGAGGTTACCAATATTCTCGTCTTCTCTCATCTGGGCAGTGTAGCGCCCCAAAACAACTGTGGAGTTGCTTTCCTGAGATTGCTTTCTGTCATACCCCAACACCGGTGTTTTGGGACAGACTAGCATTCTGGGGTTTTGGATGAGAATGCCTTGTTCTTCAGCACCGCTAGACTCAAACGTATAGGTAATGAGTTGTTTCTCATCAAACTCCTTCCACCCAGCGATCGCCATTTGGTTGACAGCTACAAAATAGCCACAGGTAGCAGCGGTGGTACCACGTAGTGCTTGAAGGCGAGGGAGTTTGGCATTAGGATCGAGGAATTCGGGAGAGCAGAATTCATCCCTTTCTTGTACAGGAGTTGTAGGTTCATTTTGAGGGTTACTTTGAGGGACAACAGTAGAATTTAATTCTTTGTTTTGTACTTTTGTCATTGTTGTTCAAGTTGATGATGGTGTAGTAAATTAGTAAGGTGTCAGTGTTGGGAGAGGTTAGATGGTAAGAATACAGGAGTCAGAATACAGGAGTCAGAATTGTTAAATAATTAGGAGATAACAGGAGCAATTCTCGGCATGAAGACAGATACAAAACCCTTATAAATTCTTAATTCTGACTCCTGACTCCTGACTCCTGACTTCTTACGTTAGATGTTAGAAGTCCATATCAACTTCTGCATAGTTTCTGCCATTGCCATTTTGAGTAGAGAGAACCAAAGATTTGGGATTAATTAACTCCAGTTCCTTAGCGATTTGTTGTTGACGTTGTTGGCAGAGAGACTGATAGATTTGTTGAAGATTTTGGATAGTTTCAGTTAGATTTTGCAGACAATCAATACCAAAACTAAGCGTTAAAGTCTCTGCATCTTCAATAAAGCTGCATGATTGGCGATCGCCATTGTTGTAAGAAGTGATGTATGTCTTATCACTAATGTGAACCGTGAAAGAATGGGAGATTTTCATGATTTTTTGGAAGTAAAATGATTGAAGAAGAATTCAGGAGTCAACCCCTTCGGGGAATTCAAAATTCAAAATTATTAATTCAAAATTAAAGACAATCAGTGGGGGCTTGAAACCCGCCACTGATTGTAGACCACTGATTCAAAGAATCAGTGGGGGCTTGTACCCAGAATTAATTAATTCAAAATTATTCTTATTCTTCATTTTGAATTTTGAATTTTGAATTTTGAATTCAAAAATGGTCAGGAGTCAGAATGCAATCAGTAGCGGGTCTGAATCCTCGATGGATGCTCCGCACTTATGTCGGAGCAAATAGCGCATAGCGCCTTAACATCGCATCATTTTGCTAGACTGCGAGTTACCGAATTCATTTTGTTAACTATGTTGGTGGCATTCACCACCAACCACCCAGCCTCTCTGCATTTATTCAGTACATCCTCTAATTCATCTTTAGTTTTGAGGAGTTTGTAGCGAATGAATTCTTCATAAACTGGATGGATATATGTTTGATATCCATCCTCTATTTGGACGTAACTGATGCGTTTGTAAACCAACATTACTCACCGGACTCTTTTGCTGAAAACTTTTGCAGAACTTGAAGAAGCAAACTTTCTAAATTTTCTAGTCTCTCTTCCGTGCTTTTAGGTTCTATAGTACCTTTTTCATCTTCCGATACCTCATACCACCGGATAATAAGCTCCCCTCTTAATGCCTGAACAACAGTTTTAATAGTTTCCAAACTTGATTTATTAGGGTTAGCCAGAATCTTGCCTAAGGAACTGTGATACCTGCTTGCTGGACTGTTAGTACCGACAGTAGCGCTATATTCTTGTGCTAATTTGTAGAGAGTCCATCTTAACTCAAACAGTCGGTATGTGAGTGCTTCTGGTGTCACTTCATATTCAGTCATTAAAGGTAGTTGTTCTTCTGTCATCTTCGCAAATGTTGGGGATTTCACTGGTTAAATTCGAGGTTTCTGTATCTTGATGTATTTCAGCTTTCTTTAAGCGAAGCTGGAGGATGTGGGGAGGTGGGGTTTCTCCATAACCATCTGTAAATACCCATTTACAAAAAGTTTCGTTCCACTCAGCATTTGCTTCTAAATAACGTTTGGTGTAACTCATAGATGAAGGTAATTCCTAATTACAAATTCTTTTTAAGAGCGATGGTGATATAGGGTGTTTGAAGAGCAAATTTTCTTTTCGTGCCTTCTCCCCAGTAAGCCCAATAGGTATATTTCCAATATCGAATTGGGCGGAATGTTAGCAGTAGATTTTTGCATTCAATTTGGTCTTGGTCTTCAGACTTGCGTATGATCAGCATGATGACTGTATTTATTTGTTGATAATCAAGATTCTGGTAGCAACACCTGTGGGGTGAGTGGAATTTAGGAATGAGCCATCAGGCAATTTTTCATTCCGAGCATTATGAGCTTGTAACCATTTACGAAATTCTTTAAACTTGCGATCGCTGCGAAAGAACACCGATTCTGGAGCAATCGTCACAAGAGAACCGCCACTAACCAAGCAGTTGTAGGCATGGTGAGTATGCTCAATGAACTTGGAGAATGGTGGGTTGGCTATGACGGCTTGCCACTGCTCACCATTCACCTCAGTAAGAAAGTCGCAACCAATAATGTTGAATCCCTTCAATTCCAAGATTTTTCGTAGATCGGATTGGATTTCGGCAACATCCAACTGAATGCCCTTGCAATGGCGGAAGATAGCCTGGGCGATATCCCCTTTGCCAGCACTCGGTTCGAGAACCCGCATCCCTGATTGCAACTGTGCTAGTTCTGCTAAGCGATCGCATAAGTCACGAGGAGTAGGGAAGAACTCGTGTAACTTTATCCCTACTAACTCAGTTTCCATACGATGAATTTGGACTTCAACTGGGTCTTCTTTAGGAGGAGAGTGCAGTTGCTTCAGTGCAGCAATAGCTTGAGATGCTTGCTGCCAATTATGGATATCGCCTCGTTTGAGTGTGGACTTCCAGTGGGCATACTCTCCTTCCTTGCTCTCAAACACTGTTTGGGTATCCTCTAAAGTCCAGCTTTTAGAAGACATTTTTCTGAGAATTTCTAATTGGGATTTGCTAGAAATGCTCTTAAGGATGTCTGGCAGTTCTCCAACCTCAGCAGCATCAGCCATCGCATACAGCCAAGATTGAATCTGTTGCAAAAGTCTTGCTTCTTCATACATCCCCTCAGCAATTTCTAACCTACGACGAGTGGGACGTTGTTGGGCGATAGCTGGGTTTTTCTTTGCATCAATGGTTTCTTGCAGTGCTGCTGCTAATTGTCTGAGTTTTGCTGCTTGATAGGGATTGGGGATACGGATACATAGGGAAGTTTGTCCTGTGTTTGGTAGGTCAAATATGGACAACTGATGCATATTTATATCACTGTTGTGTCAACGATATGTGGGGATTATTGTTGGTATTTGTGATGGTAGATCGTTGTGCCAACTCCAAAATTAGTTTTGTCGGCACAGCCCATGCCTTACACTCAAAATTCATGGACAATCGTTCTGCCTTTCTTACTGTGGAAGCAGAACATAGTTTATTGTCAATAAGCCATTGTTGGAATTGCAGTGCTTTTTCTTGAGTGTCAAATCCGAAATAGGAGACTTTACGATTTCCTAAAGGGTCGGTGATAGTGGCAACTCTTTCTGATAAGATGTTAAAAGTCCATCCATCAGCACTAAGTTGTACTCTGGTGATGTTGAACATTTGATTTATCTGCGTTATTTATAGGGTGTGATATTGTAAGAATTCAGGAGCCAGAATACATCCGTCAGAATTGTTAAAGAATCAGGAGACAACAGGAGTCGTCTAAGAAGAGTGAAGACGGATACCCAACCCTGATAACTCCTGACTCCTGACTCCTGACTCCTGAATTCTTACATTCCTACTATTTACTGCATATTTGATAGCCTTTCTTCGCAATAACTAATCAAGTTTTCTGCAAGTTTTTGCAGATTGAAAGAACAGGAAATTGTAAATAGGCTATCGTTAGCAATACCCTGGTCTTGAAACCTGCCGTCTATTTGTGGGTTTTCTTGGATGAGACGTATAGCATTTTGCTGCATATTATTGGCAATCTCATTTAACTGAGATGCAGTTTCGTGGAGTTGTTCGAGATATTGTTTGGAGATTGACATAATATATTAAAGAATCATCAATGCATTGGCTAACCAACTGATAATTTGGGCAATCAATTGCTTGGCGTGAATGGGAGAGCCTCTATCCATGGATCGCAGTGTGAGCATTTCGTAGTATTTGAGTTGCCCTTTTGATAGATTGAGAATTAGGATTGGTGATGGGAGTATTAGGTATTAGGCATTAAATTCTTACCTCTGGAACAGTGTCGATATATTCAGCAGGACTCATTTCACCTTGAAAAAACTTTTGTAGGTTTAATTCATGTTCATTCATAGAGTTTCGTGCTGATAAGTGTGAATAATTCGTGTTGCTAGTGGTTGGCAATTTTGATAATGTCATTGCCAATCGCTCTATAAAAGCATCATGTTTTTCTTGGCTGTAATTGAATTGGTAGATTGTAGGATAGTCATCTCCATTGACAAAGCAGTAAGTTATGGAGATGTTATCAGCAATAATTTCTAAGGTTTCTGTTAGGAGAAATAGTTGGAGTTGAGTTTGACACGACTTCTCTAGCTTCTCTGGCTGAGGAATGTGTTTTTTAGTCGTCCAGTCCACAGCTATGACTTTTTCTCCCCCCTCAATTAACAAGTCGTAATGGGCAATTAATTGACAATCCCCAATCAACATTTCTCTGCTTATATTGCATTGTTTCTTTTGAGCAGGAATGTTGATTATAGGATATAGTTGTTGCACCCAATGCGCCATTTCAGGATAAGTCTCAAGAAATGGCTCTATAGGTAATCCCATTATCAACTGTTGCATTAGAAGATGAAATTGTTGACCATTTCTAAGATTAGGTGAGAAATCTGGGTTAATGAGGGGATATTTGTGGTTGATGAAATACTGCTCAAATTTTTGGTAGTCTTCTTCTAATAATTCGAGCATTTCTGCATTGAGTTGCAGCATACGTTAGCGATCTCCAACATCTTCTCGGAGATCGCGTCAGCGAAACTAATTAGGATTCTATTGAATTTCTTTTAATTGTGTTTCGTGTTGTTTTGTGTTCGGCATTGTTCTTTTGAGAAGGGTTAGCCAGTTCAACATAACAGTTGAAGATTTCAATTTCTGCATAATTTCATTTGGATCAACATCGTTGCCAAGGTTTTCTGAGAAGAACATAATTGAGGAGACAGGCACTTGAAAAAACTCTGCATAACGATTCAGAACAGCAAGTGTTGGTGTTTTATTTCCTGATTCGATTTCGGAAATGTGTGATTTGGATATTCCTAGTTTTTCTGCCAGTTCTTTTTGTGTTAAATCGTGGAATATCCTGATCAACTTCAAAGCTTTGTTCAACATCTCATCCACAAATTGTTTAAAGTTTCCTTGTTAATGTAAAGTGATTTGGCAACCCCAGAGTTGCTATTGAAGTAGGTAGCAAACCTTCGCAATCCTCCAGTTAGTGTCATTGACAATAGGTAGTCAGCAGCAATGGCAGCAACCTGTTGATTGACGAATAAATTCTGTCGATTCTGTAGTGCTATTTCAGCACAAGAGAGTGTAGTTAAGTTCAACTCCTCTGACAAAGGGACCAGTAGTTCTGGATGTTGAGTGCTAGGGCTGGGAAGGTTAATGCAGAAGTTGGGGCTATCTAAGTTATCAAAGGCTTTTCTTATGCTGAATTGATTTACAGATCCCAACAGTACCTGCCCAGAACTCGCAAGAGCGTGATTGCCACAGTCCAGCCACCATAGTAATGGTGGATGTTGTGGATAAATTTGGTTGAGACAGGAGCTAATTTCAGTACGGGCGGCGGCATTATCTACGCAACCAACAATGATTGTGAGTTGTCGCCATTTGGGATTTACCATTTTCTGGGAGAAACTGTTGGCGATCGCACCCGCACATACCCCCAAAGCTAGACTGTATCTAGCTGCCAGAACTTCAGCTTTGTAAAGTCCAATTTCTGACTGCTGGAAGTTTTGTCGGGGGATGTTTTTAGGTTCAACTACATCTGGGTCTACAATTGTGCAAAAAGCAGTTTTGCTGCTAGTGGCTTCAATTTCCAACATGAGTCTGGCGATGGCAGGAATGAGGAATCCACCAGTTCCCCCAGCACCCACAACGATGAACTCGACATGATTGTGCTGGGGGAGCATGATTGGTACAGATTTGGCGTAGGACAGGTCTAATTGCATGGTTGAATGGTATTGCTGAACTCAGCGGGCAGTTCAAATACCCAGTTGGCTGGTATATAGTAAAAGTGGCTGTAGATGCCAACTCGGACATTTATGGTAGGACAATTGAAGATTTCTCCTAAAACAGCGAAGATTCTGAATTTCCCAGATTCCTCCTGGTCATCTGTGGGGGAGAAGCAAGCTTTGTAAGTGTGGTGGCTATGGATTTCAATCAGTGCTGTTTCATAAGATGGGTCAGATGGTTCCACAAGAGTCACATGAGTGGATGTAGCAGTTTGCTTTGGGATATGCAGATGCCACTCTCCGTGCGTAAAGCAGAGGTGAAAGAGAATTTCTTGATCACCCACAGCCTGGGATGCTTGCAACATTTCGAGGATCTTGTTGGCAGGAACCAGTGGGTATTGTAGATGGAAATAGGGTGCTAGATTGGGTAATCCTCGAATAGTGCAGTGGATAATAGGGACGCATATGGATAGCCCCTGGCGTTGGGCGCGGATAAACACCCCGTTCCCAGCCACCCAGTACTCCATCATACTTGCTTCTATGGGTGGTAGGGTTGTGCTGGTGCTGATTTTGTAATCAATTAGTGATGGTATTATCATGCTATGATTTGCTCAATTGCATCAGCTATGCTTTTGTTGCTTAGGGGTACTAAGTCTCGTGCTGGATAATTTTTGGAGTTGTTGTGGTGCAGTTTCTGAAGATGTGATCGCACATCTAGGGGATAGGATTTGGATTTGTGCTGCACCATATGGTCGTTGAAAGCGCTGATCCAGAATAACTCCCATGAATTCATAATGCCTGTGGGAGAACAGGGGGCTGGGGAGTTGCTGCCGAAGCAGATGGAGCCGTCCTCCATGACGTTAGGCAATGGTGCATGAAATAGTTGGCTGTTTGGGTGAAATTGTTTACCTTTGACTGCCCAGAGCCAGTATTTGCAATCACATCCTACAAACACTAATCCAGGCATAGCCACTGTGATAGTTGTATTAATGTTGGAGTTGCTGAGGAGGGGGTGATAGCGCTGGGGTGGATAGAACTGCACCAACCATTCACCCTTGTAGCATTTTCCCCATTTCACAGTGTTTGGTGGTAGCCACCCTGAGTCAATTGGCTCTGCAACAAATGCTTCCCTTAATGCTTCTGGAGAGAGGAGTTTGTATAATGTTCTGTCATCTTCGGCATAGACAAGTAGATATTGTCCAGGCAAGAACAGTAGTTGAGCTAGAATCTCTGTATTAATGGTTTTGGTGGTGATGGAATGAGCAATTGCACTAATGTTGAGTGGTGGTAGGGGATTTATTGTTGAGCCTTGTTCCATAGGTTGACAACTTGTTTTCTATGAGCAATAGGGGATTCTAACCATTCAGAAAATTCTGTCATTTTCTGCCAGTATTGTTGAGATACGTCCCATTGCTCTTTTAGGTAGAGGAGTGATTCTTTAGTCCAGGGGAGGGATTCATAAAATTCATGGGTTGTATCTAACCAAACGCATTCTGTACTATGGTCAATCAAACATAGTACATCGTAGAAAAAGGATAAGGGTGGTGCAGCTTGTTGACAAAGTTGATCTAGTTTTTCCCAATCAATTTCGTCTAATGGGGTTAGCTTTTTAGGGGTAAATGCAAAATGCAAATCCCATTCTTCTTGAGGATGACCATAGCCTATAAGTGATAACAAAAATTGTTTTGTGGGACTGAGGTCTGTTAAATCCATATCCCACCAATCTGTATTTTGGGGATAGACAGGAATTTCTAAATATCTCTCTGAGCAATCTCGAAAATCTTCTATCCAATCAAGAGAGAACAAATATTCATTAACAAGTTCTAGGAATTCAATTTCTCTATCACTATAAACTCCAGAATGAGAATGTTGTATTATGGGAGTTGTGGAGGATGCCCATTGGATGGGGAAAAGTTCTTTGTAGAGAGCAAGAAGGGAGATTTGTTCGCTAAGTTCTTCTAAATACCAAATCCCCTCTTTGACAGTGAGGGGAATTTGGTATACTTGTAAAGGCTCAGTAGATGATAGTTGAAGCTGCATTTAGAATCCAACAATTGGTGTTTGTGATGGTTTAGGAGGGGATTGTTTGAGAATTTTGAGGCTTCTTTCTACTTCAGTTTTCCAGTCTCTTCCACTGCTAATTGCTTCGTCGATTTCAGGTTGTACTAACAGCAAATTTTCAATCTGCATTCCTCCTTGTAATTCCAGCATTTTTAGCTGCCAACTTAGGGTGATTGCTGGATTAATGGTTTGTTCGCTTTGAATTAAGCTTGGCAGGATATTCTCTTGACCTTTAGTGCCAGCCCTTTTGACTATGCGAATGTATGTAGTCCCATCTTTCTCCTCTCTCTTAATCTCAGCCGTAGCAACTTCTGGATAGAAGGGAGTGAGGGCATCGCGGAGTGTTTGGTCGGTTGTAGCGACTTCATCAGAGATTGGTGTTTCTTGACCTTCAAGAATTACAATGTATGGCATATTAAAATAGTGATAGTTGGTTGGATGGTTTTGGTTGAGGGGAAGTAGATGATGGTAATTCAGGAGGATTTATCCTTCTCACATTTCCTGCTTGATTGGCAGTTAATTTTTGTTTTTGTGCCTCCCTCTGCTTTGCTTTATCTGCCATTTGTGGCAGTATTGCTTTCAGTTGCACTAGGATTTCGGCAAGTGCTGTACAATGCTCAATTTCATTCAATGTAGTGCTTTTGGTAAGTGGTAGCTCACCCTTAATTCCAGCAGTGATTAACACTTGTCGATTAGATTCGGTAGTTGCCGGAAGAATTTGTATTCCTAAGATGATAGTGGTTTTGTCAAAGTTGTATTTTTCTTCGAGATTTTGATGAGTTGTTAGTGATACACTATGTTCAGAATCATCATCTTCTAACTCGTCATCTAACTTATTTTGGGTTTGAGTCATACTTTTTGTTAAGAAAGATTTGCCAGTTTATATAAAGTGCGGATAGTGATGCCCCATTTGTTAAAGGAATGCCATTTGTACTCACACTCCCCTGGTTTGTATTTGGGTGACAATTGGCTCCATTCATCCCAAGCTCTTAATAAATTTGGGTTGATCCATTTGAGAGCCATGCCGACTTTTATCCATGAGTCATAGTCATCTGCAAATCGGGGGTGAATCACCTCCAACAACAGCAGCACTTTCTCCACATCCACTCCTGTAGGTGTTGGAGTTGGGTGTGGGGAATGGTGGTGGTGATGGGGGCGTTGGCTTTTTTGTGGCTTTTCAGGTAGCGACATTTGCTCAATCACCCACAGGGGTGCTGTTGCCACTTCTACTTGATTCGGACAACATCCTGGAAACCATCGGTAGTAGCCAGTTTCTGGATGAACACTGGGGGGTAGCACTGATTGCAAGTTGTTTCCTCTCAACTCTAGGGCTTCCCCAGTAGCAGTGGAAATTTTTCTGGATTTGAGTCTGAGGCGACTATTGCCTTCTACCCTTAGCAGATACTGTGCTCTTCCTGGTCGCCCTGATGTGAATGTGACTGTGGTGGGTAGTGGTGTGGAGGTGATCGCTGCAATTTTCTCGTAGGCGCTCTTACCATCGCAATCCACCGCCACCAGAAACTCTTGGGAGTTCTGTCCACACAACACTCCTATGCCTGTGGGGATCACTTCGTAAAAGTTGTGGTTGCGATCGCGTACTGGGATTGTTCCTTGTCGCTTCAATTCTTTCAGTAGTGATTGGGGAGACCAGGGGTAATTTTGCCATTGGGTTCCTAATGGTTGTTTTCCCTTACAGGGAATGATGGGCCAATGGCTGGGAAGAGTGCTGAGAGTTTCGATGAGTTTATGAGTTTGAGTTTGGCAGTTGGTTACTACCATATTGTTGATTTTTTGCTTTAAAGCTATACTCAGTAATGGCGTTAGCCATCAACAAGCAGAGAAAAAGCTGGCAAGAAGTCGCGCAAAACTTGACAATATTAACTCTCTTAACCCAGCCCTCTCAATATTGACAAATAGTACAGTAGATTATTGTTTTTTTTAAGTATATATTTTAACTTTTATTGAGAAGAAATATCAGCTTAACTGGTTCTGGTAGTCTGATTGTATGCTGTTGATTCATAACAAAGCTCTACATGGTAATTAAAAATCTATTTACTGCAGGCGGCGTAGTGATGTGGCCCCTATTAGGGTTTTCGGTATTGGCGGTGGCGCTCATTATTGAGCGTGTTGTATTTTGGGTCAGAATCAATCGCCGCCAAAGCCGCGTGGTGCGAGAGGTGTTGAATCTCTATCGTTTGAATAATGTAGTTGGTGTAATGGATAAACTTCAGCAAAATACTGATTTGCCACTCGCGCGCATTTTTCTGGCTGCTTTAGAATTAGAGAAACCAACTCCAGAAGAATTTCGTCTGGCATTGGAAAGCGAAGCACAAGCAGAAATCCCTTTACTCAAGCGCTTCCAAAACATTTTTGAGACGATCATTGGTCTTGCACCACTATTAGGGCTTCTTGGCACTGTGTTGGGATTGATTGCCTCCTTTGCCTCCTTAAATATCGGTGATGTGGGAGGTACGAGAACAACAAATGTCACAGGTGGGATTAGCGAAGCACTAACTGCTACTGCTTCAGGATTAGTCGTTGCTATCTTTACACTTTTATTTGCCAACACTTTCCGGGGATTGTATCAGCGGCAAATCGCACGGATTCAGGAGTATGGCGGACAGCTAGAGTTACTTTATCGCCGTCGCTGCGAACGAGGAGGAGAGAAGTCCTATACAGCTACCAAATGACCCCGAACTTCCACTTTACAGATCAACGATGGTGTTGCATAGAAGCTAATTACCTGTTTGGGAAAAACATAGTCAAAGTTGAGAAGGCAAATGAGGAGTAGATAGCTTGTCATAAGAGATCCCAAATGCTAAACCTCTCAAATAGAAAATTAATCGTTTTCTATCACGGATTTTTATTTCCCTATTGGCTGACCAACTGTGGGAACTTTACTTTTCAATTTGCCTAGAAAACTGTAATGTTTACTAACAATGTTCAGTGGTTTGGTCTTGTAGGTTTTTTGCACTCTCGCAGCAAGCGCCACACCCTCAGGGTGTTAAAAAGACAATCATTCCGAATTTTCTCGTTGATACTTGGTTTCATCTTTGCTTTGGTTGTAGGATACCAAAGCCTAAGCTCCCCCCCAAAATCCACTGAAATACTTTGGGATACTTATGGTGTTCCCCATATCTACAGCAAGGATGCGAGCA
This sequence comes from uncultured cyanobacterium, assembly GCA_903903925.1. GTDB lineage: Bacteria > Cyanobacteriota > Cyanobacteriia > Cyanobacteriales > Nostocaceae > Stigonema. Next base: position 34,862 of record CAIVAU010000178.1, read on the forward strand.
GTGCGTTCCAAGCTTTTGGCTGGGCGCAGATGCAAAGTCACGGTAACTTGCTGTTGCGTCTCTACGGTCAAGCACGAGGACGTGCTGCTGAGTACTGGGGGGAAAAATACCTAGAATCAGATCGTTGGGTACTGACTATGGGAGTTCCAGAACGTGCCCATTCTTGGTACTTAGCACAGAGTCCAACTTTCCGCAATTATCTCGATGCCTTTGCCGCCGGAATCAATGCTTATGCTCAAGAACATGGGGATCTCATTGCCGATGAAGTTGAAGTCGTATTGCCAGTAAAGGCTGTTGACGTGCTGGCTCACTTACAACGGGTACTCAATTTCACTTTTATGGTCAATCCGGAGGAAGTTGCTCTTCTCAGTAATCAGGAACCAAAAGCGGGGTCTAATGGTTGGGCGATCGCTCCATCACATTCTCAGAGTGGGAAGGCGATGCTGCTGGCAAATCCACACCTACCATGGTCAGATCCGTACCTGTGGTATGAAGCCCAGATGACCGCCCCAGGCATTGATGCTTACGGAGCAGCACTTGTCGGTATTCCCGTTTTAGCGATCGCATTCAACGATAATTTGGGTTGGACTCATACAGTAAACACCTTCGATGGCTGGGACGCTTACGAACTCAAACGAGTTGACAATGGCTATCGCTTTGATGGTAAGGTTCTTCCCTTTCAGACAAAAACCCTTTCTCTGAAAGTGAAGCAACGTGATGGTACACTGCACGACCAACCACTAATAGTGAAAAATTCTGTCCACGGACCCGTCATTACAGAGAAAGATGGCAAAGCCGTGGCGCTGCGTGTTGTGGGACTTGACCGACCTGGTGTACTCCAGCAGTGGTGGGATATGGCTCGCTCAAAGAACCTCAAGCAATTTCAAACTGCACTCCAACGTTTGCAATTACCGATGTTTACGGTGATGTATGCAGATCGATATGGACATATCATGCACCTGTTCAACGGTCAAGTTCCGGTTCGTCAGAAAGGCGATTTTAAATACTGGCAAGGAATGATTCCCGGCGACACATCGAGCACATTATGGACGAAAATCCATCCATACGAGGATCTGCCCCGCGTCATTGACCCACCCAGTGGTTGGTTACAGAATACCAATGATCCACCTTGGACAACGACATTTCCACGTGTTCTCTCCCCAGATAATTACCCACCCTACATGGCACCACGTGGACCCATGAGTTTTCGCTCGCAGCGCTCTGCAAGAATGCTTTCTGAAGCTGAACACATATCTTTTGAAGAAATGGTTAAATACAAGCACTCGACACGCTCAGAACTGGCAGATCGTCTCTTGGATGACCTGATTAGTGCCGCACGAAAGTATGGGGATCAATTAGCGCGAAAAGCTGCCGATGTGCTTAAGGCTTGGGATGTATCAGCAGATAGAAATAGCCAGGGTGCTGTACTCTTCGATTTCTGGGTTGAACAGATAGATATTAACACTGCATTTAAAACCCCTTGGAACGAAAAATTTCCACGCACTACACCCGACGGCTTGGCAGATCCTTTGGGTGCGGCGAAGGCGCTTTCGGTAGTTGCAGCAAAGGTAGAAAGGGCTTATGGAAAGCTAAATGTAGCCTGGGGTGACGTCTTCCGACTACAGTATGGTAACGTAGATCTCCCTGCTAATGGTGGTCCGGACAGCCTTGGGGTTTTCCGAGTTGTCGATTATGCCCCAGTGGACAATCAGCTCTTTAAATCTGTTGCTGGTGATTCGTATATTGCTGCGATTGAGTTTTCTCATCCAGTACGTGCAATGGCACTGACTAGCTACGGCAATGCAACTCAACCCGGTTCACGCCATCTTGGGGATCAGTTGGAGTTGTTTGCCCGCAAGCAGTTGCGACAGGTTTGGAGAACCCGAAAGGAAATCCAAGCTCATTTGGAGTCTAGCAAAATATTTTAAAGGCTTGGATTTCTTCTAAGCATCTGGCAGTTGTTTCTCTAGCAGCCGTAGAGGTTGATACAGATAACCTCCAGTTGTAACCAACATATTGAGCATTCCCATCACAATAAACAACAAGGCAATGCCGTGTCCTCGCCCTACACCGATGATTTGTCCGATACTTCCAGCTAGTGATCCTCCTACGGCAAGCAATGGCTCAAAGACTTGATCGGCTAGCGGTCCTGCAATCAGATAAGCAAGTGGGAGAGATGCCCAGGCAAGCATGCGGCGCAGAGCAAAGACCCGTCCCTGTACTGCAGGCGCGACTTTGCTCTGCCAGATCGCCTGATCACAGCCATTGATAATCGGCACCCCAAAGAAGTAGATAAAGCTAACAACAAAAAAGACCGGGACAGAAGGCATCATTCCAGCAAGCACCATGCACAGCCCACCTAACAACGTAAAACCGAACACGCCATTGATGCGGTTCTTTGGTCCGCCCCAAGCACCCATCACCAGACCACCAACTAGCATACCGCTCCCACTAATGGATAACACAGTGCCAAGTACAGCAACCGAAGCAAAAGACAGCACTAGAGGTGTAACCAGAACGGTGACGACTCCTATGAAGAAATTGCTGACGGCGAAGAATATTAACAATCCCAATAGTCCAGGTCGAGCAGTGATGTATCTCCAACCATAGGTGACTTCATGCAACAACGACCCTTTCCCCGCATTATCCTCTACAGTAATTTCGGGTCTAGGAAATCGGACAAGCATGAGTGTAACAATCGCAAACAGGAAAGTCACGCAGTCAATGAAAATCACACCCTGAAGCCGAATAGTTACAACTAGCGTCCCAGCTAGTATCGGTGAAATCAGCCGTGACACTGCCTCTGCCATCTGTACTATACCGCTGGCACGACCAAGATGTTGCTTAGGGACAAGCAACGTAGTCGTAGCACTATAGGCTGGCCACTGGAAAGCACTGAAGGTCGAACTAACTGCTACAGCGAGGTAAATGTGCCAGACTTGAAGCTGATCGGCAAAAAGCAACAGCGCAATCAACAGTGTACTCAGTCCTGCCCCAGCATCAGCAACAAGCATCGCCCAGCGTCGATCCCAGCGATCCACAAGCACACCTGCCAATGGTGATATCAAGATACCCGGCAGCATACCGAATAACGAAATCAGGGCGAATTGGGTGACTTTACCACTACTTTGGTATACCCATACACCTAGCGCAAATCTAGTGAGACCCGAGCCGATCAACGAGACAAATTGACCAAACCAAATCAGGATAAATACTTGCATTTACGACACAACCCTAGTAGTCGATAGATTTTGCTGCGACATTGTGTTGTTGCCAGTTGGGTGGTAAATGCCTGTGAAAGGCTTCGACTGCCCTCGCCACTCCGTTCTCTGCCTGAATCCGGTTGCCTATTGCTACAGCACGCGATCGCATCCTTGTGTCGCTGATAGCAATTCTAATAGCTGCGACTAGTTTCTCCACTGACGGCTGTTCTTGAACAATCGGTGGTGGTCCTAAGCCTAACTCCGCGACTCTGCGAGACCACAAAAACTGATCGCCATTGTAGGGTATGGTAACTGTAGGAACGCCAGCACGTATACCATTCAATGTTGTACCATGACCACCATGATGCACCACTGCTGCGATTTGGGGGAATAGCCAATCGTGGGGTACTGATTTGACAGTCAATACCTCATCTTCGGGAAAATCGGCATCACGAAGACCACCTGCTACGGTTCTGACAATAGCTCGTTGTCCCGTCTGAAATAGCACTTTGCGGACTGTCTCTACTCCTAGTTTCTCATGCCAGGTTTCAAGATAAATTGGCGGTGGCCCAGCAGCCAGAAATTCTACCAAGTCGGTAGGTGGTTGCCAGGTCGATGGGCGTTCAAGAAACCAATAGCCAGTAACATAAACCCAGTCAGGCCAATTGGAAGGTTTAGGGAGAAAAGAAGGACTACAGGTGTAAAGACATGGTATTTTCTGTTGCTGAATTCGAGTTAAAACACCTGACCAAGGAGGAAGAGAAGGCAAGTTCAAGGTTTCCTGTCGCCACTGGTTGAATGGTTGCCGAATAGATTGCCAGATGAGTTGATCGAACAAGGAGTAGGTTAGCCAGTTGTAAATGCCTATTGGACGCGCAACATCTGGTAAGTTTATGTGAGGAAAATGAAAATAAGGAAAAACATCAGTTTGATGGTGGGGTTGTTCACAGGCTGCGTAGCAAGGTATACCTAGTTTTTCAGCGATATCGTAGCAAGGAAATGTATTTGGGTTAAAAATAATGGCGTCTGTATCTTGACAAACTTGCCAGAGTACAGGTAGCAGACTATCATTGACTGGTCGCAGCCAATTGCCAAAATTGCGGATAAAACGGAAAGGTTTGTTGCCAAAAGGCATTGGACTTGGACTTGTCTTTTGAAAGTTATGACAGTCTACAGGCGCAAAGTCTAATCCATAGCTGCTTACCAACTCTTGCAAAAAAGGAAAGGTAGCGATCTGTACTGAATGACCAGCCCGTTGCAATCCTAGCCCAAGAGCAATGTAAGCTCGGGTACCACCCGGTGATGTCAATGCCACAATTTTTATACGCATAGTTCCTGTGCTGTTACCTTGGCGTTGTACAATTAGGTTATGGTTTAGGCACGTAAAGGAATGCCGCTTGAATAAGACAGATTGGATACGTCAAAAGTCCAATTATCACTACCCCTGTGCATACTCTTCAAGACTCCAACAATTAGATGCGTCAGTTCTTGGAAATTCTTCCTCCCCAGCGGTGGAACAGCAGTAAGGGCTAGGTTCTCTTCTATATGTTCTATGGCTTTCATTCCCACAAGGGCGGTGAGAAGACCAGGGGCGCTTCTGGTGTACTGGAGTGCGCGTTGGCCATCCGTCCGGAGGTCATCACCACAGGCGGAGGCGATATTTTCTGGGATTTTGCCCACGACTTGTGCTTGACAGAGGGAATTGCTAGCTATGGGGGTAATGCCTAAACGATAGGCAGCTTCCAAGACTGGGATTTGTTCTTCTCCAAGCTTTTGAGTAGGTGCAATAAGTGCTTCCGGCATTGCCATGTTCAAAGGAAACTGGATGAACCGGAATCGATCCTCCTTGTTAAGAGTCACCTCCTGAGCAAGGGATTTTGCCCGTGCTAAATCTAAATGGTCATTGGCGGTTGGAGGTACACGCAAGCCATGCCAGGTTGCCAGACCGTAAGCAGAAATTTTTCCAGCATCTGCCGCTTCTTCCATAACCTCGAAGGCAGCCCGTAAGCGATTGTAGAAGATCTCTGGTGCAACTTCAGAGAGTTGGATTTCTGGGTTGTGGATGTAGTACACATCAATTGTCTGCACCCCGAGATTTGTCAGGCTACCATTGATCTGCTCTCTCAGAAATTCCGGGTGTATGCAGTGTTGTCCCGCAATCAGATCGGTCATGTTGAGTTCAGAGTTGCTTCGCTCGACGTACTGTTGGTAAAACGAGTCTGCTTGGCTGTGATTTGAATGCGCGAGGAAACCACCTTTTGTACAGATGATTAGTTCATCTCTTGACGCCTCTCCCGATTCCACGAGACGCTGAATACCCTTTCCTACACTCCGTTCGCTGTGCTGATACCGATAGTTAATTGCTGAGTCAATTAAATTGACCCCGCGCCGGACTGATTCGATCACAGCTTCTGTCACAAGGGCGTTGGTTTGCTCATCGGGTTCACCAAGATAGGTTCCGATCCCAATAGAGCTTACAATCAGATCGCCACTTTCTCGGAAATGATCTGGGACACAGTCCTTTCTGTGCCGTTCGCTGTAACACCTTGTTCCTTCTGCTGTAGCCCTGCCTAGGAGCATTATAGTACCTCTTTATATCAAAATATACGTGCTGTACTGTTGACAAATAAAGTATTATTTGAATTTGCCAAAGCTTGATTCGTGAGAAATGTCTTTTGCCAGAATCTTAAGAGCTAATTATCCGGCTGCGGAGGCATAAGGAAACCATTATGAATCAGGTGTGACAAGTAAGTAGAAAGCAACTGCTCATCTACAGGAGGACAGACTATAGAAGTACCAGCAAGCCCATTGAGTGTATTCTGACAGTCAAATTGCAGTGTTCCTAAGTTGGACGTTTCTTTTTCAGAACTCCTTGAAGGAAAAAACGATACGAGTGGATACAAGGTGTGTTCTGGCGAACGTTCCGCAACTTTGAGCAGATATTTTCGCCACTGATCATAAGAAATCTGTTGCAATGGATAACCAAACGAGTTAAGTACGTTGAGGAGCATTCTGGAGTTGAAAGGCTGGTGATTGACAAAATGAAATGCTTTGTCTAAGGATTCCTTTTGCTTTGATAAATGGACGATCGCACTGCTGATATAATCCACAGGAGCCATGTCCTCGATCATCTCTTTTTCCGGCACACTTCCAAGTTGGATACAGCCAATAATTAGTTTGTATAAGAAGTCATTTCTATTAAAAACACCAGTTTGACTATGCCCTGATACACGTCCTATCCTATATATACAAACAGGAAGACCTCGGTTACGTGCAATAGTGACTAACTGTTCAGCAACCCATTTACTTTGAGAATAGCCGACCGATGGCAATTGGTAATCATCTAAGCTGTCATCTTCTCGAACGACCCGAACTTCAGAATCATCAACTGAGGAAAAAACGCTTTTGGTTGAAATAAAATGTACCTGTTTTACTTTAACTTGACTTGCCAATCTCAAAACTTCTTGGGTTCCCAAAACATTAGCTGCCTTAAGTACAGAGTAGGGAGTAGTATGATGAACCCATGCTCCATTGTGATAGATGACGTCAACTAACTCAGCCATTGCTTGAAACTCTTTTTGGGAAAGCCCTAAAAGCGGCTGAGATAGATCTCCTACAACAGGGATAATTCTGCAACTAAGAGATTCATCCCAAAGTAAATAAGATTCAAGGCTGCTTTGAATTCTCTTCTTACCCTCTTTGAGATCAGAAGCACGTACCAAACAATAAATATCTGCGTGAGTTTGCAGCAGGAGTTCATGTAGCAAAAAAGCCCCGACAAAACCTGTGGCTCCAGTTAAGAAAATACCAGATGGTTCTGTGATATACTGAACAGGTATGCTTGGGTAAATCGTAGGGTCAAGGACAGCTTCAGCCTTGAGATTCACGAGAGTTTTTGTGCCAACAGTCGTAGATGAAGCTCCTGTATTTTGAGCGATCGCAATACTCTGGGCCAATTCCGCAACTGTGGGCATCTCAAACAGACTACGCAAGGGTAGCTCAACTTGAAAGGTTTCTCGCACCCGAACAACAAGCTGAGTGATAAGCATTGAATGCCCGCCCAAATCGAAGAAGTTGTCGTGAATACCAACTCGCTCAATCCCAAGTACTTGAGACCAAATTCTTGCCAGTAACTCTTCAACTGGTGTGCGTGGTTCTACGTAGACTTTTTCGCGCTCAGTTCGGTTCTGGTCTGGTGTCGGTAACGCCTCGCGGTTTACCTTGCCATTGGGCGTCAAAGGCAAAGCTTCTAGCACCATAAATACTGATGGTATCATGTAATCGGGTAACTTCTCCTTGAGAAAGCGGCGCAGTTCACTGCTGGTAGGAGCTTTTTCCGACTTTAGAACCAGGTAACCCACTAGGCTTTTGTCGCCATTGTTTTCCCTAGCTATGACCACAGTTTGAAGCACCTCTGGGTGTTGGGCTAGCACCGCCTCAATTTCCCCAAGTTCGATCCGGAAGCCGCGAATCTTCACCTGATGATCAATTCGTCCCAGAAATTCAATGTTGCCATCCGGTAGGTAACGTGCTAAATCCCCTGTTTTGTAAAGGCAGGTTCCAGGTTCTTGACTCAAGGGATTGGGAATGAAATTAACAGCGGTCAGTTCAGGACGATTGAGGTAGCCACGTGCTAATCCTACACCGCCTATGTGTAATTCCCCTGGCACACCAATGGGAACTGATCGCCCAAATGAGTCTAGTAAATAGATTTGTGTATTGGCAATCGGGTAACCAATGGACACCGCCTTTTGAACATCATGATTTTGACAATTGTAAACATTGCTCCAGACTGTTCCTTCCGTTGGACCGTATTCGTTGAACAGGGGGGTATGAGGTAGCAACTGGTAATGAAGTTTGACTAACTCTGCTGAACAAGACTCCCCCGCAACAATGACGGTGCAAAGAGAATCAAGTTGTCGTGGTTCGGCGTACTCCAAAATCAGCTTGTAGAGAGACGGAAGACACAATATATGCGAGATCTGACGCTGAGCTATCATTTCTATCAACTGTAATAGCTCTAGCTGAAATTTCTCTTGGGGCAGCGAAAGAACTCCACCTTGACATAAAGTCCAAAAAATACCGGCAACGGAACTATCGAAAACAAAGGGTGAAACTAGTAAAAAGCTGGTGACAGGCTCAGAGTAGTAAAGGATACGAGACCAAGTGGAGTGAACTAGGTTTTGATGCGTAATCTGTACACCCTTGGGTTGTCCTGTGGAGCCAGAAGTGTAGATGATGTAGGCTAAATTTTTGGGTTTCACCGGGTTGGAAGGGTTCTGTTTGCTCTGTCGGGCAATTGCTGACCAGCTAGTATCTAAGCATACCACCTGTACTTGATGCTGGGGAAACTTCTCTATGAGCCGCTGCTGAGTTAAGAGCACGGGCAATTGAGTATCTTGCAGTACGAAGTCCAAGCGCTCTTGTGGATAAGTCGGATCTAAAGGCACGTAAGCCCCTCCTGCTTTGAGGATGGCTAGCAGTCCCACGATCATATCCACAGAACGCTCCAAGCAGATACCTACCAACACCTCTGGTCCGACGCCCAAAGCCTGTAAGTGGTGCGCTAGCTGATTTGCTTTGGCGTTCAGTTCCTCGTAGGTTAAATGTTGGTCTACAAAAACGACTGCCACTGCGTCAGGCGATCGCTCTACCTGAGCTTCAATCAACTGATGGATGCACTGGTTGATCGGATACTCTGCTTGGGTGTCATTCCATGCAACCAGCAACTGATGCTGTTCTGCCTTAGTCAACAGTGGTAACTCGTCAAGGTGCTGTTTTGGATTGGCGACAATTGCTGTGAGCAACTCATGCAAATGACCCACCATTCGGCAGATAGTGCCCTCGTCGAACAAGTCGCTATTGTACTCCAGAGTCCCGATAAGCTCCTCTGTTGTCTCTTGCATGGACAGAGTTAAATCAAACTTCGCTGTGCCGATGTTACTTTCTAGGGAACTCACAGTCAAGCCTGACAACTCTATCGAAGCTAGAGGTGCATTTTGAAGCACAAACATTACCTGAAACAGAGGCGTGTAGCTAGTTGAGCGCTGCGGCTGTAGTTCCTCCACCAACTGCTCAAAAGGTAAATCTTGGTGAGTATAGGCTTGTAGCGCCACCTCACGCACTCGACCCAGCAATTCGTCAAAGCTAGGATTGTCAGATAGATCAGTGCGCAAAACCAGTATATTGACAAAAAAGCCAATTAACCCTTCGATCTCAGGTTGGTGGCGGTTGGCGATGGGCGTTCCTACCACGATATCTGTGTTAAGCGTGTAGCGGTACAGCAGGATCTTGAACGCTGCTAACAGGGTCATAAACAGGGTACTCTCTTCCTTCCTGCTCAAGGTTTTGAGCCCAAAAGATAGTTCTGGTGATAGGCTGAAAGAATAAGTGGCTCCTCGAACAGTAGCAACAGTGGGGCGCTTGTAATCGGTGGGCAACTGTAGCAGTGTTGGTGCACCTTCCAAATGTTGCCGCCAGTAAGAAAGCTGAGCTTTGAATACCTCTTTGATCACAGATTGCCGCTGCCAAACCGCAAAGTCCACATACTGAATCGGTAATTCACCTAGAGGTGAGGGGTGTCCGTTACAGAAGGCTTGATAAAGCGCTGCCATCTCACGCACCAGCACACCAATAGACCAACCATCAGCAACAATATGGTGCATTGTGAATAAAGCGACATACTCCTGTTCACTGATCCACAGCAATTTTACCCGCAGCAAAGGACCAGTACTCAGATCAAAAGGCTGTTTTGCCTCGGTAATCGTCAGTTGTCTAACTATGGTCTGTTGCTGAGACTTAGGCACCTTGCACAGGTCTATGATTGGCAAGTCTAGCCGTGTTGCTGGTGAGATAACTGGAACGGGTCGTCCTTCTACTGTCAAAAAGGTAGTTCGCAAGACTTCGTGACGGCGCAGAATTTCGTTGAGGCTTTGCGAGAGTGCTGCTAGATTCAGCCTTCCTTGTAACCGAAAAGCACTGGGGATATTGTAAAAAGGGCTGTTTTGTTCTAACTGAGCGAGAAACCATAGCCTAGCTTGTGCAAAGGATAAGGGCAATTCGCCGTCCCTGGAAATGCGCTTGATGGGTGGAAGTTCCAATCCCAACCCTGCATGAATGGCTCTTTCAATGTCTTTGGCTAACCTGATAACTGTTGGTTCTTCAAATAAGCGACGTAAAGCCAGATCTATCTTAAAGATTTTCCGGATCTGAGAAATCACACGAGTCGCCAGAAGGGAGTGTCCACCTAAATCAAAGAAGTTGCGATCAATGCTGACTGTTTCCAAGCCCAGCACCTCTGCCCAGATTCCGGCTAACACCTGCTCAACCGGAGTGCGAGGCGCAACAAAAGTGTCACTAGGCTCAAGTTGTGCAAAAGGCAACATCTGGCGGTTTACCTTGCCATTGGGCAACAATGGCAGTGCCTCTAGCATCACAAAGACTGCAGGCACCATATACTCAGGTAACTGCTGCTTCAAAAATGTCCGTAGTTGACTGATGGTAGGTGTCTGCTCGCTGTTAGGGACGACATAAGCCACCAACTGCTTGTCACCTGGTTGAACCTCCCGCGCTAAAACTATAGTCTCCCGCACAGCCTGGTGTTGCACTAGCACTGCCTCAATCTCCCCAAGTTCAATCCGGAAGCCGCGAATCTTCACTTGGTGATCAATTCGTCCCAGAAATTCAAGATTTCCATCTGGCAAGTAACGTGCTAAATCCCCTGTTTTATAAAGGCGGGTTCCAAGTTCTTGACTCAAGGGATTGGGAATGAAATTAACAGCGGTCAGTTCGGGGCGATTAAGGTAGCCACGTGCTAGTCCTGCACCGCCTATGTGCAGTTCACCTGGCACACCAATGGGAACTGATCGCCCAAATGAGTCTAGTAAATAGATTTGCGTATTGGCTATCGGGCGACCAATCGGAACAATGGGTAAATCCGAATGGCGATAGCGATCGCAAACCCAGAAAGTAACATCAATGGCAGCTTCAGTGGGCCCATAAAGATTATGCAGTTGGGCATTGAGACGAGCAAAGAAACGTTTCTGGAGTTTCAAGGACAACCCCTCACCACTGCAAATCACATGCTTTAGACAAATACAGACCTCCAGTCCTGGGTCTTCAAGGAAAACTTGCAGCATAGAGGGAACAAAATGGATCGTGGTGATTTGCTCTTTAGCAATCAGCTTGACTAGATAAGCACTGTCTTGATGACCTCCTGGTTGGGCGACAACCAGACAAATACCATTCAGCAATGGCCAGAAAAACTCCCAGATTGAAACATCGAAGCTGAAGGGAGTCTTTTGCAAAACACGATCTGTTTCTGTTAAGTGATAGACATCTTGCATCCAGAGCAAACGATTGCATAGTCCCATGTGGGTGTTCATTACGCCCTTGGGTTTGCCTGTAGAGCCAGAGGTGTAAATTACATAGGCGAGATTTTCGATAGTTACCCCGCTAACCGGGTTTGATTGGTACTGCAAACCAGATCCGTCAGCATTGGCTTTCCAGTCTGTATCTAAACAAATAACTTGCGCCTGATGAGGAGGCAACGTCTTTACCAAGTGTCGCTGCGTCAACAATACTGGGGTTTGAGTATCCTGCAACATTAAGGCTAGTCGCTCCTTAGGATACGTTGGGTCTAGAGGGACATAAGCCCCTCCTGCTTTCAGAATGCCCAGCAGTCCAATCACCATCTCTACAGAGCGTTCTAGGCAGACACCTACTAGCACTTCTGGTTCCACACCCAGTGTCTGCAAGTGATGTGCTAGTTGATTTGCTTGATAATTTAGCTCTCGGTAAGTTAGCTGCTCATCTACTCTGCGAGAAGCCTCGCTGCGCTCGTCTACAAAGACCACTGCCACAGCATCAGGTGTTTGCTCCACTTGAATTTCAAATAGCTGATGGATACACTGAACTTTGGGGTAGTTTGTCGCGGTATTGTTCCACTCCACTAGTAGCTGATGGTGCTCTGCTGAAGTTAAGATGGGTAGGTCTGTTAGTTGCTGGTCTGGATTAGCAACGATACCTGACAACAGGGTCTGGAAATGTCCCACCATTCGGGTGATGGTTGCCCCATCGAACAAACCTGTATTGTACTCAAATGATGCCACCAAACCCTGCTGTGTGTCTGCCATAGCCAAAGTCAAATCAAATCGTGACGTCCTGCGATCAATGTCTATAGGTCTCAAGCTCAAGCCTCCAAGCTCCAGATCTGGCATTGGCGCATTCCAAAAAACAAACATGACCCGAAATAAAGGATTTTGGCTCAAATTTCGCTCTGGTTGCAGTTCTTCTACCAGTTTTTCAAAGGGTAAGTCTTGGTGAGCATAAGCTGCCAGTGCTACCTCACGCACTCGAGTTAATAGTTCTCGGAAACTAGGATTGCCTGATAGATCTGCACGCAAAACTAAATTATTGACAAAAAAGCCAATTAGTGTATCTGTCTCACCAATTTTGCGGTTGTCGATCGCTGTACCAACACAGAAGTCGTCTTGGGTGCTGTAGCGGTAAAGTAATGTTTGAAACGCTGCTAGTAGAGTGATGAACAGAGTAGCTCCCTCACTCTGGCTGAATTTTTTCAGCATTGCACTCAGGCTAAGTGATAGCTGAAAGGAAATACTATCGCCTGCCAAGTTTTGAACGCCTAAACTGGATCTATCTGTCGGTAGAGCCAATACAGGCGGTGTGTCAGCTAACTGCTGTTTCCAGTAAGCCAGTTGTTCTGCAAGCACTGCCCCTTGCAACCATTGCCGCTGCCAGTAAGCAAAGTCTGCATATTGGATGGATAACTCTGGCAGGAGTGAAGGCTGACCTACAGAAAAAGCTTTGTAGAGTACTGCTAGTTCCTGAATAATAATTCCACATGACTTAGCATCGGAAACAATATGATGCATGACAAACAGCAACACATGCTCTGCCTCACCCAGCTTTAGCAACGTGACTCGCAGCAAGGGACCATGTGCTAGGTCAAAGGGATGCTGAGCCTCATTAGTTGCTAACTGCTGAACCTTAACTTTTTGGGCAGTTTCCGGCAACTCGGTCAAATCTACTAATGGTAGAATGAAATTCAGGGAGGGGGAGATCACCTGAATGGGTTCCCCATCTATCATTGCAAAAATCGTTCTTAAGACTTCGTGACGTCTCACAATTTCGTGGAAGCTTTGCTCCAAAGCAGTGACATTCAGCCAACCTTTCAGGTACATAGCTTGGGAGATGTTATAGGCAATATTGCCGGGTTGCAACTGGTCAAGGAACCACAGGCGCTGCTGGGCAAAGGATAGGGGAAAAGAATTGGACTCTCTACTTTGAGGATTTATTTGTGGTTGTGAAATGGCTTCCCCTTTGTTCTTGTTTAGCCGTTGTGCAAGAAGCTTAAGTTTTTCCGGGGAAAGCCCAGCGAGTCGTTGAGAAAGGTCACTCATTTAAACCCCCTACAGCTTGTGATGTTAGTATTTCCTGTGCCTCATCTTCCGATAGTTGCTCGATTTCTGCTAATGCTTGAGCTAGCGCTTCCTGATCTGTCTGCTCAGCCAGTTTTTGGAGCATCACCTCAGCCAACTCAGCTACAGTCGGTGCACTAAAGAGGCTCTTATAAGGCAGTTCGATCTCAAAGGTTTTGCACAGCCGAGAAACAAGCTGGGCAGCAAATAAAGAATCTCCTCCCAACTCAAAGAAATTGTCGCGGACACCCACCGGTTCAACACCTAGGATTTGTTGCCAAATCTCAGCAAGTGTGCTTTCAATTTCGCTAGAGGGAGCAACATAAGCATTCCCCAGTTGAGGCTTGGGATAGTTTGTCACCTGGGCTAATTCATGTTTGAACGACTTGACAGAATTCTTGCTGTGAAATTGGGTCAGAATATTTTGCGTTGAGACAATGACCTGGGGTACTGTTGCACAGCTATGAATACGTCTAAACGCCTCAATGCCTTCTGAAACGGTCATTCCTGCCGCTAGATCTTCCCCTGTTATTGCTTTATGCCGTGCTTCAACAGCAACTGCCATGCCTAGTCCGTTCCATCTATCCCAGTTGATTGATATGGTGAAACTGCTATTTTGAGATGTTTTGTAGTGAGCAAACGCATCAAGAAAAGCATTTTCCGCAGTATAGTCTACAATCCCTGGTGCACCAGCAAATGAACTCAGTGATGAACAAAGAACGAAGAAATCTAGTTGAGTGTCCTTAAATAGAACATCGAGTACTCGTGTTCCCCTAACTTTTGGTGCTAGGGCACTTGCTACTGCTTCTAGTGTTGTTAGTTGAATTATGCCTCCCCCTGGAACTGCGGCTGCATGAATCACCCCATGAATCTGACCAAATTGGTGATTAGCTTTTTGGATTGCTGCCGACATTTGTTCTAGGTTAGTGATGTCGGCGCTGACCACCATAACCTCTGCACCCAAGGCAACAATTGTTTGCAATTTCCGAATTATAGAACTGACGGCATCCTGCGGCTCGTGAGTTAATAACCATTGTTCCCACTCGGAGTGGTTGGGAATTGGCGATCGCCCGATCAGTATAAGTTTTGCTTGTACCTGCTGTGCCAAATATTCTGCAAGTGCTAAACCAACACCTCCTAAGCCGCCTGTAATCAAGTAAACTCCCGCATCTCTCAACCGAGAATTCCTTTCAACATCTCCATCTAATTGGACTGGTTGAAAATCTTGTACCCAGCGATGAAAGCCACGGTAGGCTATGACCTGATCAAAAGAAGCTTTGGTGGTGAGTTCTGCCAGTAATTGGTCTATGAGTTTTTCTTCTTGCCAAGTTTGTTTTAAGGGCAGAACAACATCAATATCAATGCTACGACAGGTAATGTTTGGGTGTTCTAACGGCATAACCTTACACGGTCCTAGAACGAG